>JBGSQK010000022.1:0-4794 GCA_041738135.1 Alphaproteobacteria bacterium
ACATGCGTTAGAAAATATTCATACGACGAAAGATTTAAGCCAATTGCTGCCGTTCAACTTCAAACCCGCCCTGAATAAGGCATCCGCTGCTCTAGCAAGCTAATTGTATACCGCAGGGGTGGGGTTGTTTATACGCTCACCTACATTTAGATTTACTCATTCCTAATAGGCATTCTAAAGCCAATTCCGATTGCCTATGTGTCAAAACGCCTCTACTGTTTAGGTTTTGGTACATTTACCCTAATGCACCCTTTCATTAATTGTTTGTCACTATTATACTGGTCTTATGAAAACAAAAATCGCCACATCTTTGATTCGGTTAAAGGAATGCTGCGATGCGGCTTTGATGATGCATATGCAAAAATGGCATGATCATATGGTGCATGAGAAGCATGCTTCTTTGCATACGACTTATAATTATCTGTTGGATTTGACTTCGTTTTTTGGATTCATCAATAGTCATATGGGGCAAAATGTCAGTTTGGAGATATTGGAGCAGCTTACGTTATCTTCATTCAGGTCGTTCCTGGCGCATCGCATCAAGGATGCATCGTCTGCTAATTCCAATAAGAGGGCTTTGTCGGCTATTAAGAATCTGTATGCCTATTTGCATAAGCATGCTGAGATTAAGAATACGCATTTGGATGAGCTTACTAGTCCCAAAAGTGAGAAGTCTCTTCCTCGGCCTATGTCTTATACGAATGTTACACACTTGCTGGACCTCAGTGTGCTTTACAGGAATCAGCCCAAATGGGTGCAGGCGCGGGATGAAGCGGTTTTTATGCTGCTCTATGGTTGTGGTTTGCGTATTACGGAAGCATTGAATTTAAATGTTCGGGATATCCATACACAAACCTTGCGTATTAAGGGCAAGCGGAACAAGGAACGGCTTGTGCCCATGATGTTTCCGGTCTTTGGCAAGCTCAAGGCCTATCTGGATAGTTGCCCTATAACGGCTGAGCCTGACAGCCCTCTGTTTCTGGGCATCAAGGGAGACCGCTTAAGCCCCCGGGTTGTTCAAAAACAAATGGAGAAAATCCGCCTGCTGCTCAACTTGCCGGAAACCGCTACTCCTCACAGTTTGCGCCACAGTTTTGCCTCTCACTTACTGGCGGGGGGAGCGGATTTAAGAAGCATTCAAGAGCTCATGGGGCATGAATCCTTGTCCAGCACGCAAGTTTATACAAAACTGGAGGATCAGGCGTTGTTTGAGACTTACTTGCAGGCGCATCCTAGGGCTGGGAAAGTTGGGTAATACTTTCACCCCCTTGATTGGGTCCATACATTTTGGCCTTTTTATAACGATACCTAATAATACTCGGGCAAGGAAATCGTTGATATTTCCGTCAACCAGAGCGCGCTCGTAAGAGGCTCCATATATCTATAAGGAAGTCGCTGCGCGACCCTCATTTGCTGGCCCACTCTTACTCCGTTACCCGGAACTGCTGTGGATGACGGGGCTTTTGGTTATTGGTTACAATAAAAAATGAAGCAATTGACTTCTATGATTCGATGCGCGAAGATAAAGAAAAAATAAAGGGGATTCACTATGAGATGTTCAGCCATAGGATTTATCGTTCTTGCGTCATTATTTTATGCTTCACCCTCATCAGCTGTGGTTGGTTACATAGGCGGATCGATCTCCGAGTACGATCTTTTGGGATGTCAACGTAATGCCAACAACCCTCGCTGCAAAAAAGTTATTCAAGTGGCTTGCAAAAGTATATGCTTTGGTCATCAGGAAGAAAACACTGAACTTGGTCTAGCCTGTAAGGAAATGTGTCCACAGCTTGTGGATAAATCAATTAAAGACGACAAAACCCCTGAGTTGCAGCTTTTGGCGAACTGACCCTGAGCTATAGAACCCTCTTCCTATAACTCACGAAATGACATATAATGAGTTATAGAAAGGGAGCTCTATAACTCATGCAATGGAATTGGCAGCAGGCCGACTGGCCTCATTTCACATACGTCAGCTCTAAACTCGAACGCCTTGAGGCGCAGTTTCTCAAAAGCGAGGGACTGTTGCTGGGTGCGTTTAAGCACTTGAGTGATAACGACAAAGACACCCTTAAAATCGATATCATCGCCAACGAAGCCATGACGACGTCGGAAATTGAGGGCGAATTTCTCAACCGCGACAGTGTGCAATCTTCAATCCGCAGGCAGTTTGGCTTACAATCGGATGCGCGGAAGTCTCTGCCTTCTGAGCAAGGCATTGCTGAGATGATGGTGGATCTGTACCAGTCTTTCCAGGCGCCCCTTTCACACGAAAAACTATATGAATGGCATCGCATGGTAACGCTGGGTCGTGACGACTTGAAAGACATCGGTCGTTATCGTACACATGAAGAGCCCATGCAGGTGGTTTCCGGATATTTACACAGGCTCAAGGTACACTTTGAGGCGCCTCCATCAGCTAGCATGGCGAATGAAATGGGTACATTCATCACTTGGTTTAACGACACCGCTCCGGGAGGCAAGACTCCCCTTCCCGCTCTCACTCGCGCGGGCATCGCGCATTTATACTTCGTTTGCGTTCACCCTTTTGAAGACGGGAATGGTCGAGTGGGGCGCGCCATAGCGGAAAAGGCGCTCGCGCAAACCTTTGGCGAGCCTACTCTCATAGCCCTGGCCCACACAATTTTGAAGCACCGCAAAGATTATTATGACGCTTTGGAATGGTCCAACAAGGACATCAACATCGATGACTGGCTCAAATATTTTGCCGACACTGTTTTAGAAGCGCAGCAATATACCCAAACATATATCGAGTTCCTCATTGGCAAAACCAAGCTATATGACCGCTTGCGAGGCAAACTCAATGACCGCCAGGAGAAAGCCCTAGCTCGCATGTTCAAGGAAGGACCGGATGGCTTCAAAGGAGGCCTAAGCGCGGATAATTACCTTACCATAACCCGCACCTCTAGAGCCACCGCCACCCGCGATCTGGCTGAGTTAGTGGACATGGGTGCATTGGTTAAAAGTGGCGAGTTGAGACATACGAGGTATTATCTGAATTTGACTGGGTAGTTGTGACCAGGCAGCATATAAAACACACTATAAGTCCTCCGACCCAGGCCGGGGATAAACGGGACTCCCATACTGTAAGTTAATTACTGTGAGCGGCATATTCGACAATCACCTCCTCATTTAAATAAGCCTGAAAGTTCCAAATATTTTGCTTTAATCAGTCACTTACCGTATAACTGTGTTATGAAGTACTCACAAACGGAACAACACATATACGATCTGTTAGAGGCGCGTCATAGGCCTAGGCGTGAAGCTACACTCTCGCCTTTTCGTGAACTTCTCGCTCGTTTGGGAAATCCACATTTGAATTTACCCAAAGTAATTCATGTGGCTGGGACCAATGGCAAGGGATCGGTGCTTGCTTACCTGGATAGTATATTGCAAACAGCGGGGTTTAGGGTTCATCGCTATACCTCTCCACATTTAGTTTCCATCTGTGAACGCATACAGCTGAGTAACAAGACTATCTCGGATACGGATTTCTTAAAAACTCTACAAGTGGTTTTGGCACATGCGGACGACCAGCCCCTCACCTATTTTGAACTCATAACAGCGGTCGCTTTCATAGAATTTAAGCGGGTACCGGCTGATTATCTTCTGCTAGAGACCGGCATGGGTGGACGCCATGATGCAACCAATGTCATTGAAAATCCATTGGCTACAGCGCTCACACAAATCGACCTTGATCATGTGGATTTACTAGGTCCAGATATCATTAGTATCGCAAGAGAAAAAGCGGGTGTTATAAAAGCGTGCTGCCCCGTAGTCACAATCAAACAAGCACCCTCTATCCTCAAAGCCATAGAAGATGAAGCGACTTTAAAAAATGCTCCATTTTATCTGGCGGCTGAAATTGAAGATGTGCAGCTGAGTCTGCTAGGCACGCATCAACAACAAAACGCGGCTATTGCGCGAAAAATTGCGTCCATCATTGGGATACAATCCGAAGAAACCGTTCTGTCCGGCTTAAGAAATGCTCAGTGGTCGGGTCGTATGCACAGGATAACCATAAACGGCCGTGAACTCTGGATTGATATGGCCCACAATGTCAACGCCGCTCAAACAGCTGTACTTACTATGCAGGAACTTAAACAGACACCTTTTCACTTGATATTTTCCTTACGCGCCAGCAAGGATATCCTAGGGTTTCTGGAAGCTTTTCGCAGTAATCTGAGATCTGCTACTTACATTCCCCTCCCCTCTTTTGCATTGGGACACTCTCTAGAATCTATTAACGACCTAAAGGATTTTCCTATAGCCATACAAGATAGTCTTATGAACACACTATCAGATTTACCTCCAGGTCCGGTTTTAATTGCTGGCTCTGCCATCCTAGTGGGTGAGCTACTTTATTATGTGAATAGGGCTACCTTACCATCTGACACAATTCTTTTTGCCGCGGCCAGCTAGTTTCAGCAACTATCCCATTGAAACTTAAATTAATAAATTCAAAGTTCAAATACATTTCACGATCAATTAACCTTTTACGTGGCAAAAATTTACCTTTGGTGCGGTAGACTAAATCTGTTAGTCCATAGGGAGGTTAGTGAAATGTATAGGAATTTAGAGCAGAGGGAAATTCTTTCAAAAGTGGAGCGGCAAATCGCTAGGATTAAAGATCCGTAAGCGTCAATTTAACCCCATCTTTTTTTAGCTTTTAAAATAGTCCAGACTGTCCTCCGTATTTTCAACTCATTCGGAGGATGTTATGAGGCCAAGACTGTTTGTTACAAACCTGGTGTGTCGTGAAAAGCTGAGAAA
>JBGSQK010000023.1:0-46480 GCA_041738135.1 Alphaproteobacteria bacterium
TAAGTCGAGATCGAACACAATGGTCCGAAAAATCAGGTTCGGAATCAAATGGTTCAATAGTGACAATATCGTCTATGGTTACAATACCATACCCTGTGGCAACGGAGATCCCTGCAAACGTCTTCGTCCCCATCAGCTTACTTAAAAGGTTACTTATTTGGCCATCGTAAAGCGGTCCATATAGACTGTTAAGAGATGCTATATAACCTAACCCCCGTCTAACGTTGATCGGTGTATTGTCACATAGCCATTTTTTGCAAGAATCGACATCCTGCTCATGTATTTTTTGCGCATACATATTATTCATCCAAAAATCTTTTCATTCATGCTTTGTACAACTTTAGCTGTGTGGGCTTCGCTGAGATGGGCGTAGCGTTTTACCATTTGGAGGGTCTTATGTCCCAAAACCTCTGCAATTTCAGCTATGCTTGCTCCATTCATGGCTAGATAAGAAGCAGCTGAATGTCGCAGGTCATGGAAACGAAAGTCTTCGATCTCTGCTCTTTTTAGTGCATTTTCCCAGGCAGTGCGTATGTCAATGGGCTGACATTTCTTTTCGCTTGGAAAAACATAGGGGCAATTGGGTTTGCGGATTTTTGAACATTCCAATATTAAAGACAAGGCATAGCCTTGTAGGGGAAGTGCTCGCCTGTCATCGTTCTTTGTCTCATGCAAAATGATGCTATTACGCGTCAAATCCACATCTTGCCACTTGAGTCCTAAAAGTTCCATCTTGCGAGCCCCGGTGCTCAGCGCCAAAACAACCACTGTGAATAGGAAGCGGTTGTCACTTTCCTTACATGCTTCCAAGAGCTTTTTACGTTCATCATCGGAGAGGAAGCGGACTCGCCCTCTGGGTTCTTTATATTTTGAAACTTTACGAGCAGGGTTTTGCTCCGTCCACTCCCATTCATTAACGGCAACGGTAAGGACGTGCCCTAGGGCTGTCACGTAGCGATTAACGGTGCTTGGGCCAATTTGGCGTCCAAACTTGTTTTCTGAGCCTATAAGCTTGCCTCTGTGCTCTATGAGAAGGGCAGGGGTGATATCGGACAGAAGATAGATTCCAGCCTCCTTTTTCCACCACTTCAGATAATGCCGCTGGTTTTCTGTGCTGTTCGGCTTAAATGAAAGGACTTCTTCGCAATAGCGATCGATTGTCTCTGCAAGGGTATGTTTTTTAGATGCGGATGTTTTGAAGTGTCGGCCTTCCCGTATGGCGGCCTCCGTATGTTGAGCCCATATCTTTGCATCGGTTAATCGATTGAAGCTTGCTGTTTGGGAAGGGTAACCTTTCAGTCGAATTTTTACGCGATGAATAACTTTTCCTTCATCTGTGATTCTTTTTTCGATGGTTGCCATTGTATGCTTTTCATATATAAGTGCAAAACTATATAGCAATACACCAAAATATAGGAGAATATGCAACGCTTAATTTTTTACGGACGAGGTTAGACGTAGGGAGCGAGGAAGGGTGTTCTTTTTTCAAAGTGTCCCTCCAGTGTCCCATTGAGATTTTGTGAGACTCTCTGGAAGTCAAAAAACCCAATGTTTAATTGGTTGCGGGGGCAGGATTTGAACCTACGACCTTCAGGTTATGAGCCTGACGAGCTACCAGACTGCTCCACCCCGCGGCATGCAATCGAATTAAGTGGTTTATATATCAATAAAATACCAGATGCAAGGAAAATATTCGTGACCGGCTGGCGCCGGTCGGTATTATTAGAAATTCTCCCTAACTATCTCTTCACAAAAGGACGGGCGTCGTAGAAAAGTTCTATTTTCGTGATCAGGCCTTCATGAAAGGTTAGTAGTGAAACACTGGGAATTTTCTCAGCAATCATGGGGAAGTCCAAATCATAAACCACTATGGCCTGATTGTCTGACCCCATTACCGTGCGGATCTTCAGGGAGCTGAACGAATTGGTGAAATTTCTAGTTGCTTTAAGATATGCATCCTTACCAGTCAAATTTGCCAGGGGGGTGGTAAATTGTACTTCTGAATGGATATAGGGTTCCATTCCATCCACATTCTTTTCTCCCATATGTGTGTAAAGTGCTTCAGCAAGAGCCGCATTATTCCTACTCATTTTTAGTCTCCTTCATCATATATATTGTACTTTCATATTAGTTATAGTAAGCTATATCCAATATGTCAAACAAAATGAAACGAACCTACAAAGCAGAGGGCAGGCAAGCCCAAGCGGCGCAAACTAGGAGCCGTATACTTATTGCTGCGCAAGAACTTTTCCAGGTTGAGGGATTTGAGACCGTTACTATAGATCGGTTGGCAAATGCAGCACAGGTGTCGTCGCCGACTGTTTATGCGCTGTTCCAATCAAAACGCGGTATTTTGCATGCCATCCTCGATGAAGCTTTGCCAGCAGATAACTTTGAAGCGCTTGTGGAAGAATCAAAGAGTGAGCATGTGGCTGCCAATCGGCTGAAAATATCTGCCAAAATCGCAAGGCAAATATATGAGGCCGAGAATGTTAAAATGCAGATGCTCCGCGGCGCCTCGGTTTTGGCGCCGGAGTTTAAAGAACTGGAAAAAGAAAGGGAGCTACGGCGCTATGGCCGCCAAGAAGAAACCATCTGCACCATGTGGGAGGAGGGCGCTTTGGCGAAAGATCTTGAATTTACTAAGGCGAGAGACATCTTGTGGTCCCTCACAGGTCGAGATATGTATCGTATGTTAGTTGTAGAGCGTGGCTGGACATCAGATGAATACGAGAGCTGGTTAGCGCAGACTTTAATTCAAACGTTGTTAGCACCTTGAAAAAACAAAATCCAGAAAGGCTTTGGCAGCTGGTTTCATGTGATGCGCCGGAGGATAGTAAACATTATAGTTCTCCGCCGGCATTTCTTCGTTTGTAAGGATTGGTTTGAGCTGACCAGACTCAACCAAAGGTTGCGCTATAAACTCAAAGAGAACGATGGGTCCCAAGCCATCTTTAGCAAAGGCGAGGAGGGCGGTATGATCGTTTGCGGCTATGCTTGGCTGAATGTGAATGGAGGGGCCTTTTTTAAAGGCAATGGTTTGTGAGTCAGGCCTGTTGGCGTGGCAGATAAAGCGATGGTTTTGAAGGTCTTTTTTTGATTTGGGTTCCCCATGTTTTTCCAGGTATGCCGGCGAGGCATATATTCCGGTGCGGGTGCTGATAAACTTCTTTTGAATGAGATCTTGATCCCAATGGCCGATGAGGCCGAAGCATAAATCTATATCCTCTCTTTGCACGTCTGGGATACGATCGGCTATGTCCAGGGTCAAAAGAATCTTGGGGTGACGTGATATAAACTCACTCATATGCGGAACGATGAAGGTCTCTGCGAAGGCCACTGAAGAGGATACCTTTAAGCTTCCGCTGGGTTCCTGTTGAAAGGATTGCGTCAGGTCTTCAAGGTTAGTGAAGTCTTTTAGCAATCTCTTGCAATTGTCATAAAAGAGCATGCCCACATCTGTTATGTCAAATGTGGTGCTGGTTCTGAGAATAAGCTGAACCCCCAGATGGTCTTCAAGGCTCCTGACCTGTTTGCTCACAGCTGTGGGCGACAAGTTGAGTAACCGCGAAGCCGCGCTAAAGCCTTTTTGTTCGACCACGGTTATATAGATTTTCAACTGGTTTAGGTTCATGAAATTAACTCCACATCGTCTGCTTAGCTTAAACTAAAAGTTAAAGGCATTCAACTATGACTCTAGTTCTCAATTTAAACCATATGGCCATAATGCTCCTACATGATATGCAACATATAAGGAGATTAATCATGAATTACACGATCAAAATACGAGTCATTTTCCCTGGGCCACCTAACCCAGAAAAACCATTCAGGCAGTTGGGTGATTTGCTGCCGTTTCAAGACGATGGTGTAGAGATCAGTCTTAGCCATAACAGCATGGGCTCTGTTCATGGGCAATGTGATATTGAGCACTCATTGGCGAGGGCCGGTATGGTTCTGGCCGCGGTTGAGGCTGAGAAAGAGGGGATGGATGCTATAGTTATTGAATCCATGGGCGATACAGGGTTATTCGAGTGCCGTGAAGCAGTTCGTATTCCGGTGGTGGGAATGGCTGATTGTTCGGTCCGTCTGGCACAGATGTTGGGCCGAAAATTTGGTCTTATTACAGCTGGTAAATGGCATGGGTATGCTCTTGAGCGCATTATGAAATCCTATGGCATATTTCATCAGTATGTGGGCTTTGAGGCTTTAAACCTGCAGCCTTTTACGGACTTTGCAGATGCGGATGAAAGCCTTTGTAAATCAATAGTCTCTGCTATCGATCAGCTTGTGGAGCAGGATGCGGATACCATTGTTTTAGGAGGTAGCTATTTCATCGGTAAAGACAAGGCGTTATCTGGTTTGCTTACGGATGAAAGATACAAGGATCTGGTTATCATAGATCCGCTGCCGCTGGCCATACGATTTGCTCGTATGTTGGTGGATGCCAAGCTTACTCAAAGCAAACGGATCTATGCTAATCCGAAACATGCAACGGCGGTTATTGGTTATCCCATGATAACGAGCACCCCTGGGGTTGTAATACCTCTAAGCTGATGCTCGGATGGCATTTGTCTTTCTCAGGGCTCTGCCCTGAAACCCGGGATATTTATGGAAATGGTATGGAGTTTTGTTCTTCCATACCATTTCTGAATCCTAAGGTTTGGGGCAAGGTCCCAAAAGTTACCTGCACATAACCTTTGCTGTATCGATCATCCGGTTGGAGAAGCCCCATTCGTTGTCGTACCAAGACACAACGCGGCAGAGGCGTTTGTCGATGACTGTGGTTTGGGTGAGATCGAAGGATGAGCTTAAGGGGTTGTGGTTGAAGTCGATGGAAACGAGGGGTTCGTCCACTACACCTAGGATGCCTTTTAGGCGGCCGACTGCGGCTTTGGTCATGAGTTCGTTGATCTCTTCGGCAGTGGTGTCGCGTGCGGCATTAAAGGCTAGGTCCACAACCGATACGTTGGAAGTGGGAACGCGGATGGCGGTGCCTTCTAGTTTGCCGTTGAGTTCTGGTAGTACTAGGCCAATGGCTTTTGCGGCTCCGGTGGAGCTAGGGATCATGGACAGGGCTGCTGCGCGGGCGCGGCGTAGATCTGAGTGGATGGAATCTACCAGCCTTTGGTCGGCTGTGTAGGCGTGGATGGTGGTCATAAAGCCGTTGACGATTCCTATGCCTTGATGTAGCACGTTCGCAACGGGTGCCAGGCAGTTGGTGGTGCATGAGGCGTTGGAGACGACCTTGTGCGAGTCATTAAGTTTGTCTTCGTTGACGCCGAAAACCACTGTCAAATCCGCGCCTGTGCAAGGGGCGGAGACCAATACTTTTTTCGCACCTGCTTCTACGTGAGCGGCAGCAGTATCGCGGGTTGTATACCGGCCTGTGCATTCCAAGACCAGGTCTATGTTCATGGTTTTCCAAGGAAGGTCTTGAGGTTTAGGCTGTGAAATCACTTTAATGGGCCCTGTGCCCACATCCATAGTATCCTCTGTGGTTTTGACATCCTTACCAAAACGGCCGTGGATAGAATCGTATTTGAAGAGATGCACGTTATCCGCCAACGACCCGAGGTCATTGATGGCTACCACTTGGATTGCGGGGTCGTTACGTTCGGCGATGGCACGTAATACTAAACGACCTATGCGACCAAAACCATTAATTGCTATTCTCATTTTCTTCTCCTAATTTTGTTACGATTTGTTGGGCGATGGCTTCAGTGGTGAAGCCGAAATGTTTAAATAAGTCGCCGGCGGGGGCCGAAGCGCCAAAGCCGGTCATGCCGATTTTGAGTCCGTGCCGGCCCACATAGCGTTCCCAGCCGAAAGTGCTGGCGGCTTCAATGGAGACGCGAAGAATATCTTCTGGGCCTAGAACGTAGTCTTTGTAAGCTGCATCCTGTTGTTCGAAGAGCTCCCAACAGGGCATGGACACAACGGCTGTGGCCAAGCCTCCTGCTTCCAGTAAATTAGCCACATCTATGGCAAGGCTCACTTCTGAGCCTGTGGCAAAGACGGTGACTTGACGATAGGCGGAGGCTTCTTTTAATACGTAGGCGCCTTTTTGGCTGAGATTATCTTGGCTGACCTCTAGTCTCATGGCCCGGACATTTTGCCGGGTCAAGGTTATGATAGAGGGTGCGTCATGGGATTCTAAGGCCGCTTGCCAACATTCCAAAGTTTCTATGGGGTCCGCTGGGCGGAATACTTGGAGGTTGGGGATGGCGCGTAGGGCTGCTAAATGCTCTATGGGTTGGTGAGTAGGGCCGTCTTCGCCTAGGCCGATGGAGTCGTGGGTCATCACGTAAATCACCCGTTGCTTCATGAGGGCAGATAGCCGGATGGCTGGCCGGCAATAGTCTGAGAAAGTCAGGAATGTGCCGCCGTAGGGAATGATCCCGCCGTGTAAGGCTAGCCCGTTCATTATGGCTGCCATGCCATGCTCGCGCACGCCGTAATATATGTAGTCGCCATCGTAATGATCTGCGGTGATGCCTGTCATCTGAGCAGCTTTTGTATTGTTTGAGCCTGTCAGATCCGCTGATCCACCAACCAGTTCTGGCATGATGGGGGCGATCTTGTCTAATACATTTTGCGATAGAATACGTGTGGCTTTTGTGGGTGGGGTTGCAATCCATTCGTTGGCAAAATCCGCAAAGGTAGATTTTAGGTTTGTGGGTAATATGCCTGCAATCCTGCGGTTGAATTCATCTTTGCTGGGCGAGCTGTTAAAGCGCGTTTGCCATTCCTTATGAGCGGTTGAGCCCTTTGTGCCCACTTGTCGCCAGGAGGATAGGATGTGTTCTGGTATGTCAAAAGGAGGAGAGTCCCAACCTAGAGTTTTGCGGGCTAAAGCGATTTCTTCTGCACCTAATGGCGAGCCGTGAGAACTTGCTTTGCCGGATTTATTGGGCGAGCCAAAGCCTATGATGGTTCTGCATGCGATGAATGAAGGCCTGTCATCAGCTTGTGCTATCTCAATAGCTTTAGCAATGGCCGCTGGGTCATGGCCGTCTACCCTTTGGGTGTGCCAATGGGATGCTTCAAAACGTTTGCAATGGTCATCGGAAATGGACAGCGAGGTAGGGCCGTCGATGGTGATTTGGTTGTCATCGAAAAATACCATGAGCTTGGAGAGTTTTTGGTGTCCTGCAAAGGATATGGCCTCTTGTGAGATGCCCTCGGACAGGCAGCCGTCGCCTACAAATACATATGTGCGATGGTCAACTAAATTGCCAAACTCGGCATTCATTATGCGTTCCGCCAGCGCCATGCCCACAGCATTACCTAGGCCTTGGCCCAGTGGGCCTGTGGTGGTCTCAATGCCCAACATAACATCGTGCTCGGGATGGCCGGCCGTATGGCTGCCCCATTGGCGGAAATTCTTGATCTGCTCGATGGTCATGCCCGTATAGCCGGTCAAATAACCCAGCGAATAAAGCAACATGGACCCATGGCCATTGGACAAAACAAAACGATCGCGGTCAGGCCAAGCAGGGTTGGCGGCATCAAACTTAAGATATTGAGAGAACAAAACCGTGGCAATATCCGCCATGCCCATGGGCATGCCTGGATGGCCGGACTGTGCCTTTTCAACCGCATCCATGGAGAGGGCGCGGATGGCATTGGCCATCTGTTTTAAGTCATCCTGTTTTTCAGGCTCGGTTATAAAGTTCACGGTTATCTCAGGCATTTTTAGACCTCATTGGAGGTGGAATTATAGTTTTGCTTATACATAGCTAAATTTGGTGCTCATGAAAAGGGAATTGTTGGCGCTTGGTCCGGATTTCCTTAAACACTGGGACTTTCTTTCAGTTGTGCTGTCAGTTCATCAATCCAGCGGAATAGCTCTATATATTTTGCGCATGAGAACTTTTTATCACACGTTTCGTACTTTAAATTGCAAATAACGCATGAAATGTTCTGTGTTTGACATGCCTCACATATGCCATAGGAAGTGCTACATTTTTTGTAGTTCTGAACACAAATAGGATTTGTGCTGTGTGTTTTTTTACAATTCATGTTCGCCGCAAAGCATGAAGCGTGATAATCATCGAAGCAGTTGGCTTCTTTTATGCGCGAAGTTATAAGCCGATCCAGTTTGTTTAGATATAGCAACGCTGCTTCGCACTTTTCCATATTCTTAAGTGCCAAGCAGCCTTTCAGGGTTCTATTGCAGTAGTAATGAAAGTCTTTATTATCTGTGGTGATTTCTGCCGCTTTAACGTATTGACTGACTGAAACGGATACGCAATAGCCATACTTTGTTTTTGCTTCTATGTACTTGTGTGCTGATTCTAGAGTAGGATCTGTTTCGCCCTTTTCAATGTCTAACCAGGCCATAACTGAAATGAGCGACCTTGCTGCTTTTCGGAAGTGTTCTGCTTTGGTTTCTTCTATTTTTTCCATTTTGGCTTGAGTTGGATCAGTGCATAGTAACGCCAGAGCCTCTTCGTAAGATTTGTCAGCCTTTTCTTCTGCCTCAGATAGGGATTCCAGTTTTTTGCTGGGATTCGTAAAATCATCAGGTTTAAATGGTTTTCTGTCTTTAAAGTATTCTGGGCATGTGATTGCAAGTAAGTTTGCCATTTGGTGCCCTGTTATCCCAAAGCCTGCGTATGTTATTGGTTGGATAGGGGCGGATTTGTAATCGATGACGGCAATCTTTGTAAAAGCTGCAAATCGTACATTTTTCTGTTGATCGTCTGAAGACAGGCATGTGTCCATACATAGTGTGGTCAACAAGGGTAGTAGGTATGCTATTTTTTTAATCACTAAGCTAGCTCCTATTAAGCGTATACAAGAAAAATATTTAATCTATGCCTATTTGTTGGTTGTATTTTTCCTTCGACACTCTAAAAAAATTGTCTGATGAATTATTACCCCATATAAAATACATACTCAATATAAAACAATTTTACACATAGTAAAGTTTTTTGGGCCTTTATGGGCTTCGTAAATGCTATCAAAGTGGCTTGATTTATTTGTTCCCACAGGTATGCTGGCTTTTGCAGATCATCATTAGGAGCATATATATGGGTTTTCATCTTATCTGGCTTTACGGGGCTTTGCTGCTTGGGTTTGCTGGCGTGGCTGTTTCATCGCAATCTTTGGAAGACCATTCATTGCCTCCGGGAAGATGGTTGCCTGGTGTCAGTGAGGCTAACGGGCTTGCACGTATACCGGTGGATGTGTTTAAGGCAATCGGTCGTTATTCCCAAAATACTATAGGTTTGCGAGGTACCTGTCGGGCTTTGCGGGATATTGATTATGGTGTCGAATATGTCTTGACTTTACCGCGAGATTTTAGAGATATGGCCTTATTGAATGGCCTGCCATTGGATAAGGTTACCCTTCTAAATCTGTATCATTTTTCCGATAAGCATATAGAAGAGATGGGCATCTTAAAGAACAGCATACCTGATGATAATAATCTGCTTACTTTTATTGAGTATGATGCGCGAGATTTAAGAGCCGCTAATTATCAGCGTTTAATCCAACGATTTGTTAATCTTCAGGTAGTGGTGTTGCCGGATAGGTTTTGTACGGAAGACGTAACTAGATTGTACCATTTCAAAATCGTCCGCTCGTAGCATCGTATATCCCATACTGGATGAGTGCGAGACATCAATGCGGTTGTGTGTTTGATCAATTTTATATTAAGCATGGTCGGATTAGGCAGTTTCTGAAGTTAACGCTACCTAGTGAATACCATCTGTTTTGTAGCAGGTCGAATCCATGGCTTAAAAAATATCAATGGCAAATCAATCCAGCTTCATTAAATCAATTGCTAATTCTATATGAACAAATGCAGCAGAACAAATCATTTGATGAAGCTCTTACTTATCCTAGCTTTGGAAATAGAGTGACGTTTACCAATGCTCTCATATATTTAAGTGATAAGCCTTGTGCAGTTCAATGTTTGAACTTTTTGTTGAAAGGCAATGTTCTTGATGATCGTTTTTTCTTTGTTTATTCGCCCTATGATGAAGGTATGCGAACGTTAGAGGCTCTTCATGCGCTTAGTCCTGTGGAAGGTTTAAGCATTTTAGCTTTACTGCAAGATTTTGTTCCAGGTTATGCCCCTGAGCAGCTGGATTCCAATGGTAAGCCTATGGCGGCGGAGAGAGAGCAACAATTAGTCGTGTTTTTGGGTTCAAGGTACGGCTTTGGATCGCACCATGATGATGAGGATGCAGGCTACGATAGGGCCGATTTCTTCAGGGGGCTTATTGAAGTGGTGAGTAACCATTCTGTAGAAAGCCAGTTAAGCGCGGTTCAAAGATTTCTATCCCTAACTACTTTCGTTGACTTAACTGCTGCTATTCATAATGAAAGGGTTAGGGAACGTCTTAGTGGATTGAATGCTGCTCTTGAAAATCATATGCGAAAGATAATCAAGAAAGGTTTGTCAGCTGTTTGGAAGGAGACTGCTGATCTGGATCTGGCTCAGTTTGACTTGTTCACAAACTACCTGCGAGAGCATAACGTCCACATCAACGTTTTTGCACGCGATGCTAAAAATCATATTAGAGCAGCAATGGTGGAGTGTTTTGGGCAGCAAGATGAACAGAAGCGGGCTTGTAATTTGCAATGAGTTTCTTTAGGCTGCTCGTTTGTTTTAGGATGTGAGTATTTGGAAGAAAAAAAATGGCTAGGATTCTTAGTGAATTGGCTGTTTTGGTCGAAATTCAAGGTAGATTGAAAATTTCTTGGTCGTTTTTCAAGGTTGAGGTTGAGTCGTCTTTGACTGGTGTTGTTTAGACCATGAAGCTTTTTAGTTGAAACATTATTCAATCTGAGCTTATATGAACGTGTAAAATATTCGAACCAAGGAGAATTAACCTGTTACTCATCGTTTTAGCTATCGTTATGCTGCTGTTCTTGTCAGCCATTTTGTCGGCTTCTGAGACGGCTATTTTGGGGTCGTCTAAGATTCGGCTTCACAATATGGTGAAGCTGGGTAGCAAGCCGGCCAAGGTGGTGGTGCGTTTAAGGCGTAATATGGGGCATGTGCTTAGCTCAATTCTTATTGGAAACACAGTATTGAATACGGCCGCTGGCAGCATGGCGACCATTATGATGGCTGAGTTGTTTGGCGAAGTAGGTGCCATCTATGCAACGGCCATGATGAGTTTGTTGATTATATATTTTGTGGAGGTTTTGCCTAAGCTTTATGCGGTAAATCATCCTGAAAATACAGCCATGTTTGTCTCGAAACTGTTGCGTCCATTGACGATTGTCATGCAGCCCATTTATAAGATTTTGGAGTATTTGGCCAAGCAGACGTTTAGGTTGTTTGGTGTTAAGGATGTGTCGAAACTGAATAACACGGCGGAAGAATTGCGCGGGATGATTGAGCTGCATGAAGGGCCTGGTGAAGAAGTTATTCATGAGAAGGCTATGTTACGCAGTATCCTGGATTTGGCGACTGTGGATGTGGGTGACATTATGATTCACCGCAAGAATGTGTTCATGTTAGATATCAATGACGGCGTTGAAAGTATTGTGCAAAAGATGCTTGAAAGTCCCCATACGCGGGTGCCTTTATGGCGGGAAAATCCGGACAATATTGTGGGGATTCTGCATGCGAAGATGCTGTTCAGGGCCTTACAGAATAACAATAATGATACGTCAAAAATCAATATATATGAGGTGGCGACGAGCCCTTGGTTTATTCCTGAAACCACCAATTTGTTTGATCAGCTGCAGGCCTTCCGGCGTCGCCGCGAACACTTTTCTGTGGTGGTGGACGAGTATGGTGTGCTGATGGGGGTTGTGACTCTGGAGGATATTCTGGAGGAGATTGTTGGTGAGATTGTGGATGAGCATGACGTGGAAATCCCAGGCGTCAGAGTAGGGGCTGATGGTGCTATTGTGGTGCTGGGAACTGTGACCATTCGCGATCTAAATCGCCAGTTTGATTGGGAATTACCCGATGAAGAGGCCTCGACCATTGCCGGTTTGATATTGTACGAAACACGGCAAATACCTGATGTGGGGCAGGTGTTTACCATAGCTGGGTTTAAAGTGGAAATACTGAGGCGCCAACGTAATCAAATTACGTTGGTTAAGATCATTCCGCCGGTTGTGGAACCGGAGCAGATGCATTAATCATATATGGTGTTACGCCTTTAGTAGCGCTTATATCAGTTCTTCTTCGTTCTAATAAGTGGTGGAAGCCTTTAGATGTCTAATGGTGCTCAGTCATCTGCCGGCTTCCACCGGTGTTATTTTTTAGGTTGTTTTTGGCTTATAGGGATACCTTCCTCGTCACCTTTTTGCATTAACCGTGCGGTAGATATGACACTTTACGCGCATATCCCTTACTTGCTCACCGCGCCGCTCATTTCCAGACTTGCTTGGGTTACGCGGGGGCCCAAACGCCGGATGCCTTTCGTTTTTGTGTACACGAGGGGGAGAGTTTTCTTCTCTCACCCTTACGACTAATATAGTAATAACTTGTTGATATGTCAAGAAAAAAAATTGCTAAATGGGCAAAAATATTTACTGATCATAAATATATACAATTTTAAATACCTTGTTATTGATGAGATGCCCTTAAATAAAAGAGTTTAACTACTTAATTGGCATGCTGTACTATGACTTATTTGTTTATATTTATGCGGATTTATTAAAATAATTACTATATGTGAAGTTTTAATGTGGGGAGTATGGCAAGAATTTTTCAGATTGCCAAATTATTTCACTGCAATAAAAGAGTTTACTCCCTGTCAAGGAGAGCGCCTTAGGATGTGCTTTGCTGAGTCACTTTTCGTTGCGTTTTGCGCTGGATCCCCGCCATGAGTGCGGGGATAACATGCTGCGAATAATGTTTGCTTAGCCTTTTATGGCCCTCATTTAGATGCAGCAGGGCTGTTAGTGCTTGAAACTTCACAATGCAAAGCTTTTGAGTTAGGATTTCTAACGAGATCTAGTCTTACCCCTGTAGCATCATCCCTCAGATCTCGACCAAGTAATTTATCCTTAGGTAATTGTGGTAATAGCTCACATTGCCCCATTGCGGATCCATTCTGATCCGTATAGCTATATGTGATAACTTGGTCCATATTTAACTCAATCTCGTCTGAGATGGCAATCCTGTTGGCATTTTGAGCATTAACAGTAAATTCTTTCTCTAGTACATCCGGCCCATTATTAACGCCTTGTACTTTGAAAGAGACTTTATCGGGACCTACTTCAGGTGTCCAGTTTCTTATGGAAAATGAAAGCCTTACCTTTCTTGGCCAACCTGTTTTTGGTTGTTCTTGTGCAGCTGCTTGGTTATCCTTTGACGGAGCTACGGCTGCAGGATTATTGTTATTGTCTACATTTTGTCCTGTCTCATCTTGTTGCGCTGTGGCTGGTGTACCGTAGACCATAGCCAATAGAAACGAAGTGGCGCTTAATTTTGATATAGATTTTAACATTTCTTTGTCTCCATGCACTATATTATTATATTTTGCTGTTTATTATTATATACGTCAAATGCAAAAAGTTAAGTAACTGTAAATAGAGCATATCATGTCAGATTAGAATTGAGAATGAGACCATTTCAAAACCTCCGCTGAGGATGTTTAAATTCACCTCTCCCCTTGTGGGAGAGGTCGGCCGTAGGCCGGGTGAGGGGTTGCTGCCGCAGTCCTGAAGCGGCTTGTAAGACCCCTCACACCTACGCTTCGCTTCGGACCTCTCCCACAAGGGGAGAGGTAAAAAAAGGGTTTTGAAATAGTCTCAGAATTTTCTAATCTCGCAATCAGGCTTTCCGGTACAAAAATCAACGAACACAATCTACAGGATTGTCTAGAGTTCGCATTTTATAGGTATTACAAAACCAGTGTATTTACTTTCCTTACCTCATCCTCTAATTTTCTATTAATTGGATTTTTAACGGTTAAAAGTTGTTGTCTTTGAGCAGCCTCTGCAATTGGGATAGTTCTTCGTTATGGTCGTTATGTATTTCCACCCTTTCGCCCATATTAGGCTCATCCAGTAAGTCATGCAGTATTTCAATTCTATAGTCTGTCGTGACATAATCTAATAGGGGGAGGAGTCTATCTGTGTCGATGATAAGTAATTCCAAGTTCTTAAGCTTGGATAACCAGTAGGGAAATCTCTGGTGTTCACAGGAGGTTATAAACAACTCTGTGCAGTCCTGAAGCGAAAAAGCCATGTCAGGCAAAATGTAGTCAGAATTTTCAAGGTTGAGTGTTTTGATCTCCCTCACATTCAGAATCCATTTTGGAAGGGGTTCATACTGAGTAACTCCCTGAATTTCAGGTGCTCTATTATTGCACAAACTTAAGTGCGAGAGTTGCATACAGTATTGGGTACAGCTAGGAAGGTTTGTATCATTTACCTTTATATCATCAAAAGCGAGTGTATGTACAAAGGGCATGAAAGGAAACACAGGCGCCACATATCTTAAGAAAGATATAGATGATCCTCTCATTTCTGTAAACATGACACTTCCTGTAAGATTGAAAATTTGCCTTATTTCGGAAGGTATGAACCTTATGTTTTCTAGCAATTCATTTCTGAGACTGTTCTTAACGTGCCAATGAATCTTATTAATTTCAATGTCATTGTTCCATTGCTCTTCCGGAATAAACGCATATCCAATCATCTTATCGAGCAAAACATAGTCTTCTTGGTTGATTGCATATTTTTGGCAGCAAGCATCAAACCAAAAGAAAAACTCCATTAATCTGTATTTAGCCAGGCGTGGCTCCATGCTTGGCTGCGTAAGCGGCTCATATACAACTGTTTCACCCACAGCAGCTGGGTTATTTAAGTAATCTTGGATGCGACCTCTACGTACCTCGTCTATGCTCTCATCCATGATCCAAGCGCCGATTTCTTCAGATTCCTCATAGTGTGGGCTGATTAAATGTAAGAGTTCCGGGAAAGAATTAAATTTGTTAAGAGCCTGAACATAGCAATCACGTAGGTACATAAACATCAGATGGTTTTTAACACTAAAAATTGGATTGTCATTGACATCAAGGGTCCGACCGCGGCAAAAATTCTTAATCTTCTTGCAGGTCAGCATATAGTTAATTAGATATTTATGTCCAGTTTGTGCTGCTTCTTCGCTCGTAACAAAAATACCAATCTTCCTGATCAGCCCATAAGGTAATGTGTTAAGAAAATCAACTGCTTGATTTTGGTCGTTTGCGATCACATCTATAGCACCGGATTGTTCCGACCTATAGCGCTTTTGCCCATGGAGATTGCTATCTTCAAAGGGTTGTTCTCTTGAAGCGATTGCCACTCCAGAACTAAATTGCAGACACAAAATCAGTAGGGTAGAAATGGATTTGATAGTAAGATTTTTCATGGTAAATAGCTCGCCTTTATCGACATACTGTGGCAAGATATAACAAAAATCATTGCCGTCTATGCTTTGTATAAAACGTCTTTTAGTATGTGTCAATTAATTTGACAGAAAAATCATGCGCATAGAGTAATCATTAGACCTTACAGACGCGCTCGATCGACGAGGTGATCTCTAATGTACGACAGTTTTTAAGCGTGACAGAAAGATTGACCTTGTCTACAATGAAGCTCCATAAACATAACAACAAGGGGTACAAATGCGTTTAACAAAAATCATAATCCTATCGCTTCTTTTCGGGGCATCGATCTTTGGTTTAGCTATGGCCACTGAGGATATACCTGAGGCTGTATCAGGCGTAGGTGGTGGGATGTCGCCAAGAGATGGATCGGGGAGTGAGTCTGCTAGAAATACTGCGGTTGTTGAGAAAGAAAAGCAGGAGGCTGATGATGAAGACTCTAGTTCTTCCTCTTGCAAGGATCAAGCTGAGGATATCAAATTAGATCGCCAGCCTAGGACTAAGTCTGAACTATTTCAATGCCTCGTGGGCGCGCAATCTTTAAGTTCTGGTCGCTTTTTTCTTTCTGAATTTGATAAGGTTTTAATGCTTACCAAGCAAGGACGCGCTAATTCAATTGCTAACCTTGAAAGGAAAGTGACTTCAGTTGGATTGAATAAAGTTTTAGCAGATGCCGGTGAGGCTTATGGGCGCATCCATAATGGCTATAAGGGTATTGTGCAATCTGGACAGCTAAAGGCGCAGTATGAACCTGGAGATATCTTTAAAATAGCACAGAATTTATACTTACTGCACCAAACCCTTTTGCTGGCTGTAAAACGAGACCCGTCTGTGACCATTGAAGATTTACTTACCCTTGAAGTTGATGAACTAACTACCCTTAAGTCTGTACTTGAGCTGTTTGAAGAGATGTCTTTTTTGATGACCACCTTGAACAATGATGAGTTCAAAGCTGAAGCTGATTCAGAAGAGCCTTCTGTTATGCATTCCGCAGTGGACAAGGCTGGCGTGCTAAAAGCTACACAAGGGCAAGTTTTTGATAGATCGCTGATGCGCAAAATTACGAAGTCTTCAGTTGATGGTGGACTTGTGGAGTAATGGTCAGGGGGCTCATGGAAGGGGATGCTTAAACAAGCCCCTTCCTTCTTGAGCTTAGCCTTATAAGTGTTATTTGAATGAAATTTCTATGGGAGTGTAAAATATGTTAGGAAATATGGTGTTGAAGTTACTTCCGCTCGCTTGCTTGTTGGTGCTTGTCCCAGTTGATAAATGTACGGCAGAGAACTATTCATCTAAGGCAGACAAGCTTGTTGTAGATCGTGATATCCAACTGGAAGTTGAAGACATCAAGTCCATGGAACAGGTCAAAAAAACGTTGCGTCAGTTGATAACGCATATGGATGAGTGTGGCACTGGATCATGCCATAATTACGCAGGCTTGGGTGTATGTGATTACCTCGCATTGGTGGATTTAAGGCTAAATGGAGAGCTGGGCCTTGGGATGACATACTCAGATCGTGCTGCTGCTTTTAGCGTCACCAAAAAGGATGTTGCACTGTTAAAAAGAATGGTTAATTCTTGTAAGATGACGAGCTATCAATATTGGAATTTTCCTTTGCTGACCCATGTGCAATATGCTCCCTCGCGTGAAGATAATGATTGGATCAATAAGGAGTTGCAGGTCGATGGGAATCGTCGTTGAAAATTTTCTAGCTCTAATCAACGTTCGTGCCAAGTTCAAGAAACGTAAGTGTGGTGATCTATTATTTTGTTCATATTAACTAAATATTAACTGTAATTATTTACTATATAATATATATTCATTGTTTATAATTAATAGGGTGTGCATGTGATTTTATATTTTAGATTTCTGATAAGAATTATTTGGGCCTATGTTCGAGGGAAAAAGATTGACCCTCATAAACCACTTGAGCTTACATTCCGGGTATTGCCTACAGATATGGATTTTGCTGGGCACATGAATAACGCTCGCTATGCATCTTTTATGGATATTGCAATAATTCAGTTTATGATCCAGACGAATTTTTTTCACCAGATGAAAGTCATGGGAGGAGGGCCCATTAAGGGCTCAACTTATTTTCGTTTTAGAAAGCCTCTTAAACTGTTCGATAAATTTACCTTAAAAACAGAGATTATTTGTATGGATGAGCAGGGTCTTTATTGGGACCATAAGTTCATCAAAGATGGCTTTGTCGTGTGTCATTCCATAGAAAAATCCGGTATTTTTATACCTGGAAAGGGCATGGCTAAACCTCATGAATTTTTCCAATCTATGCCAGGCATTAAGGACTTTACGCCGCCTCCCCCACATATTTTGAAGATCATGGAAACTGAGGATGAAATGAAGCAGTTGATACCCAAGCATCACCGCGCTGATAAATGATAACGAGTAGATTTTATTGTTATTAAAAGTACGACTAGCCCCTATTTGGCATGATCACAGCGAAGTTTTTGCAGGTTTGTTGTAGGAGTTTGCGGAAATCTTTGTAGGGTTGTGATTTTAGCTCTTTTGGGGTGATGAAGCTTTTTAGAATTTCTACATTTTCTGTGATCTGGATGCTGTTGCCTTGGGCTTGGCATTGGCGGCTGGCTCGGATCCAGGGGAGGTTGATGTGGTAGTCAAGGGATTGTAGGTTTTGATTGCCTGTATCATGGATGGTGGTTACTCGGGTGTATGTGTAAGGGTGGCCTAGGCATAAGCCTGAGGTTTGATCTTCTGTTTGCGCGAGGAAGGGGAATGTCCATGGGGATTCAATTAATAGGGCATCACCGACGTTGGTTGGGATTAGGATATTGTTTTGATCGAAGGAGAATTGGCATTGAATATCCCTTACGGTTCTGGATGCCATGGGGGGTAGCTTGATTTTCAGGTTTTTGACGTCTGTGGAGCCCACGAGCATTTTTACAATCTCTTCTTCGAGAGATTTTCTAGAGACTTCTAATGATGCGGCTGTTGCAGGGATAGCTGCTTCGCCTGCGATCCAGTATGTGCCTGACTGATTGACTTCTTTGCCGTTTTTCAACGAGATGGTGTTTTCTAAATGTACTCTAGCTCTGCGGTAGTCAACGGGTGGAATTTGTTCTTTGGTGGGTTTTTGGGTATCCAGTACGTAGGCAGGCCTGTTGGCGATGTCTGGAAATATGCCACCAGAAAAGCTGACGGAGTTGGTGGGGTCGATCCACCAGATCTTGCTTTGCACATCGGTGACTTTCACGATGGCGTGGTTGATGATGTTGAGGCTGGGAAGGTTGTCACAAGTCACGTAATCATAGGCACGGGTTACAAGGGCTATTTGCGCTTTTATGCCCATGGATCTCAAGATGGCTGTGGTTGCGGAGGAGAAATCTTTGCAGTCGCCTACACCTGTTTTTTCTACGGTTGCTAAGGGGCGGGGGGAGTATCTGCCTTCGTTGGTTTGCCAATCACCTAAATAGTTGATTCGTTCCGAGAGCATGGAGGTTACGATGTTGATTTTTTCGCCTAGTGAGGTCGCTTTTTCTGCTGCTCGTTTTATGACCTGGAATTCCTCTGGTAGGGGTTGTTGTTGAACGGCCTCGTAGTTCTTAGCTAGGATTTTTGAAAGGTCGTTAAAGTCGTTGCATGTGGAGAGCATGACCATGGTTATATGGGATGATTCACGTATTTTCGCGTTAGAGGTGCCTATTAATTCTTCATAAAGCGGTTTTTTCAGTGAAATAGATAGGGTATGGTTTTGGTCCTGTTGTCCTTGTTCCACATTCAAGCTGTTGCTGGGGTCTATGGCTTTTATATGAAATGGAATCTCTGAGGTGAGATTCACCCGAGACTGATTCCATAGCCCATGTTCGCCAAATCGGAGGTTAAGAGCAAAATAGCCGGGTAGGGGTTGCTTTTTAGTGGTTGTCTTATATTTGATATAGAGTTCCGAACCGATGGTCGCTTGCGGAAATGACACCATGACTTGCATCTGCTGGTCAAAGGCTTGGGTGCTGCTGGCCAGTGGTTTGTTTTCTATCATGTTTTTAGAGATTACGTGTTCTTTGCCCTTATTGATGGTCCGAGCATCCAGAATTTCGATTTTGCTGACGGAATCATTATAGGTCAGCATGGTAATGGCTTCGTTTCTTCCTTTTTCATTGAGTATTTTGAGGCGGTACTCAACCACATCTTCCATGTGGCCGTCTGCTTTGATGGTGATGTCTCTGTTGTAAAACAAGTACTCAACCGGCGCGTCTTCATGTGCGGCCATGCGGGCGTGGGTTGGGATTGGTGCGAGGAAAAATATTCCAATAATTAATGTTATTAAATGTAATCGATTTACCATTAAAACCTCTAAATATAACAAGTTACGTTTACTATTATATCAATTGAATAATTATGACAAGTTATTTAGGGGGGTAATGTATCGTTGCTCAAGTAACATTTATAGTGAAACTTCCTCCCCAAATATGTTGGGGAGGAATACATAAAATACTTTAGCCAACAATTTCAATTTGGCTAAAGAAGAATGCGATTTCGATGGCTGCATTTTCTTCTGAGTCGGATCCGTGTACTGTGTTGCGGTCGATGGATTCGCCCATTTCTTTGCGGATGGTTCCTGCATCGGCGTTTTCTGGGTTTGTGGCGCCCATGATTTCGCGGTTCAGGAGAACGGCGTTTTCACCTTCGAGAACTTGCACAACAACGGGGCCTGAGCACATGAAGGCGCATAGGTCGTTGTAGAAAGGACGTTCTGCGTGAACTTCGTAGAACTTTTGCGCCTGTTGAAGTGTTAGGTGCAGGCGCTTTTGGGCTACAATGCGTAGGCCTTTGGCTTCAAAGCAAGCGTTTACGCGACCTGTGAGGTTGCGTTCGGTTGCGTCTGGCTTAATAATGGATAAGGTGCGTTGAATCGTCATTTAAATCTCCTAATATCTTACTTTGTCTCTAGTTTTTGCCAAGCGCCTTGGGGATCCTGCTGCCAATAGTTGACAGAGCATCCTTGGCTCTTGTATTGCTCAATTCGTTTTCTTGCGTCTTGCGTTGAGTCACTATCGTTGCCATCAAACATGTCAAGGCAACGACTAAACCCTTGTAACGTTGAGGCTTGCGCCCCATCGCACAGTACTAAGACATCCGCCTGGTTCGGGTTTTCCACTTCGCTGGTCAGCCATATGGGCTGTTGGTCAGCAAAGCCGTCATCCGCGCTTCCGTGCGGTAAGAACGTCAGGGTTGTATAGGTCCACAACAAGGTGTTCAATATATCAACCCGTTCCTTCGAAGGTGACACAATAACAGCACGTTTGCCTCCTTGTAAAACTTTTTCCATCAATTTTGGCAAAGTTTTTTCAAGAGGCGTGATGGTGAGCTTATAAACGCTGACTTCAGTCATCTTTACTTAGACTCATAGTTGTCGGAAATTAAGCGATCCAGCAGACGCACGCCATAACCGGTTGCGCCTTTTTCACAGACGGCCAGGTCTTTGTGCGTCCAGGCAACGCCAGCAATATCCAGGTGCGCCCAAGGCAAATCATTGGTAAAGCGCTTCAAGAATTGTGCCGCCGTAATGCTGCCTGCGGCACGTGCGGTTTTTTGCACGTTCGCCACGTCAGCTATGTCGGAGTCGATGTCCTTGTCATAATTCTTGTGCAAAGGAAAGCGGCAAAGCTTTTCATCAACTTGTTCGCCTGCTTCCATCAAACGCTTGGAAAGCTCGTCATTGTTGCTGAACAACCCGGCATATTCATGACCTAAGGCAATGATAATGGCGCCTGTTAGTGTGGCCAAATCGACCATGAACTGGGGCTTAAAGCGGTCTTGGGTATACCACAAGGCATCTGCTAGAACGAGACGACCTTCTGCATCGGTGTTGAGGACCTCAATGGTTTGGCCTGACATGGTCTTGACCACGTCGCCAGGACGTTGTGCGTTGCCGCCCGGCATATTCTCCACCAAACCTATAACGCCAACCACGTTGACTTTAGCTTTGCGCAAAGATAGGGCTTTCATCAAGCCAATAATAACACCAGCGCCACCCATGTCCCATTTCATTTCTTCCATACCACCGGCAGGCTTAATGCTAATGCCGCCCGTATCAAATGTGACGCCTTTGCCAACAAATGAAATGGGTTGAACTTTTTTATCCGCACCATTCCATTGCATGACAACGAGTCTGGATTCTCTGGCGCTGCCTTGGCCAACACCCAAAAGGGCGCCCATACCAAGTTCCTGCATTTTTTTCTCATCCAGCACTTCAACTTTTACGCCTAGTTTGGTGAGTTCGGAGGCTTTTGCCGCTAGGCTTTCCGGGTAGATGATATTGGCGGGTTCGGAGACTAGTTCGCGCGTAAAGAATACGCCTTCTGCCACGTGTTGGGCCGCTTCAAAAAGCTTGGTGGCTTCTGTGGCTTTGGGTGTGATAAAAACCATATTTTCTAGCTTGGGTTTTTTATCGGCAGGTTCTTTGGTGCGATATTTATCAAAACGCCAGGATTTTAATAGAGCTCCAGCTGCCATATGGGAAGCGGCTTTTTCTTCATTGAGAGCCTTGCCTGTTAAGCCTGAAATACGGACTTCTGCTGATTTATCGGGAGTCGCCCGTAATAGGGTAGCTATTTTACCGCCGATGGCATTGCAGCTTACTTCTGTAGCTTCTCCCTTGGCGCCTAGGCCAACCAGTAAAATTCTTTGGGCGCCGTTGAGGCTTAAAGTTTGGCCTTCTTCGCCTTTAAAGTAATTATGCTCGATGGCCTGGCGCACTTGGCCGCCGTTGGCTTTATCAAGTTCTTCTGCTTCTTTTGTAAGGACTGCGTCTTTCAATACACCTACTACTATGGCATCGGCCTTGTTTGCGGGTGATGATGAAAAAGAAATCTTCATGAAATGCTCCTGTTAAATTAAATGCTTCTACAGTTGTACAACTATCTGTGAATTTTTCCAACCCATGTGAACACAATTTTAACTCTTTTGATCACATAATGAAACATAACGAGGGTGAAGAAAAAAATGAAAATAATATCAACCATTTTAATTTCCGTGATATTTGCGCTGCCAGCAGAGGCTCAGCAAGCTCATCGAGCTGCTCAGCAAGCGGCTAAAATAAAAAAGAGTGAGGGCGTGAATATTATGCCCCATCGTGCATACTATTCCGTGAAGCTTGATACGGCAAAAAAGGATAGCGGTGTGAAGAATACCGATGGTCGTATGGTCATTGAACTTACCCATGATTGCGATGGCTGGACTCTAAAGCAAGAGTCTGCAAGTGTGGTGGAGCTGAAAGCTGGGTCTTCGGAGATGATGAGGTCAGAGTATAAGGCTGTGGAGTCTGATGATGGGAAAACGCTGAATTTTAAGACCGAGCGGGTGTTCAATGAAACCATGAAAGATAGTGTGGAAGGTAACGCGAGCTTTACTGAGGAGGGTGGAACTATTTCTTATAGTGCGCCCGAAGCTGCCAGTATTGCCATGAAAGAGGGTACTTTGCCTCCCATTATGCACTTAAAAAAATTGATCGAAAAAGCGAAGGATGGCGAACAGAGTTATTCAACACAAGTATTTGACGGAAGCTTCTTCGGTAATCCCGTATTGATTGATGCTTTTATTACGGCACAAAAAGGTAGTTGTAAAATAACGAAAAAGGATTGTGATGTGTCCCCGATGAATCTGGCTGTATACGCCATGCCATCGACTACATCGAATCCAAACTTTGAAATTACGCAGGATATGGACAGAACCAATGGCGTTATGCGCGGTTATGTCATTAATTTTGGCGATTACACCGTTAAGGGGACACTGGATAAGGTCGAATTCTTGCCAAGCAACGCTTGTAGTAAAAAGCTTATCAAATGATCTCAAAACCCTACTTTACCTCTCCCCCTGTGGGAGAGGTCCGGAGCGTAGCGGAGGGGTGAGGGGTACAAAAAAAGCAGTGTTTAACCCCCTCACCCGGCCTTCGGTCGACCTCTCCCACGAGGGGAGAGGTGAAGTTAATTGCTTTAATTGTTGGTTTTGAAATAGACTCCTAAAATCTTTCTTGACTTATTAGGTGTAGTGCTTATATTTACATTGTAACGTTAATCAATTTAATATTTGGAGTATATTTATGTTTAAGAAATCTTTCTACATATTGCCTTTGTTGGGCACAGTTTCAATCTCAAGTTGTATGGCTAGTAATGCCGATGTTTTGGAGCACAGAAAAGCTGTGCTTGCTGCTCAACTCGGGGATTATTATTATTCGTTACCCGAGCAAGACCAAGTTGCAATGGCGTGCGCTATGGACGATGCAGACGAGGTGGTGACGGTGCAAAATACTAATGTTCCACAAATTTTTCATGGTATGACTGCAGATGATGAGAGGGCTGTACATGAGGCCGCGTTTGGCTTTATTCTGGAGGACGATCCTATGTCGGCATCGCCTGTTCATAGTAACAAGAGACCTGCTGCTTATGTTAATAGTGACGATGACGCATTGGCAGCGATTCAGGCAGTCTTTGGTGATGATAACGAGGGACCCGTGGCGGCTCCCGCTCCCAAAGACAAAGAAGAAGAGGAAGTTGTTATGACTCCTGAGGGGAGTGTTTATGCTGGTATGGATGAGGAAGCAAATCAACCGGATCCTATGGATTTGGGTGAAGAGAACGAAGTGTCTGCTTTTGTAGGTATGCAAGAGATTCCTAATCCTGACAGCCCAACTAATCTGAGGGAAGTTCAGGATGACGAATATACCAAATCTCAGCAGGCTGATATGCGAAAGGCAAGACTTGCTGACGTGAATGCTAAAATCGAACGAGTGAAGGCGCCGTTTGTAGAGGCCCGGAAAACCCTTGAGGCTGAACTGGCTCCCATTAAAGCTAGGTTTGAGTCATTAGAATCTGAGGTGGAAAACCGCAGAGGTTTGTTGAAGGCGCGCGGGGAAAATCCTAGGCTTCAGAAGGAGCTTGATGGTTTTGAGGCAGAATTGAAGGTCATATTGGCTCAGCTGCCAGCCTATGATGATGCTTTTAAGCAGGCTGATGCGGATGAAAGAATTGCTCTTATCAATTTGAATAAGGAAAAAGCACTTCTAGAAAAACCTTTGTAATATTTATACAACTTGATGAAAAGCCCGCCATTGTGCGGGCTTTTCTCATTTGTGAACCTTTTTCCTGACTTAGCAGAATTTATTTGCGTGATTTTCATTTCCTGCTAATCTGTCCGGGTTTGTAATAATAAAGACAGGAGACACCATGTCCGGCACAAAGACTGTAGCTCAAAAACAAGACATTCTGGCCACTCCATCCACTTGGAAGGGTGCCAAACCTATACCTTTTCTTGGTGTGATTACCCTTGGTATTGCTTTATGGATGCTTCCTGTGCCCGAAGGGCTCACTGTTCAGACATGGCACTTGTTTGCCATATTTGTGACCACGGTTGTTGCCTTAATTGCGCAACCGTTGCCGGTGGGAGCCATATCAGTTCTGGTCATTGTCACATGTGTGGCCACCCAAACCTTGACCATTGAAAAAGCTTTAGGTAGCTATAGCAATAAGATCATCTGGCTGATTTTCGCGGCAATTTGTGTGGCAAGAGGCTTTATAAATACGGGGCTTGGTAAGCGTATCGCTTATATGTTTATTGGTGCCTTGGGTAAGAGTACCTTGGGACTTTCTTATGGACTGATTGGGACTGAATTAATGCTCGCACCCTTTGTGCCCAGTAATACGGCTCGTGGAGCAGGAATTGTGTTTCCCATCGCCACATCTTTGGCCAAGCAGTATGACAGCTCACCTGAGCAAGGGACAGAGCGGAAGATTGGTGCCTATCTCATTACACTCATTTATCAAACCAATGTGATTACCAGTGCCATGTTTTTGACGGCTATGGCCGCAAATCCTCTGGTTGCGAGTTTGGCTGGCGAAGTGGGGGCACCTATTAGCTGGATGACTTGGGCTAAGGCTTGTATCGTGCCAGGGCTTGTGAGTCTTGGGTTGTTGCCATTGGTTTTGTATGTGATCTATCCGCCGCAACTTAAGCAGACGCCTGATGCGCCAAAGGTTGCTAAGCAAAAATTGGTGGAAATGGGCGCTATGAGTTTACAAGAAAAAATGATGTTGGGTACGTTTGGCTTACTGTTGTTTCTGTGGGTTTTCGGGGAGCACATTAGTGTTGATCCGGCTTCTGCTGCTATGATTGGTCTTGGCATTTTGCTGCTGTTCGGTATCTTGACTTGGGATGATATCTTGAATGAGCACACGGCCTGGAATACCATGTTCTGGCTTGCGGTATTGCTTATGCTGGCAGGAAATCTCACGGATTTGGGTATGATGAAATGGTTTAGTGGCCATATGCAAGAATTTGTCCGTCCTTTTGGTTGGGTGACGGCTTTGTCCATCCTGGGGTTGGTGTATTTCTATAGTCACTATTTCTTCGCCAGTATGACGGCTCACGTGACAGCTATGTATGGGGCATTTACAGTGGTTTCTATCGCCGCAGGTGCGCCGCCCATGTTGGCTTGTTTGTTGCTCGCGCCCATGTCCACCTTATGCGCAGGTATAACTCATTATGGTACGGGAACGGCTCCTGTATTTCATGCCACAGGCTATGTGAAAACAGGTGACTGGTGGCGGACGGGCTTTATCATGAGCGTTGTCAACATAACCATCTGGTCAACGGTAGGTGTGGCTTGGTGGAAGATTATTGGTCTTTGGTAAGGTTAGGCTAGAATCGTTAATTCTGCCCTCCAATGTCATCCCCGCGAAGGCGGGGATCCAGCGCAACAAGCGGAGCGTAGCGATTCAGATTAGTCTTTATGGCAGCAGCTTCGCTGCACATTTTCGCTGGATTCCCGCCTCCGCGGGAATGACACATATGGGGGGCGTCTCCTTCATCCCGAACTTTGTTTTGTTGTTAAAGTGATTTATAATAGTAGAAGCCAGGTAAGGGATGATGCGTCGTATGAGAATATCCATATGGAAGTGTATTGCTCCCTTAAGCCTTTTTGCCTCCCACATTAAGTTGTGGAATTTGCTAACCAAACCCCCGTTATTGCGAGCCCTTCTTAGGGCGTGGCAATCTACTTTTCCTGAAGCAGACTTATATTTAAACGGCGATGCACAAGTGGAATGCCACGCCCTAAGAGATGCACAAGTGGAATGCTACGCCCTAAGAGATGCACAAGTGGAATGCCACGCCCTAAGAAGGGTTCGCAATGACGGTTTCGGGGCGGTCTTCCCTCTGAAATTAATAGCTTTAATCCTTTATGCTGTCTGGCTTTCGCCAGCTTGTGCTTCTGGCGAGGAGGTGGTCGTTAAATTCAATCGCGTGGTAATAACTGATTGTACGGAATTGAAAGTTTATGAGCTGGGTGTGTCACTGTCTCAAGAAGGCGCTATTCTTTATGGTGATCCAGGCTCGAAGCGATACTCTGCATGGTATAAATTTGCTCTGACTGCTGGTCCAAACCATGTGGTCATCAATGAATTGCATCGTATAAACCACAAAGCTGAGGTGGTTGAAGATGTGCTAACCATATTCCGCGATTGTGCCTATATATGTTCTGATGTCAACAAATGTAAGGAATTTATCGATACAGAGATTGACTTGCTGATTACTAAATTAATTTTTGCAAAGGTCCTGTTGCTGCAAGACCCTAAACCAATGGCTTACAGTATCAAAGGAAATATATGCATCTATGGACTGGATAATCCTGATGAACGGGAGCAGGTTATTACATACTGGCGGATTCAAGAGATTCAAAAGCTGGGCCGCGTGTTTAAGGCGAGCATGTGTTTTAATACAAGGTTATAGTGTAGCATGTACATTATTTATACAGATGTTGAAAATATGTTGTATTCATAGTATATATATTTGCATATGAAATATTTAATGAATAATGCGAAGATCATAGGATAGTTGACGCGCTACCCGTCATTGCAATGACGAGGGTGAGGTTGGCTACTGTTTTGTTATCGGAGTAATAATTGGGCTAGTATTACTCATATTCCCTATCCTTCCACCATGGGAAGAAAACGGGCATATCTTTGGATACTTTACCGGGAAAATGAGGGGAACGTTTTTCTATGAAGGACATGACGCCTTCTTGGGCTTCAGTTGAGCGTCCTAGGGCGAATAGGCCTTTGCTATCTACCTTGTGGGCTTCCATGGGGTGATCGGTGCCGAGCATTCTCCACATCATTTGCCTTGTGAGTGCTATGGACAAACTGGAAGTATTATCGACAATTTGCCGGGCTTTCTCTTGGGCGGCTGCTAGTAAATCTTCAGGTTTATGGACGCTTGAAACCAGGCCAGCGTTCAGAGCTTCCTGTGCATCAAAGATGCGGCCCGTAAAAGTCCAATCCAAGGCTTGATTGATACCCACTATTCTGGGCAAAAACCAGCTGGAGCAGGATTCTGGTACAATCCCTCTTCTGCTAAAAACAAAGCCAAAGCGGGCATCTTCTGATGCCATTTAGTTAAGGAAAATACGAATCCAAATTCCGTCATTGCGAGCCCCTCTTGGGGCGTGGCAATCTACTTTTTCGTGCCGCAACTTATATAATGCTGCCACACTACAGTAGATTGCCACGCCCCAAGAGGGGCTCGCAATGACGGGAATGGGGAGTCTTACCCTTAATTTCATGGTAGTCGTGCCTTGGCCCCCGCAATTAATGCTTCGTGATAGCATCGCCATCGTCTTCAGGCGTAGATTCTCCTGAGTCTGTTTTTGGTGCCTTCACTTCTTCTTCCCAAACCACTGGTATGGGTTTTCTTGTGAGGGCGATATCGATGACTTCATCCACGTGCTCGACGCCGATGATTTTCATGCCGCGTTTTACGTTATCGGGCACTTCTTGAAGATCTTTGACGTTTTCTTTGGGAATGATCACCGTTTTGATGCCGCCTCTGTGGGCTGCTAGTAGTTTTTCTTTGAGTCCACCGATTGCAAGTACGCGGCCACGTAAAGTGATTTCACCAGTCATGGCTACGTCTCTTCTTACAGGTATTCCAGTAAGTACTGAAATAATAGAAGTTGCCATGGCCACACCTGCGGAAGGTCCATCCTTAGGAGTGGCGCCTTCTGGGACGTGGACGTGGATGTCACGTTTTTCAAAAGTGGGCGGAATGATGCCGTAATGAACCGAACGAGAACGCACATAGCTAGTTGCCGCTTGTATAGATTCCTGCATGACTTCGCCCAGCTTGCCGGTGATTTGCATTTTACCTTTACCAGGTAGCATGACGGCTTCGATGTATAAAAGTTCGCCACCGAACTCGGTCCAAGCCAGACCCGTGGTTACGCCCACTAGATCATCCACTTCCGCGATACCGTATTGGAACCTAGGAACGCCTGCATATTTTTCCAGATTTCGTTGGGTTATGCGTATGGATTTGCTCTTGGTTGAAACGATTTCCTTGATGGACTTACGAGCCAAGTTAGCGATTTCTCGCTCCAGGTTACGAACACCTGCTTCGCGCGTGTATCGACGGATCAGGGCATGTAGCACATCGTCTGAGATGGAGAACTCAGAGTCCTTTAAACCGTTGAGCTTTAGCTGCTTTGGAATAAGGTGACGTTTGCTGATCTCAACCTTTTCGTCTTCGGTGTAGCCTGGAATGCGTATGATTTCCATACGATCCAAAAGGGGCTGCGGCATGTTATAGCCGTTAGACGTTGTTACAAACATTACATCTGACAGATCATAGTCCACTTCCAGATAATGGTCGTTGAATGTGGAGTTCTGTTCAGGATCCAACACCTCAAGCAAAGCAGAGGAGGGGTCTCCACGCCAGTCTGAACCCAGCTTGTCGATTTCGTCCAGCAAGAACAAGGGGTTGGACTTGGCAGCCTTTTTCATGCCCTGGATGATTTTTCCAGGCATAGAACCTATATAGGTGCGTCTGTGGCCACGAATTTCTGCTTCATCGCGTACGCCGCCCAATGACATGCGAACAAACTCGCGTCCAGTGGCGCGAGCGACGGATTTACCCAAGGAGGTTTTACCCACACCAGGAGGGCCGACCAGGCAGAGAATGGGGCCTTTGACCACGCCTACCCGTTGTTGGACGGCTAGGTACTCTAAGATGCGCTCTTTGACTTTTTCTAAGCCATAATGGTCTTCGTCCAAAATTTTCTTCGCGTTAATCAGGTCGTTATTAACGGTTGAGCGTTTTTTCCAGGGAATATCCAGCAGCCAGTCCAGGTAGTTACGTACTACTGTGGCTTCGGAAGACATGGGGCTCATGTGACGCAGCTTTTTAACTTCAGCGGTGGCGCGGGTTTGCGCTTCTTTTGAGAGCTTTGTCTTCTTAATGCGGTCCTCAAATTGAGCGATCTCATCAACGCCGTCTTCACCTTCACCCAACTCTTTTTGAATGGCTGAAAGCTGTTCGCGCAAGTAGTATTCTTTTTGAGACTTTTCCATTTGACGCTTAACGCGTTTGCGGATTTTGCGTTCTGTTTGTAGAACACCAATTTCTGCTTCTAGAAGGCCACAGATCTTTTCTAAACGCTCTGTGATATTGGTGATTTCAAGCAGATTCTGCTTTTGATCAATCTTAAGCGTCATGTGCGCAGCAATGCTGTCGGCACATTTGCCCGGAGATGGAATCTTGGCAATGGTTGCCACCACATCCGGTGCCACTTTGCCGCTGAGCTTCACGTATTGTTCAAACTGGCTGATGGTGGTGCGCATCAAGGCTTGGCTTTGTGCAGGATCACCTGGTTCTTCGACAGGAGGTTCAGCAAAGGCCTGGAAATAATCCTCTTTGCCCGCGTAACGCAGAACTTGTGCACGTGATGTGCCTTCCACGAGCACCTTTACAGTGCCATCTGGTAATTTCAGCAGTTGAAGAATGGTTCCCAATGTGCCGATGGAATACAGGTCACGGGTGTCTAATTCTTCCTTTGTGGGATCTTTTTGGGTTACCAATAGGATTTTCTGGTCTTTTTCCATCACGCTTTCTAGCGCTTTGACGGACTTGGAACGGCCAACAAAAAGGGGCGCGATCATAAATGGAAAGACAACGATATCCCTTAACGGTAATACCGGATAAAGAATTCCACCAGGTAATTCTAGCTGTTTAGATTTGGTCACTTGATTACCTCTTTACAATACCTACAATTGAATGCGTAAAATCATTAAATCTCTATGCTATCCCCGCTCACGGCGGGGAAGGCATAGCGCCGAATTAACGATCAACGTACTAGTAATTATTTACCAGCCTTACGCTCGTCTGTCGACTCATTCTTTGAGTATATCATAAGCGGTTTTGCATTTCCGGCAACAACTTCTTTGTTCACAACCACTTCTGCCACGTGTTCTTCACTTGGTAGATGGTACATTGAATCAAGAAGTATGCTCTCGAGGATAGACCGAAGGCCACGGGCACCGGTTTTGCGCTCGATGGCTTTCTTCGAAATCTCACGCAACGCATTGCGAGTGAAATCGAGTTTTACGCCTTCCATGTCAAAAAGCTTTTGATACTGTTTAACTAAGGCGTTCTTTGGTTCAGTTAAGATCTTGATCAGCGCTTCTTCGTCTAGATCGTCCAGGGTTGCAACCACTGGAAGACGTCCGACGAATTCAGGGATCAGACCGAACTTTAACAGATCTTCTGGTTCCACTTCCCTGAGGATCGCGCCTGTTTTGCGATCTTCTGGTCCGCGTACATCTGCGCCAAAGCCCAGAGATTGACCGCGTCCGCGCTGGCTGATGATCTTTTCAAGACCTGAAAACGCACCGCCGCAGATGAATAAAATATTTGTGGTGTCAACCTGCAAGAATTCCTGTTGCGGATGCTTACGTCCACCTTGCGGAGGAACGGATGCAACGGTGCCTTCCATGATCTTAAGGAGCGCTTGTTGCACGCCTTCACCAGATACGTCGCGGGTTATGGATGGGTTATCGGATTTACGGGAGATTTTATCAACCTCGTCAATGTAAACGATACCTTTTTGAGCGCGTTCCACATTGTAATCAGCAGCTTGCAAGAGCTTCAAGATGATGTTTTCTACGTCCTCACCCACATAACCGGCTTCTGTAAGTGTGGTGGCGTCAGCAATAGTAAAGGGCACATCGATAATGCGTGCAAGGGTCTGGGCCAGTAAGGTTTTGCCGCAACCAGTTGGTCCGACGAGCAAAATATTGGACTTGGCTAGTTCAACCTCAGATGTGGCGCCAGCTTCAACACGCTTGTAGTGGTTGTAGACAGCCACTGATAGGACGCGTTTTGCATGTTCTTGACCAATGACGTAGTCATCCAGAACCTCAGAAATCTTGCTGGGAATGGGTATGCCTTCATGGGTTTCATTGTGCTCGAATTTCTTCTCTTCACGAATGATGTCCGTGCAAAGGTCAACGCATTCATCACATATGAAAACGGTTGGTCCCGCTATTAATTTTTTCACTTCGTGCTGACTTTTTCCGCAGAAAGAGCAGTGAAGTAAACCTTTATTGTCGCCTTCGCCGGTTTTGCTCATATTATCTTCCTGTTCATCCGTTTGCCGCTACATAAATTGAGGAAATACTCCCCATATGTACAGTATGTATCCCACGGATGAAAAAAACGTTAACAAAATAAATTTTTTTTGGTTCAGAATTAAAAAACTGGGCTTGAGCTGTGGGTCTTACCCAGTTCCTTGATTCATTTCCGTAGGTTAGGCAGCTTCTGCATCCACGGGGCGTTGCTCGATAACTTCATCGATCAAACCGAACTGTCTTGCTTCCTCAGGGGATAAAAATTTATCCCTTTCCATTACTTTTTCTATAGTTTCAAGCTTTTGTCCAGTGCAATCTGCATATATCTGATTTAATCTTGCACGAATAGATAAAATTTCCCGTGCATGAATTTCAATGTCAGTTGCTTGTCCTTGCGTGCCACCTAATGGTTGATGGATCATTACACGAGAGTTTGGTAAGGCAAAGCGCTTGCCTTTTGTGCCTGCTGTGAGCAGTAAGGAACCTGCAGATGCTGCTTGGCCCATGCATAGGGTTTGCACATCAGGCTTGATGTAGCGCATGGTATCATACATGGCCAAAGCAGCCGTAACAGCGCCGCCAGGTGAGTTAATGTAAAGCCAAACGTCCTTGTTCGGGTTTTCAGACTCCAGAAAAAGCAGCTGTGCACATACTAAGCTCGAAACCTCGTCGTTGACGCCGCCCGTTAAAAATATAATACGCTCTTTTAAGAGTCGTGAATAAATATCATACGACCTTTCACCACGGTTTGTTTGTTCAACAACCATGGGAACCAAGGTGTTATTGTAAACGCTCATAATATCTGTCATAGTATTCTCCGCTTCGCAGTATCTCCATATTATAGCGTCCCATAGCTGGAGACCATTTGCAAGCTTTGATTGAGGAAATGCAGCTGAAAATAGGAATTTCACGCTGTTTTTTATGAAAAAAACCGCTTGATTTTTATGCGAAGCCGGGATATTGTTCGCATCAATAATGCCTAATGTCCCCTTCGTCTAGAGGCCTAGGACACCGCCCTCTCACGGCGGGAACAGGGGTTCGACTCCCCTAGGGGACGCCATCTTTTCCGATAGCGTTATTTTAAGCCATTCTCATATATGTTATTCATGCACTTTTCTTTTTTTTATAATGGGTAGTCTTTGAATATTTCAGAGAAACATTCAGTTTTTAATATGCAAAATTGCTATGTGAAGATTAATGCTGTTTTTGTAATGCTCAAAAAAGTTGACTAAATTATTGTTCTGCTGTAAGTACTTGTTTCATATTCAATGAATGATTGAACATATGCTTAAATTGAAATATGCGCTGAATCTTATCCTATTAGTTGTCATAGGCGACTTGTCTTATGGGAGTGGTATGGCTGTTATTGGTGAAGACACCGAGAGTAAGCCTAAGAGCAGAAAAATCGAGATTATCCCCAATATAGAAGAAAAAGAGACTTGTGTTCATGATCTCGTTGAGCCGATGCTCATGCATATTCTGCGGTGCTGTGGCAGAGAGAATGCATTTGCCTTGAGAAATGTCTGTCGACGTTGGCGTAAAGCAAGTGAAAGAGTATGGGGAAGATATGTGTGCAAGTCTTTAGATGAAGTATCCGCGTACTTAAGCCTGGGTCGCAATGGAGATTTTATCGAGCTGGATCTTCCATTGAAGGCATATCGAACATCTAAAAAATCAACCGCGATCGCTGATTTATCTTTGCGTGATTGCTATATCAGCATGAAGATGAAACAAGACCAATTTGAACCATCCTATAAATATACAACCATATTATCGTCTGTTAAGAAAATCACCGTTGAGTGTGGCATTTTAACATATGAAATTTTAGCTTTGCTGCCTCCCCAAGTGGAAGTGGCCAATTTGTGTCCGGCTCAATATTGTGGTGGTCTAAGCATTTTTATAAATGGTGATTTCGGCAATGCACCATCTTTAAAGCATTTAAAGCATTTACATGTAGGTAATTTTGATTGGAGAGTTGATCATCTTAACTTGTTGTCCAAATTGCCGTTGTTAGAATGCTTAAATATGTATGATAAAGGTATCCCAACGTCTACTTTTCCGAACATGTTGGCGTTTGATCATAAAGCCAAAAGCCCCAGATTTGCTCGTTTGAAACAGCTTAGTATAGTGTATCCTGAATATTACCCTGCAAGGGATTGTTTCGGATTGCACGTGTTTAATAGTTTGCCGTCATTAAAGAGGCTTAAGTTGGTTAATCTGCCTTTAGATAGTGTGGCTAAGTTGATGAGTTATCCTGCTTTGGAAAGAGCTTACATTCGCTATCGTGAATATATGTTGCGTGGGGAGTATTTTATACCTACCTTGGAAAGTGTGGTTGATAGGAAGTTCGAGATTGATTTGGCGCCTTACATGAGTATCCAGCGTACTATTTCGCAGTAAGTTTACTTTGGATTTCTAGTAGGGTTTTGTTGGTTTCTTGCTGCAGTTGCTGAACACTGAGAATAGCCCGGGTGGTTTGTTGCTGAGTTTGTTGGTGCTCAAGCATACGAAGCCATTGCTTCTTCATGAGCAGGTCCAATTTAGCGGTTAGTTGCAAAATGAGCAGTTCTGACTTGAGATTTACCTTATAATCGTTTTCGGCAGCCAGACGATCTTTTTCCGCTTGTCGGTTTTGACTCATCATGATGATAGGGGCCTGAATGGCGGCAAGACATGAAAGCACTAGGTTCAATAAAATAAAAGGATAGGGGTCATATGATTCAGCTATCAACATCCACGAATTGAGAATGATCCAGCTGGCTAGTAAAACGAAGAAGATGCTGATGAATCGCCAGCTGCCACCAAATTCACTGATGTGGTCGGCCATGCGTTCACCGAAGGTGAGGGATTCTTCATATTCTTCGTTGATATTTTCCGAAACCAGGTGGTTGGCTTCGATGTCGGAAAGAACTTCTTCTTCCACTTCATCTAGTTCACCGACCTCCAATTGCAAAATATCCCGGCTTCTGGCCAGTTGATATTTTTCCAGGTCAGGCAAGCAAATATATCCGTTTTGGTCCAGGTCATTGGTATCCAGTTCAATCTTCTTAAGTAGCAAGTCGTGCACAAGTTCTAGGGGGAAGAGGTCTGGTTGTTTAAAAGTTTTTTTACAAACTTGGCAATGCAATGGTTTAGTCATGAATGAGCCTGTTTAAAAGTAAAGCGTTCTGCTTGAAGTAGATAAAGATTGCTGCGAACCACACAGGCATGGCTTAGTCCCCTTATTTAGATAAAGTATAAGGCAGTATTTAATTGGAGTCTATAGGGTTGCTGAGTGTGTTTTGGATGCTTGAAAACTTAATTAATTCTTAACCTTATCATCGTATTATTATTTATATGATCCATTTAAACTTTATGCGGAGAAATGAATGAAGAAAATATATATGGCTTTGATAGCTATGGTAATGGCAAGTGGAACGGAATCAGTCATTGCACAGGGGGTGACTGGCAATCAAGAGGTGAAAACTGTTGTCTCAGCTAATGATGATATAACAACCGCTCGAGTTGACAGTGAGCGGTTGCAGAAGCAAGTTGAAGCTGCTCAGGCAAAGCTAGTTCAGTTGACCACTGAGGTGCAGGGTTTGATCGCAACTTTTAAGGCCGTGACAACTATAGAAACAAGAAACGATACCCTTGATAAGATCAATGAGCTAGTGGGGCAAATTAATCAACAAACTCAATTGATTGAAGGTTATTCAAAAGCGTTGGTTGCAAACGCGGTTCGTATCGAGGGGTTGGAGAAGAAGGTTGAGTGATTTGGTGTGGTGCCTTACTCTCCCATGCCTCCCCGGCCTTGAGCCGGGGTCCAGCGCAAAATGTGCTGCTTGCAGCTCAATTAGTATAAACTGAGTCGCTAACGCTCCACTTATTGCGCTGGACCCCGGCTCAAGGCCGGGGAGACACGGTGGGATGCGCGCGCCCGTCTTATTCAACAAAAAAAAAGCCCCAGGCAGAACCTGGGGCTTTTTTGTGCACGAGAAGTGCAAATTAGCGTGAGTAGTGCTCGATCACTAGGTTTGGTTCCATTTGGCTTGCATATGGAACTTCGCTGAGTGATGGTACACGGATGAAGGTTCCCTTCATCTTTTTGTCGTCAACCTGAATGTATTCAGGGAAGTCGCGTTCTGCGGACTTGAAGGCATCCATGACGTTTGCATTTTCGTGCATACGTGCGCGGAGCTCAACAACGTCGCCTTCTTTAAGTTGGCAAGAAGGGATGTTAACGCGCTTACCATTCACAAGGATGTGACCGTGGTTAATCATTTGGCGTGAAGCAAACACTGTTGCTGCAAACTTCATGCGATAAACGATCGCATCCAAACGACGTTCCAGCAAGCCGATCAAGTTTTCACCTGTATCTCCCTTGCAACGTTCAGCTTCTTTGTAAATTTTACGGAACTGGCGCTCAGTAATGTTACCATAGTAGCCGCGAAGCTTTTGCTTAGCTGCTAGCTGCACACCGAAGTTAGACAACTTCTTAGGCTTGGCACCATGTTGTCCTGGTCCATATGCACGCTTGTTAACCGGGCTCTTAGGGCGGCCCCAAAGGTTAACGCCATAGCGGCGATCAATCTTGTATTTTGCCTGAATACGTTTTGTCATTAATTCTCATTCCATCTAGGATAATCAATTGTATTGCACAAACTATAATGATCCGGCCACCTTTGTCAAACAGTTTATTGCACTTTCATGCAAGAAAATGTGATTGTTTTCATCAACCTTGTGCGCATATGCTGTTTTTTAGGTGATTGCCTTCCTTTGTCATCCCCGCGAAGGCGGGGATCCAGCACAAGAAGTGGAGCGGAGCGACTCAGAAAAGTCTATATAGCAGCAGCTTCGCTGCACATTTGCGCTGGATTCCCGCCTTCGCGGGAATGACATGTTCTTTTTCATCAACCTTGTGCGTGAATGACTTCGCCGTGGTGTCTGCAGTGGTCTGAAGCAAGATCTACAAAGGTGTTTACGACGCTGGAAGCCTCGGGGAGGCTTAAGGGATCTTCCCCTGGCATGGCTTGTGCGCGCATTTTTGTGCGTAAGGCGCCGGGGTTTACTAAATTGACCCGTAAGTGGGGGTAGGTTTGTTCTACTTCCATGGCGTACGTCTTTACCATGGTTTCCAAAGCGGTCTTGCTGACCGCATAGGCAGACCAAAAAGGCATGATTTTGGTGGTGACGCCAGAGGTTACGAATATGGCTCTGCCGTAAGGGGATTTTTTCAGAAGGGAGTCGCACGCTTTTAAGAGGCGCCAGTTGGCGTTTAGGTTCACATCCATAACTTCTTGCCAATCGGCTGGCGTTCCGTCTGTCATGGGGCCCACGTGTCCTAGAACGCCTGCATTGCCGACGATGATGTCTAGTTTTTTGTAACGGTGAGCGATGGCTTGGACCATCTCATCGATGGCGTGGGTTTTAGTGAGATCCAGTGGTACGAGCATGGCATTGGCGCCGTGGGATTGTACCACGTCGTCAATCTTCTCCAGTGCAGCGGCGCTGCGTCCTACCAGGATGAGTTCGGCGCCTTGTTTGGCGTATTCTTCAGCAATGGCTGCACCCAAGCCACGGGTTGCACCTGTTATGAGTGCCAGTTTACCCGCAAGTTTCTTACTCATTATTCTTTACCAATCTTTCCATATCGCCGGTTTGCGTGTCCGCATATCCTTCTTTTTTCTTGTCTTCAGACTTTTTAGGATCGTCTGTTGTAAAGCCTGTGGGTTTGGGTTGGGACAGAGCGGTGACCACATGTTCTGTGGAGGGCTCCGTTTTTACCTCTTCCTCTTCAGCAGGAGTTTTCAGAAGCCCGAGGTTCTTGATAGCGTCTGCGGGGACAGCATTTTGCAGCCATGTAGCGCCGTCCAGAACATATGGGTAGGATTTGGATGCTTTAATTTCTTCCGGCCATTTTTTTATGTCTGTTACAAGCGTTGAAATGAGATAGGCGACCACAATTATGGCGCCGCCTCTGGCTATACCGAATAAAAAGCCTAACGATCTGTCTAGACCGCCAAGGACGCTGCCCTTTACTCTGCCTGATAGAGATCTGCTAACGGATCCAAGTATAAAGAGAGCGATAACGAACAAAACCAGACCAGCAACCACGTCAGCCACAAGTGCGCTTTTGATGTAAGGTGTGAGCAGGGGGCGCACGAGTATGAGTCCATAGATGGCTATGATAAAGGCGCCGATCCAGGCAGCTATACCTAGAATTTCCCGGGTGAAACCTCGAGCTATACCAATGAAGGCAGAAACAAAAATCAAGCCCAATACGGCGAAGTCCACCATGTTAATTCCGTCCATTATGCCACGTCCTTTCGTTGCTGATCGTCAAATAAAGCAACCAAATCTGAAAGATAGTTGATCTCAGAGATTTGGAGTATATGCTCAACTCGATAATCGTTCTTTCTCTTTTTAGGGATTATAGCACGCTCGAACCCTAACTTAGAAGCCTCTTTCAATCGGACGTCTGATTGGCCAACGGCGCGGACTTCTCCGGCAAGGCCAATCTCACCGAAAACAACCGCTTCTTTGGGGACGGGGATGGAGGTGATGGCTGAAAGTAATGCGGCTGCGACGGCCAAGTCTGCTGCTGGTTCTTGCACGCGGAGGCCGCCTGCGATGTTGAGGTAGATGTCTTTGCCGGAAAAAACAACACCGCAACGGGCTTCTAGTACGGCTAGGATCATGGAAAGTCTTGCCTGGTCCCAGCCCACAACGGCTCTTCTAGGGGTGCCCAAGGGTGAGGGGGCTACTAACGCCTGTATTTCCACTAAGACTGGCCTGGTGCCTTCGATGCCGGCAAAAACCGCACTGCCGCTCACGTCGCCGCTGCGGTCAGCTAGGAAGAGGGCGGATGGGTTGGCGACTTCTGCCAGGCCCAGTTGGGTCATTTCGAAGACACCAATTTCGTCCGTGGCGCCGAAGCGGTTCTTAACGGACCTTAATATACGGAAGTGATGGCCGCGGTCGCCTTCGAAATAGAGGACCGTGTCCACCATGTGTTCTAGGACCCGTGGGCCTGCGATCATGCCTTCTTTGGTGACGTGGCCAACGAGAAATACGGTGATGCCGGTTTTTTTTGCGACGCGGATGAGTTCCAAGGCGCTGGCGCGTACTTGGCTGACTGTGCCGGGGGCTGAATCTAGGCTGTCCACATACATGGTTTGGATGGAGTCGATGATGAGGACATCGATTTTATTATCTTTTTCAATGGACGAGAGGATGTCGCGCACGTTGGAGGCAGCGGCCAATCGTACAGGGCTTTTTTCCACGTTGAGGCGTTGGGCGCGTAAGCGGACTTGGTCTATGGCTTCTTCGCCGGAAACATAGGCGCATTTTAGGTTACGTTGGCTTAGGGCAGCGACGATTTGGAGGAGTAAAGTGGATTTACCGATGCCTGGGTCGCCGCCGACGAGGATAGCTGATCCTGGGACTAAACCACCGCCCAAAACGCGGTCCAGCTCGGCCATGCCTGATTGATGCCTGGCTACATTCTCAGCGGAGCCTTCTAGGCCCACAAAGTCGATGAGTTTGCCTTTGCCCAAGGACATGCCTTTGGGGATGGCTTCTTTTTTTTCTTCCAGAAGTGTGTTCCAAGCACCGCAACCCGCGCATTGACCGGTCCATTTGGGTTGGCAAGAACCGCATTCTTGGCAGATGAATTGATTTGAATCTTTGGCCATCTTATGCTCTCACCCCGTCGATGGGGCCTTCTGCTCTCCCGTGGACGAATTGATCCACGTAAGGGTTGCCGGATTTATCAATTTTTGTCGTTGGTCCTTCCCATACGATGAGACCATCGTAAATCATGGCGATGCGGTCGGAAATTTGGCGAGCACTATGCATGTCGTGGGTGATGGTCAGGCCTGTGGCGCCGATGTCTTTGACGCATTTGATGATCAGGTCGTTGATGACCGTTGAAATGATAGGATCTAGGCCTGTGGTGGGCTCGTCAAAGAAGATGATTTCCGGGTTCTCGATAATGGCTCTGGCAAGAGCTACACGGCGTTTCATGCCGCCGGAAACTTCTGCCGGGGATAGGTCTGCGACCGTTTCATTGAGACCGACGGCAGCCATTTTCTGGATGGCGAGTGCCTTAGCGTCTTTTCGGGAAATGGAGGAATTGTGAAGAGGGCTGAAAGCTACATTTTCCCAAACGCTTAAGCTGTCAAAGAGGCCGGAGCCTTGGAAGAGCATGCTGATGCGCTTCATGAGGGCTTCACGGGCCTTGGCGCCAGCTATGAGTACATCTTGGCCTTCAAAGATGATTTCGCCTGAGTCCGGTTCAATGAGACCAAGGATACATTTGATCAGAACGGACTTGCCCGTTCCAGAACCGCCAATAATTACTAGGGATTCCCCCTTGTAAAGATCCAGGTTGATACCTTTGAGCACATGATTCTTGCCGAAGCTCTTTTTAAGATTGCGGACGGAGATGAGTGGTTGTTTTGTCATGATGCACTGAAGAAAATAGCGGTTAACAAATAGTTGAAGACCAGAATCAAGATGGAAGCTGATACAACTGCATTGGTTGTGGCGGCGCCCACGCCTTGGGCGCCGCCTTGGGAATGGTACCCATGATAGCAGCCCATGACCGAGATGATGAAGCCGAACACACTGGCTTTTACCAGGCCGGAGACCACGTCTTTCACTTCTAGGAATTCGATGGTTTTGCTTAAGTAGTTGGCTGGGTTAAAGCCTAGTTTGTAGGTGGAGATTAGATAGCCACCAAAAACACCGATGATGTCGGCGATTAAAACCAGTACCGGCAGGACTAATAAGCCCGCGATGACTCTAGGCATGATTAGGTATTTGATGGGGTTGGTTGATAGGGTTGTTAGGGCGTCGATTTGTTCCGTGACGCGCATGGTGCCTATTTCAGCGGCCATGGCTGCGCCCATGCGGCCTGCGACCATGAGGCCTGCTAAGACGGGGCCTAGTTCACGGGTGACAGATAAGACAACCACTGTGGGAATAGAGCTTTCCGCTGAAAAGCGGGAAAAGCCGGTGAAGCTTTGTAAGGCTAAGACCATACCCGTGAACATGGCTGTGAGTCCAACGACGGGTAAGGAGTAGTAACCGATATCCACCAGCTGACGCCAGAATTGCTTCCCGTAGTAAGGGGGTCTGAAGCCCACGTATAGGGTCTCGCCCACAAACAGGCTTAAGCGGCCGGTGGTTGCTAGAAAACGTAAGAAGTATTGACCGATAGTTGCGATGAAATTTATCATGTGTATATTCTATGAAACCTTGTACCAAATTTTGAGCTAATTTCGCGTGATGTGGTGCCGGCGGCCAAAGCCACATCGTCAGCGGATATGTTCTCGCCGATAATTTCCGCCCAGGCGCCTGGGATTGCAAGTGATTCTGGGACTTCTCCCACATCGACTGTTATGAGATCCATGGATACCCGGCCCACAATGGGGGCTTCGAATCCACCGATAAAAACGCGACCGTGGTTGCTTAAGGTTCTGGAGTAACCGTCTGCGTAACCAATGGCAATGGTGGCTATGCGGGTGGGTTTTGAAACGCAGTACATGGCGTCGTAACCGATGGTTTGGCCTTTGCCTATAGCGCTGACTTGCATGATGCGTGCGTAGACTTGTAACGCCTGACAGAGTCCTTCCGTATGTAGGAAACGTGCGCCGAGGCCATACAGACTGCGGCCTGGTCTTACCATGTCGTAATGATATTCGTTGCCCAGGAAAATGCCGTGGGAGTTAGCTAGGCTTGCCTTTGTTTTTGGTAGAGTGGCAAGCGCTTGGTTGAATGCGTTCATCTGCTGTAGGTTCTTATCATGGTGCGGTGAATCGCTGCATGCCAGGTGGCTCATAATTAGTTTGAGGTCGAAAGCATTGATGAGATCCAAATCATTGGCCAGCTGCGTGACTTCGCTGGGGGGTAAGCCCAAGCGCCACATGCCCGTATCCAGATGGATGATGGCGGGAAGTTTTTGATTGAGCTTGCTCGCATAAGAATTCCACAGCTCGATTTGGCCTAAGTCATTTAATATGGGAGTGAGGTTGTTATGGTGGAAATCCTGTTCACAACCGGCAAGCAGGCCACCTAAAACGAAAATCTGGGGTTTTGCAATAACTTGACGTAGTTGGAGGGCTTCATCCAGAGTTGCAACAAAGAAATGATCGCAGCCTGCATTGGCTAAGATAGGTGATATTTTCAGCATGCCTAAACCATAAGCATCGGCCTTAACCACGGCAGCACATTTAGAATTGGGCAATTGTGATTGTAAAAATGTAAAGTTGTGAGCAATGGCTTCCTGATCAACTTTTAAAACAGCCAAATGCCTGGTTGGTAATTGATTGAGGGCATCTAAAGTGGGCGTTGAGACGACTTGTAGTTTATTCTTGCTCATGGTATTGCGAGGCCTCTTTGGATAAGTTACCAAATTTCGTCAAGTTACCGTCAAAGTATAGCTGAACTTTTCCAATAGGGCCATGACGTTGTTTCGCAATGATCACTTCTGCCAGATTGTGAATCTTGTTCATCTTGTCGAGCCAAGCGGGATAGGTCTCGCTGTCTTCCGGAGGCATTTTACGTGCTTCGTAATATTCTTCGCGATAAACAAACATCACTACGTCGGCGTCCTGCTCGATAGATCCCGATTCACGCAAGTCTGACAGTTGTGGCCGCTTGTCTTCACGTTGTTCAACCGCACGGGAGAGCTGGGATAGAGCCAAGACCGGCACTTCTAATTCTTTAGCGATGGCCTTTAAGGAGCGTGAGATTTCCGAAATTTCTTGTACGCGACCGTCGCTGCTATTTTTCCGCCCGAGGGGTGGTTGCAGCAATTGCAAATAGTCGATGACGATCATGCCGAGGCCATGTTGGCGTTTGAGGCGTCTGGATTTGGACCGGACGGCTGAAATGCTCAGGGCAGGGGTGTCGTCGATAAATAACGGGATTGTGCTCACTCGGCGAGAGACTTCCACAAATATGGGGAAATCATCCTCTCGGATGGCGCCGCGACGGATTTTGTCGGAGCTGATGCCTGATTCCTGGGCGAGCAAACGTGTGGCCAATTGTTCGGCAGACATTTCCAGTGAGAAGAATGCCACGGGGGCGCCTTCCTTTGAGTTTTCTTGAATGAAAGCAAGGGCCGCATTGAAGGCAATATTGGTGGCTAAGGCCGTTTTACCCATGGAGGGACGACCGGCAAGGATGATGAGGTCGGACGGATGAAAACCACCCAACCATTGATCCATGTCCCGAAGGCCGGTTGTCACACCGACGATCTGATTGTCGCGTTTTTGGGCGATCTGGGCTGTTTCAATGGCTTCTGTTAGGGCCTTGCTGAAGGGGATGAATCCACCGCTGATTTCGCCTTTGGTGGCTAAATCAAAAAGTTGCTGCTCGGCCACCTCGATTTGGATGTTGGCGTCGTTATCTAAGTCGAAGTCGTAGGCAGTATTAACCACGTCTTCGCCAATGGTGATGAGCTGGCGCCGCAGGTACATGTCGTGGATAGTTTTGGCGTACTCACGTACGTTCACTACGCTGACCACAGATGCCGCTAGGTTGACCAGATATTCGCCACCGCCTACTTGCTCGAGGGATTGGTCTTTGCTGAAAAAATCTTTAAGGGTAATGGGGTCGGCGATTTGTCCACGCTCAATGAGTCGGGAAATGGCTTCAAAAATACGTCCATGAACCGCGTCGGCAAAACAGGCTGCGTATAAAATATCGGATACTTTTTCGTATACGGTATTGTTATGGAGCAGGGCTCCAAGCAGTGCTTGCTCAGCTTCGTAGTTATGAGGTGGATACCGCTTCACAGTGGCAGTCGGAGAGGGTAACTCTCCGACTGACTGATTTGCGGGCTCGATGAGAGATAGCATACATCGTGCCCTTTATTATTATTGTTATTGGTCTTCTTCAGACTCTTCAGCTTTCTTGGCAGACTTCTTTTTAGGAGCCGGCTCAGCTGCATCTTCTTCGGATTCAGCCTTCTTAGCAGACTTCTTTTTAGGAGCTGCTTCGGTAGCTTCTTCTTCAGATTCAACTTCAGCTTCAGCTTCTTCTTTCTTTGCAGCCTTTTTCTTGCCTGAAAATACTTCGTCAGCTTTTTCCAGAGCTGTTGCTTCCGCAATGCTAGCCTTCAGCTGTGCTTCGGCTTCTTCTGGAGTCAGTGCCACGTTAATCTTAACAGTCAGGCTGACTTCAGGGTGCAAGTAAATGCGAACCTCATGAATGCCAAGCATCTTGATCGGATAATCGATCTTAACTTGCTGACGGTCGATATCTGTTTTGTCTGCTTTGAATGCTTCTGAAATGTCTTTTGCAGAAACAGATCCATACAATTGGCCGCTTTGACCAGCTTGACGGATAACTGTCAAAACAGTTCCTTCCATCTTCGCAGCAACTTTTTGTGCTTCATCACGATGCTTGATGTTATCAGCTTCGATGTGAGCCTTTTGCTGCTCGAAATGTGTTAGGTTTTCTTTTGTGGCGCGTAATGCCTTGCCTTGTGGCAACAAGAAGTTACGTGCAAAACCAGGTTTTACACCTACCACGTCGCCAATAATGCCTAAACGTTCAATCCGTTCTAAAAGAATAACTCTCATTGAACTCTCCTATCCTTTAAGGTTTTCTAATGCTTTTGGATGTGATCTCAGCCAAGGTTCAAATAGTCCTATTAGGGACACCAAGACAGCAAGCCATCCGAAAGCTATCATAACTACATAAAATACGACAAGCGTTATCGTACCAAATTTGTATAGTCTATTATACTCATGGACCAAATTTAGACCCACGAGAAAAAATCCTATACAGAGCACCATTAGTATATTTGGTCCTAAAGAACCGCCTACACCAAAAACTGTCAAAGCCGCCGCACCAGCCACAAACCATAAGTAGAAACTGGGGAGGCTTATATGACTATAAGCACCAGCGGGCCTTATGTTCTGTTGTTTGTTTTCCAGTAACTTCTGAGCAAGCCCAGAGTTAGCAACCACCAAGATCAAAGTTGTAATCGCTGCTATGCTGGGATAAAAGGAAATCACCAGTTTGAGCATTTCATACATTTGTTCCTCGATGGAACTGGAATTTGCAAATTCCTTTGCAATGGTTCTTAACGCATCATCTGAATAAATCGGCTCAGATGATATGGCTAATTGAACAAACACGGCAAGTGTGGCTATTCCAATTAAATAGCTGAGCACTTGCCCGCTTGGGTACCACTCCACAGTACCCGTTTCAGTTTTCCTCGAAAGGAGCGAGAATCTTACCAGCGTCAGAACCATCAAGACCTGCGTCAGGAAAGATAATAAGCTATAAGGCGCGCCTAATAACTTAGCTGTTAGTACAAAACCAACGGCTATCCCGCTTGCTGTTAATGCGCTCGTAAATCCATCCCTCAGACCTACCCATAAAACTGGGAATGATCCGACGAAAGAGAATAGAGCGATCAGATGCCATATAGGATCTGCCGTTCCCGAGACTTGTGCGGTCACTGCCATAAGCAGTCCCGCCAAGAGCACATAACTGAAACGTAAGTGCTGTACGATAACTGTCTCCTTACTTAATTACGTAAGGAAGTAATGCCAAATGCCTGGCGCGCTTAATAGCAACGGCCAGTTGTCTTTGATGTTCAGATGAAACAAAAGACACACGGCGAGGGATAATACGTCCGCGCTCCGTTAGGTACTTTTGCAACACGCGAATATCTTTATAATCGATCTTTGGCGCACCCTTTTCAGAAAAAGGACAAGACTTGCGGCGCTTGAAAAGCTGGCGGTGCAAGCTTGGACGAATGCCGTCGTTTGATTTTTCGCCGTTACGATCGTTTGATCTTTCTGATGATCTGTTCATTTACGCTTCCTCCTCAACGATTTCAGCCACGTCTACACTTCCTTCACCATCTTCGTCATCCTTGCGATAGCGACTGCCACGGTTTGGATTGTAAGGCTCGCGACCAACGCGGACCTGATGGGTCAGTGCAGATGGATTTGGATCCAGCTCTTCAACGTTTACGGTCAGGAAGCGAAGTACGTCTTCGTTCAGACGCATTTTACGTTCCAGCTCAATAATGGTTGCAGGCTTTGCTGTTACATTCATGAGGATATAGTGACCCATGGCATTTTTGCGAATGGGGTAGGCCAGATGGCGCAAGCCACTGTATTCAGACTTGGAAACCTCACCACCGTCATCGGTAATGATCTTTCCGTATGTATCGGCCAAAGTTTGTACCTGCGTAGGTGACAAATCCTGACGAACGATAAATACATTTTCATAAGAACGCATGTACGTCTCCTTTTGGATGTTAAAAAACGAATGGATAAATACTCGTTTCACAGCCGAACAATTCGGCAAGGAAGCTGGTGGGACTTATTCCCATAGCTACGTTAGCGCAAACTTATCCTCTTTTGGGTGAGAAAATCAAGTGTTTTATTCAGAGTAATATTCAGATTCGGATAAGTTTTGCGCGCCACTTTCTTTTCCAGCATCCCCAAAAGACATGAATTAGGCACATTTCAAAATAATCATGCCTAAAGCATATCGGTATCAATCAGATTTCATATGCAATTTCAGAGATACCTATGTAAGCGTCAATTTAACCCCATCTTTTTTTAGCTTTTAAAATAGTCCAGACTGTCCTCCGTATTTTCAACTCATTCGGAGGATGTTATGAGGCCAAGACTGTTTGTTACAAACCTGGTGTGTCGTGAAAAGCTGAGAAA
>JBGSQK010000028.1:0-1591 GCA_041738135.1 Alphaproteobacteria bacterium
ATAGCTATCCATAGTCCGGCAAGGAATACCAATTTCCTGTTCCATGATTTCAACAGCTTTACCCTGGAACGTAGTGCCGATGACGTTATAACCCTCGTTGGCATAAATCTGGGCCACAGCCTTGAGTAATGTGGTTTTACCGGTGCCTGCTTTACCATTTAAAACCCGGATATCTCTGCCAGAACACAAGTGATGAATAGCCTTGGTTTGCTCATCAGAAAACCTAAATTCCGTGAATTTTTCTCTCGATATCCATCCTTGTAAATTCGCAATGCCGGCATCAATCTTTTCAGCTGAAATCACTTTTGTTGCTCGCTGATTCAGGCTGTCGGTCATGCCTAACAAAGCCTCTTCATGCTGTTTATATAGGGTCGACGTATAGATTGCTTGCCGATTCAGATTCTGCCCAACCTCATGAGAAACATTCCGATCGGCCAACAATTTGTCAGTAAGCTTTGCCGCCAAGCCTTGCACATCAGAGGCATAACCCTCATAGACTATATCGGAACTGGTAAGCTTTAAGATATGCTCAGACTGCACCTCAAGGCCTTCTACCTTGGCTTTCAGAATCCCATACAGTCGCTCATCACCACCCACACGCCTAATGATTTCGTCTTCAATATGTTTACGGGTAAAAGTGGTCCTCTTCAAAGCCACCTCATGAATCAAAGCCTCAGGCCGCTCGCACATGATCTGGATGTTTTGTTGCCGGATCTCTTCGTTATCCACCACAATCCGCGAATACTCACCCCGCTCAGCCAAATGTTGCGCATTCCAGCCTTCATGATGGGTAGCCAAAAACAACGACCCCTGATCTTCTTTAGATCTGCAATCTATACGAGCTTCGTGCCCAGACAGTTCCAAGTGCTTATTAGCAACAAGCTCCCATGATTTGCGAGTCTTCATCAGCTCTGGTTTGGTGACGATGACTTGGTCTTTCCGGGGAGAGAATTCCCCATCCACAAGAGCTCGCCGACAGATCTGAGCATGAAAATGCGGGTTATCTTTATCCCAATGAATAGCATAAGCAGTCACTAACCCACGAGATACAAAACGTCCCTCGAGAAACTCTTCAACACATGCCTCTGCCTGTTCTTTAGTAAACTCCAAAGGCAATGCACACATGATGGTCTGAGCTGTCTGCGTAGACGATAAAAACTTCTCTCGTGCATCTAAACTGCGCTGATTTTTATCCTCATCACGCGAGTCCCCACGAAAGCGCAGCGCAGCCCAATGGTCTTCATACCGCTCAACGTTATTCCACAAAGTATGCGAATTAAGCGCCCAAGCAGGAGCACCTTCCGGCGCCAAAATGCGCGCAGAAATAACTTCTTTTTTGTTGGAGTAGTTATACGAAACACCCGTCCGTTGATCATGTCCTATGGAGCCACTAATGTAAGCACCAAAGCCAACGGAGGATCTTCCTTCGCTTCTAGATATGAAACCCATACTGCACGAAAAAATGGCCATGAGGCATTACTCTCAAAATAAGTTATGCCTCTTTAATTTGTGAAGATCGAAACCTTCGGTGCCACGTCTATGAATTTTTGAAAAATGTACGCGCCTTGTACATACATAATTATACACGCCT
>JBGSQK010000007.1:0-2963 GCA_041738135.1 Alphaproteobacteria bacterium
TATATCACTTCAGGTGAAGCGGGAAGCCAAAGTATTTCTAAAGGAGAATTGGCCGCCTTGCGAGAGGAAGAAGCGTGTCAATCAGCCTCCTATCTTGGTGTGAAAAAAGTCGAGTTTTTGCGAGCTAATGATGGACTTACACATTTTACAGAAAAGCACAGAATACAGATTATTAATCTAATCCGTGCCGTGCAACCAGATATTATTTTTGTACATGGCGCATGTGTGTTAAACGTCAATTATCATTTCCGGTTCGCGACAATTATGATTGCCGGTTCCCGAGCATTAAATTAACTGCCTTGACCTCCTGAACCCACGTCCATATTTTTCTGTCTAGCAAAAGTAGCTCTATAACTTTCGCCATCAACCTTGATTATAGTGGCATGGTGCACAACCCTGTCGATAGCAGCCACAGCCATAATTTTATCTGGAAACAGTGTATCCCAGTCACCAAACGGCTGATTAGCCGTAATAAGCAGACTACGATACTCATAGCGATGTGCAATGAGCTCGAATAATACAGACGTTTCCTGCTCTGATTTTTTAACATAACCGATGTCATCAAGGATCAATAAATCAAAACGATCCAGTCGCTCCAACGCCTGTTTTAACTTAAGTTCGGATTTAGCTTGCTGCAGTGTCTGCACTAGCATGGTCGTCGACGAGAAAAACACCTTCATGCCTTGCTCAAGCAGCCCATATGCAATTGCGGCTGCAAGGTGTGTTTTTCCAACACCGGATGGGCCGAGCAATACTAGGTTCTGGGCATCCTTAACCCATGATGGATCTTCTGCCAAGCCTTGAATTTGGGCTTGATTGACGGATTTTGCCTGATGAAAGGCAAAGTTAGCCATGTTTTTTCCTGTAGGCAACTTCGAATTGCGATATGAGCGATCCAATCGATTTTGCTCACGCAGCGTAAATTCCAGCTCCAGTAAATCAGCCAGGTACTCTCCATAGCTAGTATGCGCTGTTTCGGCTAGTTGAGTACGCTCGCGCCAGTGGCTGGCAATAGCAGGCAATCGTAATTGCTTCACCAAAAATGGTATGGTTTCAATGGATGGCATGATGCACCTCCCTTCCCGTAGGGATTAACGAGTTATACGACTCCAGAGTATGTTGAATAACATCTACTGTCGGACACTGCAGAGCAGATGCGATACCCCAGCGTTCTTTTAATTCACTCAATACGGGGAGTTTGCCTAACAATACCTCTGCTGCAACGGCTTCACCAAGTGCTGCTTCACAGTCGGCTGTCGCTGCAATATAAAGGAGACCTACTATGAGGCGAGATGCATCACGCGAGGACATTCGTGATGCTAACGCTTGCCATATTTGCCTGTACTGAGCGTTTGGCAGCAAATCATCACGTAGTTGTGAGCTAAAAAAAGCCATTGGTTTTTTAACCAAGCTATCAATCACGTGTCTGTAGTCGATGTTTCTTGCCCGATGGTTTTTCGCTTGAGGGTAGACCCGACATAGCTTAGCCACCAGCGTACCACCCAAGTAGCAGGATAAATTATCGTGATACAAGTGTACTTGCAGGCTTGCACCCATCAAACGCGATGGAACAGTATACAGTGCCCGTCTAACATTGATGGTACTTGAGCTGCTCACCTTTACTGGCAAAACGGTATAATCTGCCGTTTTGTATGATGGCAATGGTGTTAAGGCTAATTTTTCGATATCAGCGGCTTTTGCATTACGACGGTTATGCTGGCTAACAACTTGCTCTATCCAGCATTGGTAGGCTTCAACGGAATCAAAATCATATGTGCCGCGCAATAAAAAAGCCTGCTTAATACGCCGTTTAAGATGTCCGTGTGGTGATTCAATACCCCCATTTTCATGCGATACACCCCGATTATTGCGAGTTGGCGTCATGCCATAATAAACACAAAAATCATGGTATCGTTGAGTCTGATCCTCTTTATCATCCGAAGATAGATTTTTAAATGCTGCGGATAAGCTGTCCGTTCGATGTTCTTTAGGCGAGCCGCCGAGGCACCACAATGCGTTTTGAAGTCCTTCTGCCAACGCTGTATATGATTCACCACCAAGAATGACCTTTAAATAGCTCCAGCCTGAATAGATGACACGAAAATGATACAAAAGGTGATGCAATGGCTTGCCCTGTATCGTTACCGTAACTCCTTTCAGTTCGGTAAAGTCAGATAAACCCATACAACCTGGCTCATGCTCTTGTCTAAACATCACCTCGCGTGCGGGGCCTTCTTGATGCAACCAACGTTTAACACGACGCTGCAAGGTGCGAAGCAATTTATCCGGGAAGGTTTCTCCTCCATGGGTTGATTGTAAGTGTTCAAGCAGGGTCAGCGGGGAAAGAGCCGGGCTTCGCTGCAACATAGGCTCAATCTCACTTATCCAGACGGCCTCAAATGGATCCACGCGAGTACGCCAAGCGCGCTGTTGGGCACTTGGATCAATGCGTTGCCCTTTTTCAATGTCTCGGCCGCGACGTTCGCTGATTCCAGCTTTAGCAGCACTGACCGCTTGTGTCTTGCCTTCCTTTCTGGCGTTCATATATATCTCCACCTGCTTTGACGTAAGCCATTGACCGGACATTGTCACACTCCATAAGTGATCCATGTCCATTAACAATAGCTAGTTAAGACCGGCAATCCTAATTGTCGTCAACCGGTTAAGATAATTGTCGCCTAATACACCGTTCACGTTCGTCAGAATACGCAACTATTGAACAACAAGTCGATTTATTATCTAATCGTGGCCTTATTATAGATGATAAAGCGGATCATTATCTTCAGCATTTAAATTACTATCGCTTGTCAGGTTATTGGCTTCCATTTTATCAAAAAGCTGTTGCAAACACTTTTAAGCAGGGTACAAAATTTTCTGATATTTTAAATTTATACATTTTTGATCGTGAATTACGTTTATTACTTTTGGATGGTATTGAGCGTATCGAGGTTTCAGTAAGGACT
>JBGSQK010000008.1:0-38052 GCA_041738135.1 Alphaproteobacteria bacterium
GAAACCTTCGGTGCCACGTCTATGAATTTTTGAAAAATGTACGCGCCTTGTACATACATAATTATACACGCCTGTGGCCACCAAGCACAAGTGGATTTCCAAATCCACATAAGTGCGCACCCTGTTAGGCTGAATATGGATAATAGTATTTATATCACCCCCAAGCACCGTACATCGCGTCTAAACCAGCCAAAACGGCGCCTGAGTGATGGTTGAAAGCAGAAGATGTTTCCGGCTGACAAGCCCCCTAAATGATTTCAAACAAATTGCATTAGCCGGAGTCTGCAGAGATTAAAGCAGGAGGCTCCCCTCCCACAAACTCCGAGATTTACGTGAAGTGATCTGTTAATTTAGTGGCATTTTCTCATGATCCCTTCACACAAGTATCCCGTGGTCCAAGGGGCAGAGCCCATTGAATATCTATGTGCGTCAAAGACGCTCAGAAGATCCTATTGCGATCACAAAAGTGTAGAAATAGCAGATTCAAAGATCTTAAAACTTTAAGATACTGGTCCGGCATCGATGTAATTTCCGATTTGTTCTATCCCGGCCAGAACTGACAAAACTGACAAGAGAAAGAACCGAAAGACATCTGTCAGTTTTGTCAGTTCCTCCGCTAAGTGTTTTTCCATAAAAAAAATCAAAATAAATGCCCTTGCAACGAACTGACAAAACTGACAAACCCCGCAACCGAAACTTTTGTCAGTTCTGTCAGTTCGCTCCCCTGCCCTTTTTTCTCAAAAAAATTCGTAGAATCTGCATTAAAAAGAACTGACAAACTGACAGACCACTAACCAAACCATTTGTCAGTTCATTCGCCGCCTCATCCTTTCAATTTTTAAAGAGGCCTATTCAATTCCAAATCTTGCTCGCACATTTCCTTCCCAATACCATCGTCACCATGCTCAGCCTCCTGGAAAAAAACAGTTTTGCAAACTTTCTAAAGTGGTGTAGGTATGTAAAAGAGATGTAGGTGTCAGGGGACATTTATGGGACACTCATGGGACACTTGAAGATAAAAAAGGGCAACAAACCATAATAGGAAGCAACAGGGCGATCGCCTCAAAGCGTTGCTAACATTGATAAGTTTCGTTAAGGTTTGCTGTCAATTAAACTCTTGAAGCGTTTGCTAAACCGTTATACGGGTTATACCTGTATCGTGGGTTCGAATCCCATCCCCTCCGCCATTTTTTGGTATGAATCTAAAGCGAAAGGATGGCAATGTCAGGCAGTATAATTCTTCCCCGTCGAAATTTTATCCAGACCGCTGGCGTAGCCCTGCTCGGATCTTGCTTTCTGCCTAAAATCGTTTGGGGTGCGGTTGCAAAGCTGGAAGAGCGCCTGAATCTTTATCACATCCATACAGGCGAAACCTTTAATGACATTTTTTGGGCTGAAGGCAAATTCATACCCGACGCCGTCAAAAGCCTGAATAAATTACTACGCGATTGGCGAACCGATGATCAGGCTGAAATCAACCCTAACCTTTTCATATTGCTGAATAATGTTTACCGAAAAATAGACGCCAGCAAGCCCTTTCACATCATTTCAGCTTATCGATGTGAGAAAACCAATGCTGCTTTACGTAAGAAAAGTAAGGGTGTAGCGCATAAAAGTAAACATTTAACAGGACATGCCATCGACTTCAGTGCACCTGGCAAGAATCTGAAGGATGTACGAAAAGCTACCATGTCATTTAAAGTTGGTGGCGTGGGTTACTATCCTGCCCGTGGTTTTATCCATGCAGATATTCGGGAAAAACCAACCCAATGGTAAAAGACGTAACCGCCTCTGCCATCATAGAAACATGGGCCAAATTAAGAGGCGAAGTGCGTTACACCCCCCTATTCCAAGCATCTCACTTCAATCTGCACCTACCCTTTCCTTGCGATTTATATTTCAAGCTAGAACAACACCAATTGACAGGTTCTTTTAAAATTAGGGGTGTAACCAGCAAAATTCTGTCGTCCGACCCTGAGATCCTAAAAAATGGCATATACGCAGCTTCAGGCGGCAATCATGGCCGTGCGGTAGCCTATGCAGGCTGGAAGGCACAATTAAAGACAACAGTTTACCTACCCAAAACAACGCCACAAGCCAAAATTGATCTAATTCAGAAATACGGCGCGCAAACTATTGTGGCTGGCGAAGATCTGGATGAAGCCAATGCTATTGCTTTGGACGTCGCTACAAATGAAAATGCGTTATTCATACACCCCTTTGCTGATCCGGATGTAATCTTAGGGCAAGGCACACTAGGCGTTGAAATACTACAGCAACAACCAGACATAGATACGGTTATCATGGCGATTGGTGGTGGCGGCCTCATATCGGGTGTAGGTACATTTCTCAAAGCGGTCAAACCGGATATTCGTATTATTGGCGTAGAACCCGTTGGTTGCGCAAGCATGTATGACAGTTTCAAAGCAGGCCACATTGTGCCCGTATCTGAACTAAATACAAAAGTGGGAACCCTAGCCATCCGCAAAACGTGTGAGCTAGATTTCAAACTCGCTCAAGCCTGCGTAGATGACATTGTGCTAATTACAGATGAGGAAATGCTAAAAGCATCCCAATTGCTATGGCAAGAATTCGGCATCGCCGGAGAACTCAGCGGCGTAGCATCTTTCGCGGGACTATTGTCGGGGAAAATAAAAGTCGATCCCGGAGAAAAAGTATGCGCCCTTATTTGCGGCGTCGGCGCGGATGGGATTGGTTAAGTTTCCTCTTTCTATATAGAAAAAGAACTCCCGCATCCACAGGACGAGGAAGCATTAGGATTTTTGATAACAAAAGCAGCACCGATGAGTTCTTGCACATAATCGACCATGGCACCTTTGACGAATTCGAATGAGATTTGATCCACCGCCAGGGTTGCCCCTTCGTAAGTAAAGACCAGGTCATCTTTTTGAGCTTCGTCGGTTAGCTTAAACTGGTATTGAAAGCCTGAACACCCACCAGAATCAACGGTCAAGCGCAATACTTTTTTACTGGCATCTTTAGCCATAATAGCTTGCAAATGAGCAATAGCGCTTTGACTTAGCGTGATGTCTTCGGTAGAATTTGCCTGGCTCATAATATCTCTCGCATAAAAATAGTGAATGCTTCTTCTAATTGATGTATATATTATACGCTGATTGTCAAACAAATTATAGGGTAGTTGACGTATGAATGTGTTTTCTGAATTTCGTGAGATCGTCATAGGGGCGCTGGAAAAACTTGTTTCGAGCTCTCAACTGCCGGCTGGACTTGATTATTCGCGCATCGCTTGTGAACCACCAAAAGAATCATCTCATGGCGATATTGCTATCAATGCAGCCATGGTACTAGCCAAGCCTACAGGCATGAACCCTCGCGCGCTGGCAGAATTATTGGTTGAACAATTATCAAAAAACCCTTATGTCGAGTCATGCTCCATAGCAGGCCCAGGCTTTGTGAACCTCACTTTGACCGACACTTTCTGGCAAAATCAGCTTAAATCAATTATTACCGCACAAAAACATTATGGCGATTCCACGCTGGGACAAAATATGAAGGTCAATGTGGAGTATGTCTCCACTAACCCCACGGGTCCTATGCATATTGGCCACAGCCGTGGCGCTATCGTTGGCGATATTCTAGTAAGCTTGCTTAAAAAAGCCGGTTTTGATGTAACCAAAGAATTCTATCTCAATGATGCCGGCGCACAAACCGTAGCTTTGGCGCATTCAGTTTACAAACGGTATCAACAGGCTTTAGGCATGGAAATGGAAGAGCTAGGCGCCTATGCCGGCGATTATCTTATTCCTGTCGGGCAAGCCTTGGCCGCCCGCGATGGAGATAAATGGCTTGGTTTTGACGAAACGGTCTGGCTTGAACCCATTCGCAAATTTGCTATCGAGCAGATGATGGAACTGGTCAAAGAAGATTTAGCGTACTTAAATATCCATCACGATGTATTTACGTCCGAAGAAGCTATTATCAAAGACGGCGGCATAAGCAAAGCATTTGCCGAGTTGGAAAGCAAAGACCTCATTTATACAGGCCAATTACCTGAGCCCAAAGGCAAAGTCATTGAAGACTGGGAACCGCGAGACTTAACTCTCTTTCGATCAACCGCTTATGGCGATGATCAAGATAGGGCACTGAAAAAATCCACCGGCGAGTGGACCTACATTACGGGTGACATCGCTTATCACAGAGACAAAGCAAAACGCGGTTTTGAGCTCCTCATCAACGTGTGGGGCTTAGACCATGTGGGATACGTTAAAAGATTGAAAGCGGCCACTGAAGCACTAACCGACGGCAAGGTTCATCTGGAAGTCATCCTGTGTGCCCTGGTAAATTTCATGGACCAAGGCGAATCTTTCAAAATGTCTAAACGTGCGGGTACTTTCGTAACCGTAAAAGAAGTGGTTGATCGGGTCGGTTGCGACGCCACTCGCTTTATGATGGTTACAAGAAAGACTGATATTCCGCTGGATTTTGATTTTGCAAAAATTATTGAGCAATCCAAAGACAATCCGGTGTACTATGTGCAGTATGCTCATGCTAGGGCGTGCTCGATTCGTCGTCACCTGTTAACCACTTTCCCAGGCATCGATGTATCGCCTGAAAATTTAGCGAAAGTTGATTTTAGCATCTTGACCGCTAAGGAAGACATCGCAATGATAAAGACTTTGGCCGAATGGCCTAGACAAGTGGAAGTAGCAGCCGCCTCACGCGAGCCACATCGTTTATCCTATTATCTTTATCATGTGGCTTCCGTTTTCCACGGACTTTGGACCAAGGGTAGAGATGATGCGGAATTAAGGTTTATCTATCCGCAAGACGATAAAAAATCATTGGCCAAGTATGCGCTCGTGCAAGGCATGGCCAATGTAATAGCCTCCGGGCTTGAAGTTTTTGGCGTACAACCATTAGAGGAAATGTAGAATGGATAATCAGTACAATACAAGACACGTTTCAACCAGACAGCAATCAGCTGGCGGACTTTTTAGCTCCCCTCTCCCCTTTGCATTGGCATTATTGGGAGGTGGTGCTGCCATATTTTGTATTTGGTATTTCCTTTACGCTGGAAGTCACGGCGGTTCCACCCAGCCGATCCCACTGATCAAGGCAGAAGGCGGGCCCATGAAAGTAAGACCTGACAATGCTTCTCAACCTGAAGTCCCCCACCAGGACAAATTAGTTTATGGACGCGTGAATCCTGCTGAGCAGGGAAAAGGTGTTGAAAGACTGCTCCCTCCAACAGAAGAACCCATGGATATGCCTGAGCCACAAGCCGTTCAGACAACCGCCTCTGATGAGGGCTTTCCCAATCCAAAAGCATCAATGGAAAATGTCTCTCAATTCAGAACTGAACCTCTGGATAAGACAGCGCCAGCCATAGAGTCTGAAAAATTAACACTAACATCCGAAGTTGAAAAACATACGGATGTTTCAATCGAACAAGTCTCGGGTACAAAAACACCACCAAAACAAGAACCTGAGCCTCAGATGGCAGAGGAACAGACACCCGCAGTTGTAGTTGAGCCAAAACCTCAGCCCGTTCAAAGCAAGACCTTACAAAGTGGCTATCGCGTTCAACTCGCCTCCATGAAATCTCAAGAACAAGCCAAACAAGAATGGCAACGTTTACAAGGGGAACACAAAGGCGTCCTCAACCAACTTTCAGCCAATTTTACACGGGTTGATTTAGGTGCCAATAAAGGAATATTCTACAGAGTACAGGCGGGTGACTTTGCAAATAAGGAAGAAGCCCAGAATGTATGCAACAAATTAAAAAGCCAGAATTCAAACGCTGGCTGCTTAATCGTTAAATTCTAGAGGTTAAATTGGACGGATCCATGACTCAACTGCTTCAGGTCCTTATCATAGGCGTGCCAATCCTATTGGCCATCACCTTGCATGAAGCCGCCCACGGTTTTGTGGCCTTAAGGTTTGGTGATGACACCGCCTTAAAAATGGGTCGTGTCACCTTAAACCCCCTGAAGCATATTGATCCCATTGGCACAGTTTTGATACCAGGGTTATTACTTCTCAGTGGCTCAGGATTTCTTTTTGGATACGCAAAGCCTGTACCAGTTAACTTCTCGCGCCTCAACAACCCACGCAGAGATATGATCTTAGTGGCTGCAGCTGGTCCAGGAACTAACCTCTTATTGGCTTTGATTTCAGCAATGCTCTTGAAAATTATGTTCGTGGCATTTATCCCTACTCCCTTTGACCAGGTAGAACCTTCTTTCTTGGCTCAAATCATTGTAAAAAGCCTTAACTATTCCATATTTATCAATGTACTCTTGGCTCTCTTCAATATGTTGCCAATCCCCCCCCTTGATGGCGGTAGAGTATTTGTTGGATTGCTACCCCCACGTTTGGCAGCTCCACTTGCAAACGTTGAACCCTATGGCATATTCCTATTACTAGCGATCATTTTTCTAATACCCGTTCTGTCTCAGGCCATGGGTTATCCCATCAATGTGTTTAATCAGTTCTTACTGCCCATCGTCAATAGCGTCGTCAACTTTATCATGACCTTATTTGGCTTTTGATGGAGAATTATTATCTGAGTAGAATAGACAAGTACACATTGCTAAACACCTATGCATTTAATAACAAATAAATAGCCTTTAAATCAATAATATGATAGGACTCCAGCTTCAGGTTTTGTAATCAAGTTAAGTAGGACCAAAAATGAGCATTGCAAACATAGTCGTCGTCGGAACTGGTTATTGGGGCAAAAATCTCGTTCGGAATTTTCATGAACTTGGATACCTCTATGGTCTATGCGATCTTAACCCAGCTTATGCTGAAGCCCTCTCAAAACAATATGATGTACCCGTCTTAGAATGGGCAGACGTGCTCGCCGATCATAAAGTGAACGCTGTGGTTATTGCAACGCCAGCTATCACCCATTACAAACTTGCTTTCGAAGCCCTGATGGCAGGAAAACATGTGTTTGTAGAAAAGCCCCTTTCTCTGAATGTGGCTGATGCGGAAAAACTTTGTGCCCTCGCGAAACAAAGAAATTTATGTTTAATGGTAGGGCATTTACTACAATATCATCCCGCTTTTATAAAATTAAAGGAAATGGTCAAGGACGGCGACCTGGGCCGTCTGCAGTACATCTACTCTAACCGCTTGAGTCTGGGAAAAATTCGTCGCGAAGAAGATATTCTTTGGAGTTTTGCTCCCCACGACATTTCCATGATACTAGGACTCATTGGCAGCGAGCCGGATTCAGTGCATGCGGAAGGCGCCTACTATCTGCACGAAAAAATTGCTGACGTAACTACAACGCACATGAGCTTTCCGGGCGGACAACGCGCTCACATATTTGTATCTTGGCTTCACCCGTTTAAAGATCAAAAACTGGTCGTCATTGGCGACAAAGCCATGGCGGTATTTGATGACACGCAAGATTGGTCAGAGAAACTTGTAATTTATCCCCATGTAATCGAATGGCGTGAGTACTTACCCTTGCCCAACAAAGGAGATGTTATTAAAGTTGCACTGGATACCTCTGAGCCCTTACGCAACGAGTGTGACCATTTCATCCAATGCCTGACCAATGGCTTAACTCCTCGTACCGACGGCGAAGAGGGCGTAAAAGTTCTTAAAGTCCTTTCCCGCGCCAGCGCTTCCTTAAAAGAAAAACAGACCCCCACAAAACCATCACCCATTAAACACGACGCCGTATTTGTACATGAATCCGCCTATGTGGATAGCGACGTAAAAATCGGAAAAGGGACCAAGGTTTGGCATTACAGCCATATTCTAGGTAAAACCACCCTTGGCGAAAACTGCGTTATCGGTCAGAACGTCATGATAGGCCCTGAAGTTAAAGTGGGTAACAACTGCAAAATCCAAAACAACGTCAGTTTATATAAAGGCATCACACTTGAAGACGGCGTATTTTGTGGACCATCATGTGTATTTACCAACGTCAACACGCCACGCGCAGAAATAGAACGCAAAGATGAATTTCTACCTACCCTGGTAGAAAAAGGCTGCACCATTGGCGCCAATGCCACCATCGTTTGCGGCAACCGCTTAGGCGCCTACAGCCTAATTGGCGCAGGCGCTGTGATAACAAAAGACGTTCCTGCCCATGCTTTAATGGTTGGTAATCCAGCCAAACAAATCGGCTGGGTCAGCCACGCTGGTGAAAAATTGGGCAAAGACCTCATATGCCCCCGCGAAGGACGCAGGTATGAAATCAGCGCGAAAAATACTTTAGATGAAATTGCTGATTTTAAGATTAGTGCTAAAGAGTAAGGACATTTAGGTCAATTTCATGAGTATGAAGATCGTCACAATCATTGGAGCCAGACCTCAGTTCGTCAAGGCTACCACTGTGTCCAGAGAGTTAAAGAAAAGAGGTCTCACCGAGATTCTCATCCATACGGGCCAGCACTTTGATAAAAACATGTCACAAATATTCTTTGAAGACTTAGGCATTCCGGAGCCTCACTACAATCTCCATATATCAGGTGGCAGCCACGCTGACATGACGGCCCGTATGTTGACTGGAATTGAAGAGATTCTGATCACCGAACAACCTGACTGGGTTCTTATCTATGGCGATACCAATTCAACTCTTGCGGGAGCTCTGGCAGCCGCCAAACTACACATACCCATCGCGCACGTGGAATCTGGTTTACGCTCATATAACATGCGCATGCCCGAAGAAGTGAACAGAATTGTCGCCGATCGAATTTCCAGCTTATGTTTCTGTCCCAGCGAGATCGCTGTTCAAAACCTAAAAAACGAGGGCATAACTAAGGGCGTTCATAACGTCGGTGACGTGATGTATGATGCTGCTCTTTTATTCAGCAATGATCAATTTGAAAAAAGCAGCGCACTTACTCAGCTAAATTTAAAATCGGGAACATATGCTCTAGCCACCTGTCATCGTGCTGAAAATACCGATGACAAACAAAGACTGGAAAATATCTTATCAGCACTGGACGAGATTGCATCTCACATGAAAGTTATATTTCCTCTCCACCCCCGCACAAGAAAATACATAGATACTTATAATTTTTCCCACTATCTAAAAAACGTGGTAGTCACTGAACCACTCTCATATGTAGATATGCTTTGGCTAGAAAAGAATGCTAAAGTCATAATTACGGATTCGGGTGGCATGCAGAAAGAGGCCTTCTTCTTTAAAGTCCCCTGCGTCACGATCCGAGATGAAACCGAATGGGTAGAAACCGTAGAGATGGGCGCAAATGTACTCGTTGGCACATTAAAAGAGAAAATTATTAAGCATAGCTTGCACCCACCGACCACCTCATGGTCTTGCCATAATGTATATGGCAACGGACAAGCGAGTGGTCAAATAGCAGACATATTGATGAGATCGGCTGAAAAATGTGCGGCTTAGTAGGATTAATAAGCATTAACCATAGGGGCCATGATCTACGATCAAGAGTCGCAGCCATGTCTAAACTGATCGAACATCGCGGGCCAGACGGCGAAGGTATTTGGCAGGACAATGATGTGGGTGTCTGTTTAGGACACAGACGTCTAGCTATAATTGATCCCGAGCATGGCAAGCAACCATTAGAAACCGAAGATGGCAGACTGGTCATTGTCTTTAATGGCGAGATTTATAACTACCTAGAATTACGGCGTGAGCTCATCCAAAAAGGTCACCCCATACGCACTTATTCGGATACAGAAGTATTATTATATGCCTACCTTGAATGGGGCGAATCTTGCGTCGATCGCTTGCTTGGCATGTTTGCTTTTGCCATTTGGGATAAAACCAACAGACGTTTGTTTTGTGCTCGTGATCGCGTCGGCATCAAGCCTTTCTACTATTACTTTGACGGCAAGACCCTGGCTTTCGCCTCCGAAATAAAATCGATTCTATCCAGCGGTTTTGTAAATGCGGAATCCAATCCAGAGGGTCTGCAGGATTACCTTACATTCCAGTTTTGTCTTGGCGATAAAACCATGTTTAAAGACATCCAAAAACTCGAACCCGGCTGGTCGATGACCATTCAATATGACCAAGAACTGAGCCTAAATAAAAAACAATACTGGGACCTCTCCTATAACATCGATGAGTCACACGATGAAAGATGGTTTGTGGACCAACTAGCTGCCTTGATTGAAGACTCCGTTCGGTTGCATTTGCGTTCGGACGTGGCGCTTGGTGCTCATCTGTCTGGCGGTCTCGACTCGAGCACCTTAGTTTGCCTTGCCTCCAAAATGCTCACAGGTGAAAAGCTTAAGACCTTTACCGGAGCCTTCTCAGAAGGCCCACGCTTTGATGAAACCTCGTATGCAAAACTCGTGGCAGAAACAGTGGATGCTGACTATCATGAAACCTACATCAGTGGTTCCGAGTTTTCTGATGTGCTCCCCAAACTCATGTATTTCATGGATGAGCCTGTGGCAGGTCCTGGCTTAATCCCACAATATTTTGTATCTCAATTGGCAGCAGAACATGTAAAAGTCGTTCTAGGCGGTCAAGGCGGTGATGAAATATTTATTGGCTATGCCCGCTATCTAGTCGCCTCCTTGGAGCAATGCATGGCCGACGGCATAAACGGTAGTATTTCTGGAGGCTTGAGCTTAGGCTCCATAATCCCGAACCTGCCTGTTCTGCACGATTACAAACCGATGCTTCAGAGTTTTTGGAAGAATGGCATCTTTGATAGCTGGGACAGGAGATACTTTCAACTGGTCGATCGCAGTGAAGGTGTTTCAGGCCTATATGCAGGCTCCGTTTTTGAAAGTGGATACTGCCCATTTGAATCCTTTCAACAAATCTTTAACAAACCAGGCATTGAGACTCTGGTTAACAAAATGAGCTATTTTGATTTAAAGGGATCTTTGCCAGCACTCTTACACGTAGAAGATCGCACAAGCATGGCAGCTTCAATCGAATCAAGGGTGCCCCTGTTGGACCACCGAATTGTTGAGCTTATGGCAACGGTGCCCGACCACATTAAATTCAAAAATGGTAATTTGAAACACTTGTTTAAAGGCGTGGTGGAAAACATCGTTCCTAAAGCCATATTTGACCGCAAAGATAAAATGGGTTTTCCCACACCATTGGACAAGTGGATCAAAGGTGAGGCTCGTTCCTTCATACAAGACATGCTGCTATCGGATCAAGCAAGACAACGCGGCATATATGATATGAAGCAAGTGGAAAATGCTATCCATAATGAACATGAGTTTAGTCGAGTAGTTTGGGGATTGCTCTGCATGGAAACATGGCATAGAGTCTTCATTGACAATGAAGTTGATTCCTTCCGTATCAAGCATAAGAGTAGAGTGAGGTTCAAATGCGCTTAGCAATCATTTATCAGTTTTTCCAAGGCGAAGATGAGCCAGGCCATTCACTTACCTATAACATGTCAAAGCGTTTGACAGAAAAAGGTGATGAAGTCACAGTTTACTGCGGCGAAACGGGATACATGCGATCGCTTGCATCTAAAAAGCCTTTTTGGAAACGTTTTATTCAACGTGATAAAATGGGCTTAATTAATCTGGTTAGGACCTATTCTTATGTGGGATTGCATCGCGGCTATTTAGGCAGACTACTCAACTTTGCAACATTCTGCGCCTCATCATCTTTTGCACTATTCTTCTCCCAGAAGCCTGACGTCGCACTCATATCTTCTCCCCCTCTTTTTTCTGCATTTTCAAGCAGCATCGTTTGCTGGCTGCGCCGCATTCCTTACGTAATTGAAGTTAGAGATCTGTGGCCCGATTCCCTGGTCCAAATGGATGTGCTCCATAATCCTTTACTAATCAAAATCATGTATGGGATGGAAAGATTCATATACAACCACGCAACAGGGATTATCGTGCTGACAAAAGGCATTCAAGACGACCTCATCAAGAGAGGCTGGAGCGCCGACAAAATTTCATTCATCCATTGTGGTGTAGACTTTGACAAACTTTACCCAGACCCTGAATCGGGTTTAGAACTGCGCCGCACCCATGGTTGGGAAGACAAGAAAGTGGTCATGTATTTTGGTGCTCTGGGCGAAGCTAATAATCTAGATGTGATATTGCGTGCAGCAAGTTTACTGAAGGAAAGAAATGACATTGCCTTTGCCTTGGTAGGGGACGGTATTAGAAAAAATAAGTTAGAAGAAACTGCAACCGAATTAGGGCTAAAGAACCTGCGTATCTTACCAGCGATTTCCAAAAACCTAGCCCGCTCTTATCTCAATGCTGCGGATATTTGTGCAGTAACCCTGCTATATATCCCCATTTTCGCCGGAGCTATACCGACTAAACTCATAGATTATATGTCCTGTGGCAAACCAGTTCTTTGCGGCGTCCTAGGCGAGGCAAAACAAATCGTGGACAAATCTGAATGCGGCTATACTTTCTCGCCCAATGATCATGAAAGCTTGGCCTCTCTCATCGTCAAACTTGCAGATAGCAAGAATGAATGCATAGAAATGGGTAAAAAAGGTTACGACCATGCAAAGCAATATTATTCCATTGAGACTATGCTAAGCCGAGTAGAACAGGCCCTGTCAAATGCTGTAACCGAAAGTCCGCCGGCTGAACCTCGCAAGGCCGCATAAGAAATATTTTTGCTATAGCAACCTGCGTCATTCAGAGCGCAGCTCCGCGTAGCGGAGCTGCGCTCTGAATGACGTTGCATTTAACAAGTCATTTTCCGCTACCCTGCTAGTCCCCAATAAAAAAGCCCTCTTTCGAGGGCTTTCATATTCCTTAACTACCGCAAGATTACTTCTTGTCAGCTTTCTTCTCTTCAGCTTTAGGCTCTGTCTTCACCTCAGGCTTAACTTCATCCTTAGAGTCAGTAGCTTTCGCATCCTTGGCTGAACCTGTAAGCTTCGTTTGGATCAGTTTCAACTCATCCTCAAGAGACTTCATCGGTTGCCCCGTATTTGGGTGCAAGCGCTCGATATTACCAGCCTTCTTCTTCAAAGCTTCCTGCAATTTTTGAACCGCTTCTTGGCGAAGCACTTCTTTCAATACAGGCTCTAGCTCAGTTAGCTTAGGCTTCTTAAGAGGACGACGGTCTTCGGCCTTAAGAATCACAAAACCCATAGGAGTCTTAATCGCAGTCTTAGTTATTCCGCCATTAGGAACCACATACTTGCCATCCTTCTTTTCGAAAATAACTTCAAAACCAGGCAACAGCGTAGATTTTGTAATTTCGTTCACATAACCAAGATCGCCATCCTTCTGCGCCGATTGCTTCTCGATGGAATTTTCCCTGGCCAACTTCAAAAAGTCAGCACCCTGATTCAACTGCTCGATAAGCTTCTTCGCTTCATCATCAGATTTTACGATGATCATGCGCAAGCGGACTTCTTCAGCTTCTTTGGGGAATTGCTTCGAAAACTCTTCGTATTTTTCACGAATAGCAGCTTTCGTTACAAATTCGTCAGCCTTTTCTTTAATCAAAGCCTGTTGCAAAACAGCATTAACAGCTTCCGCGATAGCTTCCTGCACTTCAGGATCTTTTTCAAGACGTGCCTTATTAGCGTCCACTTCTTGGCTTACCAAATAAAGATCGATCACTTGCTCACGTGCTATCAAGAAAAGGATTTCAGGCGTTAATGATTTAACGAATTCAGGTCCCATGCTTTGAGAAGCCGTTTGTAATGTTTGCTTCATTGCCGCAGCCACTTCGTCAGCGGTAAAAGTTTTTTTGCCCACTCGCGCTACAACCGTGTCGCCTTTAATTGTTTTCAAGTCGATTTTTAAAGAAGCCAAGGCATCCTTTAACTCATCAACTTTCTTTTGCTCGGCTTCTGTCTTAGGTTTTGCAGCAGATTCTTCTTGTGCAAAACTTGGTGATGACATACCTATTACAAGGCCCAGGGCCGTCGTGTATTTTAATACTTTGTTCAACATGTTCAGTTACCTCAATAATTTCTATCACATCATCCTACTCCTTTCTTAAGGATAAATCCAGAATTCTGTTCATTTAGAACACTTATTGTTGTATAAATAAAAAATCCTGTGCACCATGTGGATGGTTATGTACATTGTAAGAAAGTAAATTAGAGGTATTTATGCTCTCATCGTTATTCAAAAAAGTGTTTGGTTCAGCCAATGAGCGGTTCCTTAAAAAATTACAACCCATGGTTGCTTCCATTAATGCGCTCGAGCCTGAGCTGCAAAAGTTAAGCGATGAACAACTCACAGCCAGAACCCAATGGCTAAAACAGCGTTTAGCCGACGGCGAAACATTGGATGACATACTACCTGACGCCTTCGCCACAGTCCGTGAGGCATCTGTACGCGTTCTGGGTATGCGCCATTTCGATGTGCAGCTTATCGGTGGTATTATTCTGCACAAGGGCATGATCACCGAAATGAAAACCGGTGAAGGTAAAACCTTGGTGGCGACCCTAGCTGTGTATTTAAATGCTTTAAGTGGCTTGGGCGTTCACGTGGTAACCGTTAACGACTATCTAGCCACACGTGACTCAGAATGGATGGGCAAGGTCTATCGTTTCTTGGGTCTATCCGTGGGTTGCATCGTCAATAACTTAAGCGACTCTCAACGTAAGGTCGCCTACAATTCCGATATTACTTACGGCACAAACAACGAATATGGTTTCGATTACCTTCGCGATAACATGAAGTTTGACATGGAAGAAGTAGTACAACGTCCATTCAACTATGCCATCGTGGACGAAGTTGATAGCATTTTAATCGATGAAGCGCGTACACCCCTAATTATCTCCGGTCCAACCGATGATTCATCTGAGCTTTATTTGCGCACCAACAAACTCATCCCGCTGCTAACCCCTGAAGATTTTGAAAAAGACGAGAAGGCTCGTTCTGTTACATTCACTGAAACAGGTGCTCTTCGTATCGAACAACTCTTGCAAAATGAAGGCTTACTTGAAGGCGAAAAGCTGTATGATATACAGAATGTCATGCTGGTTCATCATATGAACCAGGCTTTGCGAGCTCATACCTTATTTACAAGAGATGTGGACTACATCGTCAAAGATGAAAAAGTCATCATTATTGACGAGTTTACCGGTCGTATGATGGACGGACGCCGCTATTCTGACGGACTACATCAAGCCCTCGAAGCAAAAGAAGGTGTTCCCATCGAAATGGAAAACCAAACGCTGGCATCCATTACCTTCCAAAACTACTTCCGTCTCTACCCAAAATTATCCGGTATGACAGGAAGCGGTAAAACAGAAGAAGCCGAATTTGTCGACATTTATCGTCTCGAAGTGATCGAAGTTCCCACCAACAAACCCATGGTTCGTAAGGATGCTGAGGATGAGGTCTATCGGACGGGTCGAGAAAAATATGAGTCCATCATCAAGCTTATACAAGAAGCTCGTGCACGCCAACAACCCGTTTTGGTAGGTACTGTCAGCATTGAAAAATCTGAACAACTTGCCGCGTTTCTCACGAAAGAAAAAGTGCCTCACCAGGTACTGAATGCTCGCTATCATGAGCAAGAAGCCTATATTATCTCGCAAGCGGGTGCACCAGGCGCCATCACTATTGCCACCAACATGGCCGGTCGCGGTACAGACATTCAACTAGGTGGTAACCTAGAAATGAGACTTGAAAGAGAGCTGGAAGGCGTTGAAGACGAGAAAAAACGCGAAGCTATCGAAGAAACAGCTCGCCGTGAAATAGCAGAAGCTGCACAGATCGTCAAAGAAGCAGGCGGCCTTTATGTGATTGGCACAGAACGCCATGAATCACGCCGTATTGACAACCAGCTACGTGGCCGCTCTGGCCGTCAGGGCGACCCCGGCGCATCCAAATTCTTCCTATCTTTAGAGGATGACCTCATGCGCATCTTTGGATCAGAAAAACTGGATAACATGCTTCAAAGGCTCGGCCTTGAAGAAGGCGAAGCCATTACGCACCCTTGGGTGACACGCGCTCTAGAACGCGCTCAACAAAAAGTTGAGGCACGCAACTATGACATCCGTAAGCATTTGCTAAAATATGACGACGTGATGAATGATCAACGTAAAGTCATCTACGAGTTACGCCGTGAGCTCATGACAGCAGAAGACGCCAAAGATCTTGTAACCGACATTCGTCTTGATTTGGTGGATGCGCTGGTGGACAGGTTCATCCCCGCAGGTGCCTATTCAGACCAGTGGGATATCCCTGCTTTGCATGAAGAGTGCGTTCGCATCTTTGGCATCGACATGCCCATTGAAAATTGGGCTCACGAAGAAGGCATCGCCGAAGTTGAAATCAAAAATCGTATCCATAAGGCTGTAGAAGAACTTATGGTGGGTAAAGAGACCCAGTATGGTTCAGAGCTGATGCGCGCCGCGGAAAAGAGTATCGTACTGCGTATTCTAGATAATGTGTGGAAGGATCACTTACATTCATTGGATCACCTACGCCAGGGCATCAACTTACGAGCTTACGCTCAACGCAACCCTCTGAATGAATACAAAAATGAAGCCTTCACCATGTTCGAGCAGATGCTGAACAATTTGTATGAAACTGTCACGGCAGTCATTTGCCATTTAAGCTTCAGTGACCAGTACAATGCATCGGATGTATACGAAGAGACATTACCATCCTCCAGTACTGAAGGCTTACAATTTATACATGATGAACTAACCGATGACGAAAACGTACCCGGCAGCATCTCACCTGACAAAGAAACCAAAAAAACCAAGCGCCGGCCTGCACGTTTGAAAAAAGATAAAACAAAACCAGCTGCCGAATCTTCCGAAGAAATCCGCAGAAATGACCCCTGCCCATGTGGTTCTGGCAAGCGTTACAAACATTGCCATGGTAAGGATGTGTGATTAGAGCTGCAAAATATTATTCCGCCTCCCTCTCAGGTATATAGCATGGGAGGGAGGCGATAGTTCCACGTTTAAGAAGTCCCAAATACCGTCGTATAGTAAATATTCCCATTTGAAGCAACGGCATATCCAACACCTACTTCAGTAAAATCTCCCATTAAAATATTTGCACGATGCGCTTGGGAATTCATCCACATCTTAGTAACTTCTTTAGCATCTTCCTCAGGCGAATTTTTCGAACGACCTACCATTGCTATATTTTCTCCAACCTTCTTAATTTTATAGCCAATTTTATTAATTCGTGACTGCATTGTACTGCCATTTAATTCGTGTCCAGCTTTCCCAGCCGCGGCCATAGCAACAGAGTGTTCTCGGGAAATTGTCATTAGTTTATCGTTGAATTTTAACTCGCTCAAATTATTTTGTTTACGTTCTTTGTTGATAGCATTTAGGACTTCATTTTCCAAAGCTGTCGTATCAGGCTTAGCCGCTTCCAACGCCGCACTTTCTGATTTAGCTGCTTCGGGAGCAATCGCTTCGGGAGTAATGTTTTCTGCCGCAGCTGTTTCCGCCACAGGAGCTTCTTCTGCATTAGCTGCGCTTATAAATAAATTAAAAGCTATAATGTAGTATAATTTGTTATTGTACATGCATTCCTCCTAGGTATAGTTTAGCCACGCATCAAATTTTTTATTATTATATACTTCATATATTGATGATAACACGTATTCAAGCAATTATGATATGTTTTCCTGAAGATCAGATTGGAGCATGATGTAATGATACTTAAGCAATAGATCCATAGCCACAGCCATCACCAATCCCATAACACATTTTTCCTTTCAAATACTCAACAGCTTTCAGCCTACTTCAAGGTCGAAGACTCACCTATCTTGACAGAACCATTTAATAACATTATCTTTATAATCAGTACAACACGTTGTGTAATAGATTGCATGTTTTATATATTATCATTTGGAGGAAATTATGATCAATTTTAATAAGGCAACCGCTTTCATTATATCGGTTACCCTAGCTGTACTCAGTCAACCCACACCCGCTGCAACTTATGCGTCAGCAGCTGTTGGAAGCAGTAGCGGCAGCACGCAAGTAAGTATTACTGCCAATAGTTCCAGCAGTGCTTTTTCAGCGGGTGGCACGTATGCAACGGGCAGTGCTTACTCAGCTGGACGCGCATTTGCAAGCAACAGTTTTATGGGAAACCAGACTATTCCAGGCAATGGGTTCTACCAACCTGCTCCGCGCGTATACACTCCATATTATACCGCACCCACATTTTATACTGGCCTGAGATGGCAGCAAGAACGGCTTGAGGAAGAACTACGTGAGGCCAAGAGGATTGAGCAAAAGGAAAAAGAAGAGTACCACACAATCCTTTCAAAGGAATCCAGCAAAGCCAAAGCTGAGCATGCACAATTGCTGCAAGAAAATGCAAGTTTAAAGCAACGGTTGGAAGGGAAAGCAGAAACCCGCGTGAACGTTTGCAACGTAACTAAAACAGAAGAAAACCCAGAAGGCGAAATCCGCATACACCGCGCGTCAACCGCCAACACGCAAGAAGTAGCAGCCAAAAGTAACCGGATTCTGAAGAACGCAAAAATCGAACATCGCAACCCAGACAAATGTCTCCGCTACGCCATCAAAGAATTTCGTAAAGAAAGCGAAAACCTCAAAGTCGAAAACGAAAGTCTTAAGGCTAAACTAGAGCAGCAAGACGACTATCGTTTAAAAAGCTTTCCGTCTGAGTGAATTTATTAATTTAACCAGCTTAGAAAACTAATAAGAAAATACAAAAAGACCATTGCATTCGGTAAAGCACTGAGCGCAATGGTCTGTGCTGGTTGTCCTGCCAGGAAAAAATCTGTAAGAGCATAAACGTTTGCGATGTTCAGGCCCGCAAATCCTGCGACTGCTAAGACTTGCAATGCTCTTGTTTTTAAATGTGCACCATCTTTTATTGTTTTCTCCTCCACAAAATCAAGACCATCTTTGACCGTCATAAAATCATCAGAATACTTTCCCATACATTTAACAAACCAATAATGCACCAAATAGGTGGTAACAGGCAGAACGATAAAACCATCTAAAGCTAGGTTCATGCAGAATGAGGAAGAATCCTGGGTAAACACTGAGAATAGAATTTTAAAAGTTCTCAAGCAGGAAGCCTGATCCAGATCATATATGACCCAGGGACTTACAACAGGCCAAGCCGCGGCACCTATAACGAGGCCATTTTGAGCTAAGCCCATGAGTATTTTTTTGCTGGAAGTCAGGAAATGATATCCAGTTCTTAAGGCAAGCACCTCGTCCCTAATGCTGTCACTTAATTTGAGATTCATTTCATGGCCAAAGCGAAATAAATCTGCTCGAGAAACACCCGGGCAATAGCGCAGGTACCATAGATTCTGAATGTGGGTGACGATTTCAAAATAGTGGTTTTGACGTACCTGCAAGGAATTGGCCATAATTTTGACGTCCTGGAAATACTGTTGGGGGCTCAACCCTTCAGCTATTTGAGTGGGAGACAATGATGCTTCTACATCCGTTCTGGGCAACAAAGCATAAGATGTTCTATCATTTGCAACAGTTGCTTCCACACTAACTATTTGTCTCAGATCACGCTCACCACTTGCCCAAGAGGGGTCTAGAGATTCGCTCCATAAAGGCGAACTAGCAGAGCTTACATTAACACTGGAAGCCCAGACAAATATGATCAAACTGATAAACCCTATCTTCATGCTTGTGTCCACTTACGGTTTCTCAACCAATGCCTTCAGCGCCTCGTTAACTTTTATAAAATTAGCCTGGATGGTTCCTTTCATGAGGGGCCACAGAAGTGTTATCAAGATACCATGGAAATTTTCGCCATGTTGTAACAGTGTGCCGCCATCTTTTTCCTTAAAAAGGAAATAGTGCTCCCCAGCAAACAACCAATTGACACCGCCCAATTTTCCTAGCCAACGAAATTCTTGTTCAGGTACATTTTTCAGAATTTCCGGTTGTATCGTCATTTTAGATTTGCCAGATCCCAAATCCACATCTAACCTGGAATCGCTCAACTGTACTATCCGCGTTATAAAAGGATTCCATTGGGGATAAGAGGGAAAGTCCATGAAGGTTTTCCACACTTCTGCAGGCTTTTTGTTGATAAATATCTCGGTTTTAATTTGTAAAGCCATTTAGATCAAATACCTTTATTTCTTTTCCACGTATTCCTTCAAGGCTAAATTCATGTCCGCATAAATCGGATATAACTTCTTTTTAAATAAGGGCCAGAATATCCAGGTTAAAAGACCATGGAAATTTTCGCCATGGGTAAATAAAGTACCGTCCTTGTCCTTTGTAACCTTTAAATAATGAACACCTCCAAAAATCCAACCACCTGCGATTCCGCCCCTCCAACAAAGCTCATCATTCGCGTTAAGCTTAATTACTTCCATGCGGGCCTCCTGTTTTGAGAAAAACTCCAGAAGGAGAGATTTTTCATCTGGCTGACTAATTTTAGTGATAAAGCGGTTCCATTTGGCATAAGAAGGAAAATCTGCAATAACTTTCCAAACCTCTTCCGGACTTTTGTTGATATGCGTTTCAATTTTGATTTCGCGAAACATGCCTTCCCCCTGATATTCTTTTTACACATTGTAAAGTATAGATCATCAAAGTCAAACCATCAAATTGTCCCGAAATCCTTGCATGCGAGCTCATTTAAGCGTACTCTTAAGATAGAAGAGGAGAAATGTTATGGCTATAGTAAACGCAACTGATTCCAGTTTTGATCAAGACGTTTTGTTCGCAAAAGGACTTGTTCTGGTAGATTTTTGGGCTGAATGGTGTGGACCTTGTAAAATGATCGCACCAATCCTACATGAGCTTGATAGCGAAATGATGGAAAAGGTCAAGATCGTTAAAGTAAACGTGGACGAAAATCCAACGCCACCCACCATGTTTGGTGTGCGTAGCATCCCGGCTTTAATGCTGTTCAAGGACGGAAAACTTGTAGACACGAAAGTAGGCGTCATGCCGAAGGCAAGCCTTATAACTTGGATTGAATCTCACTCGTAATAGAGCGAGATTTGGTGCGGTCGAGAAGACTCGAACTTCCACAGGGTTTCCCCCACAGCGACCTCAACGCTGCGCGTCTACCAATTCCGCCACGACCGCACTTGTAAACACCTAACTATGTAGGACATCTGCCACATAAATGCAAGGACGAATTTCAGTTTGCCTAGTACTTTAAACAACTTCATTGAATGGAAAACGTCTGATTCTCCAGTGGACTATGCGTCCGCCATACGAGAAATGGAAGCCAGAGCAGCTGCATTGGCCGCCGGACAGGCACCTGAGCTCGTTTGGCTACTGGAACACCCCCATGTTTACACCAGCGGAACAAGCGCCAAGGATGCTGATATTTTATCAGCAAAATGCCCCGTGATAAAAACCGGGCGCGGAGGACAAGTCACCTATCATGGCCCAGGACAAAGGGTTGTGTATCTGGTCCTCGACCTGAACAAACGCGGCAAAGACGTGCGCGCTTATGTGCGAAATCTGGAAGAATGGATCATCCAAACACTTCGACAGTTTGATGTGGAATGTGGTCGCCGGGAAGGTCGAGTGGGCCTTTGGGTTCCAAATTCCGAATCCACAGACGATAAAATAGCAGCCATTGGCGTACGCATTAAAAAATGGGTAACCCTTCATGGTATCGCTATCAACGTAAACCCGGATTTAAGCTATTACGACGGCATCGTTCCCTGTGGCATTAGCACCCATGGCGTAACATCCCTCCATTCGTTGGGCTTACAAACAAGCTTACAGGATCTGGATAAAGCATTGAAAGCCACCTTCGATCAAGTCTTCCGGTAAACCACAGCTTTTTTTCCTTAACTTTTTCACTCTTTTCCCCTAGTATCCTTTTATATTTACATTGCAGGAGTCACAGATGGAATTTTCACAACGTTTTTTGGGTCACACTATGGACGCCGCGCTGGTCAACCGCGCACAGAAAGCTTTTGCTGAAATCATTTCCGATCAAAAAGCGGGCAAACTCCCCGTTCTGGATTTACCATATGATTCTTCTTGGGTAAAAGTTCTAGAACCCATCGCAAAAAATTACGCTGAGAAATTCCAAACTGTAGTGATCTTAGGCACAGGCGGCTCAAGCCTAGGAGGACAATCGTTGACCGCCCTTATGCAGGACTCATATGGATTGCAAGCATCTGGACCTCGTTTAATATTTTTGGACAATATTGACCCTGATACCTTCGATCGTTTTTTCAATGCCGTCGATTTCAAGAGCACAGGCTTCATCGTTATATCAAAATCAGGAAACACAGCAGAAACCACCTGTCAGTTGCTCAGTATTTTGGATGTTTGGAAACAGAAAGAATCAAAAGATCCTTGCGAACACTTCCTCATCATCACCGAAGAAAAAGCTTCAACGCTTTCAAAAATTGCACAGGATTTTAAATTCCAAACCTTACCCCACAACCCCAACATCGGCGGACGTTTCGCGGCTTTATCCTTGGTAGGCATTCTACCAGCCATGATAGCAGGACTGAACCCATACGCCATCCTAAAGGGTGCCTTAAATTGTATCAATGCCGGCGATCAAGGCACATATATCCACGGAAGCGCCTGGACCATAGCAAACCAATGCAATCTCTCGGTTATGATGCCCTATTGCGATCGCTTACAGTTGTTCTGCAAATGGTATCGCCAGCTCTGGGCTGAAAGTCTAGGCAAAGAAGGCAAAGGCATCACGCCCATCGCCGCCTACGGCACCGTGGATCAGCACAGCCAATTGCAGCTATATTTGGACGGCCCCAAGGACAAAATGTTCACCTTCCTTGCCACAGAACACAAAGGCAAGGGCACTCCCATCAAATGCGGCGGCACAGATTTCACAGGCCATTCCATGGGCGACCTGATGCAAGCGGAGCAAGAAGCAACCATTCAAACACTTCATCGCAGAGGCTGCCCCGTACGCGTTTTTGATATCCCCTCTATCAATGAAGAAGCACTAGGAGGCCTCATGATGCATTTCATGCTAGAAACCATGATCACAGCCAAAATGATGAACGTAAACGCCTTCGATCAACCCGCCGTTGAAGATGGCAAAATACTAGCCATGCAATATCTGAAGCACGAGCAAGCAGCGTGAGCATCAGACTCCTACCGGACACGCTCATCAATCAAATCGCCGCAGGTGAAGTGGTTGAACGACCCTATTCTGTAGTAAAAGAACTGGCAGAAAATGCCATCGATGCGGGCGCCACACAAATAGATGTACAAGTACGTGAAGGCGGCACCAGCTATATCTCCATACAAGACAATGGCAAAGGTATGGGGCAAGAAGATCTATTGCTAGCCGTCGAACGCCACGCCACATCCAAACTGCCTGACGACGACCTCTTTAACATCACTAGTTTAGGTTTCCGCGGCGAAGCGCTACCATCCATCGGTGCGGTAAGTCGCCTTAAAATATCCAGCCGGTCAGCTTCCAGCGAAGATGCCTGGCAGCTGACAGTGGAAGGCGGATTAAAGTCCGAACTTTCCCCAACTGCACTTCCCAGCGGCACGCACATGGAAGTCAGAGATTTATTTTTTGCCACCCCTGCTCGCTTGAAATTCTTAAAAACACCCTCCACCGAGATGGGCTATATAACGGACGTGATGAACCGCATCGCCATGGCTCACCCGCACATTGGCTTTACACTGAAAGATGACCGTAAAACCCATCTCTCGGTGCCGCAGCAATCGGGCGATATAAATGAAATGCGCCTCAAAAGGTTGTCGCATATATTAGGTCAGGACTTTTCCGACAACGCTCTTCCTATTCTGGCCGAAAGACAAGGCTATGGCATTTCCGGCTATGCTGGACTGCCTACCATGAACCGCGCCAATGCCAGCCAACAATACCTTTTCGTCAATGGTCGCTATGTGAAAGACAAGCTGCTCCAAGGCGCTATCCGTGGCGCCTACCAAGACTTCCTAGCCCGCGACAGACACCCACTGGTGGTTTTGTTCTTAGAAGTTGCTCCCAACTTGGTAGACATGAACGCTCACCCAGCGAAAACCGAAGTTCGCTTTCGGGAATCTGGTTTGGTACGAGGCCTAATTGTCAGCGCACTAAAACACGCATTAAATGATGCAGGCCACAGGGCTTCCACCACAGTATCTCTGGAAGCCATGGATCGTTTTCAACAATCCTTAAGCGCTCCCAACTCAACCTACCAACCTGCCAATATAAGCTCGTTTTCAGGACCTATTAACACCTATAGACCTCAAACGCTACCTGGATTGGCTCGTTCTTACACCCAAGCTTCCTTAGCAACTGTTGCGCCCATGGAAGAAACGTATGTTTCCTTACCGCAAATTCAAGAGATCGAAGAAAGCAATTTGGCTTCATACCCATTAGGTGATGCCAAGGCACAAGTTCACGAAACCTATATCATTTCCCAAACCGCAGAAGGCATCGTCATCGTCGACCAACATGCAGCTCATGAGCGACTCGTTTACGAAAAGATGAAAGCTGGTTTGCAAGAAAGAGGCGTCATGCGCCAGGTACTTCTGGTGCCGGAAGTGGTGGGATTAGGTGACCAAGCCGCTGCAGACTTGCTAAAACGCAAAGAAGAACTAGCAGAATTTGGTCTCATCATAGAAGACTTCGGCGGCAGTTCCATTTTAGTCAGGGAAGTCCCCGTATTACTGGGTGAATTTAATATCGGCAAACTGGTCCAAGATCTAGCTGATGAAATAGAATCCTTCGGCGAAGCCTTAAGCTTAAAGGAAAAAATAGAAGAAGTCTGCGGCACCATCGCCTGTCATGGCAGTATCCGCGCGGGTCGTAAATTAACAATCCCGGAAATGAACGCCATCTTACGCCAAATGGAAGAAACACCCCACTCCGGCCAATGCAATCACGGACGTCCTACATACGTGGAGCTCAAACAATCGGACATCGAAAAATTTTTTGGTCGTCGCTAAAATTTCATTAAGCATTAACCTTTTTTGGTTAGCCTGATACTAGGCACACTAAGAAGGCTGAATGAAATGAAGAAGATCAACCTAATAATAGCACTAACATCAGCCATCTGTCTTACAGGTTGCGCATCCGAACAAAGTAACCTCAGCTTTACAAACAAACCTAATTTCGCAGCTGAAGAAAGCGATTTAGTGCCGGACAACATGTCCAGCAAACGCCGCATAGCCACAGGATTTTTCGTAACCAATGACGGTTATTTTGTCACCAACTATCACGTGATAAAAGACGCTCAGCAGATCTTCATCACCACTTCAACAGGCGAGCGAGTTCCCGCAAAAATCATCAGACAAGATCAAGACATCGATATAGTCTTAGCCAAAGCCAACGTACGTGGACAAGCGGTTCACTGGGGCACTCGTCAAAATGTAGACAAAGGTGAAGGCGTGCTCACACTAGGTTATCCTCTGATGGTTATTCAAGGTCGCGAACAAAAGGCCACATTCGGACGCATCAACTCCTATAGCGGCATCCGAGGTGATCCCGGCGTCTATCAAATCGATGTACCCGTGCAACCCGGAAACTCCGGCGGACCCCTCATCAGTGAAAACGGCAATGTGATCGGCGTTGTAAAAGCCACCTTCAACCAAATGGCAGCCCTAGAAACCATGGGTACTCTGACGCAAAACATCAACTACGCGGTAAAATCAGACCAAGTTCTACCTATGCTCAAACAAACCTTAGGCGACCAAATCAAAGTCACCAACATGGGCAAAAACCGCCAAGACATGCCACACCTGATCACCAAATTCGAAAAGTCTGTGGTACTGGTCGAGGCTGAGTAATACATTTCAGAAGAAAACGGATACTGCAACCCATCTGTGTCATTCCCGCGTAGGCGGGAATCCAGCGCAAATGTGCAGCGAAGCTGCTGCTATATAGACTATATTGAGTCGCTTTGCTCCACTTATAGTGCTGGATCCCCGCCTTCGCGGGGATGGACACAAGGGGATACTCAATGAATCAGGGCACTAGCAATACCAGCAAACTTATTTTGCAACGAAAGCGTCCATATTCCGAAGCACCACATCCAGCAGCCTCAATTTATAAGCTTTATCATCCCCCATCACTTCAAGCTTAAGCAAGGACGCAAGCTGTGGGATCATATTCAAGAATTGCTGTTCAAAATAACTTAAAAATTCATCACTTCCTGCGAGGGGATTCACTCTAGCATTCAGCTCATGCTTCATTTTAAGACCATAAGCGCTCAACTCTAATGCCTGAAGAGTCTTGTCTCGCCCCTTTAATATGTTGTCATCAAGCTGTATAAAATAGTGCCCTAATGCCTCAAATTTGACATACAACACTTTCATTTCCTGTACATTGACACCAGCCGCAGATCGTGGGTGAGGACCCGGGAATTGTTCATCGCTTGCAGCAGCAAAACTTGACATTAAAACGGCAGATACTCCTGCCAAAAGGCTCAAACGTATACTCATATTTACTCCTCTATAATTTGATAACTTCTCAGATCATTCCAAGAAATCATCAAAATACTATATTTAAAATGTTTTCGTCAAGTTTTTAACTAACCTCTTCCACAGCCTTAGCCACACCCACCATGGCGGGACGCAGCAAACGGTCATGCAACACATAGCCAGATTGCATCACTTGCGCCACTGTGCCCGCAGGATAGTCAGCTGTAGGAATCTCGCATATAGCTTGATGGTATTCATGATCAAAGGGCTCACCCAAAGGCATGATTTTCTTCACGCCTTGACGCTCAAATATACCAGCCAGCTCTTTTTCAGTCAGCTTAAGGCCTTCCATTAAACTTTGTACCGCAGGAGGAAAAGCAGACGCATCTTCGTTGCCAAAAACTTCCAAAGCACGGCTAAAATTATCCGCCACCGAAAGCAAGTCCCGCGCAAAGCCTGCCACAGCATACTTCTTCGCATCATCATGATCACGAGCCGCCCGACGCCGGATGTTCTCCACCTCAGCCAAAGCACGCAACAACTGGTCTTTCAACTCATCCGCAGCTTCTTCCTGAGTCTCATCATCCAAAGGCTCCGTAAGCTCCACCTCAGGCAAATCTTTGCTATCTTTAATATCATCAGTCATCTGTAAACTCCTTTTCGCATTCAATCAAAATAACTATGTCTACCCAGATAATGCACCAAATAACCAAAAAAGTCGAGCACGGAGCACATGCTTATATCGGAGTCCCTAAAACCGAAATGAGAGAGAGAGAGAGAGAGAGAGAGAGAGTTCTGAAACAAAAACAATTGGAACTAATCTCGGGACTCTCGTCTGAGGCAGAATTCCATGATCGAGGCTAGGCCTTGGTTATCGCGTATACAGCGTGTCAGGAGCACCTGAATTTGGAATTCGGTAATAGCCCCTGATTAATACTCAAACTAATCAGAAGCGGAAAACAGCTGGCCAGCGTTCCAAATATGGACCGCTGGCCTTAAGGTATTATTTACCTGCTTTAATTTTGTCCGCAAGCACTTCACCTACCATGTAGGTTGGACGAGACGTGTTATATCCTGGTACCGATGGGAATATGGACGCATCGCAAATACGCAAACCTTCCACACCTATAACCTTAAGGTTTGAATCCACTACAGCCATAGGATCATCCACACGGCCCATTTTACAGGTACTGGTACAGTGGTGGCCAAAGGCAGAATAACGACGGATAAAGTCCTTTGCCCCTTCCAAACCCGAGAAATCTCCGCCTGGCGTATTTTCCACAGGGCCATAGGCCTGTAGCTTAGGATCACTCATCAAGTCCCTTATAAGCTCGATTCCCTTTGCCAATCGTGTGACGTCCTCTTCAGAAGCAAACAGTTGAGGATCTATGATTGGTGGGGCTGTTGGGTCGGTATTGGCAAGTTTTACAGATCCGGTATTAGCTTGAACTTTGGTTATTTCAAGTAAGAAACCCATTGTAGGCTTAGGATTCTTGGGATCCAGTGCTTGGAGAATGGTATAAATGTAACCGGCCTTCAGTGGATCAGGATCGTCAAAAACCTCTGGATTGAAGTTGAAATCACGGAAGTAGAGATGGAAGGTGTGAATATGCAAGTCTGGATATCGGGGGTCGCGTTTATCCAAATCACTGAACCATTCCCACACGATGGGTGTACCGTTTTCTGTAAGGGATTCCATGTCCGCTTTGTCAGCCCAGGCTGGATCTCCTAGAGCCAAAAGGGTAGCTTGTGACTTCCATACACCTCCCGGCAGATTGTTCATGTCAAAGGTGATAGTGATTTCCATGTGATCTTGCCAGTTGCGACCAACCCCAGGCGCATCTTTTATCACAGTGATACCATGCTGTTCCAGCTCGGCCTTTGGTCCAATTCCGGACAGCATCATAAGTTGAGGTGTGTTGATAGCGCCTCCGCAGAGGATGACCTCTTTCTTAGCCTTATAAGTGATTCTTTCAGCTTTTTTGCTGTCTGGGTTATGACGCTTGTCAACGCCATAAGCGCGGGGAGCCGGAATGACTTCGACGCCAACGGCGCGTTTACCTTCGAACAAAACCTTAGTCACCAGCTGATCCGTAACAAGTTCAAAATTGTTCCAGCCCTTTTCCTTGTTTTCCTCAAGCCTAGGCAGCAGCAAATCTGTCGCTACGAAAGAGCGGCGTCCATCGTTGTGAACTTGTGTGTCATGGAGACCTATGCCTGAAAAGTCATTGGGGTCATCATAAAAATCGTCACGAAACTTTGCGCCAAATTTTTCTTGTGCTACGGCAACGTAATCGTGATGAAATTTCTCTCTCATCTTACCTTGTTTAATATGAAGCCAACCTGTTTGTCCGTGAGCCTCTTTTTTAGCCTTTGGAACATCAAAGTTTTCCATCTTCTTGAAATAGTAGTCGAGGCTTTCACCACTCCAACTGTCATCTCCCACTTCTTTTGCCCATTCATCATAGATGATAGGGCTGCCACGGCCGTCCACCATGGCATGGTGGTTAGTAGATCCACCCAAACCTGTACCGCGAGGGTAGGCGTATACTTTTCCGTTTTGGTTGGTTGTTTTGAAAGCCCAGTTAGTGGGCGACCCATCAGGAGATACTTCTTTTGGAAGGTCTGCGAGGAATAGCCAAGAGGCAGAAGTGGCAATCTGTTCATGGGCTGTGTTATTAGGTCCTGCTTCAATAAGCAAAACCTTGTTGTTTTTATCTTCCGCAAGCCTTGCAGCTAAAACGCCGCCGCCGGCACCTGCGCCTACGATTATATAATCTGGTTCGAATTGCATGATATCTCCCATGAGTAAATTGCTTCAGTCAAAAAACTGCGTGTATTATTCTTTTATAATAATAGGCCATGGTTACTTAATAAATAATAAATATATCAATGAATATTGTAAAGAGCGCTCTAATAAATTTAGAGATGTCTCGCTTTTTCTAGAAGCGTTGGTGAGACTGGGTTTGTTTACGGGCTACTATTAACTGACTTATGTTGAGTTTTAAAATACCGCAAGTGGCTGAAATCTCTAAATTTGTGCAGTCCTTCCAATTCGTACTTTGTACTTACCCACAAACATGTGTTTCTGGGGCACCATTCTTGTCAAATTCAAGTTTCGTAAATCCCTGCATTCAGTAGTAGCATTGTCTCATTGAGAAGCCCTTAAAGTGACTTGTTAATCCGCAATCTTTACAAAGCTGGCCATGACGCATTTGTTTCCGGCTCTGTCGAATTGGATGTGTAGTTTTTCTCCGTCGATGCTTTCTACGATGCCGTAGCCGAATTTTTGGTGGAAGACTCGGTTGCCTTTTTTGTAGGCTCCGGTTTTTTCTGGGAGGATATAATCTATGGCGTTTTGTAGTTTGTCGTAGTCGGGGCGCTCTATTTGTTGCGTTCTGGTGATGTGATGGCTTTTATGAAGGCCGGGTTGGCGGATGAATTCTACGTGTTCTTCGGGTAGTTCCTCTAGAAATCTGGAGGGCATGGAGCTTTGCCATACACCGTGAATGCGGCGGTTGGCGGCAAAGGAGATAATGGCGCGTTTTTTGGCGCGGGTGATGCCCACGTATGCTAGGCGTCTTTCTTCTTCTAAGGCTTGAATGCCGCTTTCTTTTAGGGAGCGAGGGTGGGGGAAGAGTCCTTCTTCCCAGCCGGTTAGAAATACGGTGTCGAACTCTAGTCCTTTGGCGCTGTGCAGCGTCATGATGCTGACGGTGTCGTTTTGGGAGTCTGAATTGTTTTCCATAACGAGACTTACGTGCTCAAGGAACGTTTGCAAGGTTTCGTATTCATCCAAAGCTTGTACGAATTCTTTTAAGTTTTCGAGCCTGCCTGGGGAGTCTGGGGATTTATCTGCCTGCCAAAAGGCGGTGTAGCCGGACTCATCCAGAATAATGCGCGCCATGTCGGCGGGCTTGAGTTCTTTGCTTTGTTGGTGCCAGCGATCGATGTTGAGGAGCAATGTTTGCAGAGAGGTTCTGGCTTTACCTCTGATTTCATCGGTTTGAACTAGTTTCCTGGCGGCCTCGCACATGGAGATTTGTTCATGGCGGGAGAGTTTATGCAGGGTTTGCACAGTTGAGGTGCCGATGCCGCGCCTGGGGGTGTTGATGATTCTTTCAAAAGCTAGGCCGTTGTGGGGCTGTGTGGCGACTCGTAAATAAGCCAAGGCATCACGGATTTCTAGTCTTTCATAAAATCTGGGGCCGCCGATGACTCTATAGGGTACGGCGATGGTTAGGAAACGATCTTCGAACTCGCGGGTTTGAAAGCCAGCGCGTACCAGGACCGCCATGGAGTTTAATTTATTGCCTTTGCGGTGTAGATCTTCGATCTCTTCACCTACGACGCGGGCTTCTTCTTGCCCATCCCAAACGCCACAGACGGAGACTTTGCTGCCGGCGTCCACTTCCGTCCAGAGGGTTTTACCAAGTCTGCTTCTGTTATGGGCAATGAGGGCTGATGCGGCTCCTAGAATATGGGGGGTGGATCGGTAGTTTTGTTCAAGACGAATAATGATGGCACCCGGGAAATCTTTTTCAAAGCGCAGGATGTTGGTCACCTCAGCACCGCGCCAGCCGTAAATGGATTGGTCGTCGTCTCCCACGCAGCAGATATTTCTGGATTTTTCAGCGAGTAAACGTAGCCATAGGTATTGGGCTACGTTGGTGTCTTGATACTCATCTACCAGGATGTATTTGAATTGATCTTGGTACTGTTTTAGCACCTCTGGGTGCGATCTAAAAAGATCAACTGTCAGCAATAATAAATCACCGAAATCCACGGCATTGAGGGTTGAGAGGCGTTCTTGATAGAGTTCATAAACACGCTTCAGGGGTGAGTATGAGCCTGAGTATTCTGATGCGGGCACTTGATTGGGCTTTAAAGCTTTATCTTTCCAGCGACTAATGGTTGCTAGCATGGCGCGGGCGGGGAATTGTTTGTCATCCAAATTTTCCGCTTCTAACACTTGCTTGACCAGTCGCAACTGGTCGTCCGTATCCAGTATGGTAAAGTCGCTGGTGAGATTTACGTATTCCGCGTGACGCCGCAAAATGCGTACACAAATGGAGTGGAATGTGCCAATCCAAAGGCCTTCCGTGGGTTGACCCAAAAGTTTGCTGATACGATTGCGCATCTCTTGGGATGATTTATTGGTAAATGTGACCGCAAGGATCTGTGATGGCCAAGCCTTTTGTGACGACAATATATGGGCGATGCGAGTGGTTAAAACCCGCGTTTTTCCTGTGCCTGCGCCTGCCAGAACGAGTAAGGGCCCCTCAAGCGTTTCAACGGCTTGTCGTTGGGCCTGATTTAAATCGTCAAAGTAAAGGTGCACGTTACTAGGGTCATTTTCTTGAGTCAAAAGTTGTCCGATCGCCATAAATTTGTTATAAAGCATTATGAGCAGTAAATCTCTCTTTTTCTTGAGAGCACCCACAAAGGCACCATATGGCTATTGCTAGTCTCGTAAGACGCGGATCCAAGCAGCAAAATTTTCGGCTGGCTGTGGGCTTGATGATGGTATCTGTGGCCACCTATGCCATGCAGGATGTTCTTGTTAAATTCATACCCCCTGAAATTTCTGTGATTCAAATATGCTTCTTTCGGGCTGTGTTTGCTTTCATACCCATTCTTGCTTTTGCTGTCTTAGAAGATCGTAATACTATGTTTAAAACGGAACAGTGGCCCATGCATTTTTGGCGGTCGCTGTTTTCGTGTCTTGCATTGATCTGTTTTATTGCAGCTTTCCGCTTAATGCCTCTGGCAGAAGCTTACACACTCACGTTCTCATGTCCTCTGTTCATGACGGCCTTGTGTATCCCAATGCTTCGAGAACGGGTGCCTTTGTGGCGATGGATAGCGGTGATTACAGGATTTTTGGGCGTCGTTATTATGATGAGGCCAGGTTCTGGTATATTGGATATGGGCGGGATTTTTGCGTTGGTGGGTGGATTCTTTTATTCATTTTCACTCATTCTGGTGCGAAAGCTGAGTCATCATCATCAGGACAGCAGTACGTTGATTGTGGGAACATTCACATTGATGAGTGCTGTGCTTACGTTACCTTTTCTTCTTTTTGTCTGGCAACCCATGGAGACGGAAGTATTGGCAAAGCTTGTACTGATTGGTATTTTAGGTGGGACCGCGCAGTTTGCTATGACGCAGGCTTTTCGTTTGGCGCCAGTTTCACAGATAGCTCCCTTTGATTACGCGGCATTGTTATGGGCGGTAGCCTTTGGATATATTTTCTTTCACGAGATACCCGATGTGTATGTGTACTTGGGGGCGGCATTAATTATAGGTGGCGGGTTGGCCATTGTTCGTTCAGATAAGTTCATGCCCGAGATATGATAACCACCGATAAGTTTTTAGATGGAAGAGTCCTGTTGAAGCAACCTGCAAAAGGGTATAGAGCTGGGGTTGATGCGGTATTGTTGGCAGCTGCCGTAAAGCTAAAAGTTTCCGATCGGGTTTTGGATGTGGGTGCGGGTGTAGGAGCTGTGAGCTTGTGCTTATCTTACTATTATCCGCACGCCCAAGTAGTTGGTTTGGAGATTCAGCCTCCTATGGCTGTATTGAATCAGCAGAATATAATTCTCAATCAAGCGGAAAATGTAAGTATATTTGAGGGGTCTATACTGAGTCCTCCTGCTGCTTTGGTTCCCAATAGTTTTGAACATGTGGTGACAAATCCGCCGTTTTTTGATTACGGGCCTGATGCTTTAAGTGACTCGGATGCCAAGGCTACGGCGCGTCATGAAAAAGAATTGGATTTGGGGACCTGGCTGACAGCATGCATGCGTATGGTTAAACCTCGGGGTTATCTAACCTTGATTCATCGTGTGGATAGGTTGGATGAGATTTTAACGATTTTAAGAGTAAAGGCAGGCGGCATAAAAGTGTTCCCTTTGTGGCCAAATGAACAAGAGGCTTCGAAACTAGTTATTATTCAGGTCCGTAAAGGGGTTAAGACACATTGTCAGCTTTTGCGTGGACTTGTGCTTCATGAGGCTGATGGCCAGTATACTAGGGGTGCGGATAGCATACTAAGAGGCAATGGCCGAATATTCCTTTAGGAGTAATTTCCAACCAGAAGTTTTGGCTGAACGGCGAGACCTTCTTTAAGGGTTTCTATGCCATGAGCATTTTTCATATCTATACCACCTAAATCGATGCTTTGGATTCCCATTCTTTGCAGTCTTTCTAAAGATTCCCATAACAGTAGATGGTTAGCCTTTTTCTCGAGTCCTTCTGCAGAGCTCCATCCGATGAGAAATGTAGATGACAGTCCATGAGTCACTATGAGTGCACCTGCAAGGCAGGGCTCGATCACTAATATTCTCGCCACAAACAATGGTTTTTCGTTGTTGACCAAAAAACAGCGAATAAAATCAGCCGAGGGCCCCTGAAATTTAAATTCCTTCATGGTTTCGGTGTACTTTTCCAGAATCCATTCTAATGATCTGAAATCTTCAGAAAAGCTGACCATAAAATCTCGTTTTTGTGCTTTCTTAAGATCTTTCACCCAATCTTTATTAATGGTTGTTTGGATATGCTTTAAATCTTGAGTTAGCTCTAAATAGTTTGTAACAGGTCCTGGTTTAGTATATCTAAATCCAAGTTTTTCCATCATCTGCCTGTTTTGAGGGGAGTCTTCTAAATCAGGCACAATTTCAAAGGTATCACCCAGCGATGAGCTGAAGTATTCTTTCATAATGCTAATGGCGCATATTTTTTCCGCTGGTGTTGCACGATTCTCTATCCATTGAGGGCCACGAACCACTTTTGTATGTTTGACGGCTCCGAAGTAATGTTTGCTTTGAACTGCCTGAACCAATCCTATGGGGGTGACTGAACGATATATAATACCCCTTTTTGGAATGCTAGGAGTGTGTTGCTGTATAGCTTCGCCATAGCCCCAGGCATGCATATAGCAACTGTTGTGTATACGCGACAACAGGCCGGTCCATTGGTCTTTTGATGTTTCGTCCCAAACGATTCTTATGTTTTCATTGGTCATAATATTTGCCCTCACATAATTATTATGACTGAAACTTCTTTACAAAAAGTTTATAAGGGTTCTGGCATAGGGTATTGTTTGGGGTAAGTGTTTTCTTCGCCCTCAGGTGGGAAAGGCCCCCCTTTTTTGCCGCATGCGGTAAGCCCCATAATGCAAATTATTAATGCAAGGCAGGTCAAAATAAATTTCGCTTTCATTTTATATGAATCTCTTTATGTTTCTACAAGCTATGCTTGATAGTACGCAAAGCTTGTAGCAAAATGCAAATGCTAGTTATTCAGGAGAATTAAAAAAGTGAGCCAAACACACAAAACGAAGGTGTTGATTATCGGGTCAGGTCCAGCAGGGTACACGGCTGCCATATATGCGGCCAGAGCTAACTTGGAACCTCTTATGGTGCAAGGAATCGAACCTGGTGGCCAGTTGATGACCACCACGGATGTGGAAAATTTTCCCGGGTTTCGCGATGTGATCCAGGGCCCATTTTTGATGGAAGAAATGAAGGCGCAGGCTGAAAAGGTAGGCACCAAGATAATTACGGACATGATCAAAGAAGTTCGTTTTAACCAACGACCTTTTGAATGTGTGGGTGAAAGTGGTGATATTTACGTGTCTGATGCCGTAATTATTGCCACGGGCGCTCAGGCAATCTGGTTGGGTCTGGAGAGTGAAACCAAGTACCGTGGCTTTGGTGTTTCGGGTTGTGCTACCTGCGATGGTTTCTTTTTCCGGGGTAAGGATGTGGTGGTGATTGGTGGCGGTAATACGGCTGTTGAAGATGCGCTGTTCTTGACTAATTTTGCGACAAACGTTTATGTGGTGCATCGTCGGGATCAACTGCGGGCTGAGAAGATTTTACAAAAGCGGCTTCTGGAACATCCTAAGGTTACCATGATCTGGGATTCAGTTTTGGATGAGGTACTTGGCAGTGAGAACCCTAGTTCTGTGACCGGTGTTCGTATTAAGAATGTCAAAACCAATGAGGCGCAGGAGCTTAAGGTGGATGGTGTGTTTATCGCTATTGGCCACAAGCCTGCTACCGCTGTGTTTCAGAGTGTAATTGATATGGATGAGGAAGGGTATATTAAGTGTCCACCCGGTTCTGTCAAAACCAATATCACAGGTGTTTTTGCTGCGGGAGATGTGCAGGATAAAGTATACAGGCAGGCTGTTACAGCCGCGGGTCAAGGCTGTATGGCTGCTTTGGATGTAGAAAAGTTTTTAGCGGGTCATTGATGACAAACGACTTTGTACTCTTTCACGTGGAACGCGGAGGTGGGTGGATTACGCTGAACCGTCCGCAAGCCTTGAATGCCATTAACCTTCATATGGTGTCACTCATTGCGGAACATTTAAGAAAATGGGAAGCTGATCCTGAAGTGAATTACGTGGTTATTCAGGGAATGGGAAGAGCATTTTGTGCGGGCGGGGATTTAAGGGGTTCTGAAGATATGCGCTCAATTCCGCAGCAAGAGTTCTTTGAAGCTGAGTATGGTTTGAATTTATTTATCCATAACTATTCCAAACCATACGTTGCCTTATTGAATGGTATTACCATGGGTGGGGGAATGGGATTGTCCATTCATGGTACCTATCGCATTGTGACGGAGAATACCCTCATGGCTATGCCGGAAACGGGTATTGGTTTGTTCCCTGATGTGGGGGCTGCGTGGTTTTTGAATCGCTGTCCGGGAAAAATTGGGCTCTATCTGGGTCTCACATCTGCTCGTTTCGGCTGTGAGGATGCTATATATACAGGGCTTGGCACGCATTTTATTCCTGCGGCAAATTTGCAGAATGTGATGAGTGAAGTGCGGGCTGAGAATTTGGCTGAAGTATTGAAGGCTCAATCTCAAGTGCCTGCGGGGGAATCATTCCTGAAGCAGAATCAAGGTTTAATCGATGGGTTTTTTAATCAGGAAACGATCGAAGATATCTTTAGAGCGTTGGTGGCCAGTGAGACAGGTTTTGCAGTGGAAACTTTGGCCGCTCTGAAAAAACGATCGCCTTTAAGCTTGCGTAAAACATTTGTTTACCTGCAAGCGGCGCGATCTATGAGTATTGAAGAGGTCATGCAAGCGGATCTGGATATGATGATAAACTGGGTAAAATCACCTGAAAGTGCCAGGGAATGGCAAGAAGGCATCCGGGCAGCCATCATAGACAAGGACCAAAATCCCCAATGGTTGAGTCTGCCCATTGAATATTAGTGCTTCGCTCTGCTTGCTTGAAAACGTTCAAATAGAGATTGCATGGCCCAATGCCAGCACATAAGATCATTCCTTTGTAAGACTCTTCTTTCTTTCATGTAACTCACGAATTCATCGAATTCTTTGTCCGATAACCCATAGAGGTTGTCATTTATGCAGGAAATCATGCGCATGAGTTCATCCTCGGTGGTAGTGCAGTAGCCTCTTATATCCAGTTGAGTTTGGCTGTTGATCCATTCCTTTTTCGTGGCGCAAACTTGAGGTGTGTAGAGAGCTAATAAGCGTTTGAATAACCTGTCCGCTTGGATTTTTAGATCTGCTTTGCTCATTATTTTAGCCAACACTTTCATGTAAGGTGCAAGAGTATCCGCTCTGCTTCGTCCATATTCATGGTGATACTTTTCGAGTTCATTAATTTGTTTTGCCACATATCCGAGAATCTTGAAGGTATCCTCGCCAAGGCATTTTTTCCAAGCGGTTATTATGTCGCTCAGCCTATCTAAGTTACTTTTTACAGCTTCTTCTGAATCAGTGATTATCAGACCCCAAGGCGAGAAAAAATGATATTTCTCTTTAACGATTTCAGAGACCTTACATATATGATCCTGAATATAAAATGCTATGGGCCACACATCTGGATGTTCACTCAAGCATTTTAAGAATAGTCTAAAATTATCATCAATATCAGATGAGCGTAGGCTCACATAAGAACCCCTGGCAAGATAACCTTCAAAGAGGTCTAGAATTTGATTAGCCCCTTTATACCAGGGCAAGCTTAAAGGGTGAGTCTCATCATAATTTAAAAATCGATCAAAGCTTTTGTATCCTAAAGGCTTCCCAGGGTCTCTATTTTTTTCTTCTGCATAAAGTTTGAAAAATAATCTGCATCTTCTTATGTTTAGAAAATGTGTCCGATGAAAACCAGTTATGATTCTGGTATCATCTGACCAAGAGCATAGGCTATACTTCAACTCCTCTTTAAGTTCAAGCTGATCTTCGCTGATACGCCAAGTATGATATCCAGGAAATAGCGCACGCATCAGAATGACAAATTTTTCTGCGAATTTTGTTTGTCGAACGAGGAGGCCTTCCTTATTATACGCTATGCCGATTTGGTCTATCTGAAATACACATAATTCTCGAACGCAAGCATTCCATTTGAATGGATTTTTACCCCGTTCGATATCCCACCATGTGTTCATACGGGTAAAATCAAAAGGCACTGTTAGGACCAGTTCCCTTGTGCAAGGTATTTTATGCAAAAGCCGACATGTACTTAAAAAAGCTATTTGCCTGGGCAGTTTGTCCGCAATTATTTTAAGTACGTCTAAGGGTATTTTTAGAAATCGATCCTCTTGTAAAGTGGTTTCCTCTATTAGCTTATGATCATAATCGTCAATGACGGGCGGAATGTTTTCCTCTTCCATAAAACGGCGGGTAATCCCCCCGAAAAATAAATGTGTTTAAAAGTAGAATTTTCTCGTAAAGAATAATGAGTAGGAGATTCGACATGAAACAATCAAGATTTAGCGATAGCCAGATCATCAGCATATTAAATCAATCGAAGGCA
>JBGSQK010000010.1:0-39103 GCA_041738135.1 Alphaproteobacteria bacterium
ATAAAATCCGAAAATCCAAAATTATTCGCGCACTGGGTATAGGTAAGAAGAGTGGGTGCTTAATGGAAGCCCAATGATGGGAGACTGTCACGTTGGGTTTTGCGAGCGGCTGAGGGTGAGATTCCCTCGGCCTACTCACCAAAAGTAGATTGCCACGCCCTAAGAAGGGCTTCCAATGACGGCGCAGGACCCTCAATTATCCCGATCGTACCTTTTCTTAATCATGCTGTTGGCTATCTTCTCAATCATCTTGTGTGACAAGAGATTTGCGAGGAATATAACAATCTTCATGGAAGCTTCTTTGTTTGGGATGACCAGCACAATCTCTTTGCCCATAGCATCGAGGGTTTGCTGGGCTACTTCCTTTGGCGTTAATATGCTCATGCCTTCGCTACGAGTTATGCCCGCTCTGTGAGCAAATTCTGTTTCAACGCCACCCGGGCATACGGTGAGAAAATCGATGCCTTTGCTGTCATACTCCGCATGCAGGCTAATTCCCAGTTTAAGGACGAAAGATTTTGAGGAGCTATAGACCGCAAACAATGGGCCAGGTACAAGGGCTCCCACGCTCGAAATTATGATGACGCCGCCTGACCCTTTTTCCAGCATGGGTGGTAGAAATTTATAGGTCAGATCTGTGACGCTCACACACAAGGTGTTAATCATATCAATGTATTTTTGACGATCTATCTCTCAAGGAAATAACCTAGACTTCCAAATCCAGCGTTATTGACCAGTAGGCCCACGTGAATGTGCTTTTTCTGGAGTTTTTCGAAGATAATGTCCGTGGACTCAGGTTTGGACAGGTCTTGTGAGATGGTAATCACATCAACCTTGTGAGCTTCCTTAATCTCGATTTGAACTTTCTTGAGCGCGTGTAAATCCCGCGCAACCAACACCAGATCATAACCTTTGGCAGCCAGTTCATGGGCTAGCGCCAGGCCAATGCCGCTGGAGCCTCCTGTAATTAGTGCGTACCCTTCGTATTTCTTCATGGATCCGTCTCCTTAGTCCTTATTAGTGATAATGGTGCTCGCCTGCATTCTCTTCAGCATCTGTTTTTCGGTAAATTTATGTGAAAACAGCCTATTAATGAGCACCAGTAATTTTATTGGGGTCTGGTTTCCGTAAATATTCAGGACTATTTCTTTTCCCAAAGCTGCCAGGGATTGCTGCGCTATTTGAGTGGGCGTGATTAATTTCAGCGCTGGTTTTGCAAGATCTCCGTATATGTTGGTGTCAACGAATGCAGGGCATATGGTAAGAATATCAATTCCTTGGCTCGCGTATTCTGCATGCAAGCTAATGCCGAATTTTAGGGAATAAGCTTTAGATGAGCCGTACACTTGAACATAAGGATCAGGCAGTTGAGAGCTGATGCTTGACGTTATAATGATCCCGCCCGAGCCTTTTTCCAGCATGGCTGGTAGGAACTTGTAACTGAGGTCAGTCACACTAATCGTCATAACGCGAATCATGTCGAGCATCTTTTTTCGGTCAAGCTCATGGAAAGGGCCGGTAGCCGCAAAACCTGCGTTCGTGAGGAGCAGGCCTACATGAATTTTCTTTGCTTGAAGTTTATTGTATATGATGTCCGTGGATTCAGGGTCAGCCAGATCTTGATAAATGGCGAGCACATCCACATCGTGAGCCTTTTTAAGCTCCTTTTCCGCAGTCTTTAATTGAGTTTCAATGTTGGAGACGATCACTAGATCGTATCCCATGGCAGCCAGTTCATGGGCAAAGGCAAGTCCTATGCCACTAGAGCCGCCAGTTATTAGTGCGTAACCATCGTATTTTTTCATTTTTACTTTACTATTCCGAATGCTTCTCCATAAATGCGACCATGCGATTGGTTGCGTCTTGACCGTTCTTAAAGATTCCTCCAAAAGCGGGGTAGATATGGAACATGTCTTCGTCGATGTCGACCGTAACATCAACCCCGGCTGCTTTGGCTTTTTCAGCTACACGTATTGTGTCATCGTATAAGACTTCGCGACCTCCAACCAATATCATCAGGGGAGGCAATCCCTCAAACGTGCCATAGTAGGGTGAAGCATAAGGATCGGTTGGTGTTTGACCGTTGAGAAAATAATCAGCCATGTCTGATAATCCTGCTTCGGTAAGCAGTATTTCCATGCCGGCTCTGGATTTCATGGATTCACCAGTGAGTGCCAAGTCTGCCCAAGGAGAGATGGGGAGGGCACCTTTGGGAAGCGGCGTGCCCTCATCCCTGATTTTCATGAGCAGTGCTAACGTGAGGCCGCCACCTGCTGAATCTCCGGAAATGAATATGCTATTTGGTTTGATCCCTCGTGCAAGTAAAGCTAGATAGCATTTGTAAGCATCATCAACAGCTGCGGGATGGGGATTTTCCGGACCTAGTCTATATTCAGGGGCAAAGATTGCCGCTTTTGCCAAATGTGCTAGCTCAGCAATGAAGTACCGGTAATATGGCGCAGAATCCTGGAGGCCCAATACATATCCACCCCCGTGCAAATAAAGAATTACCTTATTCGTGGGGCCTTGTGGTTTGGCATGGTAGCAGTATATGCCATCAAGTTCATCTTCCGTAATCGTAATGTCAGGTCGTGGTTTTTCAAATAATCCAAAAAAGCCATGCATTGATCTCATGCGTTTCCTGGCCTCATCCACATCCAAATGTTTGCCTGAGGCTGCCAGCTTGATTTGCTGCTTTTTATTTATACCCATGAGTTGTATGAAGATAAAAGATTTAATACTCATCATATGCCCAATAATACAAATTCATAATTCCATTATACTATTGTTCAAAGATAAAAGCAAAATATATTGAAAATACTGGACTTCATGAATAAATGGTTAATATAAGTTATATCTAAATATTGTAATATAATTCAGCGGAATTCCTTGTGATGTTTCTCCACAAACGCAGCCATGCGTTTGATGGCTTCGGGGCCTTCTTTGAAGATGCCGACCATGGTGGGATAGACGTGGATCATGTGTTCGACCACATCCAGGGTTGCGTCAACGCCTTCTGCTTTTGCTTTTTCCACCACACGTGCCGAATCGTCATATAACACTTCGCGACCGCCCACGAAAACCATCATGGGTGGTAGGCCTTTGAACGAGCCGTAATGGGGTGATATGTAGGGGTTTGTGGCCGATTGTCCTGCAAGTACCAGTGATGGTATTTGACTTACGCCATTGTTAGATACCAACGGATCGATTTCCGCTCGGGTCGTTAAAGATCCGCCTGTCATAGCCAGATCAGTCCAAGGGGAAATAGGAATCGAGGCTGCAGGCAATGGTATGCCATCATCCCTTAGTTTCATGAGCAGGGCAATGGCAAGCCCCCCGCCAGCTGAGTCGCCAGCAACGAAAAGATCTTGAGGTTTGATGCCACGTTCAAGTAATTCTACATATGCACGTTCCGCATCTTCAATTGCAGCCGGGAAGGGATGCTCGGGTGCAAGCCTATATTCGATGGCAAAGAGTTCAGCTTTTGTCGCATGGGCCAGTTCGGCAGAAAAACCGCGATAGGCACTGGCCATTTCAGCTAAGCCTGAGATGTATCCGCCGCCATGCAGAAATAGAATAACTCTGTCCGTTTTATGGTCTGGGATGGCGTGATAGCAGGGCATGCCAGCAAATTCTATATCCAGCACAGTGACATCTTTGCGAATACGACGCAATTTGGATATAAATCGATCAAGATCTCGCAGACCTTTTCTCAAAGCGATAACATCCAAAGGCTCATCCGTTTGAGGTTTCTTGGCGTTTTGCTTCTTACGATATTCAAGAGCTTTTAAGAATAAGTATGATTTAATACCCATATATGCCACCTTTAATAGTATATAATCTATTATACTTCTTAACCTGCGGTCGAATCAAACCTATTCTGTTTTTATCTTATAGGCATAATGGTTGCTGAAATGGTGCAAATGCCAATAAGAACATTTGGCCAGCTGTTTTCTACGACCACGCGAATTTTTGTCCATATAGTCTATCTTTTGGCGGGCGAATGAGGATACCTCCAACATGCTGTAGCTTTAAACATCCGCTTATTCCGCTGTAGGTTTCAAAAGACCACACAGCCTTTTATATGTGGTTGATTTTCCAGCGCCATTGGGTCCCACAATTCCTTTGATCTTACCGGGTCTTAGTTGGGCACTAAAAGACTTCAAAGCAAGCCGTCCGGGCATGAAGCCCTTACTGAGTCTTGATGAGAATGCCTTGTTGCATGCGTTGGGTTTCTGTATTTACTTTTGGTATACTATGAAAATCAAGGGGGAGTAGCATCATTACTTTCTTACAATTCTTGACTTAGTTAACTAAATATTAACTGGTTTGGGAGTAATATTATAATGTAAGGATTTTTTCTACAGGGGCAGGATATGGAATTTAAGCGCAAGGTTTTAGACGGGATGTTGGCGCGGGGAAAAGCTGCTCAGAAAAGGAGGGCTGCAAGTACAGCCGATGGGCCAGTAACGTTAGAGGGAATGACTAAAGTCGCAGGCGAAATGCGCAAGGGCATGAAGTTCCTGGAAAGTGTCGTCATGATGATGACTGCTGTTCCACTTGATGTGAAGCATGAGAAGATAGTCAAAGTAGGTGTCAATGTTGATCAATTTATTCCCCAAAAGCCTAATGATAAAGCTATTCTTTATATTCATGGGGGTGGTTGGGTAGTCGGTCAAAGCAGGGTTTATCTGAATTTTTGTGCGCAGCTGGCCAGAACCACTAACGCTAAAGTATTTGCTGTGGATTATAGGCTTGCGCCCGAGCATCCTTTTCCTGCTGGTTTAGATGATGTATTTGCGGTTTATCAGGCTTTGATAAAGGACGGATTCGACCCTAAGAAAATTGTGGTTATGGGGGATTCCGCAGGCGGCAATTTAACGTTGGCATTGATACATAAATTAAAGGATGAAAAGCAACCCTTGCCTGGGGCAGCTATTCCATTGTCAGCTCTTACCGATTTCAATCAAAGTACCGAATCGTACGTTAAGCGGGCTGAGATAGATCCCATGCTCGGAGCGTCCTCACCACGGTCTAAGGAAGGTCTTCATTTGGCTTATTTGCGTGGTACATCACCAGATCATCATCTCGCCTCACCTTTATTGGGGGATCTGAAAGGCTTTCCACCACTACTTATCATGGTTGGTGGTCGCGAGGTATTGCACGACGATAGTGTGCTGTTTTATGAAAAAGCTAAAAAAGCGGGAGTAGATGCCACTTTGGATGTGGAAGAAGATATGTTTCATGTGTACCCCGTATTTCATGACATCATGGATGAAGCCAAAGTCGCGTTGGGCAAAATCGCATTGTTTATTCAAATGAAAACCTGAGTGAGGTATAAATGAATATTAAAAAAACTATATTACTAGGTATGATGGGACGAGCAAAGCGTGGGTTTAAAAAAATAACCCGTCCCGCTGAAGGCGGTCTGACGTTGGAGCAAGCGATCGCCAGAGTTACTCCCATGCGAGAGCAGACAGAATTCGGTGGTAAGCTTATGCAAAGAGTAATAGGTCTTGCCGACGGTGTTAGGCAAGAAACCCTCATGTTAGATGGGGTAAAGACATTCAAAGCGACTCCTGAGAAGCCTAATGATAAAGCCATTATTTATATTCATGGCGGTGCGTTCTTCTTGGGTCTTATGTATATACAAAAGATTTTTGCTAGTTATGTGGCAAAGGCTACGGAGGCGACCGTTTTCTCTATTGATTACCGTTTGGCACCCGAACATCCTTTTCCGGCAGCATTGGATGATTGTTTTGCCGTCTATAAGGATTTACTGAAGCAAGGCTTTGATCCCAAGAAAATTATTGTTATGGGTGATTCTGCTGGCGGCAATATGACTTTGACTTTGTTGCTTAAACTCAAGTTGGAAAAGCTGCCATTGCCAGGAGCCGCGATTCCTTTATCACCTGCCACTGATATGAATTATTCGGGTGAATCCATAACCACACGGGCTGACGTGGATCCTGTACTTGGATTTGATGATCCCGAAATACTTAAGTATATGTTGCTTCGAGGACATTCTTCCGACGACCCACTGGCGTCGCCTTTAAAGGGAGACCTTAAAGGCTTGCCACCCCTCATGATTATGGTGGGCGGGTTAGAAATATTATACAGCGACAGCATCAATTTCGCAGAAAAAGCGAAAGCGGCCGGCGTAGATGTAACGCTAGATATAGAAGAGGATATGTTTCACGTTTATCCAACATTTTACGGCTTCCTCGATGAAGCCAAGGTGGCATTGGGTAAGATTGCGTTATTCATAAAAATGAAAACGGGGTAAAAATGGACTTCAGGCGAGCTATTTTATTCTTTTTCCTTCTGCAAAGTAGGGAATCTACCGTGAGAAGAGCCGCATCCAATTCTGGAAGGGTTCACAATCTAGAATCAGCCATTTCCGAAGCAGAAGAAGAGAGAAAACGGTTTGAGTATTTCAACAGATTTTCACGTTTGTTAATAGCAACTAAATTTGAAAACATTAAAGAATCTATGATAAGAGTAGAAACGGTTCCCACCGTTATCATCGAACCTCCAAATCCGGGCGATAAGGCCATACTGTATATCCATGGGGGCGCGTTTATGATGGGGCTATCTAACGGTTGCCTGTCATTTGCTTCCAGAATCGCCACTTCCACCCATGCAAAAGTCTTTTGTCCCGATTATAGATTAGCACCAGAACATCCGTTTCCTGCTGCTTTGGAGGATGTGTTCTCCGTATATAAATCAATGCTACAAGCAGGATACGATCCGAAAAAAATAACAATCATGGGTGAGTCCGCTGGAGGTAATTTAACATTAGCCCTATTGTTGTTACTTAAACAAGAAAACTATCCTCAACCTGGCGCTGCCATTCCCATATCTGCAGGTACGGATTTTCGCTTTAAATCGGAATCCATAAAGACTAGATCGCGCATGGATCCATGGATTTCACCATCAGCCATTCCAAGGATGGTTTTCAGTTATGTGCGAGATGCGTCCGTTGAAAATCCCTTTCTATCACCCATACTAGGCAATCTGCACGGACTGCCTCCTTTGCTCATTCTAGTTGGTGGAAAAGAAGTGGTTCATGATGACAGTATTAATTTTGCGCGTAAAGCCATAGCTTCGGGAGTAGATGTAACGCTTGATGTACAAAAAGAAATGATCCACGCCTATCATATCTTCTATGATGTCTTCGACGAATCCAAAATGGCGCTGGGTAAGATTGCACTTTTTATTAAGATGAAGACTTAGTACCCTTTCGGATAATAACCCCTCCCGTCCCTCCCCGGCTCAAGGCCGGGGAGGGACGGGAGGGCTAATATTGCCAAAACTTACTCTTTACTACTCACTACTCAAGGCATATATACCCGCTTCCCCTGGCAGGGCTGTCAGGGGAAGCGGGTATGACTTAGTAGTCCTTTAGTTCTTTTGAGTTGCCACCTCTGATTTCTGCGCGGCTTGAACGAGTTCAGCGGTCTTAATATTTAGTTTCTCATTTAATATCTCCGCTACTTTTCTAAGTAGGCTGATTTCTTCATGCGACTGAACTTCTTTGGCTTCAGCCGTACTCAGTTTTTCCTGCAGTTCAATAACATGTTCTCTGAAAGAATTTGAAGCATTTTGCTCTAAGACTAGAGCTTCATGCAATTTTTTAATCTCAGAAGTCAGCTGCCCTATTTTCGAAGTGGATTCAGTTTCAGCTTTCTTAAGGCCCTTAATTTCTTCGTACAGGCACGCTATTTTACGTTCAGCTTGGGAAAGAGCTCTGTCAGCCCTTTCTTTGCTTTCCTCATGTCTTTTTTGTTCTGATAAGAAAGATTCCCTTACTTGTTCCTTTTCTGTAGTCAACTTTTTGACCTTAGCTTCATTGACATGCTTCTGCTTTTTTAGTTCAAATTCTAGACGAGAAATTTCACTATACAAAGCTTCTTGTTCTGTAAGATTTTCCGCCGCTTGTTTAAAATACTCATCTGCGCGCGCACTTTCTTCCGCCGCCATCTGTTCTTTTAAAGCAGGATGTTGAGCCAAGAAAGCTTTCATAGCCTCAATGTCCACATTTGAAGCGATTGCTGTTTTAGCCGGAGGCTTAGTGCGAGAAGTAGATAAAGCCGTATCCAGTTGGTTTTTTAAGCTCATGATTTGCTTTTCATGGGTGCGAAGGGCTGCTCGAATTTCGATCAATTCTAAGGACGTACTTTTTGGTGCGCTGACTGTTTGTTCATCCACTGCATCGAGAAGGGCGTGTGAAGCTGTTGAATGACCCGAATATAATAGCCCAAGACCAAGGGCAAAAGGAAGTGCGCGATTTAACATTCTATTCTCCTTTAAGATATTTACAAAAAACATAGCATGGTGGGTGATATTGTCAAAGCGTCGTTATGGTTATAACCTGCCTCATCACAAACCTTGGCAAAATCCATAAGTTATAGTATTTTGCAACCTCACACGCCTGATGGCGTAACCATTTTATGAAAAGTAGTAACTGATGCAGTACATAGCCCACATACAGGCGACCATAGAGCTTTTGACTGAGATTGAAGAGATGCAAGCGCCGGCAGACAATGTGGCGACGCAGTTTTTTCGTCATCGCCGGTATATTGGGTCCAGCGACAGGCGTGCTATTTCGGGTTTAACCTTTAAGATCTTACGGCATCAGGGAAAGTTAAATTGGTGGGCCAGTCAGGTTGGACTGAATGAGGTGCGCAAGCCTCGTCGTCAAGTGATGCTTGGCTTGCTGTTTCTTGAAGGTGTTAAGCCCAGCGAGTTGGGCGATATTTTCTCTGGCGAAGAATACGGGCCCACTGAGATGACGCAATTAGAAGATTATGCGCTGGGCAAGTTTAAGGTGAGGTCTATAGATCATCCTGACATGCCGGAACATGTGCGACTTGATTTACCTGAGTGGTCTTATGACAAACTGAAACTGGTTTATGGGGATAGCTTAGAAGCGGAGGTGCTGGCATTGAATGAGCCCGCTCCGCTGGATCTGCGAGTGAATCCCTTGAAGGTGATGCGTGAAGACGTTCTAAAAGTTTTCCAGAAAATGGACTGGCAAGTGGAAGAAACCAAGATTTCGCCCTTAGGCTTGCGCATGGAGCGAGGCAAACCCCTGACCAATCACGAGCTATTCCGCAAGGGCGCCGTGGAAGTTCAAGACGAAGGATCTCAGCTGATTGGTCTCCTCTGCGACGCAAGGCCAGGTCAAGCAGTGTTAGATTTATGCGCCGGGGCAGGGGGCAAAACGCTTGTGCTGGCAGCAACCATGGAAAACAAAGGTAGACTGTTTGCATCGGACGTCCTTGAGCATCGCCTAACCAAAGCCAAGTTACGCTTGCGTCGTGCCGGTGTATGTAACCATGAGTTAAAACTATTGGATGACCAGGTGAATCAATGGCTGCGCCGACAAAATGGCCGCTTTGATCGCGTACTGGTAGATGCTCCCTGTAGCGGCAGTGGAACGTGGCGCCGCAACCCAGACCTCAAAACTCGTTTTAACGTGAACGAGTTACAAGAGCTTGTGGACAAGCAAAAAGAAATATTAGAAACCGCTGCGCCCTTGGTCAAAGCTGGCGGCTATCTGGTATATGCCACCTGTTCCTTGTACGCAGATGAAAACGAGGGGCAGATAGAAGCATTTTTGGCCTCTCATCCTGAATTTACCATTCTACCGATCCAGGACATATGGAATGAGTGTGTGGGGGGTGAATGCCCCGTGACAACACCGATGCTTCGCCTGAGTCCGCACCGTAATCATACGGATGGGTTTTTCACGGCTGTGCTAAAAAAAGCTAGTGCCCCGGAGCATTAATCTGCCTCGGTGTCATTCCCGCGAAGGCGGGGATCCAGCACAAAAAGTGGAGCAACGCGACTCAAAATAATATACATAGCAGCGGCTCCGCCGCACATTTGCGCTGGATTCCCGCCTTCGCGGGAATGACACAAGTGATGTGAGGAATAAGTGATTTAACATGCTAGTTTAACTTACCAAAATCCATCAAATCCCCGTTGCTCAAATAATCTTCGGGGATTTGCTCGTCAGCACAACCCACATCGCGGAGTCTGATGACCAATTTTGCGGGTGGTTCGGATTGATTCTTTTCACCCAACAATTTAAATTCGTCTTTTCCCAAGTTGTCGATGATCCTGTAAGTTCGAGTCACCCAACCTGTCTCGAATTCATCATAGGTAACCAAGTTATCCATGAGCATTTCTATTCTATTCCCATATAATGTGAATTTAACGAGAATAATGGAAGGTATTTTTATGCTGCGGAAGACCGCAGTCTGAACATTTTGCTGCTTTGTATACGGAATGGTGACTTTACACATATGGTCGGCATCCTCATAACGCAAGGTAATATCGCAGCTATAAGAATTGAATTTGCTAGTAGGTTTTTCCAGATCCATTTCATTGGACAAAAATACGTCAAAAGTGGCATGGCTGTTGGTGGAGATAAAAAGAAAAAGAAGCATTAAGAAGATTTTTTTCAACATGACGAGCTCCTTCTTTAGCATAATCCTAACACGAGATTCTTAATAAAATAATACCCTGAATCCATCACACCTTGCATGCCAGTTCTAGCAAATGAAAATAGTTCAGGAAAATTAACAAAAAACGCTTTCCACGGGCCCCATAGTTTGCTATATACCAATTGTTGTTCCCCGGTAGCTCAGCGGTAGAGCTAGCGACTGTTAATCGCTCGGTCGGCGGTTCGAATCCGTCCCGGGGAGCCAACATCTACAAGGGTTTCATGGTTTTTAGAAAAACCTAAAAAACCCACGGGTATACATTTGGACAGAGTTCAAAACCAGTGGGAAGCTTTGTCAGGTAAGGCTTTAGAAGCTCCAGCTAAAATATATCATTTTTTTCACATATGCGATTTTTAATCATCGATCTTATCCGGTAAAATTCTTGTTTAATGTTTCACTCCCCCATGGAGCTGAAACGTGAAATAAAATTTTTAGTGGATGACGATTTAGAAAAGTTTTATACAATCAATTTTGCAAATGAGAGTGATCATATCAATTCGCATGACTTGATTTCAGTTACGACAAACAGCCGCTAGATCACGTGGGCACATAAATTTACTAGCTTCGAGAAAAAATCAATTTTAATGCATCATTGTTAACGCCATTTTGGAAACGAGGCTCCGGTGCCCATCGAGAGTTGAATCAAGATTAGCAACGATAGGTAGCTTGCCTGCCTCGGCATCCGCATTATTCGTTCCTAAAGCAACATATTCCTGCAGCAATTAATTTTCTTGGTAATGCTAAACATTTAAATATTATCTAAATAATAACTAAATATACCATATCAATAAGATAATAATAAAGGTATGCGGTTTCGATTCATTTTTCAAATATATTGATCTAATCCTGATCAGTTATAAGTGTTGATTTTGTATATCAATGAGCTTTATATGTCCCCACTCATCTGGTAAACTCTATGCAATTAAGGATGCCAACTATCGGGGGTGCAAAATGAAGACGCTGAGTGTACTAGCATTTGTATTGATGAGTGCGTTATCCGTCGCCTCTGATGAAGTCACTATGAACAGCGATGAACTGCTTCGCGTACGCACCTTTTTGGACGGCAACTCACCGATTGACCGAGATGTAAGGCTAGCAAGAACAAAGGACAGCTTGCGACAACAAGCTCAGGACAAACAGTGGGCCCCGATTACAGTTTTAGGTATGTTTGATGTGCTGGAGTTATTCCAGCCCTGGCTGGCAGCACCCCTGTGCAACGTTCTTATGGTTGTGGCTTCGAACGCAGATATCAGTCGCATAGGCTATATCAGAATGGCGACCTTTTTAGAAAGGACGTTTGAGCATTTGATCGTCGATAAATGGAAGTTACTTTCCTCAGAGAAGTTCGACGCGAGTATCTTAGTAGACGATTCAAATGCTGATGACATGAAGGAACTCAAAGACGAGATAGGGGGCCGACTAGTCTCGATCGCGAGGGCCCATGCTACTGCGACTCATGGCTATACTTGGAAGTTAAATGATCACATTTGCTTTCTAAAAGCATTGGGGGAGGCCGCTCCTGGTAATTTGGACGAGGTCGTAAAGACTTATCAAACCATAGCTCAAGGCAATAAGGGAAATGTGGATGCTCATGCCTCTATTGTTAAGATTCTGAGCAGCCTATCCTCGCCTGAGCTAGCGAATGTAAGGTCTGCATATCAAACTATTTCAAGTCGGTTTGGATATTACTTCCAACTTCACCTCTTGCGAGATGCTATGGAATCATACCCGTATTTGTCATTAGAAGAATGGGAAGCCAAGCTTGATGCCATAACCATACGAGACGAATCCATTGAATACGACTTGTACAAGATTGAGCCCATAGTGAAGTCGCTGGCTGCAGCGCAAGTGGATCTCAGTTGCATAGCAGAAGTTGTATCAAGGTATTATTGTAATAATTCTCTTTCAGCTATAGGGAGGCTCATAAAGGCTTTTGCCAAGATAGATGATAAGAGCATGCGCTCCGTGGCAAGGGCAGGAATGTTATTGTTCAATTCTGACACTTCGATGATTCATTTCCAAGGAATTGTAGATGCCTTCAACGAGCTTCCAGTGGAGAAGATAGATCCCATTACAAGAGCAATTGTCATAACTAAGACCAAAGAGATCCCATCGAGGGATTTATATTATGGTACTTACAAACATATTATAAAAGCCCTGTTAGGCCTGCCAGACGCATATTTGATTCCAGTGGCGAATCGCATAGCCTATCTCGCAAAACATAGACGTTTTGATGAGGACCAAGAGATCCAGATTGTGAAAGAGCTTTCAGGCTTGCCCCTTGATCAAATTATAGAAGTAATTAAATAGGCAATAATCTTATTGCGTAGTGTGCCCTATACCCCTTCGCGTAGTTCCCACAAGGGGAGTGGTAAGAACGCTTTTAGTGTGATCGTTCATTTATTTCTAATTCCTTATTTATCCAGTCATTGTCCTCAGGTGAGGGAGCGTATTTAACATGCGTAAGTAACGGATAATTCCAGTATTGATAGCTCGTCATCTTACAAGAATTAGCAATTCTGTTTAATAACGAAAGATCCTTTTTTGTTATGGTAAATCCTGCGGATTTATCTGAGTATGTCATTCCGAGGCCCAGTTCTCCATTAAGTCTGATGTCTACCAATGCAACATAATCACACACACCTAAGCTGGCGTCGTTATGACATGATCCAGTGCCACACTCATCCATATGTATTATTAATTGGCGCAATGTTTTTTTGACCTGTTTCATGGATTTAATTTCTTTAATTTCCTTATCCATATCGCGGTCTACAACAAGTTTGTTAGCATTAGATGAGTAGTTGTCTGCGGCACATGCCTCAGTTTGAACGAGTGTTAGCAAGCTACAGAATATCAGAGTTTTCAACATATTATCCTCGAACGTATTTCATTATTAACCAAACTTTGCTATGTGAATCCCATAGCAGGATAATTTAGTGAGTTAGCTGGTGTCTCAATATTCTTTGAAATTATCTTCACAAAGAAAACTATGCTTTGTATGTTTGTGACGATGCATATAATAAATCAAATTGTATGGAGATTTAGTGCTGGCTGAGTAGGGGGGGAACTACCCTCCCACCCTCATTACTAAACATACAACCTCAATCAACCCATCCGGTTGGCAGCGTGTTCGTGCTTTTAACAGCTGTAATCATCCAAGAATTTTTTCGGCCGTTAAGAGGGTTGTCACGTTTTTCAAATAAAACATTCTCGTAGCCTAGCTTTTCAATGAGTGATTTCATGTGATCAAGCTGCGTGAGTACGCTGTATTCCTGCATAATGTGTAAGGAGATAGCGTTTATACTATTGCGGTAGAAATTCATGGCTTCCTCCACATAGACTTTATATTCAGCACTGAGGCGCGCTTCAAGTTCCTCGTTGCTCATCTGCATAGCGCTACAGAGGTTTTGGACAGCTTGTCTGAGTGTTGCTCTGTTCTGGAAGAAAGTAGCCTCCCAGATGCTGTAGTCAACCAGATCCTGATTTTCATCATTTGCCAATAGTTCCTGTTTTCTCTTCTTCCAATAGAGCATGTGGTCCATATCGCCTAAATTGCGGGCCATGATGAAATCTGGGAAGTAGGGTGATATGAAACAGCCAAAGGGATTCATCTTCCTCAAATGGGGCGCTGTTTTAATATAAAAATCAGGCGAAAAACCAACGGAGCCATGAGGCCAATGCTCGATCTCTAGGGTGGCGTCTTGAACAGCATATGTGGAGAGATTTTTTATAACCCCAGACATATTCAACATTTTATTTATGGATGCTTCCGGATTAGTCAAATATTCTCCCTTGGCTCCTATCTTGTCATCATCATTTTCGCCTGCGATGGAAGGTAATAATTCGAAGAACATAGCTCTGATCACCTGACCAGGTAGTGGTTTAAATGTCCTAGGATTTACCATGATGTGAGGCATGCCCTCTAAATGACAAGGTGCTTCACTCATAGTAATGGCCTTGCCGCCAAAGGTCTTCCTGTGAGAAAAATCAATCCCTTCACCTATAATGCGTGTAAGGAGAGCATCAGTCTCTCGAACTTGTCGAGTACTTCCGACCACCAGGTAAAGATCTTTATCGCTGGGATCCGCCTGACTCGCTTGCGAATCAGTTGCCAAAATTGATAGTGCTGCCAAAAGCATAATTTTTTTCATTTAGTTCTCCTATAGAAATCAAATCTATTCAGTTAAATATTTCATAACGTAGACCTTAAGTGTGTGTAAGAAGAATCCCATGATTCGTCAAAATTTTTCACAGCTATTAAGTATAGCCTGTTCACAATTATCATTGGACATCAACTCGATTACATACTATTGAGTCTTTAAGACACCCAAAATTAATAGCAATTCCCTTACGGCCAGATCTGTAAATCCTCGGGGTTTACCATTTTCTGCCACTTCCACATAGGCTGTGTTATAGGTCAAGCTATCCTCATTCATGGCTTTTTGACCGAAGAAATTACAGATGACATCAAGAATTAAGTTGTTTGCCCCATCTATACCCGTGTTTAGCATATGGCGCACCCTGTTGATCACATCATCCACTTTGTAATATTGGTAGAAGGCATCAAGCAATTGTTGCTTGCTTTGATTCAGTAAACTATTATTGACAGTGTTCGCATTCAGATCGATTCTGGGCACTTCTCCTTCAAACATGATGCCAATTTCCCGTCCCAAGACACCCCTTGCGAAATATATGCAATGGGGGCTATCACTGAATTTTTTGGCAATTACATTGGTCATCGTCGCTTCGCGGAAACGGCGTAGCTCATCCTTGACATATGTCATCAAATCCTGTCTGAAGACTGCCGATTTCAGGTCACATTCAGCAAGCATCTTACTGCGATTCAAATACAAATAGCTTTGGGTAATTCCATTGAGCTTACTTATGTCACACGAAGTTATGTTCAACACTAATTGCAGGAAAGATCCTAAGTTGGTAGGATCTTCTTTCACATCCGCTTGCACACGACTCAAGATCGATCTTAACATTTGACTGTGGCTATTAATTCTTTCCATCGCCTTCACACTTCCCGCTGGATCCAGCAAGCGAACCAATGGCTCATAAGTTCTCAAGAATGAGAAGGTAGACAAACTTGTTCCCTGTAATTCATTCTGATAGGCATCTTTTGGTAATTTTTCCAACTGATCAAATAAGGATTGCCATACGGTGACCGGCATATGAATGTTGGTTCCGGGACAAGGCTCAGTAACCATATCTACATTGAGTACGCAACCGGGAATCGTAGACCTCGTATTATGTACAACCTCTTCCTTGCTTTTTCGCAACATATGAACGTGGTTAGCCAAAAACCCACGATCGCTTTCTAGATTTACATAACCTGTACCCAGCAAAAGGAAGTGTTGAGTGAGATCATGTTCCTCGCTCAAGGTACGAACTACTAATTCAAGAAAACCTCTTCTGCTTTGAGGGTCCATAAGCTTTTCCTCAAAATACTGACTAATTCTTGTATCTTCATGCCCCGCCGCCAGTAACAATAAATAAAATGATTGAATATCAGGATCTTCTCCACTTTTACAGAGCGGAAACTCCGGATTCAAAAGGGGAGTCACAAAACAATACATAGGACAACCAGGGTGTAATCGCTTGAACAAAATTCTTAAAAGCTCAAAATCGAGCAATCCTGATTTAGAAAACGTTTTACAACTTTCTACAAATTTTCCAAGACTGCCACCTGGTTTTTCATAAAGTGACTCTAGACTTTCGAGATCTTTAAAGTCCTGACTTTTAGCAAACCAATTTGATGTTTTAAACCATGTTTGAAGTTCAGACTCGATTCTATCGTCTCCCGTCTCCCCGGTCAGAAATTCAAAATATGATTTTAACGAATTAAAATCATGACGTTGATATAAAGAGTCATTTTTGGCTGTTATTCTGCCAAGCCAGCTAACCATTTGCGCACGTAACACGGGTTCAATTTTTGCAAAAAACCTTAAGGCTTCTAAGCGCTGAGATTCGGGTGTGCTGCTTTTTTGAAAAGTATAACTGTGCCGAAACGGCAATGAGAGAAAAATTCCCCTTTCTTCGTTTGTAAAGATATGAAAATCTTTTATGAGAGAAGTGAGTTGGCTGTTTTCTGTCACGTTAAATTCTGATGCTGCTGTTCTTAGTTGCACATAACTTAAAATCAAACGTCTCTGGCTTTCATCGGCCTTTGAAAAAAAACTAAAAGCTCCCTTGAAGTCAGTTTCACCAATAGTCTCGAGTAATACTGAATCATTTAATAACAACATTATTTCGTTGCGCGCGCTTGGATCCAAATTACCCAATTGTCTCAAGAAATTAAGTAGATTTGCCTTGCGCTTGTCTTCCATTGGACCTAATAAAGACATCCACTCGAATAAAGCAGCTCTGACTGCTGGCTCGGTTGAAATAACTTCAGCCTTAAATTTTTCGCTGAGCTCCCAGTTGTCATTCTTTTCGTTCGCTTCTTCTTTGCCCTTTGAAGATGCAGATCTCTTTGCGTTTAAAAACTCAAATTCGCCCATTAAATTTTGAAAGGATACACGCCCATATTGCATAGTCTGCTTAAATGAATCTCTGAGCCAGGTGATAATTGGTAAACGAATTTCAGGCCCAAAGTTTACGAAGAACCTTAAAGCATCTACCCGCTGCATAGCTGCTGATCGCCCCCTATTACCAGCATGACTATACTGAAACGGCAAAGCTAAAATAATTTTCCTCTCTTCGTTTGTGTATGATTGAAAAACACTTGCCAGTGCAGCTATTTCATTCTGGTTTTCACCTGTAACTTCTTCTCTAGGCTTTACCTGAATATATTTTAAGATGATGCTGCGCAGATTTTCATCGAACTTAATGAACGAGCTTAATGCAGCAAAGTAGTCGTCCACAGCCAGCGTTCTAAGGTCATCTCTGTCAGCTAAAAGGGGTAGCAGTTCTGAACGCATATCTGCATCTAAACTTTTTATGGCTCTCAAAGAATTAAGTAAGTTTGCTCTAGCCTTGACATCCATTCGTTCCAATTGGTTTTTCCAATCAGTAAAAGCTGTTTTGAATTTTTTATCGCTATGGTTATAGATATGCATAAATTCGAAAACTTGATCTATGTTTTCAAATTCTTGGACTAAATCCTTTCCGAGATTATAGATGTAATTATCTGATCTATGTAAAAACTGCTCCATGCCACTTAAAAACATTTGTACATGCTCGACAGTTTGACATAGGCCGAAAATATCTGAATGCATTAGATTCTTGAGACGGTCACTACTCTTATCAGCTGTAAATGCCTCCAAAAATTGGAGCATCCCTTGAACTTGAGCCAAATTCTGGCATACGCGCAGAGCTCTGGTTGTGTCCAACCATTCCCACAAGAAAGCTTTATGATGCCCCTGTGATCGGAGAAATTTAAAGAAATCTAAAATATGCTCTAGATGACCACAATGGCGGAACAATTCCATGTTGGTCATGTGTTGTAAAGTTTGTGTGTGCCTTTGCGCTAAATTGAATTGGCTGTTCGTAAGCTGTCCGTACACAGTTATGATCTCATCAACATTTTTGCAACCGTCTGTGGCTCTTGAATTTTTCGTCCACGTCAGGAAAGCAAGAGCACCCATATGGGCGCTCGTATCCACAGATCGAATCAATCGAGCCACATCTGAACCATCCCGGCACTTTGCCAGTGCACCAGATGATGCAAGCAGTGTTAGGGCTTCCATATGAAGACGTGGTTGAGAAACCATTTCTGATGTTGTTTTGATGCTCATAAGACTTTTCAAAACGCCATTGACCTGACTCGCTTGTTGACATTTGGCGAGTACGCCACTGTCAGACATGGTAAATAAAAGGCTCTGTAGGTCATCTTCATCGTAGCGTGAGAACGTTTTTCTTAAGGCCTTCCGTTGATTAAGTTTAAACTCAAATCCTTGCCTTTCTAACCATTGAAAAGAATTGAGCGGCTTGAGCTTATCAACGTTAATGGTTTGCCAGCTCTCTGATGCAAATACTTGTTCCATATAATTATCGGAACCATAGGAAGGGTGAGAAACCATCAGCGTTAGGAATGGGATGGTCACGAAAGATTTTTTATTCATCAGGGTCCTCATATCTTCTTAAAACGTTACAATATATTCTGCACTTGATCTGCCTATAGGCAGACTTATTTTTTACCCACTTTTAGGAATTGTTGTGTAAGCTCATGGGTTGCACCCAACTCACGGACCATTAAATCGAGCAAGTTTTTTCTCCTTTGGGGATTAGAGAGCTCTTTTTCAAAATAGTCATTGATTCTTTTGTCTACAAAGCCAATGGATAATAAGAACAAATAAAATTCATTGAGATTATATCGTTCTGTACTACTTAAAGAAACATTTCCACCGTCGTAGAGCTGTTCTTCCGGTGCGAACAAGGGAGCTGCATACAAAAACATACAGTCATGTAATTTTGAGGATTGGAGCATTCCTCTCACAAAGGGCTCATCTATAAGCTTTCTTTTTATTAAAGATCTAAATGTACTTGTAAAATCATTTAAACAAAAATCCTTACCTTTTTTAGCGAATTTAACTACAGATACCAGATCTAAAAAATGTTGGCTCTTCTCAAACCACTTTGATGAACTTAGCCAAGCCCAATACCATCCAAGTCCATTATGTATGTGATAACCAGAAAAGGACTCAAAAGGTTTGAGAATGTGATCTACGCCTGCATTTCCGTAGTGCACTGTCTTAGGGAATGCCGTTCTTCCTATCCATGCAAGAATTTGTGCCCGAATGTCCGGTTTATAAGTTTGGAAAAAGTTTAATACCTTTATCTGTTGAGCAATTTTTGTTTTTCCTTCCCGATATTCTCTTGAGTTACTGACTTTCTCAATTTCAGGAAGGGGCCATGAGAAAATTTGACGCCTCTCTTCGCTGGAATAAGCTTTCAGGGTCTCAATTAATTTGGCGAACTCTTTATAGTTATATTCAGTTTCAAACTCAGACTCTTGCTCCGTTTTTTCAGGTAGGTGCCTTAAAATGAGCTCTCTTGTAACCGTGTTCGATTCCATATAATAGCCAATTTGAGTTCTTGCCTCATGCGGGACTATATCTCTAAAAAGCTCTTCATCTTTCATAAGTAAGAAAAGATCTTCACAGACTTCTGTTTCTAGAGCCTTAATGGTTCTTAAAAATGCAACCAAGCGTACCTTTTCTGACCCTGCAATACCCAGCCAGCCTTCCACACTACTTCGGAGTTCGCGATTGTCTTTTACTTCAGCCATAAATTGGAATACCTGCTCCATATTTTCAAATTCTTGAGAGGCCCGCTTACCTAAATTTGTAATGTAATGACCTGTCTCATTGCTGACCATCTGATGCATCTGTAGCAAAAATCTGTGAACCTGTTCAATATTGGAGCATAAAGCTATAATCTCAGTATGTTTTAGGTATTGAAGAACAGAATCTGTATTTTCATCTGCGATTGTCTCTAAAAGCTGAAACAATTCATGAACCTGTGCCAAATTCGTGCAAAGAGCGAGAGCCTTCGTGTTATTCAACCAATCCCACAAATATGTATGATTACGAGCTTCCAGCTCTTTGGCAAACCAAAATATCCGCAAGGTTTGATTCAAGTTGCTACAATGCCTGAATATATTCATATCAGCCATAGCTTGTATGACTCTCTGATGCAGGGTATGGTTTAAGTCTTGGACACGCTGAGATAAAATTATGACCTCATCAGAGTTGGCACAAGTACCTATAGCTGCCGATTTCATGGTCCATTCTAAGAATGCCAGACACGTCATTGGTAGTTTGCCCAGTTTTGTAAGCACCTTAATGACCGCCGCCACATCTTGGCATTTAGCCAGAACACCTGACTCGGCAAGTTTCCTTATGATGTCGCGGCGCGTAAACTGGGACCATGTACCTTGTTGCCCCAAAACCTTAAGAGTTTTTAAAATATCATCCACATGCTTGGCTTTCGTACATTTCGCCATAACACCTTTTTGCGTTAAGTCATCCAATAGAACCTGTAGGTCACCCAAATAATATAGATCAAAGGTTTTCCCTATGGCCTTCCGTTGAAGACCTTTCATTTCTATACCTTGCTGTTCAAGAAACAGAAACGGATCCACAGGTTTAGCCGTTTCAACAGCTATGGTCTGTTGACTTACGGGCGAGTCCACCGGCTCCATTTCACGGCCAGAGCCATAAGACGAACTTGAGAAGACAAAAGTGAGGAGAATCAGGAAACGCGTATTTTTCATTGCTCGAACAACCTTAATATTTATGCCAAGTACACCGAACCATTATTTATGCCCCCAGTGTCATCCCCGCGAAGGCGGGGATCCAGCACAGGAAGTGGAGCAGAGCGACTCAATATAGTCTATATAGCAGCAGCTTCGCTGCACATTTGCGCTGGATTACCGCCTTCGCGGGAATGACACAATGGGGCAGAATTAATGATTTAATGTACTAGGGTTGATTAGCATGATAATCATCCAAAATCCATTTAATTTTTCATTTAAATTCTCTGTCAAAATGCATATTCCATCGGATCTGATGCCAAGCTTTTTAATACATGAAAAATAGCTGGATTTAAAACATTTTCAGTTGAGCAATGATGGGTTGTTGAGCTAGCGGCTGATAGGGTATATCAGCCCAGGCCTCCCCAAAAATGGCTTAAAAGTTGATCATGTAAGCACTGATGAGCAGAAGCGCAAGGGATTTTCGTTTGAATCTACGTATTTTCTACTTATGGAAAAGGTTTGGCTATAATTGTATAATGATAGAATATTAGAATCTGGTAATCACATGAGCTACATCAACAACATCAAATCTATCTTGACCTCGTTTGCTCTGCTTATGCAGATCGCAATTGTTGAAGCAAACGCATCTTTCCTGGGGGAGCTCCCTGGAGATGTCTTTCGAACGTTTGTCTGCAAGCATTTGCATATCTACGATATTGTTAACATATCACAAACCTCCTGGACAATGCGCAGGGTCATATTAAGTTCAGATAACGGAAAAACTGCTATCAAGTCTTCCTTGGGAAAGCAGATCTTTAATATGCATAATGGCGAGTTTGATGAAGAAACCCTTGCGCAAAAAGACTTCGTCCATTACCGCAGCGATGGAGAATTACCGGCTATAATTCCTGCAGCGGGCTCGAAAGATTATCTTTGGGGCATATTGGTAGGATTCTATAAATCAGTGCCAGCCGAGCACTATGCAAAATTTGCTAATTGCACAAGAGTAGGATTTGCTGGCCTTGATAAGCTTACAAACGATGACTTGAAGCATTTTTCCAATGCTGTATCCATTGATCTGAATGGCTGTAGGGGTATCACAGATGAAGGCATCGCACATCTTAAAAACGCCAGGATTCTCTATCTACGTGGATTAAAAGTGACCTATAAGGGACTAGGTCAGCTCGTACACCTGAAAGTGGTTGAAAGGTTTGACAATGGTCTTCTTGATGTAAGGGAACTGGATGAAGAACGGATTAATAGTCGAGAATTACTAAAAAAAAGAGGCGTCAAGGTTTACCTATGAGTTACGCCTTTAAGTTCAGGTCCGCTCTGACCCCATTGACTGCCGTGTTACTTATGCAGTTGCTTACCGTTGAGTCAGGTGCATCTACTCTGGATGACATCCCTGGCGATGTGGTGCGCGTCAATTTATCAAAACATTTATATGTTTGTGATATGGTAAGCTTGTCCCTGGTATCAAAGAAATTGCGCCAGAAGATTTTGAGAAACGATAACGGGCGTAAAACCCTTAGATCAGCCATGGCACGTCTGGAAATTCATGTGCACGATGGAAAATTTGATAATAATACTGTTGGATACACCAAAGAACAAATTGCTAAAGGCTGGAACACTATTATTTCAAGGAAGAATATCAGAGTTTCAGGAACGCCACGAGAGCAAGAGTTGTGCGCTTAATCTATAGGTAGCAACTGTAAGTAAAAAGGATGGATTAAATGAATAAGATATTGATAAACGTGCCGGAGCTTATAGAAACGCCTAGGCTCACATTGCAAATGCCCATGGCGGGGTTTGGGGAAAAAGTACATGCAGCCATTGTAGACGGATACGATGATTACATCAGATGGCTTTCATGGCCCGCATCATTACCAACCGTGGAAGAGGCAGAAGAAGACTGTCGTAAGCACCATGCAGAGTTCATATTACGTGATTGGATACGATATCTAATTGTAGACAAAACCTCAGGCGAAGTCCTCGGACGATGCGGGTTTCCACCTTTCCAATCCAATTGGGCTATTCCACAATTTAGCATCTCGTATTTCATCAGAAAGAGCCAACGAGCCAAGGGTTATGCAACTGAAACCACTCATGCAATGACCCTTCTGGCGTTCAATATCCTGAACGCTAGAAAAGTCGAGATTCGGTGTGAAGCAGAAAATGTGGCCAGCACCATGGTCCCCCAGAAGCTTAACTTTGCACTGGAGTACACACAAAAAGGCGGCTGGCCTAGACCAGACGGTGAACTGGCAGAACTAAAGACGTTTTCTATGTTTTCGGTGGAGGATCTTCCAAACTCATTTTAGCTCTATTACCGTGTTAGGTATAGCTCTCTATGTAAAATATACGTATGGATTCATTTGTAAAAAGCAGGTATCAAATCAGAAAACATAGGAAGATATCAGAATGTTAAAATGCATGCCCCCGGAAAACAGAGCTATAATCAACAAGTCTCAAGCCGTTTTAGATAATTTTGCTGAATTTTTGGAGGATTTGTTTGTTTTATCTGGAACGCTTAAGCAATCTAATGATTCGCTGTTTTGGTTTAACTCAGGCTTACCTCATGGTATGTACAATTTTGCTTTTGCGGATAACAAGGCAAAAGAAGAAGATCTGAAGCAAAGTCTACAAGATTTAGACCGGACCTCCGCGCCTTTTTTCTTCGTAAATGGCTTCAGTTTAGAAGACAGTCATGACGCAATGTTTGCTGACCTGGACGTTGATTCCTTTGGCAGGCTGGACGGTATGTATTTTGACCTAAGCTGGGAGACACCAAACACGCAAGTCAATGGCGATTGTCATATTCAAATCGTCAGCAATCCTGAAGAGTATAAGCTTTTTGCCGAAGTTATGGCCGAAGCCGCAGGCCTCTCACCAGATGTAGGCCCAAAATTTTACAGCAACTATCAGAAGTACGAAGAGAGTCCTTTTCTAGCTTTGTTAGCAACACTGAACGGCCGACCTGTTGGTTGTTCATTCGTCTTTATGCCAGAAGGGGGCGTCGCTGGTAATTATGTGGATTGGGTTCTGCTCGATTCTCGCAAACGAGGAATCAACTCAGCTATGGTAGCCAAACGGTTGCAGCTAGCAAAAGAAGCTGGATATCAATACTTGATCGTGCAGTGCATGGATACATCCACCAGGCTTTATTCAAAACTCGGCTTTGAAAAGGTCTGTGAGCTGGATCTTTATGGAAGGAACTAACAGGATTGTCAACAACAACTAAGCATGAGCTGTTGATATCTTTACTTCAATATGAAAAGTGGACCCGGCTCTTGCGAGGGAGGGGGGACAGGGGGCAATGGCCTCTAACCAGTAAAGACCCCAGGGTGTTGGCAGTCTGTAATCATACAAAACCTTACATGTTCCTCGGCTCCAAGTAGATGCCGACCTAATGTGCAAAGAAGATTTAACGCTTTCAGTAGCTCGACAAAAATTTTAGCATTACTGAGTCTTTTCTTTGCCTTTGTCTAACTGATCCACACCCCCAAAACGAGGAATGGGTTTTTCTAACGCAAGGCTAAAAAATAGGCAACGTCTTTATTGACCTATCAGTGGACTAGGTCAATTCGAAGTGAAGGTTTTGGAATAAGATGAACCTATTGTTCCAGGTTCATGATGGCTGATTGAAGTCGCTTCAAATAAGGGGAATCACTCGGAAATCGCTTCTGTACAATTTCCAGCGCTTGTTGAAAATAGGACAATGCCTCACGTTTCAACTCTTCTCCACGCGCTTTATCTTCAGCCAGCTGAGATCGTTTTAGGTAAAGTTCACCTAGCATCTCTAGATCCATAAAAGCCTGCGGGTGGTTAGATGCCTGGCATATGTCTAAACTCCTTTTAATAAACGCCTCGCTTGTTTCAAGGTCACCTTGTAGGAAATATAATTTGCCCATAGATCGAATGACCTGCGCCGTATCCTTATGGTCTTTGCCATAATTTTCTTCGTCCCGGGCGAGGCTCTGCTCAAAAAGTATTCTAGCCCTTTCATGATCGCCTTTAGCCATATAAACTTGACCTAAGTAAAGTTTTATCCAACCAACTCTAAAATCATCAGGATAAAAGGATGTGTAAATATGAAGGCTTTCTTCTAATATCTTGCGTGCCTCCTCCATATGACCCAGTTCATGCTCCACTGGTCCCAGCTTATATGCCAACCGAGTTACTTTATCACTGCTGTTCAGAAAGTGTTTTTTGTAAATTACCAGCGCTTGCTGGAGCAATTCTTTTGCCTTTCCATATTCGCCAATTTCTTTATAAACAACGCCTAAGCGCGCTTGTGCTTGGCCAATTCGGTAATGATCTTTCTCTAAGCATTTTTTGTAAAGCATTAGGCTCTCCTCTAGGACTTTGAGGGCATCAGCGTAATTTCCTAACTCTAGATTTACTTCCCCTAATCTTGATCCTACTCTGGCAATATCAATATAATTGTTTGGATAATATACTGTTAAAATGTGATTTGCCTTTTCAAGCAATTCTTTGCCGTACTCATATTTTCCTACATGCAAAGCTCTCATCCCTAAGTGCTGTAGATTTGCGGCCACCAGCTCATGGTTTTCACCTTTGATTTTCCTAAAAAGGATTAAACTTTGATTGAGTAGCTTGTCAGCTTTATTATATTCTTTTGTTTCCATGTAAACGGCGCCTAAGGAATGCTGAACATGTGCAGACAGTAAACAATTGTCGTACTTACCATCTTCAATCAAAATGTCTCTGCATGACTCCAGTTTTTTTGTTGCTTCCGCATAATGACCGACGCAATAATAAAGCCAGCCAAGATCTTGAGCGATAAGAACCCAATTTTCTCTACTAATTAAATCGTCACGTTCTATCATTCGCTCGCAGTGGTTAATCAGAATTCTTGATTTTGTAAAGTTTTCTTGATAACTCGTTAGGGTAGCCAACGAATCCATTGCTCTACATATAGAGCTTGTAACTTCATTGTCCGCGGTATGGCTTAGGTAATACAGAATAATCTTTTGCGTGCTTCTATGAATGGAAAACGTTGGTTCAGCAGATGTCGAAAGTGTCCCAGCTGTAATCAGTGAGTGCTTTTTTAAATTGTATATAAAGGCGTTTGCTGTCTGATCGTCCTTAAATCGATCTAAAAGTTCTTTAGGTATATTCTGAGAATCCATAAGGCCCACCAGGAGAAAAAGATCTCGGAACTCCTTATGCTCGGTTATGAGTTTTTGAATGGTTAGCTCGATGATTTTATACCTTGTCTTGTTATAATTTCCAGACTCGTTAAGGATACTTTCTTGCAGCCCTGAAAACCCTTCCTCACTGGCGTTCAGAGTTTCAATATATTTTTCATATGAGATATTTGTGCTCTTGATGTAATGAGCTGCTAGTGAAACATCCAAAGGGAACGGCGGAATCTCCTTAAGAAACTTTTCGGCTTGTGCTGGGTCAAATTTTATGGCTGTTCCTTGCTGTATAATTTGAGTAAATAGCTCAAGCTTTTGGCTAGGGGATAACTCGCCAATGGGTACCACCCCATTTATGTTATGGATTGTGGCGTTTCTGGTGGTCACAATAACTTTTCCAGTCCCCCACAGTCTAGGGTCATGGGGGAAGAATTTTTCCACATCCTTATATGTCTCCACGTTATCGTAGATCAACAACCATCCTGCATGCGATTTCAGTCTTTCTCTGACGAAGGCAATGATTTTATCTTGTTTCTTCGCGGCATCTTTAATTTCTTGAAGGCCCCTTAAAAGTCTCTTGTCGTCTTCGGTTGAGGTTAGTGCATCCGCTAAACCTTCAAAGGATTGGAGCAGAGCTCCTTGAGTTTCTGCATTGATTTCCCACAGCAAGGGGCCTTTAAAATGTTTTGCATAATTACGAGCCAGCGTCGTCTTGCCGGCTCCACCTATTCCAACAATAGCAACCGATCCTATCCCTTTTTGACTATTGAATTCATTTGTAATTTGGGCAATAAGATCGGATCTGTTAACCAAAGTCATTTCACTGGGAAGAATCATATCAGATCGCAGCTGGTTTTCTTGGGGTGCAGGCCTGTTCCACATGAAAGCTGCAAAAATAAGGGAGCAACAAAACAAACCGATCCCTGCAAGCAAGATGTTACTTGGTTTTCTCGTAATAACAGGATTATCTTCTGCATATTCGATAGAGCTGGGAATTTCAATACACTTAAGGTAGGCCTTAAAATCGTCGGCCATCTTATGGACGTCACTGAGCGGCAAGAGTTTCTCGAGAAGGGAATAGAAATAAGCGTAGTAGTTATCAAAATCCGAACCATGGAGTGGAACCTGCGTTTCGCCCTCTTCAGCAGTTGTCTTATAGATAACCGTATTCTCACGCTCTTGCTCAATTGCAGTCTTGGTACTAAAGCCAGATAGCTCTAAATGCTGCTTAAGTTTATCAACATAGGCTTTCTGGGAATTAAGATCCGGCCCATGAACAATCGAGATAGACGTTTCTTGTTTAGAAATCCCTTTTATTTGATTTTCGAAAAAAACCTGAATTAACAAGCAGTAATAGTAATCATTCTTGATCAAGGACAGCTTGCCGGATTTTTCCATAAAATCGATGATGCTTTCCCGAGATGGACATCCTGTTTTTGCCCGAATGTTAGCAAAGTGCGTAGCAACTGTTTTTGCAGAAATGGATAAAAGTGAAGGGATCGTTTTTGCAGATCTGCCATTGAGGATGCATGCAATAACATCGATCTCTCTCGGTGTAAATCTGATCCCGTTTATATTTTCTAAATGTTCGGAATATATCGCGAGAGGAAACTTTATCTTTTCATTTAAACAAAGCATAAACTAACCTATACAAATTGCAAATATGTTGCTGAGACAAATAAATTACTTAATCTCATGTATTTTTATATCACTATATTTGATTATCGTCAAGCTTTTGGCAGGTTTTGTACTAGTTCATAGCGAGCACTGAATTTAAACCATCCAATGCAAGTCCCACCGTCTTAGGTTTTGATGGATCATTCGCATAAAAGATTTAATAACCTGTCAAGGAGTATCCGATGATGGGTTGTTGTAGTCCAAACGAACTATCATGCGCAAACGCGACTTTAGGCTAGTTTTGAATAATTTTTTGTGGATTAGAAAAAAGGCACCCCTTTCTCCTCTTTTACGTCATCCGTCATTTGCATGGTCTTGGAACTGTGGCGAATCTGTTGGACCTGGATGAAAACTCGGGCGTGAGCTAAGCCTTAGGGAATGCCGCCCCAAGGTAACGTCCATCCTCCCGTATTGTTTGTGGAGTTGTTGGCACACCAGATGCTGGTGCCATTACGAGCCAGCAGACTGAGACAGGCTTCACTCCAACCAATGATGGTCCCTACGGTAGCACCACATAACACCAACAAGGCTCCACCCGTAATAACGTAAGGCTTCGAGGCCTGCCAGCAGGTGCGGGAGGATTTTCTCTGCATCTTAACAACTTCATGGTCCCCTGAGACCTCTTGCTGTCTATACAGGAGTTCCCGTTCCTCCGAACGGACTCGCTTCATCGTATTCGAATTTATGCTACCATCCAAACCTGATTCAATATCTGATGCTATCGCCGATGCGGCGTATAGCAAAGAGCATGCCATCAGCAGTATCTTGAAACTCTTCATAAAAAACTCATTCATTTCTTTATTACGTAATTCCTTTATTCCAGCGGCGCGTTCAAATTGCAAGTGAAAAATTTAGTAAACCGTATTGCAGGTCTTGTTCAGAAGCTCCATTTTTAGAAAAGACAAAATTACATCCCATGGGGTAGGCTAATTGAACCAGAATAAAGAATCGCTTTCTTGCTTAGTGCTGGAAAGCAAAAAAATGATCTATAAACTCGCCGAAATTGTTTAATACAGCTTGCGGTTTGTTTATTGCCAATTTTTCTTCCGAATGGATGTTTTATAACATTCTTTACGTTCCTGCTTTGGGATTGTATGGATGATAGATACTAATCTATCATCCATTTTAGATTATTCCTTATCTATTGATGGGTTTGTAAATTCAGGCATTAGAATTCCAACACGGGAATTGTATACAACATGAATCGTAGATCCATCCTTCAATCGTAAATCTTGTGGAATGGTTATTCTTTCAGTATCAATACTTCTATATCTTCTGCTATCAAAAAAGCATTTCCCAGCAAAGATAAGCTTAATGCCCATCTGCCTTAAGGAATTATTATCTGTATTTAGTTGACCCAAGAGTTCACTAACTAACATGCCGTCTTTTAGAGAAAGTGGTTCCTCAACCATCTGGCCTTTAAGCGTTCGCGTTCGACACAGCACTTTGATTGGTTTCGATTCTTGATCAAATATTTGCCGAAGCATTTCATTTTCTGCATCTAGCTGTATGTCTATCTGATTCAACAATCCATTTAAGATGGCAATATCATGATGTGCTCGGCCGGCAATATAGTACATTTTAGATAGTGGCACAGTACGATGACGCTTATTCTGATTTGTAGTATCCAGATAGTTTTGCAACTGATCCCCCTGCAGTTGTTCCTTGACGTATGTGAGTATTGATCTTGCTTCTCGCGGACCGATTTCATTTTTTTCCCTTAACCTAAACACTGTCTCGACAAATATATTTTCAATGCAGGGGTTTACACTCATCCGAAAAATAGCTGCTTTCAGATCATCCATAAAGTGAGTCATTTTAATGAACTTGCTATTACGTAAAGTGTGTAAAGCAGCAGGTTCTATAAGGCACCCAGCAATTTTCAGATATTTCAGGTTCTCATGGGCCGCAATAGCTGACGCCATTTCCTCACTAATCTTGCTGCCCAAAATTGTGAGGCTCCTCAGATTTCCGTTTTGTGAAGCTTTAGTAGCAATCAAAGGGGCTTCCTCGCCGTAAACATACTGAAGAAGCTTTTTTTCAAATTCAACGGAATCAGGGAATACTGCATTAATAAGAATTACCCGTTTAATATGTTCATTATTTAACAGCATTTCCAACTGAGCGCTTAACAAGCATAAGTCTGATTTCTCAAAGATGTTATTTCCTTCAAGCTTTACACCAGAAACTAACCCCAAGGGATTACTTAGTATTTCTATGTAGCCAGTATACCGACTTTTATGCCGAATAAGGCTATTTGTCGGGTTGGTGATTCTGTCTTTCATCTGAGCAGTAGGCCTCAAGACTAAAACCATAGAATCGATCTTGTTCATTAGAGCCATGCTTAGCTGGGAGGCTGCCCTGATGTCCTGACCCGCAGATTTAGAGGTATGACTAAGCTTGCGCAAATCACCGGCAGTAAAATAACCACTATACAAAACTTTTCTCAAATCTGTTGGCAGCTCCATGAAAGGAAAAACGCTTGCATCAGAGGCGGCTAAATCATTTTCTACGCCAGAGGAAACAGGCACTTGCCCAATCATTGCAGGATCATCTAATGCTGCAGGCACCTGCTCTGTACAAAACGCATGTGTCGCGGACAAGAAAACCAAAGCACTTGTCGATAATAACTTCTTAATATTCATTTCTAAACTCCTTGCTTTATAATTAACATTCATATTCATGCAAAACACTGCTATGCAGTAATGAAGGCATTATATTTGTATAAACAAAAAAAGCTATACGTAGAAAATACGTAGAAAACACTTGAATTATGATGCTTCAGTGCCTACATAAGGAGTAATGATTTAATTTATCGCATAAGAGATATGACTATGACGAAGGCATATAACCCCTATTGCCAGCCCTTGCTGGATTTCAACCTTGATAAAACATCTAAGATCAACGACATCTGCGCTCCGCTGGAGCAGCATTTCGGGATCACGGCTTTTTTTTATGCGCGCATGTTTGATAATGGCAGATATATCTTTGTATCCAACAATACATCGCTTCTTGAGGTGGTGGGTGTCGGGGATAATATTTTCAATACAGAGTATTTCAGGCAGCAGCCCGATCTTTTGTGTAAACATGAACCACTTGTGGACGTTTGGCCTGAGGATGTCAATGATAGCGCCATGGAATTTCTGCGTGCTCGCGGCTTGTATAATGGATTTAGCATCCTAAGGGAATTTGAAGGCTCTGTGGAGGTAGGGACATTTTCTAATAACGACAAACAGTCCGGCATTAAAGAATTCTATCGCAAGCACACAAGGGTCTTGGATGATTTTTTGACCCATTTTCGAACCGTAGGCGGAGACCTAACTAACCCTGAAGGACCTGCTAATTTGGGCGTGTCTCCTCATTTGATGAAAGCCTATCCTGAGATCGACAAAATATTTAAAACCACAACGCCATGGGAACGGAAAATCATAGAGTTTAACAAGTCCCTCAACAGTAGAGTACGCAAAGAAATTCACGAAACTGGACGGCGCTATTCGCTAACAGTGCGTGAGCTCGAGTGCTTGTCTTACTTGACCGCCGGAAAAACTGCAAAAGAAATAGCCCGTATTATTAACGCAGCTCCGCGTACCGTTGAAACACATATCAACAATATCCGCCTGAAAACAGGATGTCAGACTAAAAGGGAGCTGACCGATTGGTTTGAACAAACTTTCAAGCCGTTTTTGGGAAACCATCCCATGAACGTATTGGTGTAAATTTGGTTTATAGAGGTTATTTATGGCAAAAGATCTTAACCCGTATTGTCAACCACTGCTGGATTTTAATCTATCCCAGGCACATAAGATCAATCATATCTGCGCGCCGCTGGAGCAGCATTTTGGCATCACAGCCTTTTTCTATTTGATAGTTTTCGATGATGGTCGTTATATATTGTTGTCCAATAGCGATGCTTTTTTTGAAGTGGCAGCGATTGGAGATAATATTTTTAGAACCGAATATTTCAGTCAGCAAGTAGGATTTTACTGCCGTTATGAGCCTCTTAAAGATATTTGGCCTGAAGGCATTAAAGATAAAACTGTAGAAATGATGCGTGGACGTGGTTTACGAAACGGCTTCAACATCATAAAAGAAGTTGAAGGATCCGTGGAGGCTGTCGGCTTTTCCAGCGCAAAAGAGCAATCCGAAATCAAAAAATTCTATTCGATGCATACTAAGACACTGGAAGGGTTTGTTGATGATTTTCGCATCCTATCTGGCGACATGTGCGAGCCAGCTGGTCCTGCCAACTTGGGCTATTCACCTTACTTGCATGAAAACCACCCTAAAATCGAAATGTTATTTAAAAATACAACCCCCTGGGAGCGCACAATCAAAGACTTTAATAACTCTATGAATACCCTTGTTAGGCATGAAATATTAGACGCCGGAAGACGCTACTCACTTACCATACGTGAATTAGAATGCCTGTCCCATCAGACAGCTGGAAAAACCGCAAAAGAAATTGCCCGACTCATTGATGCCGCCCCGCGAACCGTCGAAACCCACATCAACAACATTCGCCTAAAAACAGGATGTCAGACTAAAAGGGAGCTAACCGATTGGTTTGAAGAAAAGTTTAAGCCGTTTTTGGGAACAGCTTCTTCCGGGTTGATTGTCTAATCTTCGCCATATGCTACGTTAAAACTACCCCCTACAGGATGTACGTAATTTATACGTATATGCAATTCGCTCAACTTGTGTTTATCCTGAATGTTAGAGAATTCAAAAAGGGGCATCAGGATGATAAAATTCTTAAATTGGGCAAATATATGTGTGCTTCTAACATTATTCAGCCATGCACATGCTTCTTCCATCTCAGAAATAGAAGATCGTGCTGCCAAACTTCAACAGGAAACCTATGCTGAACTGGCCAAGACCACTTGGGCTTTACCAGTGCTAATTGAGGATGAAAATGAAGAAGAGCGGATGCTAGAGAAGGTATATGGTTCGGCCCCCAAAGATCAGCCAGAAATCCAGGAGATGATTCAGCGCTTTAGAGCTGAATTTAAAACCATAAGCACTTTCAAAGAGAAATTGGAAATAAAGACACGCTCAGATGGCCCCCTATCAGCCCATCAATTGATTTTGTCGTATGCTAATCTGTTGATCCATTACGAACTCGAGTGTGGGGCAATTCTAAATAATCCGCTCATGGAATATTATTTGCTTGTGTTTAATGCAGCTGCCATACAAAACGCGACGGAATATAGATTTGATAAGGATTTGAAGGATCAGCTTCAAGAGCAGTTGGGTGATGTTTATGTCAGCATAAAACATCTTTTCCATTCCGAACATCAGAATAGGCTGTCAGCCATAATAAGTTTTGAGGAGGATTATGTAGCAAACCTAATGTCGCGAAAAAAAGATAAAATAACCCCAATTAAAATAAAAGGTGGTGATGTTACAATTAATACATCCGATATTAAATCGGTCATTCATAAAGTTCCATCCTCTGTCGTTAAAGTTACATGCAATAGTTTTTTGTCCGATCATGACTTGATGCTGCTTATCAGCAAGTTAGAATTTTGCCAGAATCTATTATTTATCGGACTGATGTTGGATATGCCATCCCCTGAATCATTTAAATCGCTGATCCAATTTCTAGATAAAAAAACAACTGACAAAAAATTCAGGTTGTCTATAGATTTCAACGAACTGAACCGCCTTGACCCTTTAAAATATGAGCAGATAAAAGCGTTGGATCATCATATTCTTTACAGAGATGCGCAGTCTGGGCTCTGTGGTGGGTTGTGGTGACAATAAATTAAATGGTTAATATTCATTATCTATCCCCCCGCGAATTGCAGTGTTTGTTACACGCATCAGCTGGCCACACAGTCTAAGAAATCGCGCGCATAATCCAAATATCACCCAGAACAGTTGAAATCTATCTGGTGTTAGAGTGAAAATGGGATTTCAGAATAGGCGTGAGCTTACAACCTGGTTTCGAGAGATATTTAAAGCGTTTTTAAAAAAAGCCACGAAGTTCTAATATCGTAAAGAGTTTCATCATGCTAGATAGGAAATGACAAGTGGGTTTATTTATTATCCGCCCAGAAACATGCGTTAATGAAACCGGGAGGTGCTTTAGATCTTGTTTGTGGCGTTGAAATGCTACTTTTTACTTATTTCTCTTTCCTAGGCCATGATATTTTGGGACGCCAGGACTCTTGATCATAACATTTTGCAGATATTGAGAATTATGGGCAAATGATTGCTTTTTTTTGTCCTGGTATTGTAAAAATAACTATGTAATAATACATATAATGTATATTGCGCAAAGGCGGAAGATAATGAATAATTCCAAATTAATATTTATTGCTGGACAGGTAGTTCTGCTCAATTTATTCTTTGCAGCAGGCGCCGTTCTCATGGCCCAAGACAATAAAAACACCAAACAATCGACGTTTGATTATAAAAGTCAATCCTTAGAATTTTGGAAAACGCACCTTTCCAAAGAGGTATACAACATTTGTAGGGAGGGCGGAACCGAAAAGGCAGGCTCCGGTAAGCTTGACAAGCTTTATGAAAAGGGTACGTATTATTGTGCCTGCTGTGGCGGTGACCATGCCGTATATAGTTCAAATGCAAAATATGACTCTAAAACGGGATGGCCTAGCTTTTATGAGCCTATAGCAGGAGGCGTTATCATACGCAAAGATCCAAACGATAGGCTCCGAGGCCTTGTCGGCTTAGCAAGGGACGAGGTCATTTGTTCTCGCTGTGGATCGCATCTTGGCCATGTTTTTGATGATGGACCGCCCCCTACGGGAAAAAGATACTGTATGAACTCGTTAGCACTCACTTTTACCGCTGAGGGAGAGGCCCCTCAACGTACCTACAGCGTGGCAACGGAGGTAAATAATGACTAAACTTCTCTCCGTGTTAATTCTTGTAGCAGGATTTTTCACATCCACCTTAAGAGCTGAGGAAAAAGTGCTCGCAGAAAAAAAAGAAACTGCAGTTTTTGCTATGGGATGCTTCTGGTGCGGCGAATCAGAATTTCGTGACCATGAGAATGGAAAGCCCCTTCCAGGGATCCTTTCTCTGAGAGTGGGATACGCCGGAGGAGTTAAGCCAAATCCTACATATGAGAGTCATCAAGGTTATAAGGAGGCTGTGAAAATCGAATTTGATCCCGGAATTATTTCTTATGATAAACTCCTAAGTGTATTTTGGAAAAACGTGGATCCCTTTGATTCCATAGGACAATTCTGTGATAAAGGTTTTCCCTATACGGCTGTCATTTTTTACCACGACGATGCACAAAAAAAAGCGGCAGAGTCTACTCTCCAAAATTCACAAAAGGCTTTGGGTAAAAAAATAGTAACCGAGATTATCCGCGCAACCACTTTCTATGATGCGGAAGAGTACCATCAAAACTACAAAGAAAAAAATCCCATAAGATACAAAGTATACAGATGGAACTGTGGTAGAGATCAACGGTTGAATGATATTTGGCGAGGTTTGGCGTCTAGTGATGAAACAAGAAAGTAAAACGCTTCTCACCCCAGATTTTTGCGTCATTGGCGCAGGCTCCGGAGGGCTTTCATTTGCCGCAGGCGCTGTGCAAATGGGAGCTTCTGTTGCGCTTGTGGAGCGTTCAAAAATGGGTGGGGATTGCCTTAATTATGGCTGCGTTCCATCAAAATCCCTGATCGCAGCTGCTAAAATCGGTCACAACATTAAGACATCATCCAAGTTTGGATGGATCGTTGGTCCAGCAAAGGTCGACTTCAAGAAAGTACATGATCATGTGCATGGCGTCATTGCAGCTATTGCCCCCAATGATTCGGTGAAAAGATTTGAAGGGCTCGGGGTCAATGTCATCCTTGAAGAAGGTCAGTTTAGGGATAAATGGACCTTTGAGACAAAAACCTTGCTCATTCAAGCTAAACGCTTTGTGATTGCGACGGGAAGCCAGCCCTTTGTGCCTACAATCGAGGGACTTTCTCAGGTTCCATTCCATACAAATGAAACTATCTTTGAACTTCAGGAATTGCCTGAGCACTTATTGGTTATTGGAGGCGGACCTATTGGTATAGAGTTAGCTCAGGCCTTTCATAGGCTAGGCAGCCAAGTGACTGTCTTAGAAGCGTTCAAGGCCCTTCCCAATGATGATGCGGAAATCACATCGAAACTTAAAAATATTTTAACTGAAGAAGGCGTGAATATCTTAGAGAATGTAAAAATCAGCTCGTTTAATAAAACTCTTAAGAAAATTGAATGCTCCTACTCTGACGCAGAGGGGATGCCCCAAAAGATTTCTGCTTCTCACTTACTTGTGGCTACAGGAAGAAGGGCCTCCATTGATAGTCTTAATCTTGAAGTCGCACAAATAAAATATTCTCAAAAGGGTATAGAGGTTGATTCTCATTTGCGGACAACAAATTCAAAAGTCTACGCCATAGGGGATTGTATAGGCGGTTACCAATTTACCCATGTAGCAAACTATCATGCGGGCCTAGTCATCCGGAACAGTATTTTTAAGTTGAATGCAAAAGTTCAGACCACTGCCATTCCTTGGGTTACCTATACTGATCCTGAATTAGCCCATGTTGGATTTCAAGAATCCCAGTTGCAAGAACAGAGTATACCCTATAAAGTCCTTAAACTTGATTTTAGTGAGAATGATCGCGCGCAAGCGGAGCTCGAAACGGAAGGGATGATCAAGGCTCTCGTTTCCCCTAAGGGTATAGTTCTAGGAGCAACCATTCTCGGTGCCTCTGGAGGCGAGCTCATTTATCCTTGGGTTATTGCCATTCAAAATAAATTAAAGGTATCAGCCATAGCTAACTCTATTTCTCCTTATCCCACCCTCAGCGATATTAACAAGCGCATCGTAGGGCAGTTTTATACAGACACACTTTTTAGCCCACGCATGAGAAAAATTGTCAGTTGGTTGATGAGGTTCACAAGATGAAATCATTCAAAAGATATTTTCCTCTTCTTTTAATACTTTTAGCTTCACTAACCGTGTGGGCTACAGGGCTTTATCAATATTTGAATTTTGATACGTTACGACTCTACCACCAAGATCTGCAAAATATGATAACTGATCATCTCATTCTTGCGCTTTTAATCTATTCCCTTTTGTACATGGCAACTGTTGCGCTTTCTCTCCCTGTGGCAACATTTATGACTCTTTTGGGCGGATTTTTGTTTGGTCTAATGTTAGGAACAGTAACGGTCGTTATCTCCGCGACATTAGGGGGGGCAATTGTATTCTTAGCTATGAGGTCTGCCTCAGAATCCTATGTAAACGAAAAAGCAGGGCCCTGGATTAAAAAAATGCAGAAGGGCTTTAAAGAAAATGCTTTTTATTACCTTTTGACCCTACGTTTAGTGCCCCTTTTTCCATTCGTTGCAGTGAACATCGCCGCAGCGGTCATGCAAATTCCCTTACGCATTTTTATCTTGGGAACGTTCATAGGAATTATTCCAGGGTCTTTCGTGTATGTTTCTATTGGAAATGGGTTGAAGGACGTAATTTTAGAGCCTAATTTCTCCCCTCAAATCATTCTTGAGCCCCATATACTAATCGGACTTATTGGTCTTGGGGTCCTTTCATTACTTCCGGTGCTTTATAAACGTTATTATCGGAAGTAAGGCCTTCATTTCCAAAGTCGCTCCAGGCTTGGTAAATACGTCCAATCGTTGTCATCCAGCATAAAATTCCAAAAATGAGACATAGTTCAGGAAATATGCCTGGCATAATACACATAAGAATCAGAACAACTGCTGTTTCGGTCCCCTCACAAATTCCACCCAAATAATAAAATGATTTTTTTCCACGACGCTGACTGTGGATTTGTCTTTTAGCAGCAATGGTTGCATAAGCAAGAAAAGAAGTTATGGGGCCTATGAAGCTAAAAATCAGAAAAGCGGCAGAGAATGAATATTGGGGGTTCGCGATCGAGAACGCAAAAACAATGCCAGAGTAAATTATAAAATCACAGACGATATCAAGAAAGCCGCCGAAATCAGTTTGGCGAGAGTGGCGGGAGACGGCTCCATCCACCCCATCAAGAAAACGATTCAGTATGAGAAAGATCGCAGCATACTCATATTTTTTAATACTTATCATAAGCATAGCCGTAAGGCCCGTAACAAAACCTAAAACTGTAACAGTATTGGCTTTAATGCCCCATTTTGCCAGATGTTTACCTACAAAATCCAAAGGCAGATCAATGAAACGTCTCACGTAAGGGTCTAGCATGCTTCCTCCAAGATATGTATATTACTATCTTAGCAAATGGTTATAGAACTGAATGCACCGCACTCCTTCAGAACAATAACATAAAGCACGCACAATATAATAGAGCAGCAAACATCAGAGCTAACCTTAGGGTGCATCCAGTATACGCATGAATGTGGCACACCCGAGCATCATGTTAATGAGCCAGCTCCAACAGAGGCAGATGTTCAGAGTATCTTTGGCCAACTCTCTACTTTAGCCAATCTACGTTGCCCTAATTTAGGTTCACAAACAAACATGAAAACATCACCGCGCCCCGCCCAAATGCTGCATCTCCCGTAACCACGCCCGCTTTTTTTCCAAATTTCAAACATGTTTTCCAGGCACAACAAAGAAGGCTTGATAATAAGATAATCGAACTGAACATTACCCAGTTCGTCCCACAACGTGTTATTACCCCATTTCCAGATAACGACGACGTCAGACACGGTTACTTTAGCTTTAGCCGGCAACAGTTCGCGTGCCTTATGGAACGTGCCAAAAAAGGTCACGAGTTTGTTTTCATTTGCGCCACGCACCAGCCTTAGGCGCTCCATGCTATTAGTATAAACCATATGCATGTCTTCTCCTTCACAATGAGCTAAGTTCGCTGCGCCGTTCTGAAAGTCTGAAAAACCTATGGCACGCTCTTTTTGAGAGTCTTTTTTATAATACAAAAGACCACGTGAAATGATGCCATCCAAGTAAAGTTTCATATAGTCTTCCATGAAAATATCGTTTAACTTGGTCTCGTAAGCAATGCCAGCCAGATCTACTTTTGGCGCACCGGATCTAGGAATTTGGTAGCGTAAAATATTGTACCATGTTTTACATACACGCTCTACTGCACGAGGATCAGCGCCGCGCTCGAACGCTTCAACAAAAAAGGATTTCAAAAGATCTTTCGGCACCATATCTTGGAAGACCCCGTGTAGTTCTTTTACCTCATAGACGTGACGATGCGGGGCAGGAGCGGCGGCATCGGCCAATACAAGGCGCTGAAGGGATGGAGAACTGACGTCCATGGCTTGAATGCCATCATCGCTGGCGTGCGCATCAAAAGAACCAGCACACATAGTCACTAAGCTTGCGGCAAACGCTAACTTCTTCGTAAACTTAATCATCTCTAATAATCTCCAATTATATCAAAAAAAACCGCATGAACGGCGGGTAATCCCCCCGAAAAATAAATGTGTTTAAAAGTAGAATTTTCTCGTAAAGAATAATGAGTAGGAGATTCGACATGAAACAATCAAGATTTAGCGATAGCCAGATCATCAGCATATTAAATCAATCGAAGGCA
>JBGSQK010000012.1:0-2924 GCA_041738135.1 Alphaproteobacteria bacterium
CAAAGGCAATTGAAGTGCATAAGATGTTGCCGCAATTATAGCATCGGGAAGTTTCAATGAAAATGTTTTTCTATAAGCTACCGTTTTATCTCTTACTTCATTGCTGTATCCCACCACTTTGCAATAAGAAAGAAAATCAACAATCATTTTCTCTGACTGGTTTGTGAGTTTAGGAAAAGAAAGCAACTCTATTTCGGTGATGAATGAAATAACCACTGATTTATCTCTGAATATTTCAATGACTTCGGGATCTCCCTTAAGGAAGTATAGGGCTATATTCGTATCAATGAAAATATCACGCCCACTCATTTCTGATCTGCTTTTGGAAATCCAAAGGATCTAAATCGCTCTTGAGAAGACCTGCAAAATCCATGATGTCCAATTTTCTTTTTCCTTTTAAAGCTTTCTGAATTTTGCGCTGGATTTCGGCAGTACTTGAGCCCTTCTTTATGACGGTAACCATGGTTTTGCTTTTGAATTCAAATATAATGAAATGGCTTGATAAAAAAGGGTGCGCGTCTCAGTAGCAATTCCGCAAAATTGAAAGACTACCCGAAAACAAAAAAACTATGCTTATTGAGTTTCTGGATGGGTTTATCTTTAAAGCAAATGTGCAGCAGATGGCGTGGGTAAAATGAACTTCATTTAAAGACCACTCGAACGTTCTTTTTAAATAAACCTTGACTATTATTCGTGAAAAACTCTTCAAGAGCTGTTTGACTGTTCATCACAATGGTATCGTTAACCGATAGCAGCTCGATCTTCTCTATTTTCTCAGAGTAATCTTTTATTTGTTCGTCGTTCCATTGCCAGCCAAATCCATATAAGATTCCTGCTTGACCCATTCCTTGAACTTCAATATTGAAGGTGTCAACTACTCCTGAGTCATTAACCAATAAGTACTTGTAATAAGCGGTCTGATCAGTCCTATTGACTATTTCAAATCTCCCTGGAACATCACAAGCAGTGAATATGACAAGGAGAGCATTGATGATTATTAGTGATGATTTCATTACCGATAGTAATTAGGCATAAACAAACGACCGTAAATATCTGCTTGCCATATCATACGGGATCTTCACGCATATTTTGAAGATCGATTGTTAACTAGTGACACAGTTAAATGAACACTCCCTTAAATAGACACACAGTTCAATGAACACTCCCTTAGAGCCAAGAAAGTGGTTCACTTGGGATGACTTGGGACGTACTTGGGACATACTTGGGACATACTTGGGACATACTTGGGACATGCTTGGGACATGCTTGGGAGATACTTGGGACATGATTGGGAGATACTTGGGACATGGTTGGGGGATGGTTGGAACTAGAATGGGGGGAGTGTTCATTAAAGTTGTTAGAAATAAGCTGCTCCACCGAATTTTTGCGGTTGCAAACCGAGAAACACCATATGTTGAAACCTATGGTCACAAACTCAGTGATTGTTGAAAACTTAGGTTGCATAATCCTTAGAATACGGAGCTGTTAATGAACCCTGTAGTTGCGGCTCATAAGCCAAGTTTAAATAGTGTGAAATCACCGCGCGACGGGAGTCGCGCGGCAGCGGGGATACGGAGCGATTGGAAATAGAAACAGGATTCGATTCTATTATTAATCAGAATTTTCGAAAGAGCTCATTTTAAAATGAAAAATCACGCTACCCTTCTTTAAGTAGAGTGTGTCCGAGTTTGCACGCTTAAAAACCTGGAATGGTGGATAAGTATCAGATATGCGACATTTATAGGTTTCAGATGAAAAAAAATGGAATGGCTCGCTCCGGTGTTTCATGTAAGCGCATCTGTTGTTGTCGAATAAGGGCCAGCTTGAATATAACGTCAAAGTATCATTGATTTCATAGAACCCATGATTTGGCTCTTCTCTGATCCAAATGGTGTCTAATGCCTCTTCAATTCTTAGTTGCGGGGAAGGTTTCCCAGGGTATGTAACGCATGAAGAGACTATGAAAACTAAACATACCGCGATTTGAATTAAATACTTTCTCATATTACCAAGACACACCAATGTTGCCGCCTACTGTAAAAGGAACTAATAAAGGATCAAAAAGAGACACCCCGGCTGTAAAGGTTACACCTATGCTGTAGAGTCTTTGGGTGCCATAATCTACATTCGCGTAGCTACCAGTTACGCCACCAGAAATAAATGGCAAAACAGTTACGTTGAAATTACCTTCATAGCGTAGACCCTGAAAAGTCGTCAATGATATGTTTTCTTTTGAGCCCGTGTAGTAAAAATTTGAAATTTCAACTCCAGCAGATACTTGAATATCTGTTAAAACTCCCTGTCCTGCATCTCTTAGGGGGTGAAAGCCTTTATTCGGTCCGTGAAGAATTCTCAATACCCCTTGCTCACCAGCCACCGTATAGCCGTAAGATCCTTCTAAACTTCCCATGAAAGCTGTTGCATCAGGACCAAATAAATGCCTAGTTTGCCCGGTAATGGCGGACATTGCTAAACCTATTCCAAAATACCCTTCATGAATCGCGTGATTCAATCCCGAACTTATCGCTCCATTTCTTGCGCCGTCCCAAAAATTTCCACCCGCAAACGCTGAAGACGCACCTCCGACTAAAGTTCCTGCAGCCACAATACCCGCACCTTGAACAAGTTTATTACTGACGTTACCAAGAAGTGCTGTGGATCCAGTCGCAGCCAACGACCCCAGGCCTCCAGATATCATCCCAACACCTGGATTTTGCCCCGAAAAACCAGACATCAATGCTCCCGCCTGGCTGTGAGCCACAGTCTGAAAGGCAACTTTTCCGAATCCACTGAAACTCGCGGCAGCGTTGCCGATACCGGCCGACACCAGCCCACCAACCGCACCTATGAGGGCCGCTTTTCCCGCATTTTGAAAGAATTCCTGACCGTTCGTAGCGTTACTAATGCCATTTGTAATTACACCA
>JBGSQK010000065.1:0-1678 GCA_041738135.1 Alphaproteobacteria bacterium
TTGATTTAATATGCTGATGATCTGGCTATCGCTAAATCTTGATTGTTTCATGTCGAATCTCCTACTCATTATTCTTTACGAGAAAATTCTACTTTTAAACACATTTATTTTTCGGGGGGATTACCTCTTGGCCCCGCTAAATCATGTCCACGAAGTATTTCCTTCGAAGAAAGACTCGACCTCTGCCTCTTACTAAAGAAACCAAAAAAGCTAGCAGACCCCAATATGCTAGCTATTACTATTAATGGAGAATAATAAAGCACCTCCTTTAAGGCCATCAACAAACCTGCAGTAGTCCTTTTAACATAAGTATCATTCATAAATTGGATGCTATCAACGCGAGCCAAAGACAGATCTCGCCTATAATAGTCTATATGCCAGTAAGAATTTGGAATTACCGCCTTAAGGCTTAACTTCACCTTAGCCCATCCATACATAAATGCAATGTAACAATCGTACCAATCATATTTCCATAGGACTAGGGCTAGCAATAGTATTAATATGGAGATACATGACATAGTCAGAACAGATTTCGTTGTCTGTTTGAACATCCTCACACGATGCATGAAAAGTTGTCCGCCCTCTACCATTCTATATTTATGAGACATGTCTATTGCTTTCTTTTAGAGTTATCCAAGTTAAAGTGTTTTAGATTTTGTATGCTTTGAGTTATAATTAGTTATAATCAATAAGGTTTGCAGCAAATGGATGCATATAAAAAGTTCTTCTACAATTCTGAGAAGTTTTTCCTTCTGAGGACTACCGGTTGGATAGTTGGCTTTTTGACAGCGGTGGTATTTGCTCTTTTGTGGCGACCTGCTGTAGCACTTTACGCAGGTATAGCCACTTCTATAATTGTTGATATTTATCTTTTCATACATAAAGGGTTGAAGGAATCTTCTTTTATAAGCCCTGAAATTCTGCAGCTTATGAGTAATATACCCTCTGAGAAACGGGATAAATATTCTTATATAATTACTATTGTTAAGCCGATTGCATTGATTGTTACCACTACGTTTACAATTAGATTTTCTGGTTACGAAGAGATATTTCTTGGATTGATGGTTTCCGCTATACTTTATCTCATACTTATGTGTCTTTTCATTGCTCCTAAAATAGCTTACTTCTGTGGAGTTATGACCCCTATAGAAACAACCGAATCTAAGATTCCTCTGTTCTACGGGGTTCCCGGTTATAACATTCAAGGGGTATATACCGGCTCCCCTACAGCCATCGGCGGATGCTCTAATTAACCTCATTATTCTAGTCCACATATGAAGATGCCAGTTTAGCAGCCTCTTTTTCATTTTTTGCGTTAACAGATGGTTCATTAGTTCCATTTTTGCTAGAAGTAGTGTCTTTCTTGCTGCTCCAAGAAGACACAGTGTCATCCCATCCTTTATTCGCTAAGCGTGTTACGTTTAGTTTCGAATGCTCTTCCTCGTACTTACCTTCACTTTCTGTTCGTTCATGGTCTAGGCTCTTTTCAATGCTAGAGTTACTATCCATTATCTTTGCACTATTAGCCTTAAATTCTTGGTGCAGAGGTAATCCCCCCGAAAAATAAATGTGTTTAAAAGTAGAATTTTCTCGTAAAGAATAATGAGTAGGAGATTCGACATGAAACAATCAAGATTTAGCGATAGCCAGATCATCAGCATATTAAATCAATCGAAGG
>JBGSQK010000078.1:0-20839 GCA_041738135.1 Alphaproteobacteria bacterium
ATGCGTTAGAAAATATTCATACGACGAAAGATTTAAGCCAATTGCTGCCGTTCAACTTCAAACCCGCCCTGAATAAGGCATCCGCTGCTCTAGCAAGCTAATTGTATACCGCAGGGGTGGGGTTGTTTATACGCTCACAAAAATACGGATATAAATGGATATAAGATTGATGAAAAAACCATACCACTAACGCATGATTGCGGTATGATTATGGTGGGTCACAAAGCTCATGCTATTATTTTTTTTCCTGAAATGTAAAACACCTTGTACATGATGTAATTTTTTGTTCCTTCAAATTCCTTAAGTGCTTTCACATAATATTCCATGAGCAAATCTATGAATTCCTCCTTCATAATCTCAGGCAATTTATTAATATGGGCCGTAACCATCTTTACAAAGCTTCTGAGCTCGGCATAAGAGTCAAAGTGTACGTACCGATCTTCCGTGCGGATTTGAAAATCTGTAAAACCAGCATCTTTAAGGTATGTTTCATATTCTTGGTTATCAATAACGTTAGTGGGGTCTTCATAACCTATAAAATAGGCTTGCCATTTATCTTGAGAAAGAAGCATTTCACGCCCATCTTTCAGATGAGCATTGCGGTCCGTTACTACCAAAGAAAATTCACCCCCAGGCTTCAGGCTTTTAAAGATGCAAGAAAATGCCGACGGTTTATCCTTTACCCACTGTAAGGTGAAGAAGGATAGAATCTTGTCAAATTCTACATCATAAGCAAACTTACTCGCATCACCGACAGTGAACGCCACATTGGGCAGTTCACCAAAATCTCTCTGAGCCAGATTAATCATGCCCTCCGATACATCAAATCCGTAAACAAAGCCTTCAGGAACTCGACTAGCCACATGCTTGGTGATTTTACCTTCACCGCAACCCACATCCAGAATAACATCCCCTGGATTAAGCTTGAGACTGTCAATCACTGTCATGGCTGTTGTATATTGCAGCTTCACGGAATTGTTTTTGTATAGTCCCGCATCCCAATGAGCGGGCTGAGAATTTGATGCGTGCGCACTAACTACACTTAACAAAGGCGCGCATAATATCGCACCTGACTTCTTGATTAGATTCAACATTTTTATGCTCCTAAACTATATTAACGATTGCTGAACAGGTAGGCCAAATATAATGTTGAGGTTGCTTGGATCGACATACCAAAAACACGCATACCGAACCCTCGATACAGGATCCCATCTGCTCTCAACATTTTAAGACGTTCTACTAAACTCTTCTTTCCCTCAATACCTTGCTGAACTTGCTTAACCCTTAAATTTTCAAATGGTGTGGCCACAATCTGGCTAATCCCGCTGGCAAGAATGCTAGCGCTATACATACTCAAAGGGGTCGCTCCAAACAAGTTATGTGTATATTGATTTTGTATCAATTCAGTTAAAAACAACATACAGGTAACCGTGGGAACAATCCGCATAGCTAAAGCCGGGTATTGCTGATAAGAATCCGTTAAGACTTGTATGCCCAAAGATTGTTTTGTTCCAAGTTGGAGCATGGTTTTGACTTGCTCTGCAGGTGCCGATAACATCGTCAATAAAACACCTGAACCCACAGCTCCGCATAATTTGGCTGTCATAGGATCAAACGCACCATGATTCATAAAAAGATTTTGGAAATAGCCATACCCAGCAATTGAAAAAGCACGACATGGAACAATCGCGCTGGCGACCGGTATGTAACTTTTGAAGGTTTTTGTTGTATGTTTCCAGGTAAGAATTTGCCTCGCAAATTGTGCTGTGCGGTCAAATCGGCTAAGGCCCGATTCGCTTTTGGTCATTATGTAATTGGTGGCCAAGGTGTCCCAGTAATGCACAACAAAGCTTCCCATGTAAGATCCCATGACCGCTCCTGTAGCAAAATTACCTAAATTTGAAACAGACTGCATATGACTACTCCTCTTAGGGTCACTATCAGCATCAACATGTGATGCTTTAACTGCGGAAGAATTCATTATCAGGCTGGTTACACATACCACCCTCAAAATCAAAGCAAACAATTTAACACCTTAAATTTCCATCTTAATCCTCGCCTTATGGGAATCACGCTAGCACAGAACATCCTTCCCGAAAAGCAAAAAACATTAATTTATCTTAGGTAAAAAATACGGATTGTTTTCTGAAACTTAGTGGCATATTGTTGCTTGATAGGAATTTATTTTACCGGAGAGTAATGTGGGTATCAGAGAATATATACAGGACAATAGGGGCATCTTGGATGAGATCCCTTACTTAAATTTATCAGGTCAATCTGTATCTATGTACAGATTTTTGGGGTCTCTGCCTGAGGAGTATCTCCGTGTTTTGGATGTGATGAAGTATACACCTGAGCAACTAAGGGGCATCTACAAAATACTTGATAATATTGACAGCGGTGGTTTCGGCCATGGACCCGTGAGCGTTAAATATAATCATTATCGATTGCACCCACGTTATGTGAACACCCGAGACACAGGGGTCGTTAACTTATTGAATATAATGGCCAAACATTGCGACATTACTTCGGAAAGTGTCATCATTGATTTTCTGGCAGGAAGTGGTTATTTATCAAAAAAGCTGAAGCAATATTGGAACAAATCAACACCGCCTAAAGTTTTTGGAATCGATGTTTCTTCTAGCATGGTCCAACAAGCAGAATTAAATGAAGAAATCGTATTTAGAAGCTACCATGGCGGTCACTTGTTCAGAGACAATTCCGCTGATTTTGCCATTTCTTGTTATGGTACGCACCACATACCTTTTGAGGAACGCGACAATTTTGTAAAGGCTGCACATGATGTACTGAAGCCTGGCGGCAAATTCATCCTTCACGATTTTGAAGAGCAAAGCCCAACTGCCAGATGGTACAGTGATGTCATAGATAAATACCGTTTGTGCGGCCACCCTTATAAACATTTCGAAGAATCTGAGCTAACTAATTTATTCAGTAAGTATTTTGCCCAGGTGGAAGTGGTTAAAGTCTATGATCCATTCGTTCTCGATGGTGTAGACCCGACCAAACTGAAGCGTGAGTTTTTCGAATATCTCATTAATTTCTTTGCTTTGGAAAAGCTGATGAGCGCTCTTGAAAATGAAGATGAATGGAGTGAGGCTGAGAAAGCAATTGAGGAAACATTTACGTTCCAGGATAGCCATATGAATGGTCTCATTCAAAACTCAGCGGAGCACGGCGCCCTATTCTCATCCGAAGATGTACCTATTGTTTCGAGAATAACAATATTGCCCAACAGTGATGGATCCCATCGTTTGATTGCACCTCGCATTGCACTAGCAGGAATAGGATACAAAAATGCAGCATAAAAGAGATTTTCTTCTAGATAATGGCTATGTGGTTTTCCCTGGCTTTCTAAGCCAGACAAAATCCGAGGAGTATAAAAATCGAGCCATTGAATCTCTTATGAATGAAGATGGCCATACTTTAAAGCCATCTACATTTCGCAATATGGATGAAATAGGTAGGATACCATTTTCCGCAGAAGTGACTTCAATATTAAGGGAGTTAACTCAAACATCGGTGACCTGTTATCCAAACACCACAATTCGTCGGGATTTGTACATCAACTGGCATTGTGATGATGCGTTCTTGGGGGATAAAGTGATCGAGCAAGGCCGCTCTCTACCTGAGTTTCTGCAGTGTAACATCTATCTGCAGCCCAATTCTATTGAAATTGGGGGTGGTATTGATGTGTGTCTAGGATCTCAACATTTGTCTCACCAAGAAAAACGCGAAAAAATCGCTGGTGGCATTGACGATTTTACAAGTGTCATGACACAGGCAGGCGACCTTCTGCTGTTTGATTACCGAGTTATTCATCGGAGCACACAACCAGCGCAACCAAGTAACTTAGGTCCGAGAGTGGCCATACAATGGACCACATCGCGCACGGATAAATATGCACCACTTATTTTGGAATATTTCAATAAACGTCGGAATGAAAAACTGCACCTGTCAGATTTTACGAAGCAGCGCGCGTTGGGTTATTTCAATGACATGTTTGAAGTACAATACCCTTCTTTGTACCCGCAAGAAATTTGTGATCTGATTAATCAAAACAATATTACAATGGTAAAGAATCATGCAGCCTAATGCCCATGCTTTGAATGTTACCTCTATAGAAGAGGCTAGGAAAACTCGTAGCATTCCTCGGTATTTATTAACCTCCCTAGCGAACATGGGAGTTGAATATTTCTTTATGGTACCAGGAAAGCTAATCAATCCCATCATGTCTTGCTACAAGCCTGGAGCAAAGGAACAAATCATGCCTGTGCTGGCTGGTCATGAATCCGGAGCTGCTATGATGGCTGACGGTTACGCTCGCGCATCTGAAACCATGGGTGTAGCCATCGTAATCGATGGCCCCGGCGCAATTAATACGGTTCCAGGTATTGCAAATGCAGCAGCAGATGGATCGCCTCTAATGGTCATCACCGGTTTAATCCCAAAAGATTTCCAGATGAAAGGCGCCATCCAAGATTCCAGCCCTTCAGGCATAGATATGTCTGATATTATGAAGCCTATGACGGCCGCATCATTTAACATTGAAAACGAAGTGGTTTTGCCGCGCTATTTTGAGTCTGCCATTAAAGACATGTTTGGAAGTCACTATCGTCCAGCCTATTTTGGTATATCGAAAGACACACTGCTTAAAGAAACGGAATCGGCACCTATTAGATCATTGGAAAATGTAGCGTCCAAGGCAGAATATTGTGATTTGGGTGCTATCAGAAATATTTTTGAGTCTCACATAAAAAACAATTCACGAGTTTGCTTTATGGTAGGTAACCGCTGCAACTCAAAAGCATTTGGCGATGTATTGTCGGAATTTTCTCGTAAATACCAAATTCCCGTGGCCACCTCACCAAGCGCTAAGGGGCTGATCCCCGATACGGAAGAGGCTGCTTTAGGTGTCTTCGGTTACTCAGGACACAAACGAGCCATTGAAACAATTTTATCAGATGAAGTGAATACAATTATCTTTATCGGGTATGATTTTACGCAATGGACAACGCTCGCATGGCATGATGACTTGCCGAAAGGTAAAACACTTATCCAGGTTGACCGCGATCAAACCTATCTATCCAAGCACTACAAAGTGGATCATGGGATAGTCGCCGATGCGAAAGGCTTCTTAAGCGCACTAGAACTGATTGGACAACAAGATCTTGAAAGCATGGCGCAAGAAAGAGGTCAATGGCTCAATGAACTTCGTCAGATAGACCGTTTATATGAACCAGACGATCAAGAAATACAAACCTCCCCCTTGCATCCTGCTCGGGTCGTACATCTGGCTCGTAAAGCATTTCCCGAAAATGCCATTGCCGTCGCCGATGCGGGAGTCCATCGCTCGTTTGCCATACATTATTGGGATACTTATGCGCCAAAAGAATTTTACCTCTCGACCTCCTTTGCCCCCATGGGTTGGGCTGTTCCAGCAGCCACAGGTGTCAGTTTTGCCAAGCCAGATCAACCGGTGGTTGTCTTTACTGGTGATGGTTGTATGTTGATGAGTGGCATGGAAATCCAAACCGCCGCCAAACACAATCTTAATATGACCTTTATGGTGATGAACAACGCTTATTATGGCGCCAGTTATTTCAATAACATTGAAAATATTGAGTATGTGACTAAGATACCGGATCATGACTGGGCCACTTTTGCTCGCGCATTTGGCTTGAGATCTGGCACCGCTCATAACGAGGAAGAGCTCCAAGAACAATTGAAAATAGCGTCACAACATCAAGGACCCTATTTAATTGATGTGAAATGCGATCATAAGGTGCGTGCACCTGCAAAAATCTATGTAGCTCAGTTAAAAACACTGCCGGCTATGTAATTGTAGACAATGTTGAGTTAGTAAAGGAAATATCATGTTACGTTTAGTTAAATACGCTGCCATCCTTTGGGTGGCTATGCACTGTCCTGCTCTTGCATCTAGTTCTAATGACGAACTGGACGAAGATCCCAATCGTGCTCTGATTACCCAACGGATTAATAGCTATGATCAATATGTGGCTTCACAAATCAACGAAAGTAAGCTTTCAAAGGTTGCTAAGGTTAGCTCTTCTGGTGCCATAGCAGTCACGTCCACTTCATTCATGTACTTTTTAGGACGAGATTTAAGCGATAACTTAATAGGTTTATCTGGCCCAGGTTATGCAGTAGGTGTCGTGGCTCAAGCACCTGTATGTTTCATCGTCTTCGACTTAACGCTAAAGAAGCTCAATCAAGTTTTACGTCATTTTAACCCCCACTGGCGTGACATTCGCAAGTCTTCTCCCATGATGTGGGCAAAAGACATTACTTACGAAACCGTTGGGCATGGCATTAGCTTCTTTCCTGGTATGATTGGCATTTATTATACCAATAATTATTGGCGCCCTCTGCTTAGTAATGGAGTATGGGCCATTATTGTGCCTACAGCCGTGGGTCAGTGCATCCTTGGGCAAGGAGCTTTAGATGCACTTTACCGATATGTCTTAGGTTTTGCACAATCCTATATATTCAAATCTTGCCTGTCCGAAGAAACCCTCACTCGTATGCGTGTGGAAGGTTTAATTGATAATTTTATCGCTGAAGTAAAGGGTTATTCAAATGAAGAAGTTCAAGCTTCTTTGAGGGAGATCAGGGGTTCTAGGTATTCTCACCTTTTACATACGAGTCCAGTAACGGTAGAGACCTGTGGTCAAAAAGTTGCACGAAATTCTATGGGCATTAGCGGTAGCATTGTTGGTCTGGTGGGCTCTTTCGCCACAATTGCAGCTACAAAAACAGGTGTCAAATGGCTTCTGACAGCTGGATTAGGTGTAAATACCGACACAGCAGATACCGTTGCCACCGTATCTGGCTACTTTGGCGGCTTCACGGTAGGTGCCATCAGGGGGCTAGGAGCACGCAACACTTTTCAAACACTCTATGGATATTTTTCTAGGTGTTGTAATCCCAGGGCCGCTTCTATGAGCAAAAAACAAATCGCTACTGACAGTGTAGCAGGAGGATTAAGTGTTATTTCCTCCAGCTCGCGAATTAAGATTATACTGGATACCAATATTCAGGAACCTGTTTTTAAGGTAATCGTTATCGCAGCCAGCATAGCAGCCACATCTTCAACAGACTTTTACGGCCTTAAAGGTGTTATTGATGAAATCTTCCATGGCTCCGGAGACAAACAATCTATCATTAAACTTCTCAACGGCATGAAAGCTGATTTATATCAACTCAAACCAAGCTTGGTTGCCGAAATAGAAATGGCAATGAGTAGGCCTAAAGTTATCAACGAGGTTTTTGCCAATGACGATATATAAAGAAGGTTACTTTCTTTCAGTAAGCAGACGGTCTTTTTCATCAAGCGCCATCTTTTGCCTTTTAATGAGAGACAGAAGTCCTTTCATTGATTGAGGAGTTAATCGCAAATCTACTAGTTCTTCAGGAAGATCTGTGCTTAGGCGATTGCCATTATACAAAGCTCTGGTAGCTTGTGTAATTTGCATCCCCGCTTCTTTCGTGTCCGCTATGGGCAGCAATGACTCAATATAACTTAGCTGAGACTGAATGACTTCTTCTTCATTTCTATAGTCTGCCTTAGCTCGCTCTACCTCGGCCATGATGATTTGCGCAGTCATATAGCTTTGAGTTTCGACTAATGTAATTTGTTTGCAAAGTTTAATAATAAGGTCTGGATCACAGGAAGCGCCAGATTGCTGTAATTCCAAAATCAGATGGCACAAGGCTTCCTCACGACTGTTCGAGTGAGTATACATCTGTCCAATTTCTTTATGGATGGTGGCCTCAAACTCGTCCTTGTTTTTAATTTCAGCAAGTTGCTTGGCAAGGTTCGTTGTGAATTCCTTAATAGTGATTCTAAACTCGCGGAAAGGTAGATTCATTTCAGCGAATTTCAGTTTGATTCTGTCCAGTACATAACCATCTATAGCTTTGGTATTATATAACAACTCTAAAAGTGTTACTATTTCAGCAGCGTTGTTATCAACCCGATTCGTTCTACTTGGGGTCCAGAAATAAGCCCGATGAATTACATCACCATATCTTGGGTATAGATTGTCTGGCAATTTAGCTAAAATATTCTTGAACTCAGACTTAAGACAGGCTTCCTCCAATCGTTTCGTGATCTCCGGCACTTTGGAGCTATAATATATTCTAATGAAGCCAGCAGATTGAGCAATGAAGACTAGATGGCCGATGCTGGGGTGTCCAGCAATGTCAGCAGCGACTTTCTTTGCAGTTGAGTCACTAGGATAAGGCCAGTCGCCAGAGCGAAAATAATGAAGCTGACCATCGCCATTGAAAGTTATGGCTTTAGGGTATGCATCTGTTTCTTCGCGTGTGTCTGGCCAATCAGGAGCTTCATAATCAATATGCATATGTAATGTATGGCCAAACCTGTCCGTTATGATTAACCCACGTTCCCGGTTTAGTTCAGCAACTTCATCATATTTAAACCCGCCGTAGCTTCTTGATGCAAATGCATCAAATTGTCCGGAACAAATAGTGAGCATGCCAGCAGCAGCTATAATTTTTTTCGCATAGCTTAACATATTAAATATTTCCTATAACAAACGAGATATTCTCATAGCAGTTTTTAGATTGATATAAGTTCAGCACCTATTTTGTCAAGCTTATTGCTGGCACAAACAGATTCAGCATACTTGACAACCTGGGGAATAATTTCTATACGAATGTCATAAGGCATTATGAGTTAACCTCATACGCCGTGAGCTGTTAGGAGTGTTAACTATGAATAAGCATTTACAATTTTTTGCCACAATTATTTTATTTAGCTTAACACTAGCTTCACCTCAACTTTCCTATGGGTCCTATGAAGATTCCTTTCCCTTTGAAAATCTACCCCCAGGTGTCAGAGGAATGATTCTCAAGCGTTTTGCTGCCGATAGTATCGCTGAAGGTAAAAGCTTCGGCGAAGTAGCGCCAGTAAGCAAGAAATGGAAAGCAGAATTGCGTGAGTTTGTTAAACAAGATTTGGAACCATGGCAACCTTGCTGGAAAGCTTATTTAGGCGTAAAGCCAGTAAACAAGCAGACTTGACCGATGTATTTCCTCATAATGGCGAGGAAAGCAGTGAAAAAGATACTTCTTCTCACTTTTAAAAAAATCTGCAAGTTTCCATAAGACATGAATTTGGTGCAGAGGCGACTATATTTGTAGATTTAGAAAATACGACCCACTTAAATACGAAAACTCTTGATGTATCACCGACAAAACTGTCGAGGTCTTAAATATTAATAAACTATACAAAAACCAATTAGTCGATTATTTTATTTGTCTCTCTGTGCACTCATGTATGCTATTACTACAGAATCACGATATATAAGGATCTCTTTAATTTCTTCTTCTGAGCTCAACCCAATAATATTGAACCTACCCCTAATTCTTACATCATATACACGTTCCTGGTTTGGAGGGAGATTTCCTATGATACCAAGAACATGGATAGCTTCATCCAGGACAAACTTCTTGCATAGATCTAAATTGGAGCTGATAAATCTAGAATTTCTTACAATTGTAACTAATTGCTCTTTCCTAGAAACGCAAAGACTTATCTTTTTTAATACATTAATTCTAATTGGGCAAGGATATGCGTCGATTAACTTCTCGTAACGCTCATCACCAGGCACACCTAGAACTTTAGTCTTTTTTTCTTTCGTTTGGCTAATGTAAACACCTGCCGATATAATTTTACAGTCTTCATGAAGATTAAAATAAATTCCTTTGTTCTGAAGTTTAGGAAATTCAATTTCATTAATATTCGTTGATGAATGAATATTAAAAGAGCAGACCAGAAAAGTCAGAATTAATATCAACTTTCTCATGAAATTTATTCCCTTTCAATTAAAGTCCTTCAGTAATGATACAAACATTAAGATCTTTATCATTCAATCATGCATTGATAGAGCTGCAAAGGCAATAAGTATAAAATACCTAACAAAAGCGTCACCACCGCTAAAACAAGCAGATCTGACATATAGCGGAAAGGGCGGAAAAAAACCCCTTTCTCATCCTTCGAAAAGTGCTCAAAACCGGTCTCGAGTAGCGCTATCAAAAGCTTTATACACCTTTAATCTTAGGTGCATTAAACACAAGCCTCTCGGACTGTTCAAATAAATGTGTGACCTAATCAGATTGATCATTTTTCAACTCTGTTGTAAGGTTGTTACTGAAAAGATATGCTGCACTAAACATTTCTTGCTGGCAGGAGTAGTCCTGCCAGATATCCATGGGCGGGATACCAAAAGGACATGAATGGTGCTTGTTGGAATCTGAGCTATGGCGAGCTGACTTAATCCGAAAAACAGCATTATCTCGTTCAGCTACAGTTGGTGTTTATAAGAATAGGAGAAGATAGCCGTGTTGAAAACCTGCACTATGTTATACTCAATCGCTATATGTTTTGTTCCCAACGAAACGCTCGCATCAAATATACCGGAGGAAGAACAGCTCAAGGAGTCAACATTGTTACAATCAAATGAATTTCAAGTTCCTAGCGACCTGAAACCGGCCACTTCAGATGAAGATTGCAAGCTTTTTTTTGATGATAACTCAACCAGGTATCAACTCGTACAGTGGCAGCATAAAAAAGAGACAGTCAATTGGCTGTTTCTACCTGGTGGGCCAGGGGTAGATTCTGAATGTATGTTGGAATTAACTAAACACCTCGATGTTCCAGGCAATTGCTGGCTTATAGACTTGCCATTCAATGGTACGAACCAACCATACGAATTTACCTCTAATGAGGTTTACGAACTATGGCCAAATTATCTTCTTTCGGCTGTCATGAATTTCAAGAATCCGATCCTGGTAGGCCATTCGTTTGGCGGCTTTTTTCCCTTGCTCGTGCCTGAGCTGGAAGCCTTATTGAAAGGATTTGTCATTCTGAATTCTGTACCAACGCTAGATTCACATTTGTTTGCACAATGTTCGAAAGGTAAGGGGTTGCCTCTCTTAGATTCCTATAGGTCTGCCTTTGTAAGCAACCCTACCATCGATACGATGAAAGCTCTGTATCACGCAGAAGCATCTTACTTCTTCGCCCCAGAAGATAGGGCCAAAGGAATAGAGACCATAATAGACAGACTCGAGTACTGCCTTCCTACAGAACATTGGTTTTATACAGAAGGAGCTACAGAGTTCAAGACGATTAGATGGGTGCCACAGACAGTCCCCACACTCATTATGGGAGGAGAGAATGACTACATTACACCGTTAGAAATTTTCATACAGGATAAGCGTTTTGAGAGAAATAATATCGAGATCTGTAATATACCTAATGCCGGTCACTTTCCTTGGCTTGAGAAACCACAAGTCATGAGGGCTAAATTTGCTGCTTTTTCAAGGAAGGCCATCAAGTAAGTCGACCCGATTGCCTCACATACCCTTCTAATCTAGAAGCTCGCAGTCTGATTTCATAACAAGCTGTAGAGGTTCGAATACGCATGATTCTGATGTTTGTGGGCAGATGGACATAGTCACTAGCGGGCATTTCACTACATGTTCTATTTAGCTGAAAAAATGAAATTTATGAGGGATAAAAAGTGCCGAAGAATGTCATCGTTATATCTGAATGGCTGCCTAAAGAAAGTTATGAACAGGATTTATTTGAGATTTTTCGTGATTTAGCACGGCAAACTTTATTAGCTGAATCAGGGTGCATTCAGTATAATGTTTCTAAACAGATGGCGCATCACAACACGACAGAGCCGCGTGCTTTTAAGATTATGCTGATGCAGGAGTATAAAAGTATTGAAGATTTCGAAAAGCATTGCGAAGCGCCATATGTTGTAGCTCTTTTTGACAAACTGATTGCGAATAAAAACACCTCTCCCATAGATAATTATGAGTGTCGTGTGTTTTCGAAGGCATCGATTTAGGGGGCATTAGACAAGCTGCCATCAGGCAGATCTTGAGTGTGGTCAAACAACAACCTTCAAGGCCAAAACCTCATGGTTCTGGCACCTATCGTATAGGTTTGCTCTGCGCTGGTCACACTCGGGTATAGTTTGGCCAGCAGATCCGTTCACTTTCTCATGTTCGTAAAGGCGTTAGCTACTTGTCGATTTGATTTCATTAAGGAGTCTCTCAGCCAGTACATGACCATGGGCCAATGATTTAACACACCACTCTTTGGCCAGCTAAGTTCATCTCAACACCCTGGCCTTCATAATAAAGTTGTGGCCTTTACAGTCTCTTCGCAAGAAGAGATTGGAGCTGATATACTGAAAATTAAAAATGCAACAGAATGGCATCAGGTATTAAACATATATTTATTGCTGGGTTGCCTGACCTTGCTCAGGTGTTTGAAGTGCTCCCTGGCCCTGGCCGCCATTCATGGCGTTATTGATCAGCTGGATTCTCCTGGTTATCTCTGCAAGGACTATATCTTTTTGAGGATATGCATTGGCGGGGTCCTGATAAGCCTTCAGTGCATTTTGTAAGTAGGTTAAGCCCTTATTCAGATCGGGTTCCACCCCATTGCCTTCAGCATAAACACCGCCTAAGTTAAACATAGCTGGCCCATATCCGGCCGCTGCAGATTTTTCCCACAACTGAATAGCCTTTGTCTTGTCAGCGGTTACACCTTCTGTTCCTGTCATGTACAGCACCCCAAGATCAAATGCACCAGCAGGATCACCAGATTGTTCTCTCTGCATAATTTGCTGAGCCTTATCTGTAGCCTCAGCTGTTTGTGCTGCGCACGCAGATTGTATGACAAGTCCCAAAGCCAATAAAACTGGCGAAATCTTAATTATTTTCTTCATGATTTTCTCCCTTGTTAATTTCTTGATATTCTAACAGATAAGATAAACATAGAAAAAGGGAAAAATCCCTCCCGAAGAACGCTATCCAGAATCGCATGATATCGGAATTATTAGAGTATAAGGCTCAACATACACATAGAATATCGCGTCTGTTTGCAATTTTGGAAAATCATCCAAGCTAACCTCTCTTGAGCTGAGGCATGTTGGTAGTCGGCGTGAATATGATGTAAAGATAGAAGATAGGTTATCGTTAGGGAAGATAACAGATGCATTTTTGTTTGCAAATTATGAAAAATTATCAAGACTTGCATTGCTTGATCTAAGCGGTTGGGTAATAGTGTGCACAGATAGCATCATAGAGGAAATAGCTTCAGAAGACATTAATCGGGAACGGAAAGTATTTGATGTAGTTGATCGGGCAAGAGAAATAATTTGTAGGAAATTTCCTAATTTATCCCGACCGGGTCCGTCGATTTTCATGACTGATTCTGTTTTAATCAAAATTTTTTTAATCACTATAGCGAAATTTCCTCACCATCCCAAAATTGCGAGCTGGAATAGAAGCTTGATAATGCAAAAACTATCTAACGTTGAGGGAAAATTTCTGTAGAATTCATTTGATGGCCTTTTGGTGATCAGCTAGTGAAAATTGCGAGGGCATTTATGGTTTATTACTTTACTATACAAGACCTTCTTTTCCCACAGTAATTTTGATATGTAATGGATGAACAGGATCCTTTGTATCATGGTTGTTGAAGATGGGATTCACGAATTTTATATCTGTCGCAGAGAAGTTTTCGGCTTGGTCATCGCGGCAAAAAATGTTGAAACTTAGTAGGATATGTTGTGGCTACATCATGCAGATTAGTGTAAAGAGAAAAAAGGTCATGAATATGTTTCTAGAATACCCGTAAATTTCACGGATATTATTTCTTAAAATTTTTAACTATGATTGTTTTTTATTATAACTAGGAGAGATTATTTATGTTACCTATTCGAAAAACCAGTGCTGTTCTTTGCACATTAATGTTATGTTCATCTGTTGAGGCTAGTTTTGATGACAAGCAGGTCGCACCCGGGCAGTCCGTAACAGCCCAGGTCGCTGCAGACAACTCGAACAGTATCGATCGCAGCTATGTTACTCTAAGGGCTGATGAAGCCTGCTTGCTGCGTAACCGGCATATTGAAACAGTAATACTTGCTAACAGACCAGTTTTTGACCACAACACGGCTGGAGATTTACAACACTTACAATTCCAAAACTTGCCACTCAATCCTACAGACCAAATCTACACTTCTATTTACACTCTCTTGGCGCAGGCTGATAAAGGTGACCTAGACGCGCAAGAACTCATTGCTACACGCTATTTTAGTGCTCTGGTTCATGAAATCCCGGTTCCAGGGATTAACTGGCAGGCTTGGACTTCCGCCAAACTCAACACTAGATCCAATGTAGTTCTTGGTTTTCTCTCAAGCCGGGTCAAAAAAGAAAACCAACCTGCATATGGGGCAGCAATCGAGCGCCATATCCTTAAAAGAGTCTATCAGCGTGACCCTTTTGCATTGTATATTTACGCCCGCAGCCTTGAACAAGGATACCTCAATTTTTCAGATGAAACACTTCCTGTTGTTTTCTATATGATGTCCGCGCAACAAGGGTGTGTACAGTCTATCTACCACTTAGGAAATCTAGCCCTCGATGGAAAGGGATTAGTTTGCGATCCTGCCCTTGCGATCAGTTGTTACCTCCAAGCAGCCCATCTAGGATTTTTGCCAGCTGTATTGACCCTGAGACAACAGGTTCGCAACGGTTTCCTAGGAGCTGGCTTAGATGAGTTTAGGATTCATGACATATCATGCAATCTCCTCAGACAAGCTGCTAAAGCTAGATACCCTTATGCCATGTTTTTGTGGGGACTGCAGCTCATACGCGAAAGAGACAGTGCCTTTCCCGGCCCCGCAAGAGGTATTGGTGAACATGCTTATCAAGTCCGCACAAAAAAAATTTTCAGTTTACTAGAATGCGCTGCGTCTCAGGGCCTATTGAAAGCGCAAGTCATGGTTGGCGGGATACAGCGAAGAGGAGATATAGATCAACCTAATACACCAGCTGCTCTCGAATGGTACCTAAAAGCTGCAAAACAAGGCTGCTTAAAATCAAAATACTGGTATGGCAGTACAGTTCTGACGCAGAATCAGCTTAATTTTACGGATGAACAACGGAATCTTGCAGTTGAATATTTGAAACAGGTCGCATTAAGCGGCAATAAAGAGGCCCAATACGAAATGGCTCTTTTACTCCGCGATGGCTTTCTTGGTGATAACCACAGTACCCTTACAATCAATAAAGCGGAGGCATTGAGATGGATGTTGGAATCTGGACGGCAACGATTCTGGCCTTTTCTTCAGCTAGTCTTTCGTCATGGCCACAGAAGGATCGATTCAATTCTTAAGTTTGCAGGCACAGGCGAATTCAGGCCCATAGAAGCTAAAGAGCTGGCAATTTATCAACCACCAGCAGAATCGGCGTTTATTCGGTTGTGCACCGAACTGGATGGTCTAGTGCTTTCTGTAAGAACTCCGGGTAGCGATCAGGGTATACCAAACCTGCTGGAACCAGCCTGCCTGGCGTTAAATGATTACAGTATGCGCCTCTGTAAGGTATGGCCGGCAATTGTCAAAGCCCCCATCATGGTCACTAATTTTGCTCTCTTAGATAAGACACATATCAACTTTGAACAGCAAACAGATCCCCATTTTCTGCATGTATATAGGCTTGATAGAATCAACTATCTAACGCTAGGCGTCGAAGGAGTCTCACAGGCAAAGCTCATAGAGAAGCTCCTCAACCCTGTTGGAATTTGTAACTGGACGGATGTTGATAATAATATTGCAAAAAATGTTGCCTGTAAGGCAATGTTTGTCAGCAATTCTGAATCAGATCCGCAAGAGCTTCTTCGGATTCTTTCAGTCGGCTCCGGCCGTATTCTTGAGTGTGAACCTAATGCGCTCCATACGATCGTCACTTTGGGGGATGCTCGGTCTTGCGTCTACAAGGTTCTTGATGTATTAAGCAATGCTAAGAAACAGGTGCAATATAGTATTGGATACTATAATGATGCAGGTGCATTTGGAAGCATCACAATGGATGAGATCCATGCCGCCCAAGCACCCCTGATTAATGCACGAACCTATCTGGATGGACTAACCAATAGATTTGAAAGGATACTTATACTGCTAAATGCAACAGAAGGAGAATTTAATGCGCAAATCGCAAAGCCCAGGCTACGCAATGCGAGTGCGGAACAAATGCAGCAATTCATGCTCATCAAGGAGGCCTTGGCATACAAGTACTGATTGGAATTTTAATTTGTTCATGAACAATAGAGCAGCTCGGAAATTCGTCCAATCAAAGAGCGCTCCTTGTTTCTGGCCCGTTACGTTGAATATAAACGTCAATCAATATATAGAGCCATAAGTATCGGGCGGAGGATGAGAAAAACAACCCCCGCATTTTTTTCTGTCTTCAAAGCTGAAATGATTATATCTTATAAAAGATAGAAACGTCTTTGAGCCTTACAACTGGAGGGCTAACTTTATTAGGATAGAATATGAACGGTTTAATAATACGATCGTCAAAAACCGATGCGGTGCTTACTTTTTCAAATCTAACAAAAAAGGGATTCGAGATCTCTTATCAGAGCAAATATGTCTCAGCCCGCACCACGGTCTTTGATATGGATGAGTCGCCTCCCCAAATAAAGCACTTTTTTGCCTCTATGGCTCAACAAACAAATGGCTGGAAGGGTGAGTTAGCCTGGACTCCTTATGACGAGACTATAAAGATGTCTGCTCATGTGGATCGGCTTGGTCATGTGGAATTGACGGTTGTTTTTTGGGCTTTTAAGTTAGAGCCTTGGCAAGTACAAGTCACCCTACAAACGGAGTTAGGGCAATTAGAAAGAATTTCACGAAGCGTGGATACGTTTTTCTCTAGCCATTAGCCCAGGCAAGCCTTTTTCCCGCCTGGGCATCATAAGGATACAGCTCTCGCCTGCCTTGTTCGCATGGATGTGAGAGCATAATTTATTAAGATATTGCGGGTCTTTCAGCGGTAACAATATCCATTTTCTGAAAGTCTTCTTTAGTGACGAGCATTGACTCTTCACTGAATGCGTCCTCTTTTGCGGCATGGGCCTTTTTTCTGGCTTGGCTCTGGCTTGAAAACATATGTTTGCTATGTACAAGAGTGATTTTATCCCCGTCCACAATTTTAATTTTCATAAACACGTAAGGGGTGTCTTTTTCGCCTGCAATTTTAGTAACAAACATATCCCCAGCCTTCGGAGACTCCAAGTATTCAGCTAGCAACTGATTTTCACGATATTCGATTAAAACGCCAAACACCATTACCAGCAAAATGATAATCAAGCCAGAGTATCCCCACAAAGGTGTTTTGGCTACCTTAGCCTTGGTCACTGTATTCGCAGCAACCGCAGCCGGATGGAATTCCGTTGCACAATTAGGACATACGTAAGAGACGTATTTTTTTAATGGCAGTGTCGGTATGAAGAAAAACGTAAAGAATTTCTGTGTCGTACACTGCACTAGCCCATTGTGGTCGCAATGACTGCATTTATCTTCCACAAGCTTTCTATCAATTATTTTAAATTTACTTCCCCAAACAATCATTTTTAATAACATTTCATATTAAATTGTCAATAACAAAATTATGCATAATAAAAATGCTTTCAAGCTACATATAAGTACATGAATCTTGCATTTCAATGGCTCTTTGAATGTATTTAGCATTTCTATTAATTATATATTGGAAATATTAACTTAATTTATAATTGAGCCACGGGACGCTGAGGCATTGCCTTCTATATTTAAAATGGTTGATACCACTGATTGATGATGCAATTGGAATAAGCAGCTTGCAAACATTTCAGTAAAAAGATATATAGTAAAGAAGTTTAGCATATATCAGGAGATAAACATGTGGCACAAAACTTATTCCAAGGTATACCCCGGCGTACAGAAAGAGGCTATCTGGTCTTTGTGGGAAGATGTAAACAATTGGGACAAATGGGATCCTGACATTGAATATGCAAAGATGATTGAACCTTTCCAAGTCGGTGGTCGATTCATATTCAAACCTAAGGGTGCAGGTGAAGTAACTTTGCAATTGGTTGAAGTGGAAAAATTCAAGAAATTTACCGACCAGTTAAAATTCTTCGGTGCCAAAATGTACGGGATCCATGAGATGGTTGAAACGCCTGGGGGGCTTAAAATGACGACAACTTTACGAGTTACTGGCCCTCTCACTTTTATTTGGGTAAAGCTTGTAGCTCAAGGAATTGTTGACACTATCCCTGAACAAATGGATTCATTAGTGAAGTGTGCGGAATCCGGAAATGAATAAAGAAGTCTTTGGCGTCGAGCAACCAGAAGATAGCCCGGGTTTTTTGCTATGGCAAACAACGATGACATGGCAAAGAAGAATTAAAAAGGCACTAGAGCCATGCGAGATCGCGCACGCCCAGTTTGTGCTTCTCGCCATCTTGCTGTGGCACGATAAAATAAAACAAGAACCAACCCAAGTGATTCTTGCTAACTGGTCTAAGCTGGATAAAATGACAGTTTCAAAGTCGTTAAGGGGTTTAGTAGATCAGAACCTTGTTGTGAGGCACGAGCATCCAGTAGATACGCGCGCCAAAGTTGTTAAACTTACAGCGATAGGCAAATCCATGGCTTCAAAACTTGTGCCGGTTGTTGAGCGAATCGATGCTGAGTTTTTTGGTTCAGTATCAAAAGAGGATGTACAAAACCTAGTTCAGATCTTAAGGAAACTAACAGGAGTACGAGATGAGTAAAGCATCACAGAAATACTGTTTACAGTGTTCATTTCCTCTGAGCATGAAACAAATAGAGAATCAGAAACGTTTAGCTTGCTCAAACAATAACTGTGACTTTATTTTATGGAACAATCCAGTTCCAGTAGTTGGCGGAATCATTGAAACCGAATCAGGAATTTTGTTAGCCCGCAATAAATTCTGGCCATTGGGGATTTACTCAATCATTACAGGCTTTTTGGAATTTCAAGAGTGCCCTGAGGAAGCCATTTTACGGGAAACCAATGAAGAACTTGGGCTAACAGGTACTAACCCCATACTGGTAGGGGCATATCCATATACTGAAAAAAATCAAATCGTCCTCGTATACCACGTCAAAGCCAATGGCAAGATTGTTCTGAATGATGAAATTGCAGAAATAAAAGTCTTAACAAAGGATGAACTCGGAAAATGGCCATTTGGCCAAGAAAAACTCCCTGGATGGCCTTTCGGGTGTGGCTGGGCTATTCGAGACTGGCTAAATTCCGAAAGTGGAGTTCGGCAAATATGATTGAGTTAACTTTTGGGAAAATTTTTGATCAAGGTTATCAATTTTTAATCCAGATTCTACGCAAAAAAGAGGCAGTTAACCTTGATTAGATATTGGATAGGAGTGGCCTGCAAGGATCATGTCGAGAATGGTGTGAAAATGGGAATCTGTCAATTTTGTCATGGCAAATCAGCACCAGCAAAACGTCTTCAAAAAGGGGACTATGTGATTTACTATTCATCAAAGGTTACGATGGAAGGGTCAGAGCCGTATCAAAAGTTTATAGCGATCGGCATTGTGAAAGATGACATGCCGTATCAGGTCGAAATGGGAACTGGCTTCAAACCTTTTAGACGTAATATCGATTATTTTGATGCAATACACGTGGATATAAAACCCCTGATCCACATACTGCCGTTTATCAAGAATAAAAATGCATGGGGCTATGTTTTTAGGTATGGCTTTTTAGAAATTGATCAACAATCATTCGAAGTCATTTCAAAAGAAATGCTTGGGGCATAAATAGAGTTCTAAAACGCATGATAGTGGTATATTTTAAACTGCCGCAACTAAAACTGATCAAATTGATCTGACAAAATTGAAATAGTACGCAAAAAATGCATCAGAGGATTGACATTGTTCATCTGTGACCTTATATAATGATATAGTGGTCATTGGATATAGCTTAATATATAATAGGAAATTGTTATAAATGTTTAATTTTACAAAGAAGTTCACATTAGCCGCAAGTCTGGTGGCGTTATTTTCTGGGCAATTTGTTGCGTATGGATCAGGAGGATATCCTCATGACCATGACGAGGGTGCATCTGGTGGCGAACGAGATAACAAACGTCATAAGATAAGCGTTTCTCTAAAGATTAAGCGTGAAAAGAAAAAATTAAAAGTTGGTAACGATCAAGATGATATCCAACAACTGGTCCAAGAGCCTGAGCGCAACAAGCCTCTTTTCGGGCAAAATAATAACGATGTGAAATTAAAAATAGTTGATTTCTTGGATGGTCGGTCGGCTTTAAACTTTTCAATGGTTTGTTTTGAGGCATCTGCATTAATTCAATTAAGAGGCAGAGTTAAGCTTGTGCCAGCATTTAACCCCGAATTTCCGGTTCAAAGACAACTGTTGCGTAATACTTTAAAGAAATTGAACTTATCATCATGCCATATAGGCGAAGCAGGCGCTGCAAGCCTTGCCCAAGAGCTTGGAAAACTTGTACGCCTGACGCAGCTCGACTTGGCCAACAACCAGATAGGCGCAGCAGGCGTTGCAAGCCTTGCCCCAGAGCTTGGAAAACTTGTATGCCTGACGCAGCTCGGCTTGACCAACAACCAGATTGGCGCAGCAGGCGCTGCAAGCCTTACCCCAGAGCTTGGAAAACTTGTACGCCTGACGGTGATCTACTTGGCCAACAACCAGATTGGCGCAGCAGGCGCTGCAAGCCTTGCCCCAGAGCTTGGAAAACTTGTATGCCTGACGCAGCTCACTTTGGCCGGTCCGACAAGCTCCCGGGCACCGAGGACTACAGCTTCCAGAGCCACATCGACTGGCTCACGGCCTTTCTTGGCGCAATGAAGTTCCGGGACGTAACGGCATTCATGTTCGACTGGGGTGGCTACTTCGGCCT
>JBGSQK010000009.1:0-55005 GCA_041738135.1 Alphaproteobacteria bacterium
TTTTCTCAGCTTTTCACGACACACCAGGTTTGTAACAAACAGTCTTGGCCTCATAACATCCTCCGAATGAGTTGAAAATACGGAGGACAGTCTGGACTATTTTAAAAGCTAAAAAAAGATGGGGTTAAATTGACGCTTACGAATCCGTTTTGGCTTAATTTTCATAAACAGGCGGTTTCGGGACACACAATGATTGAAAAATCCTGCTCAGAAAGGATTTGATGTCAAACACTTTGAGAATATACCAGAACTAGTGCCAATAGTATAAGTCCCGTAACCTTTCTGTTTTTGAGTTTGTGGGATAACTTTGTTCATGAAAAATATAATTCCAGATGAAATTTTATAGAAACATAAAAATGAGCAGGGTTATCCTTCAAATTCCTTGATGATTAATTAGCTATCACCCTATGTCCAATAACTGCTGTAAGGGGGATCTGCCTGTAAATATGCGGGTATTGATCGCCGCCAGGTTTGTTGGCTTCTATTTTTAAGGAACCTTCGGTTAAGAGTTTAGGATTTATTTCGATCATGACGACAGGTCTAATCCCCTTGAAAAATTTTTGCAGGATTCTTTCCTTTTGATCATCAAGGGACGCATGAATAAAACCATCCTTTAAATCCATCGGAGATCCCCGGAAGGATCCGTCATGCTTAAAGGCTTCCCACTCAGAGGGCGTCAGTATTTTGAAGATATTTCCCATAGCTTGTTCCTGTTTCTTATGGTCATTGGCATGTGTGGGTTGCATAAAAACAAAGGCTATTGCAAAAAATACTGTGCTAAACTTCATCCCAACCGTCTCCCCATTCAGTTTTACGAGCGGCTTTATAAACCGATCCTTGGCGTTTTGTAATCTTCGCCCTGGTAAGCCCGCGGTTGCTGCACAAATCCAGCTCCACCATACCGCTAGATGACGTGGGTTTTTTGACGACCCGAGCCAGCGGCCTTTCAAACAATTCCATCTTGGTTGCGATCAAATAGCTGTATTTCTCGTCCTCGTAAGGCAAGGTTCCCTTCATGCCCATATGTGTTTTGGATCTTTGCAGCCGTTGAGAAAAGTGACACCAGTCCTCGCCTGACATGGGGCATATATTTTTATGGGTGCAAGGAGCAATAATGTGGGCCCCTTGCTTGATCAATAATTCCCGCGCATCCCGAATGTTTTGAAATCCTTGTGGGGTGCCTGGTTCCACCAGCATAAGGAATTTCTCAGTTTTCTCCCAAGCGCTTACAACAAGTTTCATGCGAGCAGGGGAGGGCAATTCATTGAGTACATAAGAAAGAGTGACCAGATCGAACTGAGATTTTTCGGGAAGTTTTAAATGCGTTAAGTCTCCCTGCTGCCATGCCACATTGAGTTTAAGGTGGGAATGCTCAAGTATGTTCTTTCCAAGGTTTAACAGACCTGTGGTCTGATCGATGCATAAGATATTTTGAAGTTTGAGTTTGGGCGATAATCCCCAAATGACGCTGCCAGGTCCTGAGCCTAAGTCTAGAAGCGTCTGGATTTGATCTTGGTAGGGCTCCAGATGCACCGCAACCTCTCCCAAAACCGCAACAGTTGCGGGCATGCGAGCTTGCACATAGGCCAGCTGCATAGCAGGGGCGTTAAGAGTTATCTTGGTTCCTGCCCGATAGGATTGGCTTATAAATTCGTAAGCTGATTTAAGCTCAGCTACGGGAATGTCCTTTGCCATTGCTTCCAGGATTACATCAAGTTCTTTCACGAGACTATTTTCACCAGAAGCTTAATCTTCGGGCTGATCATCGTCTGATTCATCCACATGTTTGAAAGTCGATTTGACTTCCTCAACAACAACTTCTGTTTCCACAGGAGGTTCTTCCACAACGGGAGCTGCAGCTTCAACAAGCTGAGGAGGCAATACTGCCTCTTGCACCCATATATCATAGACGGGATGTTCCAGCGCAGACAGGGCCGGATTTGAAGCAAACATCCAACCAGAAAAAACCTTCTGTCGTTGTTGCCCAGATTTATTATCAAAAATTTCCAGAAAACATGCGGATTCTGGTTGGTCTTCGGGCGGTGAGCGACTGGCACTACGAACATAAATCTCAAGACTTCCAAAGTGGACTTTTTGGTTCACCATGACTTCTGATGTGAAAACCCGTGCACTTATTTTATCTAAGCCCCTAAGTACGATCTTCTCAGTTTCAATCCAATTATCTGTTTGATGTAACACTTCCTCTGGCTCAGGGGGTGCATCAATGCTGTACACTGCTGCTTCCGCAAAGGCTAATGATGGGACAAAAAATAGAAGTGAACTCAAATATCTCAGTTTCATTTCTTTGGCTCTTCTTCTTTATCTTTTTTGCTGAAAATAACCTGTCCGATCATTGCTTCTAAACTGACAGACGCCTGCGTATAAGTAATTTCTTCACCGGCCTTCAAGAATTCATCATCCCCGCCCGGCACCAAAGCAATATATTTAGAGCCCAACAAACCGCCGCTTATGATTTCTGCTGAGCTGTCTTTAGGAAGCTTGATACGATGCTCTATATCCAATGTCAAAATGGCCTGGTAGGTTTCAGGATCGATCTCTACGGATTGCACCCTTCCAATAGCCACGCCACTTAAACGAATATCCGATCCTGCTTGAACGCCATCGATGCGGTCAAATTTAGCGGTGAGACTATAGCCATCAGTTGTGTCAAGCTGGCTGCTTTTATAAGCAAACGCTAGGAAAAATCCTGCGATCGTTAAAACGACAAAACCCATAACGGTTTCGATAACATTGTGTTTCATAATTTAAATCCTTTTACTATTTATCATTATCAGGCTGCCAAGCCCCATAATATGTTGCGGCACGGTTAACAGGTGGCTCGTACGCCTTTTTTGTTCCCGTCAAGTTAGGCTCATGTGGCTTTTCCCACTTGTAATTAACAGGGGGTACTTCCTCAGGCGTTTTGTCCGTGGTGAAATGCAGCCACGCGTGCCATTCAGCAGGAACCTTGGAGCCTTCCGCCCTACCACTATATACCACCCAACGCCGAGGTTGCCTATCTTTTGGTTTACCAAAAAAGAATCCCTCTCTATAGTACTGGTTTCCGTAGCTGTCAGAGGCAACGCGTACGCCTTTGAAGAAAGTTAGCAATTTTGCTGCACTCATGTGAGACCTTTTTTCGTGTTTTCTAACCAACAGTATACCTGATATCACAAAATTCTTGCAATGTAAGAATTAATCAGTATTATTGGCGGTAATATTAGTATGAAGCTGCAAGGGCGGGTTTTTATGGACTCGCCTTTTGCTTAGGTTGCAGGTTAGAAGAATACGTATGAGTGTGGAACAAAAAATTGAAGCTATGCTAACCTTGCCCCTGACGGAGCTTGGTTTAGGAATTGTTCGGGTTCAGATTTCTGGTTCGCAACGCAAAGTTTTGGAAATTATGATCGAGCGGCTTGATGGCCAGTCGGTCAACATTGCGGATTGTGTGAAGGCGAGTAAGGAGTCTTCGGCCTTTTTAGATGTGGATGATCCCATACAAGGGTCTTACTCTCTAGAGGTGACTTCGCCAGGACTTGACAGGCCGTTGGTTAAAAAGGCTGACTACAAACGTTTTGAAGGCTCTGAGATCAAATTGGAGACCTTTATTGCTAAGGATGATAAAAAGCGCTTTTCAGGTATTTTATCTCAAGTGAGCGACGATCGTTTTGTTTTGACAGCCGAATCACCAAAGGGCCCTGTAGATATTGAATTTGAATATACCGAGATTAAAAAAGCAAAATTAGTTCCTGATTTGGACTTTTAAGAAGAAAGAGAGCCGATGATGACCGTAAATACAACTGAGTTGTTACATATAGCCGAAACGGTTGCCCGCGAAAAAGGAATTGAGCGGGAAGAAGTTGTAACTGCAATGGAAATGGCAATCCAGAAAGCTGGTCGGACCAAGTATGGTTACGAGCACGATATTCGTGCGCATATAGATCGCTCTACAGGTCAAATAGATCTTTCCCGTTATAGAGAGATCGTTGAAACTGTTGAGGACGAAGTGACTCAACTGGATCTAGCTGCTGCAAAGACATTTAGGTCGAACGCGCAAGTGGGTGAGTTCATTATTGATGCATTACCACCTATAGATTTTGGACGGGTTGCGGCGCAAACTGCAAGGCAGGTCATCATCCAGAAAGTGCGTGAAGCTGAACGTGAGCGCCAATTCAAGGAATACCAAAATCGTCAAGGCGAAATTATCAATGGTCTTGTTAAGCGCGTTGAATTTGGAAATGTGTTTGTTGATTTGGGTAGAGCCGAAGGTCTATTAAGACGTGAAGAAACCATACCTCGTGAAACCATTAAGGTTGGCGATCGCCTACGCTGCTTCATTATGGAAGTTCGTAATGAGCCCCATGGATCGCAAATCTTTCTATCCAGGACACATCCTCAGTTTATGGCTGAACTTTTCAAGCAAGAAGTTCCCGAGATTTATGATGGTATCATAGAAATCAAGTCAGTTGCACGCGACCCGGGTAGTCGTGCCAAGATTGCGGTGTACACTCATGATTCAAGCATTGACCCAGTGGGCGCTTGTGTGGGTATGCGCGGTAGCCGTGTTCAGGCCGTTGTCGGAGAAATGCATGGCGAAAAAGTTGATATTGTGCCATGGTCCAGTGATATTGCCACATTTATGGTCAATGCGTTGGCACCTGCAGAAGTTTCCAGGGTTATTGTTGAAGAGGACGAAAACCGCATTCAAGTGATTGTTCCTGACGATCAACAGAGTCTTGCCATTGGTAGGCGTGGCCAAAACGTACGTTTGGCAGCACAACTGACGGGCTGGGAAATTGATATTAGCACTGAAACCAGTGATTCAGAGCGCCGTACGTCGGAAATGGAGTCTTCGGTAGAGCTTTACACAAGGGCCTTGGATGTTGACGAAGTCATCGCCAGGTTGCTTGCAACGGAAGGTTTCTCATCGGTAGAAGAAATTGCGTACGTGGAATCAGAAGAGCTAACATCTATTGAAGGCTTTGATGAAGACGTGGCCACTGAGCTGCAAAAGCGTGCAAGAGATTTTCTTGAGGAAGAAGAGAAGAGGAACACCGAACAGTATAAAGAGTTAGGTGTGTCTGAAGAACTGGCTCAACTTGAAGGGCTGTCTCCTAAGATGTTGACTATCCTCGGTGAAAATAAAATTAAGACCCTGGATGATTTTGCAGACTTGGCTGGTGATGAAGTAGTTGAATTGTTGGCTAGTTGTAACTTAACATTGGACGAAGCAAACGATATGATTATGGCGGCTCGGGCCCACTGGTTCGAAGATGACCACAAGCCCATAACGGATGAGGTCGCCGAAATCGAAGATTAAGTCGGCATGCCTAATTGAGAGTTTGCCGACGCAAGGATGTTACTCCTCAAGTAGGATATGTATCCAAGGATATGCAAGGCTTGGGCTAGTCTTAAAGACCAGCCCAAGAAAGCCTCCGAATTGTTCCTAGGATCTGCCTAAGAGCACAAGATACCCGAAAGGGTCGGGAGTAGTAGAAGTTTAATAGGCAACGAACGAGCGTAAACATGAGTGAAGAAAAAAACGATAGCGGCAAAAAGACATTAAGTCTTTCTGCCAAATTAGATCCAAAGAAAGCTGAATCTGGTCAGGTTAGGCAAAGCTTCTCTCATGGCCGCTCTAAGCAAGTAGCTGTTGAAGTCAAAAAGCGCCGTATCATAAATAAACCCAATGAGACTCCTGGTTCTGATGCTGCTAAAGCAGCTCACGCTGCGGCAGCCATTCCTAAGGGCTTGACTGAAAAAGAATGGAATGCGCGCCTGAATGCTGTAAAGGCAGAGGCGGAGCGTAGCAAGGTAGCTGACGAAGCTGCTAAAGTTGCTGCTGAAGAAGCAGCTTTGCGTGCCATTGAAGAGGAAAAACGGAAAGCTGAAGAGGCTTTGAACGCCCCAGCAGTTGAAGAACCGATCGAAGAAGAAGTAGCAACTGAAAGCGTAGCAAGCGCCGAAGAAACAGTTGCTACAGAATCACCATTAGCCACAGAAGCAAGTTCAGGTCTTCCAGAAGAATTACCTAAAAAGACCACCGTCACAGACGAGGAAGACGAGTTTGATGAATTCGGTGTGAAGAAGAAGGTCAAGCATGACGTTGCAAAGGCAAAGGTTGTTAAGAAAGACCTGACGCGCCGCGAAACGAAGCTCACCCTTGAAAAGGCACTTATTCAAACCGAAGTGGATGAAGAAGTTGGTTTGCGTCCTCGCAGTCAAGCTGCAGCAAGACGCTTCCGAGAAAAAGGTAGAAAAAAATCTTTCTCACAAGAATTTGAACCAAAGAAAGTCGTACGCGAAGTAACTATTCCTGAGACCATCACGGTCCAAGAATTAGCCAATCGTATGGCTGTGCGCACAGCCGAAGTTATTAAGGCCCTCATGAAAATGGGCGTCATGGCAACGATCAATCAAGTGCTGGATGCCGACACTGCTGAACTGGTTGTTCAAGAGTCCGGACACATCGTAAAGCGTGTGTCAGAAGCAGACGTAGAAATTGGTCTGGGCCTCATCGATGCGGATACCCATGAGACATTGTTGCCTAGGGCACCAGTTGTAACCGTTATGGGCCACGTGGACCATGGTAAGACTTCACTGCTGGACGCAATTCGTGCAACAGACGTCGTATCAAAAGAGTCGGGTGGAATCACCCAGCATATTGGTGCGTATCAAGTGCACCTGCCTGGGCATGAGCAAGCCATTACATTTATTGATACCCCAGGACATGCTGCATTTACGGAAATGAGAGCGCGTGGCGCCAAGGTGACGGACATCGTTATCCTTGTAGTTGCCGCCGATGACGGTATCAAAGAACAAACCGTTGAAGCGATCAGTCACGTAAAAGCTGCAGGTGTTCCCATGATTGTAGCCATTAACAAAATTGATAAGCCTGGTGCTGACCCTGATCGCGTCCGTAATGAACTGTTGTCCCATGAAATCGTTTTAGAAACGTTGGGCGGCGATACTATGGATGTGGAAATCTCTGCCAAACAAAAACTCAATATCGATAAACTTTTGGAAACAGTACTGCTACAGGCAGAGATGCTTGAACTTAAGGCAAATCCAAAGCGTGCAGCACAAGGTGCTGTGGTTGAAGCTAAAATGGAAAAAGGTAGAGGATCTATCGCTACCGTATTGGTTCAGCATGGAACTTTACGCGTCGGTGACGTGTTCGTGGCCGGCTCACAAGTGGGTAAGGTGCGTGCTCTTATTGATGAGCATGGCGTTAATATTGAGAGTGCTGGTCCTTCCATGCCTGTGGAAGTTCTTGGTTTCAACGACACCCCTTACGCGGGTGACGATTTCCACGTTGTTAACAACGAGGGTCGAGCAAGGGAAATTGCGCAATATCGTGCGCACCGCGATAAAACTCTCTCTGCGGCTAAATCAAAGATGTCGCTTGAGGATCTCTTTGCGCAGCAAGCGACCGCTGATAAAAAAGAATTGGCAGTTGTTATCAAGGGTGACGTGGGTGGTTCTGTAGAAGCGCTGGTCAGCAGCTTAAGCAAGTTTAACAGCGATGAAGTCCATGTACGCGTGTTACATTCAGGCGTTGGTGGTATCACGGAACGCGATGTTATTTTGGCGAACGCTTCCAATGGTTTGATCATCGGATTTAACGTTCGTGCCAATCCGCAAGCAAGAGATTTGGCAAAACGCGAGAACATTAACATTCGTTACTATTCCATCATTTATGATGTGATCGATGATGTCAAAGCCGCGCTTACGGGTATGCTTTCACCGACTTTACGTGAAAAATACTTGGGTCAGGCTGAAATTCGTCTCATCTACAACATTACCAAAGTTGGTAAGGTTGCAGGTTGTATGATAACTGAAGGTCTCGTTAAGCGCGGTGCTAAGGTCAGATTGCTCCGTGATGATGTGGTTATTCATGAAGGTACACTGAAGACCTTGCGTAGGTTTAAAGACGAAGTTAAGGAAGTCAAAGAAGGCTTTGAATGTGGTATGGCCTTTGAGAATTACCATGACATCAAGGAAAATGACAAGATCGAATGTTTCGAGATAGAAGAAATAGCACGGACACTCTAGCCATTAACCAAGTGATGGCCGGTGAAAGAAATATGGGGCGAGCGGTTATACGCTCGCTCATATTTAACGTTGTTCTTTTTGTTACATTGCCACTGTTCATGCTTTTTAACATGCCTATGTTGCTCCGAAGAAATCCCCCTTTTTATTTTGCAAAACAAGCTGGATTTTATGGATTATGGCTTGCCAAAGTCATATGCGGCATAGATTTCAAGATAGTTGGACATGATAATATTCCTTCAGGTCCTTGTATAATAGCCTGTAAGCATCAATCCGCATGGGATACCTTCGCCTTATCCTATATATTTCCACAAGCATCCTATGTGTTGAAGAAAGAGCTGACTAAAATCCCGATTTTTGGCCGGTATATTAAGAAATACGACATGATTTCCATAGACCGTAAACGGGGCCTTAAAGCCATTATGGACTTACGGACGCAAGCAAAATCTCTTCTCGGCCAGAATAGACAAATTATTATATTCCCGGAAGGCTCAAGAACGGCGCCAGGGGACACGGTCACTTATCAAAAGGGCGTTTTGGCTCTATACAAAGACTTTGATTACCCCGTTATTCCTGTTGCATTAAACTCTGGTGTATGTTGGGGAAGAAGGAGTTGGATTAAATGGCCGGGAGTCATTACCATACAATTTTTGCCTGCGATCAAGAATGATTTGGAAGGCGACGTTTTCATGGAACAACTTTCTGACTCCATTGAAACTGCATCCATCGCATTGATAAAATAGAGAGAGTAAAATGACGAATAAAATGAAATTCACGGGAGTCGTCGTACTTCTCTGTATCCTTTATGCGGGCACGTGGAAATTTTATTCCAATAAATTTGAACAACATATGGAAGAGCAACTGGTGGAAATCCAGGCAAAGGGCTTTGACGTAAGCTTCGATAATATGCACATCTCTGGATTTCCTTTTGGCTACAATGTTAAAGTCAAAAATCTTGAGATCAAAAGAGGCAATGTTTTCAAGACTTGGATCGACGGGGATATAACTTTTTCAGCAAAGCTCTGGAAGCCGCAGGAAATATCTTCAGTTGCAGGCGGTACCCATCATCTGGAATTTGACGATTTTAAGGCTGAAGGTAAAGGATTTGTGGTCAGATCTTTTACATTTGATCCCATGAGATTTGAATTTTTCTACGATTATATGGTGATCACCACTGCAGGTAAAGAATTTGCAAAAGCAAAAGAACTCGAAATTGATATAGACCTTACACCAAAAGATGGAACTGACACTGCCTCGATCCGCACACGTCTTGAGGAATTTGAAGCTGAATTTATTAAAGACTCTCCACTTGGTCCTATGATTGAGCATATTATCCTAAATGCCAGTTTGAAAGGTAAGGTTGAGGGCGATAATAATTTAGACAGAGTGAAAAACTGGTACAATAATGATGGTGTATTAGAGGTCAAAGAGCTTGCGCTCAAATGGGGCCAAACCTCGGCCACCGGCGATGGTACTTTTTCTCTTGATGAGGATTTGCAGCCTTTAGGTGCATTTTCCGCATCATTTGTTGGTTTTGACGAAGCCGTAGACGCGTATGTCAAAGCCGGAAAACTGGATAAACGTAAGGCAGGATATATTAAGTCAGGTATTGGTTTGCTGCAAAGCGTCACTGGCTCTAAAATTTCTATTACCATACAGAATAAAAAGCTATCTATCGCATCTGTTCCTGTGGTCCAAATGCCTGAAATTACGTGGTAGTATTATGAGATCTTTAAGAATTGCCCTTATTGCTAGTCTCATCCTTGTTTGTTTTATAGGGGATCAATTCACAAAAAAACTAGTCCTTGAGCTTTTTCATGAGGGTGTCATCCCTGTACAAATGACTAGTTTTTTTAATTTCGTCCTTGCATGGAATAAAGGCATTAGTTTTGGTTTCTTGGGCAGTAATTCGGAAAACATGCCCTATATTCTTTCTGGTTTTTCTCTCCTCGTCAGCCTTGCTTTAATGGTTTGGCTATATCGAGAAAAACTACTAATCATTCAAATTGGTCTGGGTTTTATTATTTCAGGAGCCATTGGCAATGCATATGATCGTCTTCAATACCAAGCGGTTGTCGACTTTTTAGAGTTCCATTACCAGGGCTGGTATTTCCCGGCTTTCAATGTGGCTGACATTTGTATTAACATAGGCGTTGGACTTATTTTGCTAGACGTCTTGTTTTTTTCAAGCAAAAGGACTAGAACTAAAGCAATAGATTAATTACGAGGGATTACCATGAAGCGCTTATCAATAGTATCTTTAATAGGTTTAACTTTCTGCCTGACAGCATGCGACAAGACACGCGATGTGTTAGGTTTCAATCGCAACGTAAATGACGAATTCGCTGTGCTTACGACACCTGAATTATCACTTCCACCTAATTTTAATGAATTGCCTAGCCCCGTGAAAAAATCCTCGCAGGCGGATGCGGGCAAAGATTCCTCTGATAAGGCTCGTGATGCTGCTTTAAGTCAGTTTAGCCACAGCGTAGCACACGAGACAGTATCAGGATCTGGCAGCGAAGCGGAACTATTGAAGAATGCCAAGGCTGGCGGTAAGGATCCGAGCATCAGACAAAAAATTACTAAGGAAGCGCAAGCGGAAAAACAGAAGAACGCGTCCTTTGTGAAGGACCTTTTGAACATTAAAGAATCCGAAAAAGCTCTAGATCCATTTGAGGAGAAGAAACGTCTTGAGGCAGAACAATAAGATCAAAAGGACTATGCACGGATTTTATAGTGCAGCGTTAGCCTGTTTTTTATGCATAACCAGTTGCCAAGCAGGATTATTTAACCCAGAAACCTTTACGTTACCCAACGGGTTGCAGGTAATTGTACTGACCAACAGTCGAGCCCCTATCGTTAAGCAAATACTTGTCTATAAAGTGGGTGCCATTGATGAGCCTCTTGGTAAGTCAGGGATTGCTCACTTCCTTGAACATCTTATGTTTAAGGGCACTAAGAACGTTTCAGGAAAAGAGCTGGATAAGGCTAATGAACGTATGGGCGCAGATCAAAACGCTCAGACCGGCCAAGATTACACTCTATACCACCAAGAGATACCCAAAGCTGATCTTGAATGGGCCATGAAGCTTGAATCAGATCGTATGGTCAATTTATTACTTGAAGCCAAGGATGTGGAAACCGAGCGGCCCGTTATTCTAGAAGAGCGCCGCATGCGTATCGATAATGAACCGTCCGCCATATTGGGCGAGGCTATCAATTATACTTTTTACCGCAATCATCCGTATCACAAACCGATTATTGGTTGGGAACATGAGATGGAGACCTTGAACCAGGCTGATGCTCGTGCGTTTTATGATAAGTGGTATGCGCCCAATAATGCCGTATTAATTCTGGCTGGTGACATAACATTGGATGAAGCAAAAAAGCTTGCTGAAAAATATTATGGATCCATTCCAAAGAGAGAAATACCTGCGAGGAATATTACTGTTGAACCTGAACACCGGGGTATCGTCCAACATTTGGAAAAGAGCAGTAATAGGGTACTTGAACCCGTTTATTATCGAACCTATCCCGCTCCCAACTTCAAAGAAAATCTTAAGGCTTATTACGCCTTGCAGATTTTTGAGCACATTATATCCAGTGGTGCAAACAGTGTTTTGTACGACAATCTGATCACAAAGCAAAAAATCGCATCGTGGGCTTCAGCGGGTTATAGCAATGCGATGTCCAGAGGCCCAGCTTTCTTCTCGTTCTCGGCGCAACCGGTTCCAGGAAAAACTTTACAAGAGCTGGAAAAAGCTTTGATGACAGAAATTTCCAAGCTCCAAGAAAAGGGTGTCACGCAAGAGCAAGTGGAAAAAGCCAAAATCAGAATTGTGGCTGATATTGATTATATTCGCGATGACTCTTTTGGTAGTGCGGATATCTTTGCCAATGCGTTGGGTTCAGGCTATGAAATAGCCAATGTGGAAGATTGGAAAGATAACATTTCACAGGTGACTGTAGATGATGTGAACGCCGCTGCCCGATCAGTGCTGTCGCAAGAGGACTACCTGACTGCGTTTTTATTACCAGAAAAGAAAACGGAAAAATCCTCATGAGAACCATTTTAGTCAGATTCGTAGCCTTTCTAGCTGTTATAGGCGCCTCTCAGGCGGCTATCAAGCCGCAAATAATTAAAACCCCAGGTGGTCTTACGGCTTGGTATTTTTATGATAAGGCCACGCCCGTCATATCCATTAGTTTTTTGTTCAAAGGTGGGGCTAGATTAGATCCTGAAGGTAAAGCTGGTGTTGCTGACTTTACAACGAGCCTCCTTAATTCAGGAACCGTGCATAAGGATCCCAATGAGTTTGATGCATACAAGCAAGACTATGCAATCCAACTATCTTTCTCCACTGACTCAGACAAGGTGGGTGGTGAACTTACAACCCTTGTTCAGCACAAGGATAAAGCGTTTGATCTGCTGAAGGAAGTTTTCACGAGTCCTCGACTCAAACAAGACATTTTTGACAACATCATGAATATGTCCCGTACGTCGCTGGCTAACCAGACTAATGACCCATCCTACCTAGCCAGACGTCGGTTAGACACCATGCTATTTAAAAATCACCCTTACGAAAATCCGCCAGAAGGTTTGCCGCAAACCATAAGCAAGATAACACTTAAGGATATTGGGTCTTATATAAAAGACAACCTGACGCAAGATAAATTGCAAATTGCAATCACAGGTAACATTGACGAAGCGCACGCTATCAAAATGTTGGATTCTACATTTGGAGTTTTGCCCAAAAAATCAGCCGAATTCAAATCCACAAAAACTAAACCTGCCATCAATGGCCAACATGACGTCATTGAATTAAAAATTCCGCAGAGTCTGATTTTCTTCGTGTTGCCTGGCGTTACCTACGATGATCCGGATTTTATAAAGGCTGCATTGTTAATGCATATTATGGGTGAGGAACAATCCTCAAGGCTTTTTCAGGAAATTCGAGAAAAACGAGGCCTTGCATATGTCGTAAGTGCTTCTGCTATCTGGAGGCAGGACGCTGGCTACATTGGTGGTATGGTTGGCAGCCCCAAGGCGAAAGCAGCGCAGTCCATCGAGCTTTTAAAGCAAGAATGGGCGCGTCTCAAGAAAGATGGAATCACTGCCGAAGAGTTAGATGGGGCCAAAACCTTCATGATGAACTCCTATCCCTTGCGTTTTCGGAATTCGAGCGCCATCTCTGCCATACTCCTTGGCTATCAATTCGTAGGCCGGCCTGTCGATTATTTCCAAAAAAGGGAAGAAATGATAGCCGCCATCACACTTAAAGATATGAATGACTTCATTACCCGAGTCATCGAACCCGAAAAATTAACCTTCGTTGTGGTGGGAAGACCAGACGAAGCGCCAGCTAAACAGGAAGAAAAGAAATAAGTTAAACCAAATCTGAGGGAGGAAAGCATGTTTGTCAAAACCATCGATTATAGATCGAATCAAGCAGCACAGGAATTCGTGGCAACCCTAAAAGAAACAGGATTTGCAGTCCTCTCCAATCACCCCATTTCAAACAACCTAGTCCAGCAAGTCTATGCAGACTGGCAACAATTCTTTATGCGTTCTGATAAGAATAACTATCTTTTTGATCCTCAATCGACGAGGCAAGCTGGTTATTTTCCTTTCAAATCAGAAAACGCTAAAGGTTATACGGCCAAGGATCTGAAGGAATTCTACCACTATCGTGATGAGCATGATTTACCAAAGGGTATGAATTCCAACACGCAGGTGCTTTTAAATGATCTAAAATCGCTCGCGGATGAGGTCTTGCGTTGGATAGAGCAAGGCCTTCCATCTAATATTGCTGAGGCTCTTTCTATGCCTCTCCATGAAATGATCAAGGATAGCGATATGAGTCTTCTGCGGATCCTACATTATCCTCCACTTTCAGAAGATATGGAAGAACAGTCGGAAAGAGCAGCCGCACATGAAGATATTGTTCTGATAACCATATTGCCAGCAGCCACGGCGCCAGGCCTTCAGGTAAAAGATAGCCAAGGAAATTGGCATGAAGTCTCTTGCGACCCTGGGACTCTGGTATTTAATGCTGGAGATATGCTGCAGATGGCAACTAATGGCTTTTATAGGTCTACAACCCACAGGGTTGTAAATCCAAAGGGGGAGGAAGCACTTAAATCCCGCTACTCTTTACCACTCTTCTTGCATCCACGCAGAGATGTTCGTTTGTCGCCCACTCACACCGCAAAATGCTATCTGGATGAACGTCTTAGAGAGTTAGGGCTTATGAAAAAGGATGATGCAGCTTAAGGATCTTTATTTTCTGCCCTTTATTCCTCATCCGTGCTATATGTGTTGTGTTAACAGGACCAAAGAGTAGTATTATAAAATGATCAGACGCTTCTACGATGCAATCATGAAGTTTGCCTCCCATCCAAAAGCAATTTGGTGGTTAAACTTTATTGCCTTTATTGAGAGCTCAGTCTTTCCATTCCCTCCCGATCCATTATTTATTGCCATGATTTTAAAGCAACGGGAGAAAGCCTGGGCCATAGCGTTGATGTGTACAATCAGCTCAGTGCTAGGCGGCATAGTTGGCTACTACATCGGTTATGGTCTCTATGAGACCGTTGGTTTGTGGGTTATTGAAACCTACGGATTAGAAAGCTCTTTCCAAAACTTTCAAGAACAATTTGCCAGTTGGGGATTTTGGATCATTGCTCTAAAGGGTTTAACGCCCATACCTTACAAAATTGTCACTATTTCCAGCGGTCTCGCAGGTTTTGATTTCAAGTCATTCCTGATCGCTTCAATTATAGCTCGTGGTTCGAGGTTTTTCATGCTAGCGGGCCTTTTATGGTATTACGGCCATGCTGTTAAGGACTTTCTAGATAAAAATTTGTATGTCGTAACAACTGCTGGCTTGCTTGCGCTGGTGGGAGGGTTTATGTTATTTAAGTTCGCCTTCTAACAGCAAGGATAGCTTGGCATGAATTTACGCATCTCCAAAGAACAGGTTTGCCAGATGGTGCTCGTGGCTTCTTGTGGAGCGCTTGTAGCAGCCTGGGTGGCCGAATATGTGTTTGGCTTCCAAGCGTGCAGTTTATGTCTCTATCAGCGTTATTTCTACATGGCAGCCATTGTCGTCTTAGCAGCTAATTTATTCATTTTAAGCGGACGTGGTCAAAGTTCCTTTCTTCTGGTTACTTCAATGATTTTGCTTTTATGCTCAACCACGGCGGCCTATCAAGTGGCCATCGAAAACAAGTGGGTAGAACTCCCTAAGGTGTGCCAAGCGCCCGAGGCAGGAGACTCTTTCGAGGACTTTAAAGAATTGATCACCTCTAAGCCGCACGTTTCTTGTGATCAAGTGGAATTGAGTGTGTTCGGCATTTCCATGGCAGGCTACAACAGCCTTTTGGCCTTACTATTAAGTCTATTCAGTTTAATGGGAGTCTTTGTTAATGACAAAAAGAAAAAAAAGTTTACCAGGCGATAGGCCTGTGCGCGAAGATATCAATCGCATGATTCGCGTCAATCAAGCCGGGGAATTCGGTGCGGTGTGTATCTATAAAGGACAATTGGCTGTTTTAGGCAAAACGGATGCTGGCCCTCTTCTTGATCATATGCTTGAACAGGAAAAAGAACATCTGGAAAAGTTCAGCGCTCTCATAGTGAGTCGCCGAGTTCGGCCAACAGTGTTATCACCCGTATGGTCTGTGTTAGGCTTTGCATTGGGTGCGGGAACGGCGCTCATGGGTAAAAAAGCAGCTATGGCCTGTACAGTAGCCGTTGAAGAAGTCATCGACGAACACTACGCTCGTCAACAAGCAAAACTGGGCGGCGATCAAGATCCGGAACTAGAAACTCTAATTATTAAATGCCGTGAAGAAGAAAACGAGCACAAAGCCACTGGTCTTGCCCATGGCGCAGAACAAGCCATTGGCTATCCAATCCTATCCTCAGCCATAAAAGCAGGCTCACGCCTAGCTATCTGGCTTTCAACGAGGGTGTGAGTCTTTCTTTCGCAAAAAACTGGACAAATTGAAAGTCTGACTTTCAATTTGTCCAGTTTTTGGCTATAATAAACTTATGATATACAGAACTCTTACAAAAAAATTGTTAAGCCTGGCCAAGCAGTTCCCTGTTATTGGTCTTGTAGGGCCGCGTCAATCGGGTAAAACTACTTTAGTAAAGCAGTTGTTTTCCCATTTACCTTACGTCAGCCTTGAAGACTTAGATCAAAGATCCATAGCACAAAACGATACCAGAGCATTTCTAGATCGTTTTAAGGATGGCGTGGTAATTGATGAAGCACAGAATGCGCCAGCTGTATTTTCGTATCTACAAACCTTGGTAGATCAAAATCAACAGCCTGGGCAATTTATATTGACAGGGTCGCAGAATTTCACGTTGACTGAAAAAATAACGCAAACCTTAGCCGGTAGAATTGCCTTGTTAACCTTATTGCCACTAAGTCTCGAAGAGCTTAAGGAAGCAGAAGATTTGATTGGTAGTTCCGATGATATGATTTTCAAAGGTGGGTATCCCCGAATTTTTAACAACCATATGGATCCTACAGATTGGTATCCCAGTTATATTCGCACATATGTGGAACGTGATGTCCGGCAAATTACAAGCATCAATGACTTAAATAGATTCCAAGTGTTTCTAAAACTCTGCAGTGGCCGTATCGGTCAATTGTTGAATTTATCCTCACTGGCTAACGATTGCGGTATAAGCCACACAACCGCACGTCAATGGCTATCAGTTCTAGAGTCAAGTTATTTGGTTTATTTGCTACAACCACATCATCAAAACTTTAGTAAACGTCTTATAAAAATGCCAAAGATATATTTTTATGATACCGGCCTTGCATGCTCACTTCTGGGTATCGAAAGCAGTAAACAATTAGAAAATCACTATTTAAAAGGTGGATTATTTGAGAATATGGTGGTTAGCGAATTGCTCAAATACAGGTTTAATCAAGGAAAACAACCAAATGTCTATTTCTGGCGGGATAAAACAGGACATGAGGTAGATTGCATTTATGAGCTTTCCGGTAAACTATTGCCCATAGAAATCAAGTCCTCGAAGACTCTTTCGAAAGATCAATTCAAAAACTTACATTATTTTCAAAAGCTGTCGCAGCAAGAGCAAGCAATTCTTTGTTACGCTGGAGATATAGAAGTGACTCAAAATGGCATAAAATCAGTTAACTTTATGAATATAACCAAAGCGCTTGAGGATGAAGTATAAACCTTAGATTGTGGTTAAAACCACGCACCCTTTCAATCGAAATGGTGCGTGTTAATTTATCTGAACCTACGAAGGCTTTACCGCAGATTCCAAAACAGCCGCTAGTTCTTCTTGGGTACACAGACCCAAAGCGACCGGGCTTTTGGCTCGGATATTGGCTGAGTTCCAATGGGTCTTATTGCGGATAGCGTTGATGGAAGGGCTCGTCGTCCCCAACAACCTACACAGTTCCGCATCACTAACTTCGGGGTGATGTTTCAGCATCCAGGCGATGGCATCTGGCTTTTCAGCGCGCTTTGAAACAGGCACATAACGATTCCCGCCACGACGCTTGTTGCCCACTTCGTCTTTGAGCTCAATAGCTACCAAACGAGCGCTGGGATCGTTGCTGCAACGCACGATTTCTTCCATGGTCAAGCGGCCATGGGCCACTGGATCAAAGGGTGCCATACCCAAGGCGATCTCGCCATCGGCGATGGCTTGTATTTCAAGAACATGCAGATGGCAATAAGCTGCGATCTGATCAAATGTCAATGTCGTATTATCAAGCAACCAAATGGCGGTTGCTTTTGGCATAAGGGGTGCGGACATGCTTCCTCCTAAATAAATATCTATTTCGAACGTTTAACCACTAAAGTATGTGTTTATGCTACTCTTAGGCAAGCATAAAATGAAGATTGGCGAAATTAAGCTGATTTAAGCAGCAAAGTCGCCCATTCGCCAATGATTTTTTCCTCTAAAAGCTCAAATCCATTCTCTTCATAAGTCCTTTGCACTAAATCTTTTTGCTCTACCAACAGGCCTGATAGAATCAGTTTGCCCATAGGAGTGATGTTACTTTTCATCTCGGGCGCCAAAGAACACAGAGGCTGAGCTAATATATTGGCAACGATCAACGAAAATGGTGAAACTTCTTCCAAGACCGGATGCTTAAAGCCATCCCCATGCAGTGTATGTACGAGCGTGCCAACACCATTGTCGATACAGTTCTGCCAAGCCATCATGGCTGAATCTTCGTCAATATCACTGGCCCATACTTCCCGTTTCCACAGCTTTGCCATAGCAATAGCCAGAATGGCTGTGCCACAACCCAGATCTAATATGTTAGCGCCTGATTCTGGTTGCTCAAGGCTAGCAATCATCTCTAAACACCCACGTGTGGTTGCATGTTCACCTGTACCAAAAGCCAGCGAAGCATCCACTTGAATGGGAATCAAAGAATCATCATTAGAGCTAGGCAAATGCGATCCATGAATAAAGAATCCACCTATGGTCATAGCTGGGAAAGATTTGCGATTTTCAGACAACCAATCCGTGTCAGGAAGCTGAATCATTTCAATTTCAGGCCGCTTTATTTCAAACGAGTCGGTGATTTCAAATATCTGCTCCTGAGTTGCCTCTGAAGGCTCTTCAGTCAAAATAATCTTAATAGTCCAAGCGGATTTATCCTCAGACTCAAAAATCAAAAGGGTTTCAAAGATCTCGCTCAACACATCCTGACAGGCGGTGGGGGACGATCTTGGTAATTCAAACTCCAATTGCCACATAAATAGTACTCCTTTACTCGTTTTGGGCTTGCGCATCACTAACATTCTGGTAAAACGATGCCATGAGACTTGCACTATATCAACCAGAAATAGCCCAAAATACAGGAACCTTGATGCGTCTGGGTGCCTGCCTTGGTTTTCCGATTCATATGATCGAACCTATGGGTTTTATCATGAATGACAGAAAAATGAAACGTTCTGGTATGGATTATATGGAGAAAGTCGAAATGACCCGCCATACCTGCTGGAATGCCTTTCAAGAAGCTATGACTGGCAAGCGTATTATTCTCTTATCGCCACAGGCAGAATGTAGCTACATAGAATTTCAATTCCAAGCGGACGACATACTTTTACTGGGAAGAGAAAGCGATGGAGTGCCTGATCATGTACGGCAAGCATGTACTCATTCCGTTTGTATACCAATGGTTCCAGGGTGTCGCTCCATTAATGTGGCCATAGCAGGTGCTCTTGTGGTGGGCGAGGCCTTAAGACAAACCCATCAATTTCAAGGAGAACAAAAATGAGCCAACCAGCACTTGCAATTCACGAGCCATACCAATCCTCTGAAGAACAAAAACAACGTGCCGCCTCTTGGTTCATGGAATTAAGAGACCAAATTTGTGCTGAATTTGAAAAGATCGAACAAGAGTTTGCGGGCAGTGACAAACCCGCAGGCAAGTTTGAATTCAGTTCATGGGAGCGCGAAGAACATAAGGATGGCGGTGGAGGCACCATGGGCATCATGCGAGGCCGGGTCTTTGAAAAGGTGGGTGTAAACATCTCAGCGGTCCACGGAGAGTTCGCCCCCGAGTTTGCCAAATCCATTCCCGGCGCTGACATCAATCCAAATTTCTGGGCCTCAGGCATTTCTTTAGTGGCACACATGCACTCGCCTCTGGTTCCCGCGGTGCACATGAACACCAGGCACATCGTCACAGAAAAATCCTGGTTTGGCGGCGGCGCAGATATGACGCCTTTCTACCCACAAGAACAAGATACAAATGATTTCCATACTTCTTTTAAAGAAGCCTGCGACAAGCACAATCCATCTTACTACCCAGAATTTAAAGCCTGGTGCGATAAATATTTTTATCTACCCCATCGTCAGGAACCCAGAGGTATTGGCGGCATATTTTACGATAATCTAAACACCTCCCAATGGGAATCAGACTTCGCTTTTACCCAGGATGTGGGACGAGCTTTTCTAAATATTTACCCCCAAATCGTCAGGCGACATATGTTTGAATCTTGGACACCAGAACAACGCAAGCACCAACTACAAAGGCGAGGTCGTTACGTAGAATTCAACCTTTTATACGACAGAGGAACGTTGTTCGGACTTAAAACCGGCGGAAATACGGAAGCCATATTGATGTCCTTGCCACCTGTAGTAGAATGGCATTAGTAAATTGAATTATTAAACCTGCCGCCAGTTGTGTCATTCCCGCGAAGGCGGGAATCCAGCGCAAATGGGCGGCAAAGCCGCTGCTATATAGACTATTTTGAATCGCTTCGCTCTACCTCTTGCGCTGGATACCCGCCTGCGCGGATATGACATGTGTGGGCAGAAGTAATGATTAGTCATGCTAGGAGAGGTTAGCTGTTTTCTTTTTCCATGTCCTCAAGCCTTAATAACCTGAGATAGAGATTGCGCGTCTTTGTGAGTAACTCTCTGAGTTCAAGGGGCAGGGGGTAAGGACTGTTGGCAACACTGTCTTCTATGCAATTGAGTTCTGCACTTAAGTGGGGACTCGGTTTGTGGAGTTTAAGGTAATCTGTTCCGCAAGTAGCTCGATGCATCAAAAGCCAAGCAATAACTTCTGTCAGACGAGTTGTGACGCGGGTAATTTCGGACGAGATATGCAGGCTGTAATCAGGGGATAAGGAATTTAAATCGTTCGTGGCCTGATTGTTCATATAGATCCGGCTTTCCTGCAACAGGGCTAGTGCTTCTTGGTAAAACTTATCGATAAAAGCTCGATCTGGGGCCGTCATGGACTTTTATATCTCTTTAATTTATACATATAGTCACTTTATGATAGACGAATGCTATTAATTTTCCGTATATGTAATGGTATGTAGTTTAAGGACATCACGATGATCATTACTGTCGATGGCCCCAGTGGGTCTGGTAAAGGCACGCTTTCTCGTAAAATAGCGGCTCATTACAATCTAGCTTTTTTAGATACGGGGCTGTTGTACCGTGCTGTGGCAGAACAGGCTCTGAATGAAGGATACGAGCCTGAAGATTTAGAGCACATCACTTATATCGCAAGGAATCTTCATGGGGTTTCTCTTGAGAAAGAAAAGCTGCGCAGTGATCAAGTGGCCATTATGGCATCCAAGGTTGCTGTTATTCCTGAAGTGCGGCAAGCGTTGTTGGATTATCAACGTGACTATGCCAATAACCCTCCAGGAGATAAAAAAGGTGTAGTTTTAGATGGGCGTGATACGGGTACAACTATTTGTCCAAATGCGGATGTAAAGTTCTATTTAACCTCAGCTGTGGAGGTTCGAGCGGACCGTCGACAGAAAGAGTTGCAGAAATTAGGAATCAAGAGTATATATAGCGAAGTCTTGAGTGATATGATCGCTCGGGATAAGCGAGATTCGACGAGGGATATTAGCCCTTTGAGACCCGCGGCAGATGCACATATTATTGATACTTCGGAAAAAAGCAGTGAAGAAGTGTTCGCACTTGCGACACAATTTATTGATTCCTTGGCGCGATAAAGCATTTGAATACTAACTTACCTATCTTGAGTCTTCATGGTGAAGTACTAAGATTTAACAAGGGAAAAACGATGACTAATATGCAAAATAATATGGCATCCACAGCGATGGCAGGCGAAAGCTTTGCTGAGCTATTAGCTGCAAGTGCCGTATGCGCGGTTAAAATTGAAGGAACCGTTGTACAAGGAACCGTGATCGGTATCGATAATGATATCGTTACAATCGATGTGGGTTTAAAATCTGAAGGCCGCGTATCTTTGCGCGAATTCGCCGCAGCCGGCACAAAAGCTGAGCTAAAGCCTGGCGATAAAATTGAAGTTTATGTAGAGCGCATGGAAGACCGTGATGGTCTCGTGCAGCTGAGCCGTGAAAAGGCCCGTCGTGAAGAGTCTTGGGTTGACCTCGAAAAGGCATTCCAAAACAACGAGCGTGTTAACGGTGTTATGTTTGGCAAGGTTAAGGGTGGTTTCACCGTTGATCTGGGTGGCGCCATTGCGTTCCTACCAGGCAGTCAAGTGGACGTACGTCCTATCCGTGATGTGGATCCCCTCATGGGCATCGAGCAACCATTCCAGATCCTGAAGATGGATCGCGCCCGTGGCAACATCGTTGTTTCACGTCGTGCCGTAATGGAAGAATCTCGTACAGAAGCGCGCGGTGAGATCATTGCGAATCTGGGCGAAGGTCAAGTACTTGACGGTATTGTGAAGAATATTACAGACTACGGTGCGTTCATCGATTTGGGTGGCGTTGACGGTCTGTTGCACGTAACTGACATCTCATGGCGCCGAGTCAATCATCCTTCTGATGTGTTGCATGTGGGTCAAAAGATTAAGGTTCAAGTGATTCGCTTTAACTCAGAAACTCAGCGTATTTCGCTGGGCATGAAGCAGCTGGAAGATGATCCTTGGAAGGGCATTGAAGCTAAGTATCCTGTAGAAGCAGCGCTTGAAGGTGCTGTGACGAACATCACTGACTACGGTGCATTCATTGAGATCGAAGATGGCGTTGAAGGTCTTGCTCACGTTTCCGACATGAGCTGGACAAAGAAGGGCGCGCATCCAAGTCAATTCGTATCCGTTGGCCAGAAGGTCAAGGTTAAGGTGCTTAGCATTGATTCCGACAAGCGTCGTATCGCTTTGGGAATGAAGCAGTGCATTGAAAACCCATGGGAAGCCCTCTTGAAGAACTTCAAGGTTGGCGAAGAGCATGAAGGCGAGATCAAGAACATTACTGAATTTGGTCTTTTCGTGTCCATGACAGATGATATTGACGGCATGGTTCACATGTCCGACATTTCATGGGACAAGTCCGGCGACCAAGCGATCAAGGCATTCGAGAAGGGCCAAAAAGTTAAGGTTAAGATCCTTGACATTGATCCTGATAAGGAACGCGTTGTGCTTGGCATCAAGCAACTAGAAAATGATCCATTCCTGGAAGGTCTAGATGCTTTGGTGAAGGGTTCTGTAGTGACGTGCGAAGTAACTGGCATCCAAGAAGCTGGTATCGATGTGAAGATCGGCGAGATCACCTCATTCATCCGCAAGGCTGAATTGGCGAAGGATCGCGAAGAACGCCGCACAGACCGTTTTGCCGTCGGCGAAAAGGTTGACGCGAAGGTTACTTCCGTAGATCAAAAAGCTCGTCGCGTAAACCTGTCCATCAAGGCACGTGAAATCGACGAGAAGAACAAGATCATGGACGAATACGGCTCAACCGACAGCGGCGCCAGCTTGGGAGATATCCTAGGTGCAGCATTGTCATCGGCTAAAGAACGTAAAGAAAAAGAATCCGCTTCTAGCAAGAAGAAGGCTGATAAGTAAGCTTTCTGAATTTTTCGAAGACAAAACCCCGTCGGAAACGACGGGGTTTTTTTGTGGATACAAGAGTGAATGAAGGTGTTTCGCTGACTTAAAATTGTGGGTAATCACTCACCAAATACCGTCATCCAGAGCAGCATAAAGCATAGCGTTGCTGCGTGGGATCCAGCGCAATAGTGTGAGCGCATGCGAACTCGATCGTAATTTAATACGGAGCCGCAAGCGGCACATTACATGCTGGATGGCACGCCCTAAAGGGCTCTCCATGACGGGGATTATAAACTGTTTGAATTCAGAACGTTAATTAACCCATAATTTGCCCTCCATTCACCCTTCCTTAATATTTCTGCGTTACACTAATACTATAACAATGGTATGGAGTACAGATTATGCAAACAACGCTTGATGTATTGATTGAAGGCAAGGGGGCCAATGTTGTCCATGCCAAACCCACAGATACAGTCTATGAATGCGTCCATAAGATGACCGAAGCCCGTATCGGAGGCTTGCTCATTATGGACGGCAATAATATCATGGGCATGTTTACAGAGCGTGATCTAATGGTTGCAGTGGTTTCAGCAGAATTGGATCCCAAGACAACCAAGGTATCCAAAGTTATGAATAAAGAAGTGATCTGCGTAGAGCCCGATACCACCACAGAAGAGGCCATGGCCATCATGACAGAAAAGCGTGTGAGGCATCTGCCCGTTATCGTAGATTCGAAACTGATGGGTTTGATTTCAATCGGCGACGTAACCAAATGGCTCAGCTCAAGCCATCACAGACAAACCCAGGAAATCGATGAGCTTATCCGCTATATCCATGGTAGTTACAGCGCGTAAATTATTTCCGATGACTGACCATCATTTCTTCCACACCACCTGGCCAAGCGGTAAGGCCATAGAGTGTTTTTCTTTCCCGCCCTGGCATCAAGGTGAGTTTATATTTGGGTAACAGCACTGCTAGCGTTACGACGGCTTCCAAGTAAGCAAAGTTCATGCCGATACACAGGCGGTTTCCACCGCCGAAGGGTACGTAGGCGTATTGTTCTGATTGCCCCCAACGATGCTCACGGAACCGTTCTGGGTTAAAGCATTCCGGATTGTCCCAGTATTTTGCGTTGCGGTTGGTTGCTATGTAATGCAAGCCTATGTCGGTGTTCGCTGGGATTGTGAAACCAGCGATTTGATCTTCCTCAATGCTAATGCGGCTTACATAGGGTACAGGTGTTTGTAGTCGGAGAGCTTCTTGAAAGACCATTTTTGTATAGGTTAGTTGATTGGCGGTTTCAAAAGTAATAGTTTTGTCGCCAATTACACTGCTGATCTCCTCTAGGATTTTATCTTCTACTTCTGGGTGTAAGGAAAAATACATATAAAGTGCATTGATGGTGGATGCAGTTGTATCGTGACCGGCTATTAAATAAATGATCATGTCGCCTATAAGGCTTTTAGTCATTTCGTCGCCTTGAAAGCTTTCCTTGAAAAATTTTAATAAATGATTGAGCAGGTCATCATAAGTCTTCGATGACAATTCTCGTTGTTTGATGATTTCAAGGGACGTATCATGAACGTACGCAATACTTTCCTTATGTTTGCGACGATCAGCAGTTGGCAAAAGCCAACGTAATCCAAGAAGCGATTGTCCTTTTCTATTTATTTGATCGAGAGATTCTTTCATTTGATAATGAAAGGTTTTAAAGTCCAGGTTGCAATCAACGAAGAGATTGTAGAGCATATTTTTTAAAGTAAGGGATCCCATCAGCTCTTTAATTACGATGGGTTTTCCTGAACGGGCCGAATCTTCATAAATGACTATGACTTCTTCCGTATACTCAACCATTCTGGGTACATAAGCCGCAAGCGCTGATGGCAAAAAACTGGGTGTCGCTACTTTCCGGTTTTTTTTCCAAAACTCAAAGTCAGGGGTAAAAAATATGTTGTTACTGTTGTAGGTTAATTTAAAAACTTCCTTAACAACGGGATTTGAGCTATTTTTTGGGTAGTTGGTGAAATTATCATGCAATACATGTTTTATGATAACGGGATCTCTTGTTACTATTGATCTAAATGGAAAGATTTGAAGAAATGTATCGCCATACTTTTCATGATATTTGTTCTGAGTTCCTAGAAAATCACTTTGAAAGTCCCTAATAGTTTTCAGTTTAGATTCAACGTGAACTTCTGGTATTTTCATTGTCTTATCCATTTATCTGCGCCCCTGAGTAAGGGCATGTTTTTGACCCGTCAGAATCAGCTGAAGAGGCTTCCTTGCCCATGTAAGGGCAACCTTTACCCTCATTATCCATAAGCCCAATAAAATGTTTGTAAAGATCAGCCAGCTCGTCTTCGGTCATCTGGAGTGTTATTTCCCCGATTCCTTTACAGGTATCACAATCCTTGGCTAATTTTTCATCGGGTTCCGCATCCGGCGATTCTTGGCAAGCAGGGCAATTGATGGGATAGCTATATATGCCATCCTTTTCTTGAAGATCTGAGTTCATCTGGTTTGTTACCTTCTATTACGAAGCTTATAGATTCACTCTATATTATATGCATAAAATATATGTTCTTTCTAATCATATTTCGGCAAGCAATTTTAAAAAAAATCACTAGTTCCATCATCAGAGCAAAATAAAGTATGCTCATAAGTCGAATAAAACTGTCTCAAAGGCAACATCTTAGCTTTATGTGTTTTTGTTTAAAGGATCACTAGACAAAAAAACTCAATTTTCTTAAAAAAAACATTCACTAATACTACTCTAAACCCTTTTTCATAGATTTAACGCTTCCTAAAGAGCTCTCTGTAATCCTTTGTGTGCAAGCCTCTTGCCGTGTATACATGAATAAAAAGGTTAATTTGACAGCATAAGTTAAATAATTGTAATTTTTTATTGACAAATCATATTGTTATGATTATATTATGCTTAAGGGTAAGAGATGGAACTCTTCCCCTCGTGTACACAAAAACGAAAGGCATCCGGCGTTTGGGCCCCCGCGTAACCCAAGCAAGTCTGGAAATGAGCGGCGCGGTGAGCAAGTAAGGGATATGGTATGTAAAGTGCCATATCTACCGTACGGTTAATGCAAAAAGGTGACGAGGAAGGTATCCCTATAAGCCAAAAACAACCTAAAAAATCCAACCGGTGGAAGCCCAGATGAAAATCGAAGCTTCCACCACGTTATAAAGGAAGAGAGGGCAAAAGTGGCCCACTTAACTGAGTAAAAAGGGTATAAATGGTAGTATAAGAAAAAGGATCAACGCAGACAGCTTTATTAAATAGCTGGCTAAGCGTTCTAGAAAGTCATGAGAGCAAAGTTTGCTAAACGGCTGTGAAGTCCGGCAAAATCGCTGTCTTAGTATTCTCGAAATATATTAATCAGGTTATAATACAGTTTAAGCCTAACCCGTCATTGCGAGCCCCTCTTGGGGCGCGGCAATCCACTTTGGTGTGGCCGTTATTCATCAGTAAATTGCAGCAAAGAAAGTAGATTGCCACGCCCCAAGAGGGGCTCGCAATGACGGATTGGGGCCTTCATTTTGTTAAAATTCACCCCCATTTTGGGTGTTGAGTTACTCGCAATGACGGGCGTAGTGTTAACTATTTGATTGCCTGAGTAATAGCTTCGCACTTGATAGCCATAAATACTCAAAATTTGGTTGGGGTGGTGCCCGGCTCAAGGCCGGGTCCAAAAGACTAGAAAACTATTTCTTCTTCTTGTCCTTCCTGAAAGAAGCAAGCGTTACGATATTATCGGTTTTAACACCTGGGGTATTCGTGATTGCCTCTGTCTTGCTCTCACCTTTTTTAGGCGGAGGCGTAATACTAGATCCCGGTTCTTCTGGCGTAAATTGTAAGCCAAATTTAACCGATGGATCCATAAAGCTTACCAGCGCGCCGTAAGGTACAACTAGTCTTTCGTGATGTCCGTTAAAGCTCAAGGTAACGCTGAATGACGAATTCTCAATATTCAGATCCCAAAACTGGTGCTGAAGAACAACGGTCACTTCGTCCGGGTGCTGTTCCCTTAAATACTCGGGCATAACCACATCGGAGCGATCCGTACGGAATGTAATGTAAAAATGATGGTTGCCTGGCAACCCTTTTTTTGAAACCGCTTGCAATGTTTTGCGAACCACATCGCGAAGCGCTTCTTGTATCAGTTCATCGTAATCCAAGCCGTCCACTGTCAACCCTCACTCTTGCAAAGACATGAAATAAGTGGGGGCGTTCTGTTGCCCGGTGCCCCCCGACCGCTTCATAACATTAAGCTGCAGCTAGCGCGAAATTCGCGGGTGCTGAAACCTCATTGTCATTCAATGCATTTTTAAAGTTTGCATTTATCTATTGTGGTCCGATAACGGTGGTGCCTACCGAGCAAAAATTATACCTTTATTTCGCGTGTCGATCCTATTTCGCCCCCACAGAAAAGGTCTGTTTCGTGACCTTTTTTGGTGGAGGCGCCGGGTACCGCCCCCGGGTCCACTACGCCTATTCTATATAACGTTTATCGCCATAGTCAGTTTCCTGACATATATATTATATAATGTTTTATATTAAAAACGCAAGGGAAGAGTAAGAAAAGACTCGAAAATAATATTTGGCTGGAGAATGGTTTCACTTATATATATAAAACTAGTTGGCACGGATGTCCAGCTGTGCTTTTATAGCGATAGGAATCTTAGATCTATCAGCTTAGTCATTACCCATAATAACATTTTAGGAGTAAACGATGGCATTAAACGATCAGCAAAAGGCTGAAATAACAGAACAATTGGCTGAAACCTATCAGACGAAAAGAGCAACCGTTCCAGCTTTGGAAGAGATTCTCTTTGAGCCTCTACCCTTGCTTGATCACGGATTTGTGCGGGTCATCGATTATATGGGTGACGACAGCGCTATCGTACAAGCGGCTCGTGTTTCCTACGGTAAAGGCACTAAAAAAGTAAACGAAGACCGTGGTCTGATCAACTATCTGCTACGCCATCGCCATACGACTCCTTTTGAAATGTGTGAAATTAAGTTCCACATAAAAGCCCCCATATTTGTGGCCCGTCAATGGCTTCGCCATCGTACCGCCAATGTGAATGAGTATTCTGCGCGTTATTCTATAGTTCAGGACGAGTTTTACCTACCGCATGCCAGTGTCCTGGCTCAGCAGTCCAGCTCCAACCGACAAGGTCGCGATGAGATATTGGGGCCTGAGGACGCAAAGAAGATTCTGGATCTGTTGAAGCAAGATGCTACTCAAACCTATGATCACTACAGGGATATGTTAAATACGGACGAAGAGGGTGTGATTCTTGACGAATCAAAGCCCGCTCTAGCCCGTGAATTGGCGCGGATGAATCTGACGTTGAACTACTATACGGAATTTTATTGGAAGATTGATTTGCATAATTTGCTGCACTTCCTCAGTTTGAGAGCAGATGCGCATGCGCAATACGAAATCCAAGTTTACGCTTTGGCCATGCTAGATGTGCTGAAACGCTGGACACCTTATTCTTACGAGGCATTCATGAAGTACCACTTCAACGGTACCCATGTGTCAGAACAAGGAATCGAAGTAATTCGTCGTTTGATCGCCGGGGAGGCGCTTGATCAAATAGACACAAGCATGAGCCCACGTGAATTACGTGAGCTGATGCAATCATTAAATCTAGACGCGGATAAAAATAGAAATCAAGCTGCGTAAAGATTTAAGTGTTCTTGTGGTTACCATATTAAGGAACAGGAGCAACGGAGGCTTCTCGGTTAACATCGAGAAGCCCTAACTGGGTAGACGTAAAAGGCATGATAAATCAATTTCCAAAGTCCCTGCATTTGGGACCATATGATGCTGCTATTATCCTGCGGGAGGATGGTACATTAGAAGCATCCATACCTGATTTGGATGAATCAGATGTTCCCGATAATATTATCACCGGGGCAGCAGTTATGCTCGCCCTGCAGAACGAGCGCATGTGCGGACTAATCTATGACAATTTTCTCAACGAATGTGCATTTGATGAAGTGGTGCCCATCAACGATTATTAATTGTCCGATTTTGAGTGTTTACCACATTCTGGGCATTCGCCTAGCATAGACTCTTTTCTTAAAATCACCGGAGTGCTTTTGTCCGGATTATGGCCAGGGTATGAACCCTCATTAGGAAAACTGGTGATATCTGAGGTGGCAGCACATATCATTGTAGATGTTCTGATCATATGATGTGACCTGAAACCCGCATCATGCAATTTTCTTTCTATATTTTTAGGGTCCCGGCTAAATGGAATATATATCATAGCATTTTTGTTATGTAGCCATTTTACCGGAATTGTATAATCCCCACGAGGACAAGCAAGCAACATGGCTGTATATTTATCGCCGTTGAGAGCACTTACGGACATTTTAATATCCCTGGATTCTTTTACAAATGGTTGATCTATAAAATGCAGATCTCTAAGGACTTCTGTATTTTGTCTAATATTGTCGCGCAGCAACACATAAACTTGTCGCCTTAACGTCTCGTGTTCTTCCTTGTTCGCAACAAAGGTAACACGGCAGTGTGGGTTACTTATAAGCAATCTCATAAGGGCTGCCAAATAATGAGAAAAAAGCTCAGGATCAGTAGCGCAAATTAAGAAATGCTGTTGCCCAAAGTGATGGCTACGATAAAAAATATCTTGCCAGTGGCTGGCAGGCAGTGTTCTTGGTGAAACAGGTTCTTCTAAATCCACTTCCACGAAGGAAGGAGTTTTAACCATAGGCAATATATTGAATGCAAACGTACTCTGTACAGGCAAAAGTTGTTCATTTAAATCATGTCCAACCCCAACCAGAGAAGATTTGGCTTCATAATTGAGCATCATAATGAAAGCAAGAAAAGTCCAAATACATCTCATTGCACACCTTTCGGTTTGGGGCTCAAAATTCGTTCTATGAACGGTATTTTCAAAATTATTTTAGCACTTATTAACCATGCAAGAGAAATGCCAACTACAACGCAGACCAAAAACTTTACGGCTATAGGTAAGGGCTGATTATTCATATAATACTGTAACCAAACAACGATAGGATCGTGAATCAAAAATATGCCGAAAGCATTTCTTGCCAACGATGTCCACATAGGTGTGGGCTGGTCAAAGAACTTTTTGAAAATGGCGAGCAGCAGTATTACCTGTGAAAGACACATGAAACCATGTAAAAAGGTTCGCAACAATATAGGCGGGGCAAATTGTTGAAATACCGGCCACATACCAGATTCAGCTGCAAACCATCCGCCATTCTGCATAGCAAAACGTCGTACTTCTTCATTATAAACAAAATTATGATCTGAGGGCGTATAAAGCATAAAACCTACCGCAAGAACCAAATAGATAGCTAAGAATTTCGTCCACTGATCAGCAAATTTAGTCATAAACTCATTGTTGGACAAAACCCCGGAATTCATCAAAACCGATCCCGCAAGGAAGTAGGTGGTGATTAAAATCATGCGTGATGATTGGAGGGAGAAAATGCCTCCGAAATTAAACCACCAAGGAGCTCCCCATAAGATATCGGATATAAAGAGTACAGTCGAGCTGAACAGACCAAAGGTAAGGAATCCCCATAGATGATTGTTAACGCACCAATTGAAGAATCGGGATATGCCTCGATACAAAGAGGGCAATAAATAATAGATAGCCAGTACTAGTAAGGTAAAAGCAAGAATGGCATGTATAACCCACATGGGGCCTGCTTGAAGCTTTTCCTGGAAAAACACATAGCGCCAGAACTCCCAGAAACTTATGCCTGGGTCCTCATTATATTCGTATCGAGGATAGGAAAGCAGAGGCACAAAGAAAATTACCCCGATCACATATATAATACCAAGCCTGAAAAAACGTTCCTTCAGGTATCCGGATAATCCCCTTCGTTGCAAGGACGGTATTACAAACATACCGAAGATAAAAAACAGCATAGGCATTATGATGGCTTGGTCATGCAGGTAAAGTGCATCAAAAATCACGGTGCGGTTTTCATCTTTGAAAAAATGAAACCGGCCCCAATTTAAGGCATAGGCGTGTAAACAATGATCGATGGCCATCACGATGAACATGAATCCACGCAAGTGATCGATATAATGGAGGCGCTGTTCGACGGTCTTCAAGGTCATGTTCATCTTTCTGCGTTTTTTGTTATTTTACTATTAAACTCAGAAGAACCAAACACTTTTTGATTAGATAAAATCTTCCTCAAGGCGAGCACTGGATTTAACGCCAATATCATCATAGTGCTGCTCAATCCATTGCTTGCCGCTGCTATAGCCTGCTTCAAAGAGATGCTCCATGAATTTCCAATCCGTATTGAGAGCAGTAGACAGATCCAGTTCCTCAAAAAGATCTTTGTTGCGTATAACATGCATGTTCAGTTTTTTGATGGATTTATCTGTAATGCTACCCTTCTCAACCAAGTTACTGAGCAAATGAATTGCTCGCATTTCATGCATCAAGCAAGCATTATATGTGATCTCACGATGGCGGTCTAGAATAGCATCAGCTGTAACAGGAAGCTTATCCCGATAAGCTTGTGTGAGCTGAATGACGGCAATATCATTAGTCGCGCATCCATAAATAAGAGGGTGAATGGCCGGATTTCCCACGTAACCACCGTCCCAGTAAAATTCTCCGTCCACTTCAACAGCTTGAAACAATGAGGGTAGACATGAGGTGGCGAGCAGAGCCTTTTCCGTCAAATCCTTCCCCTTAAAGATATGCAGCTTACCTGATTTAACGTGCGTAGCGCATAGAAATATCTTGATTTTACTGGGTTTATGAAGCGTGTCGAAATCAAAAAAGTCTTGCACTAGGTTTTTAAGCGGATTGACGTTAAGGGGGTTAATTTCATAAGGAGAATAAAAATCACGCAGCATATTCATCCAAGCGTATGCAGGCGATCCCCTCAAACTATAATTTCCCATCATATTTTGAAATAAATTTGGTTGCAAAGGCATATTAGAGGATCTTGTATTCACCATTTTCCAAAACCGCCGAAGTTCTTCTCTTGCTCCCTTGCGGCCATTTTTATTGAAGCCTTGCAGCAAGGCAGCCGCATTCATGCCGCCTGCGCTTGTACCGCTTATGCCAACAATATCAATGCGTTCGTCCTCGAGAATGGCATCCAGAACTCCCCATGAAAAGGCTCCATGGCTACCGCCCCCTTGTAGTCCGATCGCAATTTTTTTTGTCATGATCATGTTGCCTCCACCATTAAATTACACCTAAGACATTAAAAAAAAACTAATTTGGCTATTAATCAAAATTTAATATAATTTTGCGATAATTAAATTGTAAAGATGATGCAACTGAATATGCGAGGCGTACAGTGATAGAAAAATACTTTGATATCGTCATGACGATAGAAAGACTCCACCGTTTATTTTTAGACGTTGTGAAGTCTGAACTGGATCGACTTCATATCATGGACATCAGCAATGTCCAAAGTGTGATTTTATACAATGTAGGTAAAAATAAACTTACCGTGGGCGAAGTGAGCAACCGGGGCTATTATTTAGGCTCCAATGTGACCTATAACCTTAAAAAAATGGTTGAAAATGGCTATCTGGTGCAGGAACAAGCTGTGCACGATCGCAGATCAAGTGTGATCCGCCTTTCACCTAAGGGCGTCGAGCTGTATGATAAGCTGGAAGCCATGCTAGGCCGTCACATCAACAACCTCAGCCGCAATAATATTACGAGCCCGGATCTTGATGACATGTTCCGCACCATGGATAATTTGGAATCGTTTTGGTCCTTTATGATCGCCCGTGATCTGAGGATGTAGTTTCTTTTATAAGTTCTTGAATTCTGTAACTCTGCGGCGTACAACTATGAAAAATAGTTGCGGAGAGTTACTTGAAAAATCATCATAATTCGGGATTCAGCTTGGTGGAGTTAGCAATCGTCTTGATTGTTATCGGCCTTATCATTGGCGGTGTTTTAAAGGGTCGTGAGCTTATCGAAAGCGCTAGACTTAAATCGGTCCTGACTCAGTTAAATGAGTATCGTGTAGCAACCGGCACTTTTATGGATATGTTCGACGCTCTGCCCGGCGATTATGCGGATGCCCGATCATATATAGGTGAAAATCTCGTCAGTGGTAACGGAAATGGCAAGATTGAAGGCAATGGTCTTGATGCCAACAGCGAAGCTGGGCAATTTTGGTCGCATCTGGCAGGCGCGGAACTTATTCCTCAACCAGGTGAAATCAATGGTGGTGCTTTGCATTTTGACAAGGGTGCACCATCAGCTCGTATAGGTGGCGGTATTACGGTCAAATATGAAAATGGCAAACATTGGTTTGTACTGGGTGCAGCTCATGGCCAAAATGGCGATGGGGCCCTTCTTACTCCCCAACAGGCCATGAGTTTGGACAAAAAGATTGATAATGGCATTCCTGGTAATGGCAAAGTTATATCAAAAGATGGTGCAGATGTTCCTGCTAATAGTTGTGTGACGGCCGACGGTAAATACAACACTCAAAACAAGGAGCCAGCCTGCGTCATGTATTTTCAGTTTTAGGCTTATGAGCAAATCCATTAAAAACCACATGTGTGCAGGCTTCTCACTCATAGAGGTGGCCATTGTCTTGATCATCATGGGTATCGTTTTGGGGGCAGCTATGCCTTCTATATTGAGGTATCGAGAACAAGCTGCCATCCGCGAAACCAAAGAACGACAAGAACTGATCGTGCAAGCAGTGGCTGCTTTTGCCATTGTTAATAACCAATTACCTTGTCCTGCTGATCCTACCAAACCTATTTCTGAAAGAGGATTATCGCGCGCCACATGTATGGATACTGCAAGCCTTAGAGGGATAGTTCCTTATCGAGAGTTAGGGCTTTCAGAAGCGCAAGCTAAGGATGGCTTTAACCAGTACATGATATATGTCATTCCTGGTGAAACTGGACATATTGGAGCCAGTCGATTTGACGAGGTCAAAAATCTTTGTGAATTGAATCCTGCTATAAAAATAAACTTGCGAGGCCTGCATGGAGAGGATCCTGTACAGACCAATCAAGGCAAACGAAATGAAATAGCCTTATTGCTCATAAGCCAAGGACGTGAGACGGAAAATCTCAGTGAGAAGGAACGCGCGAACCTGGATTCTACCATGAATTTTTATGCTGGTTCGTACAGCCAAGGAGCTACCCCGTTCCGTCATATCGTAAAGTGGGTCACCGCTCGGAACTTAATCTCAATTTATGGCAAGAGTTCGTGTGAATCAAAAAATCCACAAACCCGTACGCAAGCTAATGAGAGTATGGCAGACAGGGTAACCGAGCAGGCTCAACAAAGCTTCCATTTAGGTGACCCGTTTGGGCGGGGTGAATAAACATCCATTAAATATTCCTTTACCTAAAGCTGATAGCTTTAAATAAATCATCAATCATTTTAGGAAGGTTAGCCAAATGGACCTCTTCGATTTAACAGGTAAGACGGCGTTTATTACAGGTGCATCTAGCGGTTTGGGCAATCAGTTCGCACGCACTCTTTCGGCCGCAGGTGCACGGGTCATTATCGCAGCAAGACGCGTGGATCGCATCGAGGCGTTGGCAAAAGAGCTCAAAAATGCCTTGGCTGTTGAGTTGGATGTGCGTGATAAAACAGCCGTTAAGGCCGCCATCGAGAAGTTAGATCAGGCAGGCGAAAAGATCGATATCTGTATCAATAATGCAGGATATGGATGGCATACAGGTATATTCGAGGAAGACGAGCGAGAGAATTTTGAGAAAATCGTGCAAACCAATTTATTAGGGTTATGGTATGTTACAAAAGCGGTGGCAAACCATATGAAAAAGCACGGTATCGAGGGTGCTTTCATTAATATTGCCAGCGTTGCAGGAGCTAATGGCGTTATGAAATATAATACAGCCTACTGTGCAACGAAGGCTGCAGTCATACAGTTGACAAAGGCTCTGGTAGGAGAGCTCGCTGATGAGAAAATCAGAATCAACTGCATTTTGCCGGGATTCTTTCCTACTGAGATGACTGCGTTCATGCTGCGTACAGAAGAAGGCAAGAAAGCCATGGTTGCAGGAATACCTTTGGGGTTTTTATCGGAAACCAGTGATATGGAGGGCTTAATTTTGTATCTATCCTCCAATAAAGCATCCAGATACGTAAGCGGCGCAGCTTTCACCATCGATGGTGGGGCGTCCTGGGGTGGTCAAAGGCACTAGTCTATATTTGCATCAATTAGTAGACAAAATTAATTTTGCGGCATAATTTGTTCATATGTATTATAGATATTGACAAATCAGTTGAATTCACCCATATTATGACCAGTGCTGTAACGATTACTCGTTACTATTGTATAAATTATTAAGTTAGGAAATTATGTTATGAACTTTTATAAAATGATTAAATTAGCCGTTGTTGCTGCAACCCTTTCTGGGACAGTGGTTCAGGCTACGGATAGTGTGGGTATTGTTGCCAGCATTTCACCGAATAAGCAGAAGACGATCTCATTTGCTGTGGATACGAGAAGTGCCACACAGAATCTTGTCACGCAATCAAATCAGCCTATGTCTAACCACTATTATTGGCTGGAACGCAAGGGTTGTGATAGCTATCATACGACGCTTGATCTATTAGAGAAAAAGGACGGTAGTAATTTTGGACCTCAGGATCATAATAGTCTTGAGCAATTTATGAAGAACTTCAGTGCTCATGCGCAGGCCCTCAATAATCCCAAGAATAAAGTAAAGGGTAAGAAAGCCTATCACGCGAATGGTTATGAACTGAGGTTGTTTGTGCATTATGCGGATGGTACCCATCACCAATTTAATGCAGCTAATATTAATTCGGTAATGAATTCAAACCAGCCCATTCTTTATGCTAACCTGGTGCTTAAATTGGGTACCCATGTGGGATTAAAAAAAGATTGGAAATTTGTTCAAAACAAACATATACCCAATGCTTATGCGCGTGCTGTCAAACATAACCTGGAAACGCATATAACCATTGCTAACATCTTTAAATACAGTAAGGCTCAGAATCAAATTGTGAACAATGCCATGCAACGTAAAAATGGCAAATCCCCTTGGAATGAGGCGTTTAATAACAATAATCCTGCAGAAATGAGGATGCTAGTAGACACTTTTAATCTGACGAATAATGCGACTGCCTTCAATAAGTTGCAGGGTATAAGCATAGATCGTCTACAGCTGACGGGTAAGCAAAACGGTAGCATAGTTGCCATTCGGACGGTGAAGTTTTAATTTTAAAGAAGACCCCCGAAAGGGGGCTTTTTAGCTTTCAGTTTCCTTTTTATCCCCATTCAGATTGATGCTTTCGCGTACTTTTAGTTTAACTGGCTTTGGACCTTGTTCCGTAGTCCAGACTAGTTCCACGTCATCGGAAGTCACTGATAATACCTCCACATGTTCGGGACAGGATTCAGGCGTGATCTTATGTTCATTGAGCCATATGGTCCAATGGCTCTCATCAAACATCATAATGGCTTTCAGCGTTAATTTATTGGAAGGCCAAGGTAGTAAAGCATGGGCAGGCTCCTGATTAAATTTCGTTTGTTCTTCTTGCGTTAAGAATAAAGAGAATGAAGGGGTTTGGGCATACAAGGGGGCTGACAGCAATAACAGCGAAACATACTTAATCACAACTCATCCTTCTCATTTGTTTTAAGCCACTGGAACCGGAAGTGGCCGTTAATTATTGGTTTTGCTTCGCTGGTCTCCCGCCATAAGACTATTTCTAGGGGGTAAACCAGCCCGGGGAAATCGTCTAAAACATGCGAGATCATACGAAACAAGGGGGTGTCTGAATGGTGGGTAAACTTCAGCTCAACGGTGGATTCCTGAAACGCCTCGGTTACCTTGGTTTCTGGAGCTATCTGAAAATCAAGTCGTGCCAGGTGCAAGCTTTTGCTCAGTTGCTGAAAATCATTACTCACGGCTATTCGATTTGATGGTAGGGCTAGCCGGTGACTAACTTCGGACGAGGCTTCGGGTTGATGATTGGCACGCTTGATCAAAATTTGCTTTTGTTTTATTCCTCGGTCGAGTTTCTGAATACTTTCTTCTATAGCACCTCGTTCAAAATAGAGGGAACCATTCAAGCCAAGGGCCGCAGACAGTAAACTAACCACTAATCCTGATTGTATAAATTGTCTCATGATAGCTTTTTCCTTGTGAGCTGAATAATAGCCTTTGAGCGATCACCCGCTAAGGTCAGATCCTGTCCCTTGGTTGTTCCGGAAAAGGTTTCAAGCTCACAGCTCCCATTGGGCATAGATTGGGTTTCCACCTGATACTCCAGTAGCATCTCTTGCAAGTTCACTTTGAAATCCTCAATGGCATCCACATTTTGATCTGCGTCATCATCATGATTTACTATTTTGACTTCTAGCAAGATGCGTTCTTCTGTTGGTAGGTTTTCCCATTTGAGTGCTGATAGGGTAATGTTGCCGGTGAGTGCCTGGTTGATGATTTGAAATATGGAAATAGGTGAGGTTTCGTTCAAATGCTTTTTATAGGTTTCTGGCAGCAGAGTTTCGATGGGCATGCTGGCTTGAACCACGTTGGCTTGTGTTTGGAGATGCGAGGCTTCTGCTTGCTTGCTCTCTAAAACTTCTCGATCTTTGGAGTATTCATAAAACTGCCAGCCGCTGGTAGTAAATAGAAGTGATGCTGCAGCGAGGCCAACCTTGTTAAGAATTTTAAATTTCTTGGTCTTAATGAATGCGTTTACGGACTCTGGCATCATAAAACTGAAAGGGGTAATGAACAACCTTAAGGCTAGTTGATCGCCATTCTCCCCATCCAGTAGAGGTTGTAGTTGTAATGTAATTTCATTACTAGCTATGGATTCAAGCCCTTCAAAATTCTGTTTAGTAAGATGGCACTGGATCAAGCTCTCATGCATATGAAACTGGTTTTTTAGGTAAGTGAGTGTCGCCAAAATATCATCTACCAGTACTCCACCACATGTCATCCGTGTGAAAATGGGTTGCCCATCTAGAAAAGCTGTCTGCCTGTATCCATTGATGCCATGATCACTGATTACCAGCATTAATTTGTCGTGATTCATAAGGTTAGGGGAGATGATCATTGGCTTTATATTCTGAATCTGACATTGCCGCGCTAGAAGCTCTTCAACCCAGTCGTTCATGGGCGGGCAGCTAACCTCAACTAGGCAATCCTTATGCACTTTGAATCCAGTCCATAAGCTGGATTTCTGGTTTTTCTCGCGCAGCTTAGAAAAACGCCAACTATCCCAAGAACCCATACTCGGCATGTGGATTTTGGCTACATCCATATCGGATGTATTCACATAAACGTTTATTCTTGTAGGAAGTGTGTCAGGTAAATCACTCGGACCCACCAATATATGGCAAACGCCTTTATGGTCAAAATAGGTGGAGCAGTTATCGCCTATCACTAAAGTTGCATATGGGACCATTTTAAAGCACGGATTTTTTGTACCCCTCACCCCTTCGCTGCGCTTCGGACCTCTCCCACAAGGGGAGAGGTTAAGTAGGGGTTTGAAATATTCTCCATAAGTCTTCATTCCTCTAGCCCTCAATTACCAATAACTGATCGTACATGGGATAGAAGATCCCCAACACGATCCATATGAACAACAAACCGATTACGCCCAATAAAATTGGCTGTAGATATGTGATAAATTTTTCCATCTGTCGTTTTAAATCACGCAATTGGTATGTTTCCAGTACGGCCAGCAGGGCAATCAATTGACCTGTCACTTCTCCCACTTGCAGCATACGAATAGTGGAGGCATCAAAAATTCCCACATCACCCATGGCTTTGGAAAGGGGTGTACCATCTCGTACAAGCTTCGCACATGTGTTCAACCTCTCTTGCAGCCAAGAATTCTTCACTGCCTTTTTGCTATATTCCAATGATTCGAGCAAATCCACGTGGGATGACAGACATACATGAAAAAAGTGTAAGTACATGGCCAAATCTAATTTTTGCAGCAGTCCACCAATCAGAGGAATCTTTAAAATATATAGGTCCTGCCAATTTCGATGCTGAGACGAAAGCAGCCGCAAGCCCAACAGGAAGAGAAGTGCGCTAGCCGTGAGAATTATGAATCGAGGAGCCCATTCCATAAGGCTCTGATTAATGGATAACAATAGTCTCGAAGAGTAGGGCACCTCCGTGCCGCTGATCTTAATAAGTTCATGCATCTGGGGCACCACAATGGATGACATCATCCAGATAACCACACAAATGAGAGCAAAAACCAGCGCGGGGTATTGAAAGCTTTTGGTAAGCTGACGTTTATTCTGGTCTTGCCAAGAAAGGTGTTCATACAGTTTTTTGAATCCATCCGCCAGTTGTCCTGATTGCTCAGACAGATAGATGATTTGACAAAACAGCTCAGGAAAAATATGTGGGTACGTGGCCATGGTTTCCGATAACATTTTTCCACCCTTAATATGGGCGATCATGTCATCCATAACGGGTTTGAGCTTTTCTGAGGCGCCTTTCGCATCTTTCAATGCATCTAATAAAGGGACACCAGCTTGATCCATATACTGCATGTGGAGGCAAAAATCCAACAGCTCTTGAGTTGTGATCTGCGAGCGCCATTTCAGGACTAAATTGAATTTCGCGCGGCTGGAAATCAGAAAATAGTTTTGCTCCTGCAGTTTATGATACAAAGCTGTTTTATCAATTGCTATGGTTGAGCCGCTGATGATCTTACCATTCACATCTGCTGCCCGGAAACTATAGAGCTTGTTTTTAACCCCGACGGTCATAATCAAATCCTAAATGAAAATCTGCTTCTTCTTGGGTAGTTAGACCTCGCACCACCAAATCTTTAGCAACGTCGCGCATGGATTTAAATCCATGCTCATAAGCGCATTGTCTCATTTCGGTTGTGGATACATCTTGTGCAACTAGGTTCTTTAGCTTGTTATCAAAGACTAAAATCTCACCCACTGCTTGCCTGCCCTTATATCCTGTATGATGACAAATTTCACACCCATCGCCTTTGCAGGCCTCACATAATAGCCTGAGGAGTCGCTGAGAAACGGCAGCTACCAGGTAATCTGCCACAATACTTGGCTTAAGACCTAAATCGCGTAATCTGGAAAGCACACTTATGCTGTCATTGGTATGCAAGGTGGTAAAAACCAAATGCCCGGTCATGGCCGCTCGTAAAGCCATTTGAGCTGTATCTTCATCTCTGACTTCTCCAATAAAAATGATATCGGGATCTTGCCTTAGCAAACTGCGCACCCCATCCGCAAAGGTGGTTTGTGTCATTTCCTTTATCTCCGATTGCCGGATCAAAGGCAGGCGGTATTCCACAGGTTGTTCCAAAGTCATAATATTGCGGGCGGAGCTGTTGAGGTATTGGAGGATTGAATAGAGAGTTGTTGTCTTACCAGACCCCGTGGGTCCTGTTATGATGAATAGTCCTTGAGGCTGTTTGATCTGTGAAACGAGCGTTGCCACTTGCTCATCAGTGAATCCGAGCTCGCCTAAAGATTTAATGGAGTGTTGCTTATCTAAAACCCGTAAAACAATGCTTTCCCCATGTACGGTAGGATGAGATGATACGCGAAAATCTACTTCCCGCATTCCATACATCAAACTCATTCTGCCTGTTTGTGGCCTTCTAGACTCAGCAAGATTAAGCGTAGAAAGCACCTTAAGGCGAACGCAGATTGCTGACCAATAGGACTTATGTAGCACGCAGTGTTGTTGTAGCACTCCGTTCAGTCTGTATCTGACGCGCACATAACTTTCTTCCGGCTGGAAATGAATATCTGAGGCTTCCAGTTTTATGCCGTGAAGTAAAAAACTCTCCACAAGCCTCACCACGGGGCTTATCCAAGATGATTCTGATTCAAGACTTGCGTCATTGCCTTCGATTTCTTTTAGCAAAGCTTCAATGGAAAGCGTGTAACCATAATATCGATCAATCGCGCTATGTAAGTGTGAGCTACTCGTTATAACAGGCTTAATTTCCATGCCAGGAAAATATTTCCGGGCTTGATCTAGACCTTTAACATCATAGCTATCGACCATCGCCAAGATGAGTTTATTTTCTTCCATAATGACTGGAATCATCTGACGTTGTTCTGCCAGATGTCTTGGCAAGCGTTGTACAAGTTCATGATCAAGGGACGCCGATCTCAGGTCAATGGAAGCCGTACCGTTTTGCTCAGATATTATTTGCCCCAAAGCTTGTTCACTGATAAAGCCCAAAGAAACAATGGTTTGTGTAAAATTTTTACCGGAACTTTCCATTTCTCTATAAATTATTGCCACTTGGTCGTTTGAAATTAAACCAAGACTTGATAGAATCAGAACAAGATCATTGGAATGCGGTTCAAATTTTTTTGATGGATTAGCAATAACTCTTAAACTTTTCATAAGCTTTTTCTGATTTAATTATCTTTGAGAAAGAGGTACCAATTTTTAGGGTACCTTTGCAATAACTGAAATGTGTTTGTATAAAAAAATAGGGAGAGGGCAAAAATGTCCAAGATTTTACTGGTAGAAGATAACGAGATGAACCGCGATATGCTATCGCGTCGTCTTATTCGTCGAGGTTATGAAGTTATAATGGCAATGGATGGCGAGGAAGCCGTGCGCATGGCTAGTGAAACTCAGCCTGACCTCATATTAATGGACATGAGCCTTCCCATCATTGATGGCTGGGAAGCAACCCGTCGTATAAAAGCTAATCCTGCTACAACAAAAATTCCCGTGATAGCTTTAACAGCGCATGCCCTCTCAGGGGATCGCGAAAAAGCTTTGGAAGCTGGTTGTGAAGACTATGACACCAAGCCCATCGAATTGGATCGGTTGCTTGAAAAAATGGATATTTTTTTAGTTAACGACAATCAATCAAATTAACGAAAGGGAACGATTTACACATGGCTGGTACCAGGGTAGCTTATGAAATGAATGAAAAAAATAACGAACAAGCCATTCTCAAGACGGAAAATATATTTGAGAAGATTGATGATTCCTTATCTCTCATCAAACCGTTAGCACAATCAGCTAAAGCAATGTGTAGCTCATTTCCTCAGTTTGAAGATGATGTGGATTGCATTTTATCGGCTTGCGATCTGTTTTCTGAACTCGTTATTAAAGTGCGTACTTCGCTTATGGAAAAAATCAATGCAGGGGGATTGCAAGACGAGGAGCTTAAAGAGGCCCGTCATGATTTGCGAGCAAAAGTTGGCGCTATCTTGGGCTATAGCGAGTTGATCCAAGAAGAGCTCATGGACGAAGATTTAGAGCACAGAGATACTTACGCTAAGATCCTAAGCAATATAGGTGAACACGCGAAGAACTTAATTCCAGTGATCGATGGTTTGCGATTGGATGACGTGGTTCAAACAGAAAGCTATACTACTAACGAAAATGCTCAAGATAATTTTACATTAGCTGAATCTAACTTAACCTATGGCCAGCAGTTTGCCCATTGTACGGTTCTTATTATAGACGATTCGGCGTACAACAGAGAAATCTTAAGCCGTCGCCTCTCTCGTTATGGCGTCAATGTTATGACGGCTGAAAATGGAGCTAAAGGTCTAGAGACAGTTAGTCATAACCCAGTGGATCTAATCTTACTAGACATTATGATGCCGGTCATGAATGGCTATGAGGTTTTAACTAATCTTAAAGGCGAGACGGCAACAAAAAATATTCCTGTGCTGATGATATCTGCCTTGAGCGAAGTGGATAGCATTGTTCGTTGCATTGAGGTGGGTGCAGAAGACTATTTGCCGACACCCTTTAACCCGGTTGTATTGCATGCAAGAATTAAAGCGTGTCTAGAAAAGAAAATATTACGTGATCGTGAACAGGAAAACATCGAAAAGCTCGACCTGGCCCGGCAAAAGCTAGAAACAGCTATCGAGAGTATCGAAGATGGTTTTGCCGTGTTCGATAAGGATCAGCGATTAAGCTTGTGCAATAAGCCTTTCCAAAGGCTATACCCCGGTGTTGAAAAATTAGGGTTTCATGGGTTTACTTATGAGGATTTGCTTCGCGAGAACATAAACCTACATGTGTATTTCGAAGAGCGTCGACGCATAGAGCAAACAAATGTCGGCGTAGATGAAGAGGAAAACTGGATTCGTCTACAAAATGCCCATCAAAAAGCAGCTGAGCCATATCTTATTCGTTTGCATGATGGCCGGTGGATCGAGGTGGTCAATAGCTTCACTCCTGATGGCGGGCAAGTATCAGTTCACAAGGATGTGACCAACAGAAAAGAAGATGAGGATCGTTTGACTTATCAGGCATCTCATGACTCTTTGACGGGTCTTGCTAATCGTGCTGATTTTGAAAGTTGTCTTGCAAGCTCCTTTGCTAGCGCTAAACGTACAAATGAGAAGTTTGCTGTTATGTTCTTGGATCTGGATGGATTCAAAAGTATCAACGATACCTTAGGACACGAAGTGGGCGACCAGGTCTTGATATACGTGAGCGAGGCTTTAAAAAAATGCATCCGTACTCAGGATAGGGTTGCGCGCTTAGGCGGTGATGAATTTGCTATCATACTGAATGCCCCAGGCACTGGGGAAGACATGACCAAGATTGCTGATCGTGTTCTCGAATCAGTGGGTGATCACTATCTTTATGAAGGGCAGCTGGTTCCTTATGGCGTGAGTATCGGGATTGCCTTCTATCCAGAAGATGGTGCGACACCTGAAACGCTCTTAGCCAGCAGTGATACGGCTATGTATGCCGCCAAAAAATCCGGTAAGGGGCACTACAGGTTTTATTCCGAAATAGGGAAGTAACAATAAATATAAGTATTCCTATTCTGATAAGTAGCTGATATCATTATAGAGAAATATAGGTTAGTTAAAAATAATGATAAGGCAGTACGAACTAGTAGAACGGGTTAAAGCCTACGATCCCAATGCGGATGAGGATGCTTTAAACTCAGCATATGTTTTTGCCATGAAGGCCCATGGGTCGCAAACCCGTGCGTCCGGTGACCCCTATTTTTCTCATCCTTTGGAAGTGGCTGGTATTCTAACAGAGATGAAGCTTGATACAGCTTCCATCGTGACGGCTCTTCTGCATGATACTGTTGAGGATACTGAAGTTAGCCTGGACGATATTGAAAAGCATTTTGGTAAAGATGTGCGTAAGCTGGTAGACGGGGTAACCAAGCTATCCATGATCAAGTGGGAGTCCCACCAACATGAGCAAGCGGAAAACTTCCGCAAGCTGGTGCTGGCCATGTCTAACGATATCCGTGTGTTGCTTATTAAACTGGCTGATCGCTTGCATAATATGCGGACCCTTCATTACTTGCCATCCCCGGAAAAACGGGCCCGAAAGGCCCGTGAAACCATGGAAATTTATGTGCCGCTGGCCCAAAGAATCGGCGTGCACAGAATGAAGGACGAGCTCGAAGATCTAGCTTTTCGTGAACTAAATGCAGATGCCCGTGATTCCATCTTGGCCCGTCTTAAATTCTTACGGGAAGAAGACGAGGATTCGGTTAACTATATTACCCAAGAGCTGACTTCCATATTCGAAGCTAACGGCATGAAAGTTGATGTCTCCGGCCGCGAAAAATCACCTTATTCTATCTGGCGTAAAATGCGTCAAAAGAATGTGACTTTTGAGCAGCTTTCCGACATCATAGCTTTTCGTATCTTGGTTAAAGACGTATCTGAGTGTTATCAAGCGCTGGGATATCTCCATGGTTCCTATTCCGTGATCCCGGGTAGGTTTAAGGACTACATCTCAACACCCAAGGCCAACAACTATCAATCCTTGCACACCACTTTGATTGGCCCTCGCGGACATCGAATCGAAATCCAAATTCGAACCCGAGAAATGCATGAGGTCAACGATTATGGTGTGGCAGCTCACTGGCAGTACAAACAAGGCTCGCAAGCTGATGATAGTTCCAAGCAATACCGTTGGTTGCGTGGACTGCTGGATATCTTGGAAAATGCGTCTGACCCAGAAGAATTCCTGGAAAACACAAAGCTGGAAATGTTTGCAGACCATGTGTTCTGTTTCTCGCCCAAGGGCGATCTTATTTCCTTGCCCAGTGGCGCAACACCCATCGACTTTGCTTACGCCGTTCACAGTGCTGTGGGTAATCATTGCGTAGGAGCCAAAGTTAACGGCCGCATGGTGCCTTTACGTACCGTTCTGCAAAATGGTGACCAGGTGGAAATCACCACTTCCAAAGCACAATCACCATCGCCCACTTGGGAAAGATTCGCCGTTACCGGCAAGGCGCGTTCAGCTATCAGGCGTTATATCCGTACGCAAAAGCGGTCGCAGTTTGTGGAGCTCGGCCAAACCATTTTGCAAAAAACATTCAAAGCAGAAAAACTTTTATTTGATGAGGCAAGTCTTAATGAAAATTTGCATAAACTGGGCTGCAAATCCATAGAAGACCTTTATGCAGTCTTAGGTGAGGGACAACGCACAGTTTCTGAAATTATCCGCGTACTGCATCCTGAACGGCTGATTAAAGACAAAAAAACCAAAAGCCCTGAAGAGTGGTCTGAAAAGAAACCAAAAGAAGAAAGCGGTATCTCCATCCGCGGACTGATCCCCGGCATGGCCGTGCATTATGCTGGTTGCTGTCATCCCTTGCCTGGCGATAAAATTGTCGGTATCGTCATTACTGGAACAGGCGTTACTATACACACAGATGATTGCGATACCTTGCAACGGTATGCGGACGAGCCTGATCGTTGGCTTGATGTCACCTGGTCAGATGAAACCAGCAAAGAGGACTTGTATTCAGCGCGTCTTAAAATCACCATCTATAACAAACTGGGTAGTCTAGCGAACTTGACAACGCTCATTGGAAAGAACAATGGTAACATCTTAAACCTGAAGATAACTCATCGCACTGAATCGTTCTTTGATTTGTTCGTGGATGTGGAAGTGGCGGATATTGCTCATCTCAACAATATAATCGGCGCCCTGCGGTCTTCATCGCATATCAGCTCGGTGGATCGGACAAGAGGGTAAAGAAAGTATAAATAAACATCATAATTTCCAAATATTATTAACTAATAATTAATAAATTAATAATACAATAAAATTGTGTCTTAAGTTACAAGGATTGCTAGTCATGAGCATGAGAAGTATTTATTTTTTATTTTTGTTATTAAGTTTAAGCCTTCCCTTCCTCCATGCTGATGGATATGCTCAAGAAGCAAAAACAGAGAAAAAATACGACACTGGTGCCTCCGACACGGAAATCAAGATTGGTTGTACATTTCCACTATCCGTTTACGGTGGTATTGCGGTCAAATATGCAGATGCCATCGCCAGTTATTACAGGTATGTTAATGACAATGGCGGTGTTAATGGTCGCAAAATAAACTTTATTATATTGGATGATGCGTTCAACACATCTTTTACGGTCAGCCAAACCCGTAAGCTTGTTGAAGAAGAGGGGGTTTTTATGATGGCTCACTCTTTAGGGGCGGCTCAAAACCTCTCTGTTCGTTCCTATCTCAACAAGAAGAAAGTTCCAGCATTTATGGTGCTTTCCAGTGCGCCGATCTTGAATAATCCTAGTCAATATCCTTATATGTTTCCCGGAGGCGCAAATTCTGCTTATGAAATGGGGATGTATGTGGATTTTATCCTCAAAAATTATCCAGACGCTAAAATTGCATATTTAGGGGGTGCCACGGAAGATGGTGCGCCTTACTTGAAAACACTCAAAACTAAACTCAAGGCCGCGGGTAAAGAAAATCAACTGGTTGCTGTCCAAACCGCATATCTTACGGATGCAACTATATCGTCCCAGATGGTTGCATTAAAGGAGTCCGGTGCTAATGTTTTTCTGAGTATCTTAGCAGGTCCGCATGTGATACAGGCTATCCAAGAGGTTAAGGCCTTGGGATGGAAGTTGGATTTACATATTGTTCCAACGGCTGCTTCGTCCAGGGAAAGTGTTTTTGACTATACAGGCTGGGATGTTGCAAAAGGGCTTGTTTCCACATTATTTGCCAAAGACCCCATGGACCCTCGATGGGACAATGATCCAGATATGATTGCCTATAAGGATTACATGCGAAAATACAATCCGGATCAAAAAATAAATGATGTATTTTTCATCGCCTGCTGGGGCTGGGCCAGAGCAACTGTAGAAATACTGAGGCTTTGTGGAGATAATTTAACTCGGGAGAATTTTGTGAAAATTGCTTCCAATCACACTTTTGCAGTGCCTTTGGCGTTGCCAGGTCTTTCTGCGAGAATGGCTCCAAACGATTACAACTTTTTCAAGAAGTTGTATTTGGGCCAGTTTGACGGAAGATTATGGCAGCAAATTCCACTCGATAAACCAGCCCCCATTAAACTGGGGCAATAGGGGGGAAGGCATTTTAACCCACCCCATAAACTTTTCTTGTCAGTCAAGCACAAAAGAGCTATTTTAAAGCAGATATTATCAACTTTAGGAAGATCTGCTATGAACGAAATCTCTGAAACAACGGTGCAATCGGCTGCCAATATAGACTTTTCCATATGGGGACTGTTTTTAAATGCGGACTTCGTGGTCCAGTTTGTGATCCTGTTGTTGTTGGGTGCGTCCGTATGGTGCTGGTCTATTATCATAAATAAGTACTTCTTATTTAAGCGAATAAACCAAGATGCTGATCTTTTTGAGTCAAATTTCTGGAATGCAAAGTCATTAGATGATCTTTATGACCGTATTATCACCAATGTGAAAGACCCTATGTCTTCAGTATTTGCTTCGGCCATGCGCGAATGGCGCAGCTCACAAGGGGCAGGTCAATCATCGGTTGCTGGCGTTCCTCAGCGGGTGGAGCGTATCATGGGTGTGACTGTTAACAGGGAACTGGATGATCTGGAAAGACATCTCAGCTTTCTGGCCACAGTAGGTGCCACAGGTACATTCGTTGGTTTGTTTGGAACCGTTTGGGGAATTATGAACAGCTTCACCAACATTGCCATGATGAAGAGCACCAACTTGGCTGTGGTGGCGCCTGGTATTGCGGAAGCATTGTTTGCCACAGCGATCGGTCTTATTGCCGCTATTCCAGCATCCATGGCTTATAACAAGCTATGTACGGATTTGAATCGCTATGCCGGCCGTTTAGATGGCTTTGCCCAGGAGTTTTCAGCTATTATTGCTCGCAAAATTGACGTGCGGGGCAACTAATAATGGGCGCACAAATGCAACAAAGCAAGCGCGGGGGCCGTTCAAAGCGGGGCACCGCTATGAGCGAGATTAACGTTACGCCATTTGTGGATGTGATGTTGGTTTTGCTTATTATATTTATGGTCACTGCGCCTATGCTGACAGTGGGAATTTCCGTGGATCTTCCCGAAGCAGAAGCCTCTAGTATTAATGAGAAAACGGAACCTTTAACTATATCCATCAATAAAGCTGGAAAAATCTATCTACAGGAAACCGAGTTGGAGATTGAAAATCTGGCGCCACGTTTGATTGCGATCACAGGCGAAAATCCTGATACACGTATCTTTGTGCGCGGCGATACAACCGTTAATTACGGGGCTATCGTGCAAGTGATGGGTACGATCAATATGGCCGGGTTTAAGAAAGTGGCCCTGTTGGCGGAACTACCTAAATCAGAAAAGCCCAAAGAGAAGTCCAAATGATTAGACGGGTGATTGGTTCCTCTAGTGTCATCCCCGCGCAGGCGGGGATCCAGCACGATAAGCATCGCGTAGCGATCCCATATAGCTATATGGAAGCGCCCTTGGCGCACATGTTGTGCTGGATCCCCGCCTGCGCGGGGATGACACATGCGGCTAATCATGCCAAAGAGAAGAAATGAGATTCTGAATGGATCGTGGTTTAAAATATTCTCTTGTTTTACATTGTGCCCTGATCTTTATGATTATCATTGGGTTGCCTAGCATGTTCCAGCGTGAACCTGACCTTTTAACGCCCATACCAATTGAGTTGATGTCCGATGCAGAAATGGCAGAGCAGTCCTCTGCGCCGCTGAAAAAAGTTCCAAAGGACAAGCCTGAGGAGCCAAAGGATCAGCCTAAGCCAAAACCAAAGCCTAAGCCCACGGAAGAAACGCCAGAGCCTCCGAAAGAAGAGGTCAAGCCTGAACCAGTTAAGGAAGAGCCTAAGCCTGAGCCAAAGGTAGAACCTAAGCCCGAGCCAAAACCGGAGCCATTGAAGGAACAGCCGAAACCTGAAGCAAAACCGGAACCAAAGCCCGAAGGTATTAAGCCACCAGAAAAAAAGCCTGAGCCTCCTAAGGAAAAGGATCCGCCCAAGCCTGTACCGAAGCCAAAGCCTAAGGACGCGCCCAAGCCAAAGCCTGAGCCCAAGAAGATGGACGAAAAGCCGCAGCCTAAAAACAAGCTGTCGTCCGTATTGAAGAACCTGAAAAAGGAATTGGAAGAGAACACGCCGACCAAAGATCTGGAAGTGAATGATTTTAAGGAGACCGATTCATCTCCTGTTTCGGCGACCAATGTGTCAGACATGCTGACGCAAGATGAGCTTTCTGCTTTGAGGCGACAGATTAAAGCATGCTGGAATATGCCAGCCGGCGCCTTGGGTGCCAGTGACTTAGTGGTGGAAATTCGGGTGCAAACAAATCCCGATCGAACACTTCGTCATGCGGAAATAGTTGACACAGGACGTATGGCGCGAGATCCTTACTTTAGGACTGCGGCAGAAAGTGCTTTACGTGCTGTACACCACCCGTTGTGTAGCCCACTTATGCTACCACCTAATAAGTACGACCAGTGGAAGTCATTTGTCTTCCTCTTTAACCCACAAGACATGCTTTAGGAGAAGCAACCATGATTCGTTTTTTAAGTGCTTTATTACTACTTAGTTTGACCGTTGCTCCCGCGAATGCAGAGCTCAGGGTTGACATCACCCAAGGTACATTCAAACCCATTCCCATCGCCATACCTTTCTTTGCGGCCAATGGGGGAGATTCGGCCAGATTTGCACAAATGATTCCCGATGTGATTATGAACGACTTGGTGTCTTCAGGTCTTTTCCGTGCCATTGATCGTGGTGCCTTCTTACAAGGTAATGGTCAGTACATTACTCAACCCCATTACGCGGACTGGCGTATTATTCAATCGGAAGCTCTTGTGGTGGGTCAAGTAACAGATACGGGCGATGGTCGGGTGACCGTTGAGTTCCGTCTTTTCGACATTCTTACGGAGCGTCAAATTGCCGGTATCTCACTTACCGCCACAGCTAACGACTGGCGCCGGGTATCCCATAAAATTGCTGACCATATTTATGAGCGAATTACTGGTGAAAAAGGTTATTTTGATACGCAGATCCTTTTCGTCGCGCAAAACGGCGCTGGCAAGGCGCGTACCAGTAAATTGGCCATTATGGATCAAGACGGCGCTAATCACCGCTACATTTCGGATGGTAGTCGCTGGGTTCTGACACCTCGTTTTTCTCCCAATATGCAGCAAATTACGTTTATGGACTATGGCCAGGACAAGAAAACACCACGTGTATACGTAATGGACACCAAAAGCAAAGTTCAAAGACGACTTGGTAATTTCAACAGCATGACTTTTGCTCCACGCTTTATGCCGGATTCCGAAACCGTGTTGATGAGTATGAGCGAGAAGGGTAACTCCGCAATTTTCGCTATGAATATCAGAAGCCAGATTGTAAGGCGTCTAACGCAAGGTCCTTGGATTGATACATCCCCTTGTCCCTCACCTGATGGACGGCAAATTGTCTACAACTCAGACAGGGGCGGTTCTCAGCAGCTCTATGTGATGAATGCGGATGGCACTAACCAGCGTCGCATAAGCTTCGGCGGTGGCATATATGCCACACCTGTTTGGTCGCCCCGTGGAGATCTTATTGCCTTTACCAAAAAGGAAGGCGGCGAGTTTTATATTGGCGTTATGAAGTTGGATGGTTCGGGCGAAAGATTGCTCTCAAGGGGCTATTTAGTTGAAGAACCCAGCTGGTCGCCCAATGGGCGGATGCTGATTTTCACCAAGCAATCCTACCCGCAAAAAGGTCAGTTTAACAAAGCTCGTTTGGTGCAAATTGACCTAACCGGTCATTTCGAACGGGAGGTTCCTACCCCTAATAACGAAAATATTATATCTGCTGCATGGTCGCCCTTGATTCCTTAGCAGAAAGAGTCTAATGTATTTGGGAAGCTTCAGGCCTGGCCCATGAGGTTGCGACGGTTTTTTGTGGAATCTGAACGACTTAAAGGTAGGCTCTTCGTTGTCGACATAAAATTTATGAGGAAATAAAATGAACTTTAAGATGATAAGTGTTCTTACGGGAACAGTACTTTTGGCGGCTTGTTCGTCAAACAATGACGGTGCTAACAACATGGCGGATGCCCAAGCGATCCCAGGATCAGTGGAAGATTTCAACCGCAATGTAAATAATAAGGCGTTCTTTGCTCTGGATAAAGCTAGCATTGATGCGGAAGCAGAAAACAACTTGAATTCAGTTGCTGAGTGGACAAAGAAATACCCACAACCAAGCCTAACAGTTGAAGGTAACTGTGACGCTCGTGGTACACGTGAGTATAACCTAGCATTGGGTGAACGCCGTGCAACTGCTGCGAAGAAGGCTCTTCAGGCCAAGGGTGCTTCTGTACAGAACATCAACACAGTTAGCTATGGTAAAGACAAGCTTCCAGCTGGTCAGGATACATCAGAAGCTACAAATGCACAAAACCGTGTAGCGATTGCTAACATTCAATAAGGTTTACCTTAGAGTATGTAATGAAAAACTGCTCTGGAGGTTTCCAGGGCAGTTTTTTTATGGCTGCTGCCCCGCTCTTCGTCATTGCGAGCCCCTCTTGGGGCGTGGCAATCCACTTTGGTGTAGCCGTTTGCACTCAAGTTTGCGGCCGCAAAAGTAAATTGCCACGCCCCAAGAGGGGCTCGCAATGACGGGAGTGGGGAGTCTCATTCCCTTAACTTAATGGCAAAGTGCATTTAGTTGGGGAACAAGCTGTATTTTTGACGCGACCGTAACAGGATACCCACCCCATCATGAACCTAGATAACCTCCTATCCCTCAAAGATACCCTCAAAAAATACGAGCTATGGCCTGACAAACGTTTTGGTCAGAACTTTTTATTGGATCAAAACATTACGGACAAAATAGCCCGTTTGGCGGGGCCATTGGAGCATTGTACGGTGATCGAAATAGGACCAGGGCCGGGTGGCTTAACTCGAAGCCTTCTTAATGCCGGAGCTAAGCATGTGATTGCCATTGAATTGGATACCCGCTGTCTTTCCGCTTTGGCCGAGTTGGAAAGAGCTGCCGAAGGGCGGCTTACGGTTTTATCGCAAGACGCGCTTAAAGTGAACTGTGCTGAATTGGGGGAGGGGCCCCGTAAAATAGTTGCCAATCTGCCTTATAATGTGGCAACGCCACTTTTGTTCAATTGGCTGAAAGAAATTCACGCATATGAAAGTCTTACGCTGATGTTCCAAAAAGAAGTGGCCGATAGGCTTAAAGCTGCTCCTCGCTCTTCTGATTATAGCCGTTTAAGTGTTATGACGCAAAAATGTGCCTATGTGGGGCATTTATTTGATCTTCCCCCCGAAGCATTCTACCCTGCCCCGAAAGTTACTTCATCTGTGGTGCAGCTAAAACCTAAGCCCGAAATTCTCACTCCTGAATATTTTTCAGCACTGGAGCATGTGGTCAAAGTAGCCTTTGCTCAACGCCGAAAAATGTTACGCAGTAACTTGCGTGAGTTAAAGTTTGACGATCTGGGCGCGGTTCTAAAATCCATTCATATCGAACCTACGGCCCGTGCTGAGGAGCTCTCGGTGGCGGATTTTACTGCTCTTACGGATGCTTATGTAAGGGGTAGTGCTGTATAAATTGTTTAATCTTAATGATATTTATCAGATATTTCCTATATCATTTCTTTAAATTATAAGGAATATCCTATAATCCAGGTCTCATTCTCGTCATTGCGAGCCCCTCTTGGGGCGTGGCAATCCCTTTAACCACAACAAATTAGTGCATGCTCGGTTACACCAAAGTGGATTGCTAAGCCCCAAGAAGGGCTCGCAATGACGGGTGTAGGGGGTATGGCTATACACGTATGTAACATTTTTGCCACAACTTGATAAATAGTGATTAGGTCACCCACTTAAGATTGTGTTTGATTCTAATTTTATATAAATTGTTTAATACGACGTGTACCTATATATCGGCAAAGATCTATGATCTGGGTCAAGGGTTAAGGTGCGCGGAGATTGTAACTTAAATAAGGGAAAAAAAATGAAACTGACAAATCTATACAAGGGCCTATTGGCCACTTCTGCTTTGTGCCTATGCTTCGAAGCTAATGCTTCAGATGCGGATTTCTTTCAGACAGCTGCAGGCATAGCTGGTTATCAAAATACGACTCCTGCTGGAACGCAAGAATTTTTTGATGACATTGCTAACGGCAGAACACTTCAAGAAGTAAATGCTGATTTAGGTGAAGATCTGGATACATTGGCTGGCAAACTAGGAACATTAGATGCTAACAATGATGTTAATGAAGTGCTCGATGATTTACTATCTCCTGTGAACATTGATGTGCCTGTTGCACCAGATGTTGGTTTGGTGGGAAGTCCAGCATCCTATTTAGCTATGTATGCTGATATGCCTGCTAACGGTGCTGCAGTTAATGGTCGTGACGGAGACATCTATAAGTCTGATACAACTGCAACAGCAACAAACATAACTGCACTCGTTGACAATGATGTTAGAATCTTGTGGAACATTTTGGATGACAACACTGGCGGTAGCGTAGGCGTGACAATGAGAAGCCTTTTGGCAACCACTGCTCGTCCTTCAGCTTACGCCAAAGGTGGAGCTCTTTTTGTTGCTGCCCCTGGTCAGGTTCAGTTGTCTCAACAAAACGTAACATTAACAGACCTTGTTCACTATCTTGTAAACAGAACTGTTTAATCATTAGATAAAACTATAACTAAAGGAAACAAAAATGAAAAAACTAATTACACTAACAACGTTAGCTCTGCTATCAAGCAGCGCTCATGTTCTTGCTAACGCTGGACCAGCGCCTATGCCTGCTCCCGCTCCTGAGCCAGCTCCTGTTGCTAAGATGAATCCGTTCTCCGGCTTCTTGCTTGGTGGTCAATTGGGTGTTAATGCGCAGGACACATCTGTTAAGCAAAAGATGACTAACCGTAACCGTGCTTCAGCATCATCTGATGTTGGTGGTACAGGTTTCACAGGTGGTTTAGGTATGGGATACGGTTGGCTGTTCAATCGTTTCTATGCAGGGCTCGAGACTAACTACAATTTCTCAAGCTTGCAAGGTAAGCACAAGACACTTGCTTTGGCTGGCGAGTTCACTCGTTCATCAAAGCTCACAGGTGTTTGGGATATCAGCACACGCTTGGGTATGACTCTGGGTGCCAATAACAATGTTCTTGCTTACATCAAGCCAGGCGTTGCATTTGGTAAGTGGAAGTCTAAGTCCTACAACCAAAACAATGGTACAGGAAAGAAAAGCAAGAACGTAACTGGTTTCCTAATCGGTGCCGGTATGGACGTTGCTTTGTCAGACCGTATGTCAATGGGTGTTGAGTACACTTATACAGCTTATGGCTCATTCAGCTATAACGAAGTGGCTGGAAAC
>JBGSQK010000004.1:0-2336 GCA_041738135.1 Alphaproteobacteria bacterium
CCCGTTTGGGCGTTTAGGCAGAGTTGGGATCTGCATAACATCTCGTACAGGGTGATTAGGGCGGATCGAGATCTGCATAACTCTCCTAGAGTGGGGGTTTATACAGATTTAAGGAGGCTAGTTCCGTCTAAAAACAAGTTATACGGCTGAGTTTAAGGTGTAGATTGTTACCTAGAAATTGCTTCCAAGGAGCTGAGTTCTAAAATATGTTTCGTACGGAGTAGCTAGAAACCATTAAAAAATCCAAGTTGAAGAGATAGTTTCAGGATAGCTAGATGCCCTTAAATAGATTGAAGACCAAATAATATTACTCATGAAATTACCGAGTTGGGAGACTTTAGCTTCAATTTCAACCTTTGCAAGTTCATTAATAGCAGTTGCAGCATGGTGGGTAGCACATCAAACTATAAAAGATGCGCGATTGTATAATGCGATGAATCTAGCATCAACGTTAGCGAATCGTTTTGAAGATATGAAACTGCAACGAAAGGAATTTGCCACTGCTCTTTTTACGGAGTTACAAAAGCCAAAACCAAACGTTGAAAGAATGATCCCTACCACTTGTGCGATTTTAGAGTTTTTTGAAGATCTTGGATATTTTACTCGTAGAGGATTAGTAGATAAAGGGATTGTTTGGAATCACTTCTTTTGGATAATTGAACGGTATCATTTTGCTTTAACTGAGTTCCCCCCCAATAAAATCAATTTCTTAGAGGAGCTTCGTAGAATTGAAAACAATGATCCGACATTTTACCAGGAATTTGAATGGCTATTTGAGACTCTTAAACAAGAAGAAGTAAGGGAAAGAGAAATGCGGTATAAAGCACAGGGGAGAAATAATACTACTGTGACCTACAGAAAACCAAGCTATCAGCGAGTCTTAACTTTTTTAAAGGAAGAGAGCAACCTTATCGTGTGACATCAAGAGTGTAGTGTTTTATAGCCTAGTAACAATAAGACGTATAACAATCCCGTTGCACACCGACCGTATAAAGTTGGTTGGTGAGTCCAAAAGGTCACTAGCGGCGGGTGAACGGGGTCGTTAGCTTGCTACCGTATTAAATCTATAGGTCTTAAAAAAGATGCCTTTACCCCCACCAAGTTCGGGCGTATTCTGGAAGGATTATGAGATTGGCACACCAACGTTCCAGCTTACACCAGTTGAAAAACCTGATATGTCTCCATTCTTGGTACATATGACGGGTAAAAATCAAATTTTTAATATACTTAGAGGCGAAAATGCACCTACAGAGGTAGAAGAGGGATGCGGGTTTCTTCGGGCTGCTGTTCCTGAACATTCGAGAAGTGCATATACAGCAAAAGTTGTTTGCTTTACAGAGTCGCCAACATTTGCGCTTGATTTTTTTCGTTATCGTAGCTTTCCACGATGGCAAACTGATCAAAGATTTGGGCTGGGCTTTGATAAGACAAACTTAGTTGATAAAGGGGTAAGACCTGCTACATATACAGAAAACGCTCTAACTAGACAAATAATCTATTTGTATAACCATATTCAGGAGAACCAACTAAGTGATGATGAAAATCTGAACAATCGTTTAATCAGCTTAGTCGAAAGTATTTATCCTCTTTTATTTCCTCTATTAGAGAATGAGTCTCGACAAGGATATATGTGGGAACGTGAGTGGAGGGCAACGAATGAAAGCGGCTTTATCTTTAGCCATGATGACATCAGAATAATATGTTGTCCTTCAGAAGAAGAAAGCAGTATTCGAGATATTCTTGGCACTTCTGCAAGTGGCATTCAGTTTATTCGTGCTTGGCGAGAATATGATGATGTTACAAGATTTCTGGAACGTCAACAGCAAACCTGGAGAGAACATGATGAGGATTTGAGCCAAGTTGAGCAAGAAGAACAAAAGATTCAACAAATTCGTGAACTTATTCAGCAATGTCAGATTGCAAAAAATAGCTTGAAGTCTTACCAAGAGTTTATTGAACGGCTTGATAATGGTAAAGAAAAGGTTGAAAGAGAGTCAGAAGAAATAAATCAGAAAATTATCAGTCTGCAAACGCAACTGGCTGAACTGGAAAAGAAAGAGGATGAAAAGAAAAAGGTTCTTCCTAATTCTTCTAGTTCAATATCTGACAATACTAATCCAGCCAGCTAACATAACCTCTAAGGCGGACGGGGTCAAGTAGGCTCTCGAATTTCCGTTTTCTTGATTCCTACCTCCATTCATCTAGTCATGTCGATTTACCTTGTGATAGTTAGGGTCTGTCAATAGGTTTGTGTCAGGAGTAAGAGTCTGTCCAGAACTTTGTGTCAATCCAGCTTTCTGACTTCATTACGTCCCGCCCGCGAGTGAACTGCGGGC
>JBGSQK010000013.1:0-1571 GCA_041738135.1 Alphaproteobacteria bacterium
CATGCGTTAGAAAATATTCATACGACGAAAGATTTAAGCCAGCTGCTGCCGTTCAACTTCAAACCCGCCCTGAATAAGGGGTCTGCAGCGGTAGCAAGCTAAATTTATACCGCAGGGGTGGGGTTGTTTTACCGCTTACGCATAAACAAAATTCAGCCTTATATGTATTGTAGTAAGCCGTTCATGACGGCGTTTTTGATATGGATGGAGATTGTTACCGATGTTTAAGTTTACAAAGAAGATCGCAATTGCTGCAAGTCTTGTGGCGTTATATTCGGGAGACCATGCCTTTGGGTCCAATGGCAATAATATTATGGAGCCCGGGACCATTATGCTTGCTAATACTGCAGCATATAATAATGACCTAGTGAACGCTATACCCAATGATATCTGGAAAAACATACTAGCGAAAGCCAGTGAAGAAACCCACCCCGATCATTTTGCACCTGTTTGCCAGAAGTTGAATGCTGTCATGCATGATACAAGAGGTATCCCACAAGACCCTAATAATCCCGGCGCGAATAACTTCAAGCAACAATGCGTGAAGATATACGAGGAGAACGAAAATCTGAGACGATTTAAGAACGGGATTTTACGTTACACACCTGTAGCTGGCGGAGCTGTTGTTGAGTTAAAGTTTTCCGATCTTGTTAATCCATTTTGCGGAACCTTTGATCTGTCCAAATGTGGCAATAGGAGTCAATCTCTTCGTATAACCACCAGCATGGAAGAATTTTTCAAAGTCAGGGGCGAGAACGAAGACAGGCTGGTGTTTCTAACGTGTCCGTTCCATGTGGTGGAGCAAGCTATTCATTCGAATCCTGATCATCCTTTTGCAAAGATCCTGTCGAATTGGGATAAATCTAAAGCACCGATTGGCATGTTTTGGCGTATGGGAAACTTCGCGGATCCGTTCTCGTTTGATTATCTTGTGACAGAGTCGATGAAGCAGCTGTCGGAAAAGAATCTTTTCGAAAATTGGCAAAAAAGTGGTGCGGCGTGGGCGGGTGGCGCGGGCGTTTGGGTGGAGTGGTGCGCTGTGTGGGTTTCGTGCTTATTTTTGAAAAACCAAAATTAGGTATTAAAGACAAGGGCCGAGGAAAAAACCTCAGGTGTAGGCCTCCAGCACGAATGGATGCTTGGCAGAAGAGTCTGGACACAAATTCCAAAATCTTCAATTGTCGCTAAACCTAACCTGGTCCAGGCGGCCCATTTTCGAATGTAATTCCGCATTGTCGCAAAGGTTTTCGTATCCATAGCATTGTCCAACAACTGTGAGAGGATCAATTTCACTTCCTTTTCCGTTGGGGCTGGTTCGTTTAGGTAGGTTTGGAAAACTCCCTATTTCATGCGAATAAGGGGTGTGCCATAGAGCAAAAGTTTAAAGGAGAATCGAATGATTTAACTATAGACAGAGCGTAAGCTCTTAAAGAGATGGGGGTTGGCCCTCCGATATCGGCGTTCAAGGCGTTGGTATCAAACCACCTCAAGCTGCTGTGGTAAAGAGCCATGGTAGTGAGCGTTGAGGCAAAAGTCGGGATTAATCCGGCAGGTGTGGATCAGAAAGACGA
>JBGSQK010000014.1:0-6532 GCA_041738135.1 Alphaproteobacteria bacterium
CATGCGTTAGAAAATATTCATACGACGAAAGATTTAAGCCAGCTGCTGCCGTTCAACTTCAAACCCGCCCTGAATAAGGGGTCTGCAGCGGTAGCAAGCTAAATTTATACCGCAGGGGTGGGGTTGTTTTACCGCTTACGATTTAAGTCAGCTACTACCTTTTAACTTCAAACCCGCCCTAAATAAGGCATCCGCTGTGGTAACGAGCTAAAGTTGCAGTGAAGGGGTGTGGTTGTTTAACCGCTTACGAGATAACGGATACATAAAAAATCACATAAGGGCAAAAGCCTATCTTGAAGGCCTCATCCAACAAGGAAACAAAGCCGCCATAAGACAGCAAATGTATAACTGGCTACACGGCACTCACGGATGTGCATGGGACCCAGAAGCAGCTTACCGTCTGGCAAGACATTGGCTTTGTCCCCTGGAATAAGTTCAACAAAGATGCATTTAGTCCTAGTTTCGGGATGTCCACATAGAAGCATACCTTGAAAGTTTTTTGTGCTTTGGTTTTCCTGTTAATAGTGTATCAATAGCACCTGTTATAGAGACCCAGGCAATAAGTTAACCCTTTTTTATCAAAAAACCTTGCATAAAATAAATCAGGCTTATATGAGTTAGAAGCCGTGCATAAAGGTTATTTATATATGTGGAAATTATTAGAAATGATTAAGTTTTCGAAGAAGTTAGCAATTATCGCGAGTCTAGCGACCTTGAGTGCAGGGCAGTTTGTTGCCTTTGGATCCAGCAATATGAATGATGCGGGTGTAAGGAAAAGACGTGAATTACTCATGACTTAAACAACCTACCTTACAAATTAACTTTACGAGTACGTACAATTAGATGGAAAAAGTCTTAGATTCATCAATATATTTGTCAGAATTCATAGGGCAGTTCTGCCTGATGAAATATCTTGATCTTAAGTGCTTATTCGGCTAATTATCTTTTTTGTCTGAATGAAAAGAAAAGTCTAAAATGTTTACGATATTGGATAAGATTAATATGGAAAATAAAATGAAAAAGTTTCTTATTATAACCCTCGCCGCGCTAGGCTTAAATCTTACAAGTGATGCCGCTGCATCAACACCTATAAACACAGCTTTCATAGCAAAAAAGAATGGTTCAATCCTTAGAACACAAGGGAATTGTGATGCTCAAAGCCCTCCTTGTTCAACTTTTAAAGTTGCTTTGGTCCTGATGGGATTTGATGCGGGCATTTTAATTGATAAAAATTCCCCCAAGTGGGTATTTAAGGAAGAGTATCAAGACAACTTTCAAAGTTGGTATAATCCCGAGATGGCCGTTAAGTATGGTTGGCTCGGAGAGCACACACCTGCAACTTTTATTCAGAATTCAGTTCTCTGGTTTTCCCACCAAATTACGCAACGTCTTGGAAAGAAAAAATTCCAAGCCTATGTGAACAAACTTAATTATGGAAATAAGGATATTTCCGGCACTCCTGGCAAAGACGATGGCCTATTGAATGCTTGGTTAGAAACATCCCTTAAGATCTCACCGCGGGAGCAAGTAGAATTCCTTGAGAAACTGCTCGCTGGCAAACTTTCTGTATCTTCTGAGGCGCAAGCGAAGACGTTGGAGATTATGGTAAAAAAAGATGAGGATGGCAAGCCAATCCAGTGGGATGGATGGAAGTTATATGGTAAAACAGGCGGGGGCACAGGTTGCAATAGATGGTTTATCGGATGGGTTGAAAAAGGCCGGGAGAAAATCGTTTTTGCCCAGTATGTCGGGCTGACGAGAGATACCCCTGAAATCAGAAAGGATGCTCCAATGGCCATTGATAAGGCAAAGGAAAATATTCTGCAGCTCGTTGGGTCTTAATTGCACATAAGCAAGAGTGCTTTTCATGAAGCGAATACGATTTGCCCAACCGCGGTTTAACTTTACTATAACTGCCCCACAACCATGTCTATACGGAACTTAAAGCTTGTTTTGACTAATTTTTTGAAGGATGAAAAAGGGGAGTGTTTTTACCTCTGTCTGTTATATGTCAGAACTGCCTGATTTAGGGGTGTGCTATAGACAATTGTATTAAACTTTGATTATTAATGTTTATTGGAATAGTATGCCGACTAAAGATTGCTGAAGGAGCTTACCAGGTGAAAATGATTGCTGTTATTACTTTTAATCTATCTTTCCTCATTTTTACGGGGGTTATAGGGTATGTCTATCAAATGAAGCCCAACGGTTATTCCGAGCTCGCAAGTCATTTTGCCTTATTCTTTTTTATGATAAGTTCTATTTATTTCTCCCTTTACGTTTTTTATAACAATAAAATATTTATAGCACTGTCCTTAACGACATTAATAGTAACCGCATACCAATGGATGCCTCTATTGCTTCCTGCAAGCGAGCCAAAAAATATCAACCAGGGAGATGAAGTGTCCATTCTTCAGTTAAACATATGGTGTTATATGGATGATGTAAAAGAAGTGCTGAATTACATAGAAGAGAAGGAATACCCTGATATTGTCGTTATTCAAGAGGCAACCCCAGAGCTAGCTGATAAATTAAGGTCTTTAAAAGATAAATATACCTATACGTTTGATGCATCAGAGCATGGGGCATTTGGGATGCTTTTGTACAGCAGGATACCTTTTTCTAATGTACAAAGAAAGAAATTAGGAAAAAGTTTCAACCAGTATACAGTTGCGGATTTCAAAACGCTTAAAAACAGCATTCCCTTTACCCTAATTGAATTTCATGCTTTCTCCCCCGCTGGAGACCGCTCTATGAACATAAGAAAACAGGAATTAGAAGAGATATCGCAGGTCGTTTTTAATATTCCTGATGGCAATAAAATTCTTATAGGCGACCTCAACACCACACCGTACTCACCTTATTTTGCAGAATTGCTGAAAAATTCAGGGCTTACAAATTCAATGCAAGGCCAAAGAATTCAAGGAAGCTGGCCAACTTTTGTACCATTCTTTCTGAGGATTCCTCTCGACCATCTACTTGTTTCCGATAACATACATGCTATTAATCAAGAAGTTTGTCCACATGTGGGTTCTGATCACTTGCCTATTCTAACTCGCATTAAAATTGCTAGATGACAATACGCGTCGAACTTAAAGCTGCCCACAACCATGCGATTGCGGAATGGCATACTCAGCGTTAAGTAGAGGTTTGGTCTCAAATTCTATTCTCAGTCCTAAAAAGGGTGAGGATTATAGAAGCGTTTAGGGGGACTCTAGCCCCCTAAACTAATAGTCGATGTCGCTTACTTTGAAGGCCACTGCAGCTGGTGTTCCAGCAAGATAGCCGCCGCCGTATATGCCTTAAAATCACTCTGCACAGCATCTTTTCTGTTCGCATAATCCGAATAGAGATAGCGAGCTTTTGGTTCGAATGCCGCCCTCAATGCAGATGCACTGGCCACCAATTTACCAAGACTATCTGTTAATTGGATTCTATCATCCTGACTCAATGCGGGATTTACACTAGCACGAGTGAAAGCTTCAACTGCGGCTTGCGTTGAACCACTCATGGCATGATCCATGAGGAAAAAAATGTCTTGACAGTCTCTCTTACTCGCTTCCTTACCGTATTCAGGATTTTCTTCAAAATCTTTCAGAGTTCTGACGCAAGACTTAGCTATTTTTTTCGCTTTTATCAAAGCATCTTCTAAACTTTGTATAAGCTTGGGCGCGGAAACACCTACCGTTGACAAAGTGCTGAAAAATGAGCGCAAAGCGACACGAATAGACTCAAGATGTCCGTTGAGTTCTACAGGGATTACCATGACTTTTCTCAGAGTCTCCTTATCAAGCTGCGACGCCTTCAGTAAATCAGCCACAGGCCTTACTGCATCGCGCATACGAGACATTACTGGGAGATCTTTAAGCGCCAACAGCTGTGGCCAACTTATAATTCCATTGGTCGCCGGATCGCCTGACTTTGTATAATCTACGATAGCTTCACATGCCCGGTAGATGGCCCCTTCATCATTCATCTGGATCAGGGGTCTTACAAAATTGTACCCATCACTGCTCGGTAAATCCGCTGGCAGTAACGAATTTCCATAAGCTGTGATGGAAAGAAAAGTAGCCCTAACCCCATCAGGATAAGCTTCGAGTCCACGTCCTGATAAAGAAATGCCGGAGGAGATTTCCATAATGAGTTTCTCTCTCCCAAAAAACCAACCATGGCGTCCGTCAGGGGAGAGCGATAAAGTACGTATACCCTCACACACGGTCGCAATAAGACTCTCTTCCTTCAACGATATCAGGGCGATCATTAATTCATATTGCTCCGGGTCATCTAGATACTCGGACGCATGGGTCTTAAGGGTCTGATATACAGCACGGATTTGCTCAGCACTTTTAAGCTCCAGTAGAGCTTCAATAATAGATGTCCTGCGATCTTCCCGGTATTTTTTTACAAAGGAACATGCAACTTCATGGGCAAGCAATGCTTGTTTGAAATCGCCGATCGTTGTCGCGGCATTCACGGGAATTGATATGGGCGTAAAATCTCCAAGAGATGCAATTGCCTCACAGACTTCCTTAATGGTAGCGCTGTTTTTTAGTTTTATGAGACCATTGATAATCTTGGATTTATCATTTGAATCCATATCTAAGAAGCCCCAACTAGGATTACGACATAATCCCAGCAACGTGCCAACGTTCTTTATAACCCCTTCGCAGACATCTTTTATGGTTGCCTCATTTTCTAATTTCAACAATTTACAAGCGACATGTTCGAAGAAAATTTCAGGCATCCGTGGCTGTAAGTAGTCCATCAGAGCTTGTTTGTATGGCTTGATAGCTTCGCACTTTGCAGTCAACGTGGATATATCTTCGATGGCCCCTAACTTCTTTATCAGGTCGGGACCCCAAGTTGCATCCCTGGCGGATTTGAATAGATCTAAAGAGTGTATAACACCCTTAATCGCCTCGAGATACCGCTTGTCTTTAAGATTACAGAACGCCGCAATGAAAGAAGATCTTTGGATTCCAGGCATTTCACTTGGAAAGAACATATCAGTATTGCTTTGCAGAAACGCGTGAACATCTGCAAAGAGAGCATTACTGGTCAGGCTATGAAGTCCTTCTTCCCGATGCCCAGGATCAATCATAAACTGAGTATCGCGCTCTCTTCCCCGCGCGGGAGTAAACAAAAAAGTCCTAAAGGTCTTCATTGCTTCGCCAACCCATCTTACTTTTTGACTATCTTGGAGTTTACCGAAGGCCTCAATAATACCAACAATCTCATATAAATACATTTCGGTTGAAAACAAAGTAAGGCGGCTTTCTTTAGTCAGAGGCCCTCCTTCATCATTCATTTTGAAAGCGGCACAAACGGCCTCTATCATTTCCCTAGTCTTTAATTTCCCAAAGGCCCCCGGGATGCTCCACATCATAAAAGCATAATTGGGTTTGTCATAGGACGCGTAATAAGATGTAAGTGCATCGCATATAACAGGGATAAGAGATGGGTCTTCAAACTCTTCAAAATCATGAACCACATGTGGGCCCAAGTAATTTTCGCCAGTCGGAATCCCAAAAGCTGCGAGTAAGGGTAGCACATGATTTTGAATCAACTCTTGCTTACGGGGCATGGTGCGAGAAGCATAGGCCTGAAGATCTTGAGCAGGGCGGATATCAAGTGCGAGCAGTCGGGGTTCTTCATCTTGTATTTTGTTATCAGACCCAAACGCAAATTGCCCTGAACATAACGCCACAAGACTCGCAGTTGTTGTAAGCTTCTTTATAAGACTAAACATCGCTAATTTATCTCCGCATATATTAATGTTTATATGAGTATTGTTGGGGTTTTGTAGAGTTAATCTTACTGATCATCAAAAAAACAATCCCGGGGAAGTACATTCCCGGGGTAGTTTTGATTACAGTTGCGGAAGGGTCGATATTTTTCTTCCCTGCCGCCACGTTACATGTCTATTTTGGCCATTCCCCATATTGAACCGGTTGTACTTCATATGGGTCTTCAATCTGCGTTCCAGATCTAAGAGCTTCCAACTGTTTTTGATATTTTGCTATGTTTTCCTGTTGGATGGTTGTTGTCATTTTCAGAAATACTTCAATTGCGTTCCTCGCAAAAGGATTATCAGCCGATTCACCGGTATCCCTTTTAATGCTCGCGGAGGTTTTTTGCAGCTTGGAACGTTCTGTGTCTATGACTTTTTGTTCTAGTCTTATCTTTTCTTCTAACTCTGCAATTTCTTCCTGGTGAGCCTGACTCTGCAAGACTAGATCGTCAGCAGGATTTGAGGCGCCAGCTTCAAAGCAGAGTAAAATTCCGATTATAATCGTAGCGTATTTAATCAAAATAAGATTCCATTAATTTTCCTGAATGTGACGGGACAATACCTAATAAAGGCAAATAAATCAACACATAAAGTAATAGGTATGTGAGCGTATAAACAACCCCACCCCTGCGGTATACAATTAGCTTGCTAGAGCAGCGGATGCCTTATTCAGGGCGGGTTTGAAGTTGAACGGCAGCAATTGGCTTAAATCTTTCGTCGTATGAATATTTTCTAACGCAT
>JBGSQK010000016.1:0-54919 GCA_041738135.1 Alphaproteobacteria bacterium
GGCCACCACCAAGGCCACCGCCACGGCCACCGCCGCCTATGCCAGCACCTCCACCAGGGCGGCCACCGCCGCCTATGCCAACGCCTCCGCCAGGTCGTCCACCACCGGGCCTTCCGCCCATACCAGGGCCACCAGGACGACCAGGTCCTCCAATACCAGGGCCACCAGGACGACCAGGCCTTCCAATGCCGGGACCACCAGGGTAACCAGGTCTTCCGTCAATGCCAGGGTAACGGTCGCCATGCCAGCGTCCACCATACCAGCCGCCGCCGCCGTGCCAGTCATCATCCCAATCTCCACCAATGCCTATAAACGGTACAATTGGTGGAACATACACCCCCGTATAAGTGTCGTCATAGTAATAGCCATCATCAGCTACATATCCAACGCAGCCTGTTAAGGCTAAGGGGGATATGATAGCTAGTACCAATCTTGCATTTTTAAACTTATACATATAAATTATCCTGATTTATTATTAGAAAGATTATCAAAACTATATATCTAAATAATAACATATATATAGATTGTATAGTAAAGTTTATTACTAACAAAACGTTAACATTACTTAAAAACTAGTTGTTATTGTGTTGTGGTCCGTGATATACAATTGCACATGATCTACGAAAAAACATCAGACGGCATAAAGCTGTTTATAAAGGTATCTCCTAAGGCTTCCGCAAACCTAATACGAGGCGTAGAGGCGGTTTCCGACAACCAAACGGCAGTTAAGATATTGGTGACGGCTGTGCCTGAAGAAGGAAAGGCCAATAAAGCGGTCATCAATTTATTGGCTAAAATGCTAAAGCTACCGAAAAGTGATATGTGCGTAATTCAAGGAGAAACGTCCAAAGTAAAAACTTTGCTCATCAAAGGCGATCAAACACACATAATTAGCAAAATAGAAGGAATGATAAAGCCGTGACCATAAGTGTACTCGTAATCGATGATGTTCTTCGTAATCGAGAACATTTTTATCAGATCTTTTTACAATTAGGTGTGTATACCTTGCTGGCAGACAGTGGTGAACAGGGACTGAAAGTCTTGGAAAAGCAAAGTGTGGATGCCATCTTCTTAGACTATAATATGCCAGGAATGAATGGTTTTGAGTTTATAGCCCACTGCCGCGCCAATGAAACAATGGCTCATATCCCTATTATCATGATGAGCTCAGACATGGCTATTAACGAAGTGGCCGTTAAAGAAGGGTTAGCTCAAGCCTGGCTAATAAAGCGTGCCACAAAGGCCATGGTAGAAAATGTTCTGAAAACTTTAGGGATTAATTAAAGTAAACAGTCAGCAAATACCGTCATCCAGAGCAGCATAAGCGAAGCGTTGCTGCGTGGGATCCAGCGCAAGAGTGTGAGCGCAAGCGAACTCGATCGTACTTTAATACGGAGCTCGCATGCTCTCGCACACATTCGCTGGATCCTTCGCTTCCTCCGCTACGCGGAGGTGCACTCTGGATGACGGTTGTGGGATTGTCTGGTGTTTTATAACTTGAGTAATGAATGGTAGCGGGGAAGGGACTCGAACCCCCGACCCACGGATTATGATTCCGTTGCTCTAACCAGCTGAGCTACCCCGCCAAGGACACTTACATGGATACATTTCTCAAGCGAAGCTGTCAACAGGTATGTGAATTGTTGAATGAAATTGTTTTTGTAGGAGGGCTTAGTCACAGTTTTTTTCAATTAAAGTGGAAAGGACAACCAGACTCATTGTTTACCAATGAGCCTGGTCGATCATATTATTGCGGCCCCTGCTGCTCAGGAGTGACTGTTATGGCAGGCGGACCACTTGGTGGGGACTCTTCCATAAGAGATGGATTTGGCTTAGGTGGCTTAGCATCAGAACGAGGACGGGTTTGAGCTGTATTCTCCACTTTAAGATCCTCAAGTAGTTTAGTTAAGTTAGTGGCGCCGGTTTCGGCTGAAATTATGTGTAGATCGCAATTATTGTCGTTTTTGGCACCAGTATCTTTGCATTCCGCAGCGGCTTCTTCGGTGCTTTTTTGGAATGCTGCCGCATCTTTTTGAGCTTTTTCTTTCTTATCTGAAGGCAAATTGACGAGTTCACCGTCAAGGATTCTTTTCTGTTCCAAAAAGACATCTTCTAAATACATGATGCGATATTGACGAACCAAGGTTTTAAATTCTGTTGATTTGTCTTCAGCCAGTGTTAATTTTGCATCGCAGGATTTATCATTTTTAGTGCAAGCATCATTAGCGTTCAATATGTTATCGGATGTGCTTTGGGCTAATTCAAATAGAGGGTCTAAGTATAAAACTTTATAATTAACACCCTTCGGTCGAGTTGTGTTAAAAAACGGAACGAGCTTATCTGCAACTATTTGACTATTTTTCTCGTATGCCTTTCTCATTCCGTCAATACGCTCCTGGTATGACGCTTGTGATGATGAGCACAAGACAATTCCGAGTGCAAATGTTGGAACAACAATACGCCATATTTTCATTTTTTCTACCCCTATTTAGCATTTTTGCAATGTTGAATATATATAGAATATAACATAATGATTAATAAAAAATAAAAACTTTAATTAATTAAGAAGTGCCCTTTACATTTATATACCTCCAGGCGATATTATGCATATAATTCAGAAACGATCAGGAGGTTGTATGTCCCAGTTTTCAAGCCCACAAGCGTTGGTGGCTCATCTCAATAACAAATTACTCATTGGCGGTAAGTTAGTATCCCCGCTTAGTAAGAAGAGTTTTCCTATCCTCAATCCGGCGACAATGGAGATCATAGGCCAGGCGGCTGAGGCTCATGAGGCTGATGTGGATTTTGCTGTCGAGACAGCCAGAAAAGCTCAGCTAGAATGGCGGCACATGGATGCATCAAAACGAGGTCATTTGGTAGCTCAATGTGCAGACTTGTTGGAGGCCCATGGAGATGAGTTAGCACAACTCATGACTCTGGAAACAGGCAAAGCATTGCGCACAGAAAGTCAGGTGGAAACCAAGATCTTTGCCAATACCTTTCGTTTCTATGGCGGCCTCGGGTTAGAGTTGAAAGGCGAAACCGTACCTTACAGCGACAAAATGCTGACCCTGACAATCCGTGAACCTTTAGGTGTAGTAGGGGCTATCATAGCCTGGAACGTGCCTCTATTATTGATGTCGTTAAAAGTGGCTCCCGCTCTCGTGGCAGGCAATACAGTTGTCATGAAATCAGCCGAGGAGGCGCCATTTACAGTGTTACGAGCGGCTGAGCTAATGAATACAATCCTGCCTGCGGGAGTCCTAAACGTAATCTCTGGCGATGGTCCTGGTGCTGGTCAAGCGCTGGTTCGGCATCCTCATGTTAACAAGGTGACATTTACCGGATCAGTGGAAACAGGAAAGGCCATTTATCAATCCATTGCCCATAAACTCATTCCTGTAACCCTCGAGCTAGGCGGCAAAAGCCCCATGATCGTTTGTGAAGATGTAGATTTGCAAAAGGCAGTAGATGGGGCTTTGACCAGTATGAGGTTCACCCGTCAAGGCCAAAGCTGCACGGCGGCAAGCCGCATTTTCGTTCACGAATCCATATTTGATCAATTCTTGGCTGCCATGAAGAAGAAGTTAAATGCGCTTAAAATCGGTGATCCCATGGACCCGGCAACGGACATAGGTTCTGTGATTTCGCAAGGTCAATATGCCAAGATCCTCAAGTACATTGAAATAGGCAAAGCAGACGGCACGGCCCATGTGTGTTCGCAGTTGTCTGACAATCCAAAGCTGAGCAAAGGCCTATTCGTGCAACCCACCTTGTTCACAGGTTTGCCCAATTCTCATCAAGTGTGCCAAGAAGAGATTTTTGGGCCTGTGACAGCTCTTATGCCTTGGACTGATTTTGATGATGTGATAGCACAAGCCAATGACTCGGAATACGGACTATCTGCTACCATTTGGACAAATAACTTAAGCAAAGCTCTAAAAGGGGTTCATGCCTTGCAAGCCGGCTTTGTCCAAGTGAATCAGAATGTGGTTGTGCAACCCGGGCTATCCTACGGGGGTGTCAAGTCGTCAGGCTTAGGTCGTGAAGCCTCTCTGGAAGCCATGCTAGAGCATTATACTAGTAAAAAAACAGTTATATTTAACCTGTCATAATTAAAAAAATAAGGCACCTATTGATTGAAAAATATAAAATAAGTGCTTGAAATACAAATATATGGTACCCATATACATTGTACGAAGGCATAGTGTCCTATGGTAACATTTTATAATTAAGGTTTAAGTGATGAAAATTAGACATATTTTATTCACCGCTGCATTAGGATTGTCAACAGCCCTGCCCGCAATCAGTTCATCAGAACATACCCATTTAACACAGAAAAATATGGAAGATTATTTTTCTACAATTACAGCTAACCATTTGGACGAATTGCTTGCAAAAGCAAACTCTGGCGACGAGTCTGCTCAAGATGATATTATAAGAACGTTTTGTGCCGATAAATTTATTCATTTAGATTTTAAATCCTTGAATCGCGACGCCTGGACTGTGCTTGCAAAATATGAAGCCAATGAAGAGCTCATGGATCAATATATTCGATTCGCACTCAGAATACCTGGTTTTGATGTAACTCAAATGATTAATCATTCCGCAGCAAGGGCAAAAGACGGTAACGCTGAGGCCATGTGTAATATGGGCGTTGCTTGTGAGTTAGGCAAAGGTATTGCTAAAGACGCAAAGCAATCTAAGATATGGTATTTAAAGGCCGCAGAAAATGGCTCCGCAAGGGCTTCATTCAACTTAGCTATGGGTTTCTATAGTCTAAGTAATTTTAGTGAAGCTGCTCAACATTTTCGTATTTCAGCTGAAAAGGGTTTTCCCCTGGCAATGTATAGGTTGGGCCTTTTATATGAAGGTGGTCAAGGGGTAGGACAAGACTTTATTGAAGCTAAGAAATGGTATTCTTACGCCGCCCAAAAAGGACATACTAGCTCTTTGTGCTCCTTAGCTTATTTCCACATACACGGTTGTGGGGTTGAGATAAATAAAGCTGAAGCAGCTAGACTCTTAAATATTGCTGAACAGTATGGTAATGCCATGGCTATATCTATGTTAGCTCAACTATGCGAGGGCGTTGACGATGCTCAAGCATTTATCAAATATCTCATAGCAGCTCAAAAAGGCGATAGGCTGTCCCAGGCTGAGGTTGGATTTAGATATGAAACGGGAAAAGGTGTTGAACAGAATTTAACATCAGCTTGCGATTGGTACAAGAAAGCAGCAGCCCAAGATGTAGGCTATGCTCAATGGATGGTCGGTCGGTTTTACCGCAAAGGTGTGTCTGTTGATAAAGACTTTAAGACGGCTGTGGAGTATTTGAATCAAGCGGTTAAATCGGGTTGCGATGACGCTTATTTAGACCTGGGTATGGTATACTCCAGCTTATGGGATAAGGGTGAAGCTTGCAAAGATGATGAGCTGGCAGTAAAGTATTTGCGCAAAGCTGCTGAAAAAGGTAATGCTGATGCCATATATTATCTTGGATGTGCTTTTGATCATGGGTATGGTGTTTCAAAAAATGCAGCCGAAGCCTATCGACGTTATATTCAAACTGGTAGAAGCCTAGACGGGGTGCAATGGACGCTTCCAGTAAATGGTCAATTACCTGAACCTAAGCAACCAACTATGCTTGCCTCAGATCATTCATCAGCAATATCACAACTTCATTACCATGCTAATAAATATGGGATAATTTGCACTCAGATGATTGCTCCCATATGGCAGTCAGCATGTATCAGTTTTATGGATTATGTTAATCAGCTATCGGCTTTTGAACATCACTTACACACAAAGCCTATCATGGTGACGGTATTCAAACCCATGGCTGACTTTGCGGATGTCATAAAAGAGCAATTTACCCCCGCATATTTTCATCAATATGTGTTGGACGATCTTGCGTACGTAACCATTGGCGATGTAAATGTGAGCAAAGTTCAAGTTCAGCTACTAGATGAAACCAATCAAGCTATTGGAGAAGAGGAAAACTTGAAGTCTCTTCCTGATCAACTGTTATCCTATGTTTTTTGGAACGCTAGCAGATTGCTTGGCCATAAAGACTTGTGCAATAAACTTTCTTCAATGCTAGTTGAGAAACCAGGATTTGCGTCAATCGAAACCTTCGGCCAAGCTAAAACGCTTCTGAAAATTATGGCAGATTCTCATAGGACCTGTCTGAGCAATTTAGAAATTAAGAGCGACGAATATCGTGTAGCATTTAGCAATCAAGGGTTGGTTTTTGAAGATCAGGATTGGCAGAATATTCTTGAAAGCTGCAAAACTGATTTGAATGATTCCATGAGAATTTTGCGCCTAAAGGACAGTGTTGAGAATTCACACGATCAACTACTAGATCAAGCCATAGTTCATCTAAAGAACAAGATCAAGGATAGTGCCGATCAACGAAATGGCATATGCGTGCTAGATCCGGTTTATAAGGCGGTGGTTACAATTAAAAATGATGTAATCGAACAATAAATCATTGAAATATTCAATAAACATATTATATATAATGTAATGATTGATAAATATCGTATAAATATTAAATAAGGATGTATAAAGATGAAGATTAGTAACCTCTTACTTACTTGTGCCATGACCCTGTCGGCGACGGTGCCAGCGATATGTTCAACACCTACTCTTCCAACAGTTAAGAGTTCTGCAAAACATAAATTATCAAAAGTCGATGCAGAATACCTGAATAGTCTGGTTAGTCGTGCAAATGCTAATGACGAAAAAGCACAAGACGAAATTGTCAAATTATTTGCTTCAGGTGAATTCATGCACTTTGATTTTATAAGCAATAATGTTTCAGAATGGAAATCGCTTCGTAAATGTGAAGAGGAAACTCCACTGACAGACAGCTATGCATACTTTATATTAAACATACCTGGTTATGATGTAGTCAAGTATCATCCCAACCTCATAGACCATCTGAATCGCAGGGCAGAAGCCGGTTATACTGAGGCCATGTGTAACTTAGGTCTAGCGTATGAAAAGGGTGTGGGTGTTCCTAAAGACTTGAAACAAGCCCTCGCACGCTACGAAAAGCCTGCAAAATTAGGCTTAGCAAGGGGCATGCATCATTTGGGCATATTGTATGCCAATGATGACATGCGCCGTGATTTTAATCCCCAGGAAGCTTTCCGTTGTCAAATGCTTGCTGCCAAAAAAGGTGATATCAGAGCGCAGATAACTCTAGCGGAATATTATGAAAATGGTTTTAGCCTCCATCCGGATTTTGATTCAGCTAAAACTTGGTATGAAGCTGCATCAGCTAAAGGATCAGTAGTTGCATGCAGAAATCTTGGTCAAATGCTTGAAATGCAGAAAAAATATAGTGAAGCTGCCAAGTATTATGCCGATGGCGAATCATACGGGGATATCGTATCTATACTTAATTTGGCGAATTTGCGTTGTGAAGGGTTAGGTGTTGAGAAGAATCCATCCCTAGCATTTAAAACATATCTGCAATTGGCAAACCAAGGCCATGCTCACGCGCAAGCCATTGTTGGTCGTATGTATTGTAAAGGCATAGGGGTTAAACAAGACCGTAGCGAATCAATCAAGTGGCTAGAACGTTCAGTTGAGCAAGGCGACAGTCTAGGGCTCTACCGCCTTGGATTAGCGTATCAATATGAGTTTGGAGTAACACGTAATTTTCAAAAAGCAGAGAGTCTATATAAAGCTGCGGAACAGAAAGGCTATGTGGATGCCTCTAATACCCTAGGTGAAATGTATTTTGGTCCTTATCGTGATCAAGCCGTGCAATATAATCTTGAAGTCAATGATTCCTTGGCCGTTAAATATTTTAGAAAGGCTGCAATGGCAGGAAACAAGGAAGCGCAACTCGCACTCGGCCATGCTTATTATTTAGGAAAGGGTGTAGAAGAAAATAAATCCGAAGGCCTAAGATGGTACATTATGGTAGATAATGAAAATTCAAGAGTAATAAAAAAATATTTAAAGACCAATGAAAGATTCTTTCGTTTAAGAAAACATTTCAACATCATGACTCGCATGGATGAATACTTGGTTAAGGATAATAAGCAAAGCCGTCCCATGCACCAAAATGCCAGCGCTCCTCTGAATCAGCTTTACCACTATGTACATATGTTCAGCGTATTTGAGGGCGGCATGGTTGCTCCTATTCTGCAACCTCTATGCTTTGCGTTCAAAGGGTATGTGGATAAACTCTCCATCCTAGAAAACAACCTAGAGGAAAGCCCTGTAATGACACATGTATTTGATCAATTGCAACCTGAAAATGAGGATGATTTTGACGCAATTTTGGAAAAGCAAATGGAACCAGCCTTCTTTCATAGCTACAGCATGGATGATGTAACGTATCTGACTATGGGCGATAAATCTGTGAGCGCCATTCAAAACGTAAGTCAAATCCTAGACACGACAGAAGGAGCTTTTGGTGATGAGGAAAGCATTCATTCCATACCCAAGTACTTGATGGCTCATGCTTTCTGGATGGCAGGAAAATTGCTAAACAATCAGTCAGTTATGGAGAAATTCAAGGCTGATGCTATGATTAAACAAGAACCCATTTCAATCGATACTTTTGGACAGGCCAAGGCTTGTTTAAATGTTCTAAAAGAAGTGCATAAAGCATGCCTGCGAGAGCTCACCTATAATGTGGGTAAATACCGTAAAGGCCTGAATGTTCGTGACAGCGAATGGCTTAATATCGTTGATAAATGTCGAAGCCATTTGATCGATTCCAATCAACTGCTCAGCATGAAAGCCCCCACAGGGATCTTCGATCCACAAGGCAAGCTATCCTTGAAAGCTAAGGTTCTCAAAAAAACGGCAATAAAAGTGCTTCCTGAGGTTAGCGTTGAGAGTTTACTGGAAGGATCATTGCTTCAAGTGAAAACCAAGATTAAGGAAGGTGTGGATTATCGTACCACCTTATGTATGAAGGATCCTGTTTACAAAACCGTTTTCAAAACCTTAGAAGAGAAGAATCCAGTCGAAAACTGATATGAGAAAGGGCCTAACGGGGCCCTTTCTTTTTTTAATGATGCCCACATTGTTATTTTTACCTTGACCTAGAGCGGTTTGCTGAGTACAAGTTCACATATACGGCGGGTGTAGCTCAGTTGGTTAGAGCGCCAGATTGTGGCTCTGGAGGCCGTGGGTTCGATCCCCATCACTCGCCCCATTTTCTTATTAGTACAGGTGGTTAAAACCTTGCGCAAAAATTCAAACAAAACCTATAAACCTTCCCAGGAAAAACAGAAGGCCAAAGCCGGTAGCGGCTGGTTTTTCACCAAGCTCATCCTCAATGTCATAGTCTGGGGCGGAATAGCCGCATGCTTTGTGGTTGCCTATTTTGCCTATGATCTGCCCGATATAAATCGGTTGCAAATGGCTACTCGCCAACCCGGCATCAGCATTGTCACACAAGATGGGACGCTAGTAGCAACCTCAGGAGAGGTTTATGGCTCGGCCGTTTCCGTTGATGAACTGCCCCCGCATGTGTGGCAAGCCATATTGGCTGTTGAAGATCGCAGGTTCTTTGAACACTTTGGCGTAGACGTGCTAGGTGTCATACGGGCTGTCTGGGCTAACTATCAGGCGCATAGAGTGGTTCAGGGCGGCAGCACCATTACCCAACAACTGGCAAAGAATTTCTTCCAGTCCGAAAAGCTATATGGCCCCAATGACCGCAGTTTCCGCCGTAAGGCACAGGAAGCCCTATACGCCCTTTGGCTCGAACGTAAGTTTACGAAGAAGCAGATTCTCGGTATCTACCTAAATCGTGTATATTTGGGCTCAGGTGTTTATGGTGTGGAAGCTGCAGCGCAGAAATACTTCGGCAAGCGCGCAAAAAGCATAAATGTATACGAGTCAGCGGTAATTGCAGGATTGCTAAAGGCTCCTTCCCGTTATTCTCCCAGCAACAGTCCCGAAAAAGCACATGATAGGGCGCAAACGGTCTTAAAAACCATGGTCGAGGCTGGTTTCATTAAGGAAGCCACCCTTGCACACCACCAAAACCCCCCCGAGATCATATCGGCTACCCATCAAACAGCGCAGTCTGCCCGTTATTTTGTAGACTGGATCGTCGAATCTTTGCCCAATTATATCGGTCAGGTGGATCAGGATATAGTGGTGGTAACCACTTTAGATACAGGTCTGCAAAGGCTGGCGGAAACTAATACGGAACAGTTTATGGCTGAGCATGGGGAAAAAAAGAACATGTCAGAGGTAGGTCTCATTTCAATGACCGCCGATGGTGCTGTTAGAGCGCTAATTGGTGGCAGATCCCATGATCTCTCTTGCTTTAACAGAGCTACCCAAGCCAAACGTCAAGCTGGGTCCTCCATCAAACCATTGGTCTACCTGACCGCATTGGAAAAAGGTTGGCAACCCACCACCATGATCTCCGACGAAAAAATATGCTTCAAAAGTTGGTGCCCAAAAAACTATTCCTCAAGGGAGTATGGTTCTCTTCGTGTGGTGGATGCTCTCGCTTATTCAATAAACACCGCCACAGTCAGGCTTGCACATAGTGTTGGTGTGAAGAATATTAAGGATTTGGCCTTACGTTTGGGATTAACAGGCGAAATGCCTGATGATTTAACAATTGTTTTGGGAAGTGTCGACGTGACCCTTATTGGCCTCACCTCCGCATACGCATCCATTGCTAACGGCGGTTTGGCCGTGATTCCATACGGAATATTGGAGGTGCGGGACCGCTCGGGTAAAGTTCTTTACAGGCGACAGTCACCGGGCATAGGTCGTGTGATTGAGCATGAAAATGCTAAGCATATGGCCCAAATGCTACGCGCCGTAGTGGATTATGGCACTGGCAAAGGCGCAAAGCTATCCAGTATCGCCGCTGGCAAAACAGGCACATCCCAAAACCACCAAGACGCATGGTTCATAGGTTTTGCATCAGACCCCCACCTTGTGACAGGTGTGTGGCTCGGCAATGACGACAATACCCCCATGAATAAAGTAACAGGCGGCAATATGGCCGCAAAGCTATGGCAAAAAGTCATGCAAGACGCTGCGGGGAAATAGGCTATAAATATCTAACAGCTTAGTAACCACTCACCAAAAGCCTCGTCATCCAGAGCAGCATAAGCGTAGCGTTATCGAACTTTAATACGGAGCTCGCAATTACTCGCACACATTCGCTGGAATCCTTCGCTTTCTCAGCTTCGCTGAGATGCACTTCTAATGACGAAGAATAGTTTTAGGGATAACAAAAATGCCCACACACCCGTCATTGCGAGCCCCTCTTGGGGCGTGGCAATCTACTTTTTTCGCTGCAGCCATATTATGTAAAACTGCCGCACCAAAGTGGATTGCCACGCCCAAGGGGGCTCGCAATGACGGGAGTGGTCGTCATTCATTTAAATTTTACCCCTCTTGGGGGGGGTGAATTACTCTGGATGGCGAGGTTTTTTGGTGAGAGGGTCACAATTCTTTAACATTTTTTTTGACATACACTATAAAAATGGTGCATCCATAACTACATCCTTAGTAATTTTTCTAGAAAAGCTACTTAAACATTACCAAAATAATTATAATACGACTCAGTGAAAAATGTTTTAAACCCTTTATTTACAGTCATTACAGAAAAAGTCAAATATATAAAATTGTATATAATTATAAAAATAAATTTATATAGACAAAATAGCATCTTTTTTCTTGACATATCAATAAGTTATTACTATATTACACATAAGGGTGAGAGAAGTTAACTCTCCCCCTCGTGTACACAAAAACGAAAGGCATCCGGCGTTTGGGCTCCCGCGTAACCCAAGCAAGTCTGGAAATGAGCGGCGCGGTGAGCAAGTAAGGGATGTGGTGCGTAAAGTGTCATATCTACCGTACGGTTAATGCAAAAAGGTGACGAGGAAGGTATCCCTATAAGCCAAAAACAACCTAAAAAATAACACCGGTGGAAGCCGGAAGATGACTGAAACGACATTCGGACATCTAAAGGCTTCCGCCACTTATTAAACATGAGAGGATTATGAAGAAATAATAGCAAAATAAAGAAACAGACAACAACACCGTCATTGCGAGCCCCTCTTGGGGCGCGGCAATCCACTTTGGTGTGGCCAGTATATATAAGTTGGCTGAAGCAAAAAAAAAGTAGATTGCCACGCCCCAAGAGGGGCTTGCAATGACGGGTGTGAGATTATCTGTAAAAAATTAAATCCATGCCTGATTTTCGGTCGCATGAACCTACTCGATGGTTATACAATAAACATATGAGTATGGAGATCAGCATGTTAACGGATCAAACGAAGCAAGAATATTATCAAGCGTTACTGGATAAAAACAGTGACTATGAGGGTGTATTTTATGTAGGTGTCAAAACAACCGGTGTATTTTGCCGGCCAGTTTGTCCTGCGCGAAAACCCAAATATGAGAACTGTGAGTTTTACCACAACGCACAGGAAGCATTATTAGCCTCCTATAGACCATGCCTGCGCTGCAAACCACTTTCACATCCTGGGACTGTTTCCGAACTAGTACGTACATTAGTTGAAGCAGTAGAAGCTAACCCAGAACACCGTTGGAAAGAACGTGACTTCAGAGCTCTTTCAGTAGATGCCTCCACAGCTCGCAGACAATTTAATAAGCGATTTGGCATGACATTCGTCCAATACGCCCGCGCTCGACGCATGGGCATGGCCATGAAAGACATCCGAAAAGGCGAGCCCGTGATCGAAGCGCAGTTAAATGTAGGATACGAATCCAGCAGCGGTTTTCGCGACGCCTTCACCAAAATCATGGGCGCAGCTCCAGCTCATAAGGACAAACATTTGAAAGTACTAAAAGCCTCATGGCTAGACACCCCCCTGGGGCCCATGCTGGCCGTGGCTGATGAAGAGCTCCTGTACGTTTTAGAGTTTGTGGATCGCAGAGGTTTGGAGCGGGAAATCGAACGCTTACGTAAACGCACTAAATCTGCCATAATCCCTGGCATAACTGACCCCATTAATTCCATCGAGAAGGAACTAACGGCTTACTTCGCCGGTACCTTACAGCAGTTCAAAACACCCCTGTTCTTACTGGGCTCGGACTTCCAGAAGATGGCCTGGCAGGCGCTCATTGATATTCCCTATGGCGAAACCAGAAGCTACGCCAAACAAGCCGCCACCATCGGCAAAGCCAGGGCCTACCGAGCCGCAGCCGGCGCCAACGCCGCCAACCAAATGGCCATCATCATCCCTTGCCATCGCATCATCAACAGTAGTGGCGACTTAGGGGGATACGGCGGAGGTTTAGTTCGCAAACAGTGGCTATTGGATCATGAAAAAAAGCATCGCTGATTTGGTATCAATACCCGACCGTAAATCGCTGGCGGGAAAACATAGGCCTCTCCAGCTCATCAATAAGTGCAAATGCTAGATCTTCCACTGATATAGTACTCTGACCATCATTATTGAAGAGCACCTGGTTCGTTCCAATTCGAAATTTGCCAGTTCGCTCACCTGGAAGCAATTGCAGTTGTGGGGATAAATATGTCCAATTAAGCACGTCTTCCTTCTGCAACAGATGAAGATATTCACGCCCCTTAAGGGCTTCGCTCTTGTATTCCTGAGGAAAATCAGAGGTATCCACAGCCTGGACGCCGGGCTTTACTTCTAGACTTCCCGCCCCACCCACAGCCAGATAGCGATCTACGCCTGATTTCTTAACTTCCCCCAACAATGTGGGGCCGTCAAAATCGGTGAAATGGACCGAACTAATAACCGCATCGTGACCAGATAATGCACTAACCATGGATTGCTCATCTTGTATATCACTCTTCATGGATCTTAACTTATCGTGGGGTTGAAGCCTCTCGGGATGACGAACAATGGCAGTCACTTCATGTCCTCTTCTCAAAGCTTCATGCAGAACCTTCGAGCCCACCATGCCTGTGGCACCTATGATTGCTATTTTCATGAAAAACTCCCCTTCAAAACTCTATCCATGCTTTTAGTATGAAGTATAAAGTTTAAGAAAAGGATAATGGGTTTAAGTTATCCCACTAAATTAAATTACACCTACCTTGCCTAGAAAAATAGAGTGACGAGTTTAGCAGGGGATTGAAACCATCCGCTCTTTTTTGAGTTAAGAAAGCATCCACATCTGGCCTGTTTTGTGTTTCTTCATAGATGTAGCCTAGCGCCCGGTGTAACTGTTCGACCAGTCCTTCCACCGTTTGAAAATGTTCAAGTTGTATCACTTTCAAGAGCCTCTGAAGGCGGATAAGTTGTGTAGCTTGCTCATACCGACCCAACGCTTCACAAAATGTCTTAAAGAGAATGCGACGGGTTATTTTTCTATCTTTCACTCCAACATATACTTCCGACATTTCCAAATCCTCATAGTGAGGCATTGTTCGGAAAAGTTCATTGTTTTTCTTAGCTTGTAAGTACTCCTGCCCAAAATCTTCCTGCGTCCAATCAGGAATAAATTCCCTAAGTGCCGTTAAGATCATTTCTGTATCTTGGTGACAAATAAGATGCAACTTAAAGCCTCCAACTTTCCCAGCTGCTGTATAATAGGACTCCATAAGATCAGTTCCGTAATAAAGCCTCTTCTCGTGGATTGTAATGACTGTATCTAACAGAGTTGGCGTTTTCTTAGCAGCAGCCAAATAGATGAACCGCATGAATCTTTCAAGGGCCACATCACATGCAGGTATACTCGTGTGCAAAATCATGCTCAGGCCCAAATTGTCTTTGGCTATGCGAGAGTATGCTGCAATGGCTCTGTGCAGGCATTTTTCAGTTTCTTCATATTTCGGCATGTAAGGGTTGTAACGTTCAAAGCCACCATCAACGATTCTCTGTGCTAATCGTCCCGCACCTTGCTCATATTCATAGCTCAGACTTGGTGTGAACTTTAATATATCCTCGGTGGATTTCCCTAACCAAGCCATATGCATGAATCCACAAAATTGTTCTGGAGGCAAAGACCAGCGGCTCAAGAGGCGATCTATTTGCGAATCGTATTCTCCCCAATAACATAGGGTGACTTTGTATCCTTGATCTTTCAGGGTGAAGTAAACATCTCTTGCTATGGTTGCGTTAACACATGTAATATCCACCTCACCTAATGCGGTGCACCGCCTTTCTTCTCCTCGAAAGACAAGTTGGTGTAAGTTTGGCAAGTGTACTTTTAACTGGGAGATAAACTGCTCTACCCCTTTGACAATATCGACAGCCTTATCACTATTTTTCTGAAGCCCAATGCGGCAACAGTCTTCATTAGAGAGCTGATAGCAATTCAGACGAGTGGCACCCGGATCGGCCCAGGAAGACAGATCAAGTTTTCCCTTTTCGTAGGATCGAGTTATTGGGTTAAACACATCATAACTTCTGTCGACAATAACCATTCGGCCAGGTTGATCCGTGTTATCACTTTGTGTGACGGCTTCCATTTGCCCGCTAGCATAGATTGGGTTTTCACTGACTACGGAAAGTACCAATGTTAGCATAAAGAATATTTTTTTCATCATGAGTCCTTCACTCAGTCGTTCATAACTGCCCTATATATAGGCATGTGATTACGTTATGTCAAGAATTCAGGGATTAATCTGAATTTTAGTTCCTACTTTTGTGGCGTTATAGATTTGTTCCATTTCTGGGTTTGTGAGGAGGATACATCCTTTGGTGGCGTCTATGAGGGGATGGTTTTGGCTGACCCAGGATAGGTGTGGTTCGTAGCCGTGGATTTTTATGCCGCCGCCCGTTGAACAGCCTTGGCGGGCTGCGTTTTCGGTGTCTTGTTTGTTGGGGTAGGAGATCATGAGTGATTTGAAAAACCGGTCGTGGGGGTTTTTCTTGCAGATGGTGTAAGTGCCCTCGGGGGTTTTGTGGTCGCCTTCTTTTTGTTTGTGTCCGACGGGGGATTTTCCTAAGGAGATTCGGTATTGGGCCATTTGTGTTTTATTGCTGTAGACACTGAGGGTGCGTTGGCCTTTGTCTACCACGATGTGGTCGATTTCGGGTAAGGGCTGCCTTGGGCCTGTGGGGGTGATCGTTTGGCATCCTGATAATGATAGGGCTATACCGGCTATACTGGTTAATTTGATGAGACACTTGTTCATATGGTTTACTCTTACTAATTGTTAATCACTAGATCATATGTGGTGTCAAAATTTAACTTTTCAAGGGTTTTTTATGTGTCAGATGATCTGTTCTTTAAATAAGGAAAAGCAAGCAGCCAGAGAGTCGTGCTGAGAAACAGGCATGCTAGGCCTTCCCAGGAGTGTTTCGGGATTCCTTCGCTTTGGTACATGTAGAGTAGGGGGAGGGTACTGAGGCCCATAAGAACGATGCCATATTTTGGTGGTTTGGTGTTAAAGTATGGGCGCCCTATTAATAGGGATGACATGAGGAGAACTAGGCTGCCTACAGCGAGTGCGCCAGCTATATCTCTGATGTAATGAAAACCTAAAAATACGAGGCCATAGGCTATGCCTGCTAAAATCACAGCGATTGCAGCGCGAACTTTTGTGTTGGGCCAGTTTAAGGCGATCCAACCGTAAAATACAGTGGCGCTTTGGAAGTGACCGCTTGGGAAGCCGTATCCTTCGGCTCCTAAGGGGCGAGCTAGTTGGAAATATTCTTTCAGAGCGGGGTTTAGGATCATGGAAAAGCCGGTGAGCATAATGGCAATGCCCCAGGTTTTCTTGTCATGGAAGACAAAGCCGATGACGAAAAGGGAGATGACCACCGCAGGATGGCTCATGAGGAGTAATGCTTGAGCGAGATATGTTGGAAAATCAGTCATGATTCATGAGCTCCGTGGTTTTGTTTGTTTTGGCTATCCCGTTCTTCCCAGGCTCAAGGCCGGGGCGGCAGAGGGAGGTTGAATTATTGGATTCAATCTTCTACTCCTTCTTAGATTTTGTAAAATCCTTCAGCATGTTGTAAAAAACAAGTAGACCGATGAGGCTATCAGCGCTGCCGGTTGATAAAGAAAATTCGGGGTGTTCTGCTAGGCTCACTGGTAATGTTGCGTTGTTATTCGGTCCGTTCATCTTAGGCTCCGATACTTCAATTTTTGAGAAGACTACTGGCATTCTATAAACATCTAATTCACAGGCTGTTGTGCTGGAATTCGCCTCAGTAACCACGAGTACTGTCGTGATGCATATAACTAAAATTGCTATTTTATTCATTTTCTATCCTTCTATTTTATCAATCTGCATAACTGCTGTTTCGCCTGATGGTCTGATGTACGAGCGCACGCCTGCAAAAATGGTTTGCGCTTTATTTAATATGGTGATGAGCGATCCAAAAACGCCGATTTCAGGTGCAGCGAAATCATCGTCGCCGGACATGAACAGCCTCATTTGATCAGCAAACCCTAGCGGTTTAGGGAAAACTTCCACGGGGGTGGGTTGATCTTTTAAAGACACGGATTCTTTGGCGAGTTCGATGGCCTCCTTGAGATCTCCCAATTTATCTATGAGTCCGAATTTTAAGGCATCCTCACCTGACCAGATGCGGCCTTTGGCCACTTGGAGTACATGCTCCCGGGGGAGCTTGCGGCCCTCAGAAACGCGGTCGATGAAGCCCTTGTAGATATTGTCCAAAGACGCTTGTAAACGTTCCCAGCCGTTGGCTGTATATACTTCGGAAGTGGAATACATGCTGGCATTTTCGCCGATGTGTACACTTTCCCAGTTCACACCGATCTTGGACCAAGCTTCTTTAGTAATTAACTTGCCGCCAATAACGCCAATGGACCCTGTGATAGTGCTGGGGTGAGCTACGATGTGGTTGGCGTAAGCTGCAATCCAATAACCACCTGAGCCAGCCACATCACTCATGGAGACGATGACGGGTTTACCAGCGGCTTGTGCTTTTCTGGTGGCCCTAAGTATGGATTCCGATGCAACAGGTGAGCCGCCGGGGCTGTTTACCCTGAAGACGATGGCAACCACATCTTCATCTTTGGTGGCGGTTTCAAAGGCTTTCACCATACTATCAGCAACCATAATATCGTCACTGAGGGGGCTGTTACCCCCATTATCGTCACGGATTATGGCGCCACTGCCGAAGATCAGGGCAATTTTGTTTTTACCTTTTTCTGGTTCGGGAACGGGGTTTGCCGCTAGATAATTTAGCGGCTTCATGACAGATAGTTCATCAGTCAATTTTGATTTGGTGTAGGGTTTTATCTCATCAAAATAATCCTGACGGTCAATAAGCCCTAGTTTTAAGGCATCAGATACTAAAAGAGGACCTTTATTGATCGCTTCCCACACATCTGTCTCATTAAGCTCGCGCGCTAGGGCAATGTCTCTGACCACCTGATTCATCAAAGAGTTGATTAGTGCTTGCAGCTCTTCTTTATTGGCCTTACTTAGGCCGGTTTCAGTTAATGAATCCATAGCAGACTTATATTCTTCTCTTTTGCCTATCTGAGCTTTTATACCGATATCATCAAGGGCTTGTTTGGCAAAGGGGGTCTCCACATAAATTCCTGTCAGGTTGACTTCGCCCATGGGTTGAAGCCAAATCTCTTCAAAAGCGCTGGCTAAGTAATATGTGGAAGTGCCGGGGCTGGACTCGCCAAAGGTATCCGTGTGAGCGATGGTAAATTTCTTGTGATCACGTCCATTGACACGAAAGCGCATGATGGCATTCCTGAGCTCCTGAGCTTGGGCCAATCCCATTGAAGCTTGATCTAGACGCGCGATGATGCCTTTAACTCGTGGATCTTTGCTGGCTTGATCGATGGCCTGAACTAATTGATAAAGGGAGTCGTGCCGTTGGCCCAGCAGATTGGCAAATTTATTAGACGGTCCGTTTTCGCTCATAGATCCTTTAAAATCGAGCAAGAGAACGGTGTTGGGCTGTACGGTTTGTTCCAGAGTCAACGTGCTTCTGGCAATAAACAAGAATACGATCATTGTGAACGTCACTAAGCCCCCAATAGAAGCCAATAAACCAATGATAAACCTTTTCATAGTGAGTCCTTTCAAAATTCCGATGGCACATTCTAGCAGAGAAAATAGCTTGTGTTAATCCAACAAATTTTTCATTTGTTAACTTTCGATTGAAAATTTTGAGTTAGACTGTAAATGAGGGGGAGATTACCCATGACATTAAAACTAACCATTGCTTTGCTCTATACAATGACCTTTCTATCACCGGCCAAATGCTCGGTATCTGAAGTTGAAAATTCAGGGTATTCAGCCACATTTATTGGCTCTTTACTCAAACCGGTTAACTTTGTGCTAGATGTGGTATGCAAGCCCCTTTGCTATTTCTCATCACGGGCTGAGTCACCGGAGTCAGAACGGAAATTTCAGGAGGCATTGTTAATCTTGAACGAAAGAGAGTTGTCTCACGATAATATTTATAAAGCGGCTATGCTGTTGGAGGAAAGCGCCGTAGATGGCAATTCATCTGCTTTGTATCATTTAGGGCGGCTCATGATGGAGCTTCCAGAAGATCCTTTGGGTCCCCTGCAAAGGCTTGTAAAACCTGATCATGTGATGGCTATGCATTATCTTAATGCGGCCGTCAAAAAAGGAAAGACTGAAGCAGAAGAAGCCATTAAGGAATACAAAGGTGTGAAGCTGCTGAATCACGCTGTTGCCCTTGCTTATGGTTTGGATGGTCAGACGCCCAATACTTCTAAGGCACTAGCCATACTGAATAGAGCCGTCAAAAATAAAAGCCCGCACGCCCTTTGTTTTTTTGCTGAAACCATTTTAAAAGGGGGGCATGACTGGGTGCGCAGTGAATATAAGGATATGTACGAAATACGGGTGGCCGCTATACCAATGCTCGATTATGCAGCCAGACGGTATGTTCCTAAAGCTCGCGAGCTTTTGTCTGAGTTGGTTTTGGAAGACTTGGTTTATGAAGAAGTGTGTCAGATGATTTTTATGCATGCGGACGACACTATTGATGGCTTGACACTAGGGCAGGCTGGCTTTCAGGAACGGTTTATTGATATGCTTTGTGAAAAAGAATTAAAGATTCGTGGATATACCATGAGTCCCATGCGGGGATTTTTTCTGAAGCAAACCATGTTAATGCGCACGAGTCAGGTGTACCACTTTTTCTCTAAATATGTTCAGTATATTGGAGCTAAAAACAAATCGCTGACTACCAGCCAGGATGTAGATGCTCACCTCGCCTTAAAATTGATGGTTGACTATGTGGTTGGTAAAAAAGAGATCACAATACCTAGGGTGGATGAATTTGATCTGGAGGGGCCGCATGTGGTTGACTTTACCATATACGGGCTGACTTGTGGGATAACTCCTTTGGATTCAAATACGGCTTATAGGAAGCTGGTGCTCCTGGATAAGGATTTTACGGTGTAATCCTTTTTGTCAAAAATCAGTAAATTGTTAACCTTTTCCTAACCTATTTGTCCTATTATATAAATAGATTAGGGAGTTAATTATATGAATAAGATCGTTATGAGTTTAGCTGTAGTTTGTTTGTTTATAGGAACAAGTTCCATGGCGTCAGACCCAAATGAAGGGCCGGGCGTGGTGACCAACCAGCAGCTGGTGACTGCTATTCAACAGAGTATTGCATCATTAAAGGCTGAGCGTGAGGATTTTATAGCCAAAAGTAAACGTTTTGCAGAAAAAGACCCAAAAATTCCTTCTCAGGCCGCGGCCATAACAGATACCATTGATGAAATAGCTGTGCTTTATGAGAAAATAGTTGCGAATAAAACGGGAAAAATTAAGGAAACGCCTGCGGTATCTTTTGCTGAGCAGTTGAAGCAATTGAATCAGCTGCTGGTCAGTCAGACTGAACAACTCAATGCTTCCATTGCTCGCATCAAGAAAGATGATCCTGAGTGGGCTCTTTCAGAAGCTAATAAGAATGCCTTGAATGTTTTAGAGGGTTTGAATAAAACAAAAGGCAACCTAGAAGACGATTGGGTTATGCTTGAAAAATAGTTTTATTCCTGATTATTATTGTTGTAGCCATAAAGTTCCATTTTTTGCCATTTGAGTTTTTCTGCTTCGGCTACCTTGCTGCCCAGATTTATCAATACCTTGACTTCATAGTGTAGATCTCGGAAATTTTCATGATGTTGAGGGTGTGAATTTTCTTTCCCAATGCAAAAGGCTTTCCAAGCCTGAAGGTAAAATTTCACGAGAGAACTATCACCGAAAAGTTCAGAGACTACAATTTTCTCCATGTCTTTTTGGGTTAATTTAAATATCCTATCTTCCATAGATATTTTTGTATTGAGAGCGAATCTTTGATTGATAGCCGATCGGTGTTGTACTACTGATTTATATGAGGCATATAGGGCAATCTCTGGTTGTGGATTTCTGAGTCTAAGGAATATTTTTCTGATTAGCGAGATGTTTGGGCCAACATTGTTTGCGTCATTTCTGATATTGAGCAAGGGGCTGTGTTCAGATAGATGTGGGGGCAATCCGTAATATACTTCTGCCCTTATTTTCCAAACTCGGTTTGAGGACGTTATTCTATCCCAAGCCTTGCTCACTTGTGCACATCGGCATAGGTCTTTTTCTGATAGTATGAATTCATTATTAATCTTTTGCGCTAAAATGAGCACCTGTACATCAGTGGACACTTGTTCTAATGATGCTTGTGCGCTGGCTGTCACAAGAAATGATAAAAGTAATATCCGTTTCAAATTCTTCATTTTATTTACCTTAATGTAGCTGAACTTATTCAATCATAATATACGTATAGAGACTTTTATTAATTTATGCCAGTTTATTTTATTCATAGTTTATCATGGATTTATCCCTTCACATTTATTCACCTTTATTGCATACTTCCGTCCAGTTGAAATTGAAGAGGGAATGGCATGAGACGTCTTTTTATCGGGATCATCCTAAACGTAACTTTGATAACTGGGGCGGTAGCTAGTGATCAGACGGCCACAGCAGTAAATTCTTATGCGAATATTTATAATATTGTCGGCTCAAAGATGGCTGATGAACATTTTTTCAATGAATACGATTCTTTAACAGACACTGTTGTTCGGTTTCATTTACTTGGTCTTTTGTCTATGGAATTTGTTGTAAAGGAAGCATTGTTTAGAGAAATCATGGCCAAAAAGGCACAGGTTGATATACCTGAAAGCCTCTATTCCCGTGGGGCGAGCGTCAGACTTCTCAAGGAAGGGGATAATATTGCTTTTTCTTGGAGTAACATGAACCGTCACCCTGAAACTGCAGTGCATGGCATAGGCTTATTTTTTGATAATAATAATATTAATGGTAATGATTTATATCCTAGCATACGTGAATTATGGCTTTCATTATTTTATAAAGCGAGTCTGCTCACCAGATTTCATGATGGTGTGGACTTAAATTTACCTGATTTTAGTGACCTTTCAGTGGACCAATTAGGTGCTGCTTATATAGTCATGAGCAAGGTCAGAAATGATGCCAGATCTATGATCGTTTCGAATTTGTTGAGTGCATACTATAAAGTGTACCCACATCTTGAAAGATGGATGTTGAAAGAACCAGTTAAAAGGAAGCCTGATCATGCTTTTGATGAGTTAACGGTTACTAGGGAATGCGGTTACGAGCTGCTCGTAGAGGATGGTCGGGAAGACGCTGAAAAGTGTTCCCTGTTGGTTGCACGATATCTATTCCTGGAGTCGTTCTTTGTTATCTCGATAGCTCGCAACATGGATCCAGCATTCTTTGAAAGAAATATTGCTGATAATGCTCTGAAGTCATTTCTCAATGGATTGTTAATGGAAACGACCTTGCCAGTGGGATCGCAAAATCTCGATCAACTTTTACAATCCGCAGCGAACGACATGTCAGGCATAGCTCAGAAGCCGTTAAAGATAGCATTAGACGAATCCCAATGGCTTAGTAAACATCGGTGGTTTTTTGAACATATGGCAGAACAAGGCCAGAAAAGTATCTTGGCCATGTATTTAAAAGTGATTGGTATATATTTTGAATCTAAGGAAAAGATGCTTAATAATAGTTTGCTTATTAAGGGGCTAACATCAGGTCCGATTCGTATGTTTAAACGGCATCTTACCTTGATTATAGGAAGTGAATCTGGCACATTTTCTATGGAAGTTAATGCCCAAGATTTGGAGCTGCTTGGCAAAAATTTAGAGCCTGTTTTAGAGGAACATCAGGTGAGTTCATTTCATCTCCTAAAAAGTATAAAAGAGCACTTGGAATTAACCTGCGCTGAGGACTATGTGGAACAAAGCATTGTTGACGAGAAGGATTCTACCGATTATTTTGAAGGACTCACGACTGCAGCTATCATTGAGACTTATGAGAACCTAAAGCCTGAGGCTTTCAAGGCTTGGCAGATCATCCATGCCGCCATAAGGGAGGCGTTGAACGTAACATACAAGGGCTGGAATGAGCCTTTGGTTGCCCCCGAGGTCTGTCAAGGCATCGAATTTATATTTGAGAATGAATTTGAGATGAAGCGGTGCAAAAATGCCTTTGATGAGCCATGGGCGAGGGTGTTGGCCACTTATCATTGCGAGAGGCTTAATCATATTATTCGTACTGCTTCCATAGTTGATCCTAAATATGATTTAAACTTTAATATGCGGAATTTGTTGTTAGGCGTCATGAAAAAGTCCTTCGCAGATAGTAAACATCTGAAGCCGCCTGCAGCTTTTAAGGAGCATCCTGCGGTTAAGCAGAATGTAACTAGGCCTAACATGAATGAAAAGGTGCCTTCCAATCCCACTAAGGAAAAATTACAAAAAAAATTGGCTGCTCGTAAAAAAGATGAGCCAGTAGTCGCTGGTCCTCCTGCTGCAATAGTTTTGCCTAAAAATACTGTTGAAGAGTCGCCAGTTGTAGTTGCCCCGAGGGAGATGACGGATGCTGAAAAGCAGTTGAAAGAAATTGAAACCTTGAAGAAAAGAGCGCAACTTGTCGGTTTATTTCAAGAAAGGCTTAAGGAAGTGCAGAAGACTGTGGCCGAACAGGCTCAAACTCTTGCAGTAAAAGAAAAGGAAAAGGCAGACTTGCAAGGTGTTGTTGAGGATCTAACTAAAGCGCAACAAAAAAAATCTGCCAAAGAAAAGAACATGCGGGATGAATTGCAGGCTGTGAAAAAGCAATCTAAGCTGACTGCGGAGAAGCTGGTAGAATTGACTGAAGCTCATAAGGTGGCTTTGGAAAAGGTGAGTGTGCTTACTGAAGAAAAGTCAAATGTGGCTGAAGCGATGGTGGAATGTCAGCATAAAATTGATAGTTTGAGTCGGGAACTAGCGTTGGCTCAACAGGGAAATATGAGCTTAATAAACGCTATTGAGGGGCTAGAGCGGCAAGGTTCAGCACTCAAACAAGAAGTTGAAAATGCATGGAAAGTTAACATGCAAACAGCGGAGAAAGCCCGTGCGCAGATGGAGCAGGCCAAACGAACGAAGGAGAATCTGGAACGTGAAAATGAATCGCTAAGATCTGAGCTGGAAAATAAGCGTGTGGATGTTTCGATCCTCGAGGAGTATATAGAAGAATGTGAGTCAGATGCCTTAGCTAAAGAAAATAGACTTGCTCAGTTGACTCATGAAGCATTGGCTCATGAAGAAAAATATGCTCAGTTAGCCAAACAGGAAGAAGACGCTAATCTTAATTGGAATGTTGTATTCGCGAAGAACTGTATATTAGAGCAACGACTTATTGATAAAGGTCTTGCGGAGGAAGAAAAGAACGTTGTATGCCAAGAAAATGATCGTTTGAAAGCTGAAAACGAAATTCTGAGGGCTCAATTGATGGCGATGCAAGATGCGGTTGATGTACCTCAGGACAATTCGCGGCTATTGGCAAGAATAATGAAACTTGAACAAAAAGTGGAGAAGAAGAGTGCTGATCTTCAGGATGCTAAGCGCACTATTCGGTCATTGCATGATCTGAATGACGGTTTGAGGGGAAAGACGTCAAATCAATAAGTTTTTAGCACTCCGTTTCTCTCCGGTCTTGAGCCGTGATAGGTTCAGCATGATAAGCGGGCTATAAATCATAATCTTCTATCTAAAGATTCACAACACATTTCAACAACCCCGGCTCAAGGTCGGGGTTGTGGCTGAATTTATGATTCGATGTCTTAGTCTAATGTTGAGTAATGGTTGCCAATGCTTCACCAGCCTTTTGTGTGGAGCCTTTGAAGGATAGGTCTCCCAATGATACTATGCCCACTAGGCGTTTGTCTTTATTAAGAACAGGCAAGCGACGAACTTTGTTCTCTGCCATATTATTTGCCACGTCTTCGATAGAGTCTTCCTCGAAGCAATATAGGCATTTGCTTGTCATAGCGTCAGTGACTAGGCATTTGTCCATATCTTTGCCTTCCGTAAGGCAACGGGTGACAATGTCTCTGTCCGTTACAATCCCCACAAGACGGTCGTTTTCTTCAACAGGTAAGCACCCTACGTCCAGGTCCCGCATGAGCGTGGCTGCTTCACGTGCTGTTTGATGTGAGGTAACATTCAGGCACTTATTACTCATTACATCTTTGACTAACATTTCGTCCTCCATAATTTTAACAATAGATAACTATTATCTAGTGTATTCTTTTATTATATCATGATGATTAATATTATTATAATACTATTATACTCATGTCCAAATATTGAGGCTGCTTAGTAAAGTGGTAAGCATGACCCATCCCCGCCATTGCGGGCCCCTCTTGGGACGTGGCAACTACTTTTTCGTTGCCTCAAACTTGTGTAAAATGTCCACACCAAAGTAGATTGCCACAGGGTTTTTAAAATGAATTAACTTAAATGCCTGATTGGGTAGACTTATCAACTTTTTTTGTCAAAGCACTTGACGAATGGCTCTCTTGACCCTACATCTATATTATAGGCTAAAGGAGAGTGCTTAATATGTTTGAAATGGGTCCCGCTTTTTGGTTAACTTTTATTGAATTTTCCATAGCGTACTTTGTTTGCGTTGTGTCGCCAGGTCCTGATTTTGCCTTGGTGGTGCGTAACAGTGTGCTTTATTCTCGTCGTACAGGTATGTTTACGGCTTTGGGAACGAGCTTAGGTCTTATATTTCATGCCACATACACACTCATTGGTATCGCATTATTGATCCAGCAATCTGAATGGGGTTTTACGATTATAAAAGTTCTGGGTGCTTGCTATTTGGGTTATCTGGGCATTAGCTCATTTTTCACTAAGTCCACTGCTCTTGAAGAGCTTGCCAAAATTGATGATAGGTCAGAAAATGATGCGCCTGTGGAAGATTTGACAGCGTTTCAAGCGGTACGTATTGGGTTTCTAACAGATGCTCTGAATCCATTCTGCATGGTGTTTTTCATCTCTGTTTTTGCGCTGGTTCTGGATGCCAATGCCACATTGCCGGTGAAGATCTTCTTTGGTTTTGAGATATTTACTTTCGCACTTATTTGGTTCCTGGGTGTGGCTTGGTTCTTTTCACACAAGACTATACGTCAGCAATTTGCTCGCCTGGGCATGTGGTTTGGCCGTTTGACAGGCAGTATACTGTTCTACTTTGGCCTTAGGTTGGCCATGGCTGTTAATCCGTAAAACTGGAGCTGTGGCTATTACTTGCTAGCACCAGAAGGCCTCTTTATGGTGATGCTGAACCTAGATCCTTGTTTTGCTGGGCTTTCGTTTAATTTAGCTAACCCTTGCTTGATGGTATACATTTTTTCATCGGCTAACCTAACTTGATTGTTGCATTCTTTGGTTTTAAGAGCTTCAACCACTAAGTTTGGTTTATTGGTTTTGCAATAAATGGTAACGACCCCTGTTTCTTTAATCATGTTTTCAAATGCAATTCGTTGCTCTCTCAGTGATTGTGTTATGCGACTTGGGTCAAATTTCTTAAACTCTTCATCAATGGAATTACTGAAACTGTTTATTTCGGCCAACTTAGTCATGTTTTCTTGTGTGTAGTCTGTAGCCATAACTTGGCTTGATGATAAAATTAGCATTGCTAGCATGAGTAGGCTTAAATTTTTCATTTTACTTACCTTTAAATTCATCTCTACTCTTTCATCATAAAACATATATATTAACATAAAGTTAACACAGACTATCGTTCATATGTGACGGCGCTGAAGCTAAATATAACATAATGGGTCGCTGACGCTCCACTTCTTGCGCTGGACCCCGGCTCAAAGCCGGGGAGGCACGGGGGCAGGTAGCATCATGAATTTTTCCGGAATTAGTTTCATTTAAACCCCACTTCACAAACCAAAAGAATTTTCTTTAGCTTTTTGGCGCAATCATGTATCTTTCTGCATGGCTGAAGTTGAACTATGCGTGAGGTGGGAATGACACGATTTATCTTTGTAACAGGTGGTGTTGTTTCATCACTGGGTAAAGGGCTCGCAGCGGCTGCTCTGGCGGCTTTGTTAAAGGCGCGGGGATATGGTGTTCATATGCGCAAATTGGATCCTTATTTAAACGTGGATCCGGGGACTATGAGCCCAAGCCAGCACGGGGAAGTTTACGTGACCGACGATGGTGCGGAAACGGATCTGGATCTGGGGCATTACGAGCGTTTTGCCGATATCACATGTACTGCCAGCGATGCAATCACCACAGGCCGGGTTTATTCTAACGTTATCTCACGGGAGCGTAGAGGCGACTATTTGGGTGCCACCGTTCAGGTTATTCCTCATATTACGGATGCTATTAAAGATTACATTACCAAGGACGTGCCTGAAGGCATAGACTTTATGATTGTGGAAGTGGGTGGCACCGTTGGTGATATTGAAGGTTTGCCATACTTGGAAGCCATTCGTCAGTTCATGAACGAAATCGGGCGTGAGCGGTCTATATTCATTCATCTCACACTTATTCCTTATATCCCCAGTGCGGATGAGCTGAAGACGAAGCCTTCTCAGCATTCGGTTAAGGAATTGCTGACTGTGGGAATTCAGCCTGATATTTTGCTGTGCCGTTGCGATCGGCCCATTCCGGAAGATGCTCGACGTAAGCTGGCCTTGTTCTGTAACTTGAGGCCTGAAAGGGTTTTGGAAGCTTTGGATGTGAAGTCTATTTACGAAGTTCCATTGACATATTCCAAACAAGGTCTTGACGTGCAAGTGCTCAAGCATTTCAACTTGGATACAGACAGTGTGCCGGATATGTCCAGCTGGCACGAGATCCTGAAGCGAATTCAGGAACCATCAAAGGAAGTGACTATTGCTATTATCGCTAAGTATGTCACGATGCGTGACGCTTACAAATCCTTGATCGAAGCTATTTCACACGGCGGCTTTGCTAACAATGCACGGGTCAACGTGAAGTGGATCAATGCGGAACATCTGGAAGAAGAAGTGGATGGCGAGCTGCGGATGAAATCATCCAAAGAAGTTGAGAAACTGATTGGTGAGACATCTGGCATTCTAGTTCCCGGTGGTTATGGTATTCGTGGCGCTTTTGGTAAGATGGCAGCCATTCGTTTGGCTCGCGAGCATAAGATTCCTTACTTGGGTATATGCTTTGGTATGCAACTGGCCGTGGTGGAAACGGCTCGTAGTTTGGGCGGTATTAAATTGGCCAGCTCCACCGAGTTTGGTCCAACCCCCGATCCCATTGTTGGCTTGTTGACCGAATGGCGTCGTGGTGAAGGCGTTGAAACACGGGAGCAGGGCGGTGACTTGGGCGGCACCATGCGTCTTGGTGCTTATGAATGTCATATTGCTAAAGGCACACTAGCCTACAAGGTCTATGGCCAAGAAGTTATTGAGGAACGCCATCGTCATCGTTATGAGGTGAACATGGCTTATAAGGATAAACTGGCTGCTGCTGGTATGATGATTTCAGGAATAAGTAAGGATGGGCGCTTGCCAGAAATGGCGGAACGTCCGGATCATCCGTGGTTCTTGTGTACGCAGGCTCACCCGGAGTTTAAATCTCGTCCTTTCCACCCGAGTCCAATTTTTAAATCGTTTATTGAAGCTGCCATCGAAAAGCAGCAAACAAATGGAGTACATTATGGTCGTGCAAAGGCAAGTTAAAGTAGGCGGCGGTGCTATCGCCGAAGTTATTTTTGGGAATAATCAACCCCTCGTTTTAATCGCCGGGCCTTGTGCCTTGGAAAGTCGTGAGCATGCTTTGGAGATTTCCGAAGTGCTTTGTGATATGGCCGCTAAACTTGGCATTGGCCTGATCTATAAAACATCTTTCGACAAAGCCAATCGTACCAGTATGTCTGGTTTTCGCGGTATGGGTATGGATAAAGGTTTAGAGATCTTGGCTGAAATCCGTGAAAAGCGGAAATGCCCTGTGATCACAGATGTGCATTTGCCTGAGCAATGTAAAGTCGTTGCTGAAGTGGTGGATATTCTTCAGATCCCTGCGTTCCTGTGTCGTCAAACTGACTTATTGGTGGCGGCTGCGGAAACGGGTAGGGCGCTTCATATCAAGAAAGGTCAGTTTCTGGCTCCTTGGGATATGGTCAATGTGGTGAAGAAGGTGGAAGCGGCTGGTAATCAGAACATCATCTTGTGTGAGCGAGGTGCTTCTTTTGGGTATCAGGCTTTGATTTCAGATATGCGTTCGTTGCCTATTATGCGTGCTACCGGTTGTCCTGTGGTATTTGATGCTACACACTCTGTGCAGCAGCCCGGTTCAACTGGAACAGGTACTGGCGGCAAGCGTGAGTTTGTGCCGACTCTGGCGCGTGCGGCTGTGGCTGCTGGTGTGGCCGGTGTGTTTTTGGAGACCCATGAGGATCCGGATAAGGCGCCTAGTGATGGACCGAATATGGTTTATTTGCGTGATATGCCAAAGCTGATTGCGTTGTTGCAACAGTTTGACCAGATTGCTAAGGCGAATATGGAAGACGTGCAGGTGGCGTGACAGAGCCATATTTGCTCAGATAACGAAAAGCTGACCCTGCACCCGTCATTGCGAGCCCTTCTTGGGGCGTGGCAATCCACTTTGGTGTAGCCGTTAAATATATGTTTGTTGCAGCGAAGAAAGTAGATTGCCACGCCCCAAGAGGGGCTCGCAATGACGGGGTGTTGTTGGATACTCTATCATTGCCTTAGTTATAATATACAAAACCATAAGGACTAAAAATGACAGCTATCATCGACATCCTCGCCCGCCAGATTATTGATTCGCGTGGCAATCCGACTATTGAAGTGGACGTGCTTTTGGAAAGTGGTGCCTTTGGCCGTGCGGCTGTACCTTCGGGGGCTTCTACGGGAAAGCATGAGGCGGTTGAGCTGCGTGATGATGACAAGACCAAGTACAATGGCAAAGGCGTCTTGAAAGCTGTGGAGGGGGTTAACAATGAAATAGCTGATACCATCCTGGGCTTTGATGCACTGAATCAAGCAGACTTGGATCGTACTTTGATCCAGTTGGATGGTACAGAAAATAAGGCACGTTTGGGTGCTAATGCTATTTTGGGTGTGAGCCTTGCCACAGCAAAAGCGGCTGCGCATCATCTGGAACTGCCACTTTACCGCTATGTGGGTGGTGTTAATGCCAACCGTTTGCCAATGCCCATGATGAATATCATCAACGGTGGCGCGCATGCGGACAATGCGGTGGATGTGCAAGAATTTATGGTGATTCCAGTGGGTGCTACCAGTTTCTCACAAGCGATGCAAATGGGTTGTGAAGTGTTCCATGCACTAAAGAGCGAGCTTTCTAAGGCGGGATTCAGCACCAATGTGGGTGACGAGGGTGGTTTTGCTCCTAATTTTAACAGTAGTAAGCAGGCTCTGGATTTCATTATTAAGTCCATTGAGACAGCTGGTTATAAGCCAAAGGATCAAATGGCTATAGCCATGGATGTGGCGGCGACTGAGCTTTATAAGGACGGTGTGTATAATTTTGCTGGCGAAAAGGCGAAGTTCAATTCTACTGAACTGGTGGGTTATTTTGAAGAGCTTTGCCAGAATTATCCTATATTCTCCCTTGAAGATGCAATGGCTGAGGATGACTTTGAAGGTTGGAAGCTTTTGACGCAAGCCTTGGGAGATCAAGTGCAGCTGGTGGGGGACGATGTGTTCGTTACTAATGTGGGGCGCTTGAAGCAAGGTATTGTGGATGGCTATGCTAACTCTATTTTGATTAAGGTTAACCAAATTGGTACGCTGACGGAAACTCTGGCAGCTGTGGAAATGGCACATAAGGCTTCCTATACGGCGATCATGTCGCATCGTTCTGGGGAAACGGAAGATACTACCATTGCTGATTTGGCGGTGGCGACCAATTGCGGGCAGATTAAAACTGGTGCTCCGTCACGGTCTGATCGGGTGGCGAAGTATAACCAATTGTTGAGGATTGAAGAGCAGTTGGGTGCCGCGGCGGTGTTTGGGTAAAACGTAGTTTCCCCCATGTCATCCCCGCCTTCGCGAGGATGACTGGGGAAGAGTTCATGATTCAGTATACTAGTAATTCTCTGAGTAAAAACCATGAAATTTTTCCTAAAACTGCTACTCATGTTAACCATAGCCTTCTCTGTTATGCGTCCGAGGATGAGTCTTTGGCTGCGCCAAATCAGTGTGTAGATCATACTGTAAAAATTTTCATTTGCTTTTTGAGGGTAAATTTGTTTAATTAGAGCACGGCTCAAAATACTCCTCAGGAACAAAAATGAAAAAAATAATATTCGGCTGCGTGGTTTTATTAACCTATGCAAGTTCAGCCCTGTCTTCGTCTAGTGAAGATAGTTTTGAGTTTTTTGGCAGAACATCTTCCATAAGTTCTGCAAGTGATGAATCGGAAGAGGGGGGCCGACAGAATCTGACTCCTCGTAGTTGTTCCTATACGGAATGGTTGGATATTCTGGGTCCAAAGAGGCAAAAAGTACAAGCTAAATCAGCCACTACAATTTTCGATGGGCGTGACGAATTGTATGAGCTGAAAGAGAAATTGGATGACAGCCGGTGGGCTTTAAGGTATAGCGCAGAGCAAATGGCTAACCTGGATTTGCTGAAGCGTGAAGAAGAGCAGTTTTTGTTAGAGGTCGATTATTGGGCTGCACATTTTGACGAAATTGAAAAAGCGAAGACGGAGATTTTGGTTGCTGAGGAATAAGTGGCGATTTTAATCTTGCAAGAAACATCTTAGTGACTTATATATCAAATATGAAGAAATTGTTAAGGAGACGTTAATGCGACAAAATCCTTTTGAAGTTACGATCCATCACTTATTTTCGCTGAGCGCAATCATATTGCTGGCTTGCTGCGTGCTTTAGAAAAAATAAATTTATTCTCATATAGACGACATCCCATGTGAAGGATAATATCTTCACATGGGATGGATTATTCTGTCTTTGTTATACTTTTTTTATTTAGTCTCAATGACTGGTGGTGTGACTACGACTTCCTCTTTTTTTGTCTCAACAGTTGTTTCTTTTTTTGTCTCAACTGTTTCTTTACCTGAATCTACTTTTTCAGACACTACTTTAGAATCTGTTGAAGTGTCGGATTTTTCTTTGTAAGTCTTTAATTTTTCAACGGCTGATAGGCAGCTTGCATTTTTCTCTTTCGGTAAAGCTACAGCGGCATTCGTTATCGCACTGTTTAGGGCTGTGAAACAAGCTTCGCTTGAGCCCATGGGCTGAACGGTGACGATTTTGTCTGGGTCCATAGGTGTTACGGGATCGGATTCTTTTACGCCCTCTTTCATAACAAGGACTGTGCCGCAAGGCTCAAAAATAGCATTTGATAGCGCCTGGAGCTCTGCTGATTCAGCTTTATTGGTTTTTTCATATGTAGTTTCCGCCAGTACATTCGCACAGATAACAGCATCCTTCATAGCTGCATCAAAAGCGGCTCTGTTTGAGTCTTGAGCATAAGCTCCATTTGTTGCTATTAGAACCGTTGTGATGGCTGTTGCCAATAGTATTTTCTTTGTCATGATTTATTCCTTTGTTAGCTGAAAACCTTGTCTTGAGATTATCATCTCGTAAATTAGTTAATTTTTGATTAATTCAGATGCATTTTTACCTCATGACATAAAAATGCCTGGACTTTTTAGGTCAAAATCAATATGAAGCTACTATCTGAAACAGAGCTAGAGATCCATGTTTATGAAATTTTATCAGGCTATGGTGTGCGGCGTACTATTGCTGGCCACTTGCTTCGATTTATGTGCGAGCAACACACGAACCAAACGTTCCCGAGATGAATACGAGGTGGTGTATGCACTGCCGGAACAAATTAATTTCCCAGTTAGACTTGCTCTCGAACCTGAAGTGCTAGTCACTGAAGAACGTAAAGTTTTTCAGTTGAGCAGTGTAGAAAGGGACCAGCTACTAGAAAACGCCAACAGAGGTGATGTGGATGCGCGAGACGGATTCGTTGAGCTGTATTTTGATGCCGCCATTGGTTTTACTTCTAGTGAGTTGGTTCATCTGATGGGTGCTTTTGATAATTGGTGTATCTATAAGAAAGCAACCATAGACGATTATTATGCTTTCTTCTTAATTGATTTGTGTCGTTTTGATGAAAGAATGAAAGAGACGGTTTTATACAAACATAGAGATATTATTATCAATGTGAATAGAAGAGCTAATTTGGGAAACATTAAAGCACTGCATAATCTAGGTTATATTTATGTGTTAGGGTTGGTGGGTAAAGAACCTAAATTTGCTGCTGAATGTTTTAGAAAAAGTGCTCAGCAAAACCATGCGCTCTCCTTATGTGCGCTAGCTTACATGTATAAATACGGCATAGGAGTGAAGCAGGATAAAGCCAGTGAAAGTTTTTTGCTCAGTAAAGCAAAAAGGCAGGGTTATGATTATGCTGATTATGCTTTGGCACGTTTGGAGGGAATAGGATCTTATGCTTCAGTTTTACGCAATCCATAAACAGCTATAGCAAGTACGCAACAAATGCTCACATACCATGCAAGACTGGACAGTTTCGTGTCGTCTACCAGCTCAGCACTGAAGCTGCCGAAATAGGCGAAGCTGGTGATGAACAGGATCCGTATGGAGGACGACCTGGTGCGGGCGTCTTTGAAAATGTTGAGGGCGCTGCTTACGGAACTGGGAAATAGCATGCCGAAGGCTGTTAGAAATAGGGACAGAGGTAGGCAGATGCCCCAAATGGATAAGGGGAAATAAAGGGCTGAGACCCACAGCAATGCGCCACCCATTAAACCCAAATATAATGCCATCATGATGGTTTTGTGAGAGCCGTACATCGTGATCAACTTACTGCCGGCATAGCTGCCAACGGCAAACCAGATGATTAAGAATCCGACGATGAGACCGTATAGTTCTGCTGATAAGCCCATCTGTTCCTGCATGTAAAATGGTAGAAACGTGAGATAAAACCATTCGACTGAGTTGAAGAGGGGGCTGAGTAAAGCCAATGCTAGAAAGGCTCTGCTGGTCAGGATATCTTTGTAGGACTTGGCTATGTCCAGAGCAGTCGTGGAGGATTTTTTGTTTAGGGAAGAAGGCATGACAACCCATATGCAGGCAAAGCTGATGGTAAACAATATGAGAATGATAACGAAGAGGAAATGCCATCCGAAATAGGTGCTGATCACGCCGCCCATAAAAGGTGCGATGGCGGGGATTCCGGCTGTGGCAACGCCTAGCAGACCGTATACTTTTGTTCGTTTGTCTTCGTCATAAAGTTCTTGAATGATTGAGTAGCCAATAACAGCCCCCACAATACCGCCCATGCCTTGCAAAAAACGGCCCAAGATTAGCCATTCCAATGTGGGGCAAAACACAGTCAAGATGCTGGCAAAACCTGCTAATGCCATGCCACCTAACATGAAATTCTTTTTACCCACTTGATCCGCTAGTAGTCCCGTAAAGGCACAGGAAATAACGGCTCCAAGTAGGAAATAGCTCATGGTTTTTTGCACGTCATTGGTGGATGCGTGAAAATACCGCTCAATTTCAGGCATGCTGGGGGTGTATATATCTGTTGCGAGCAGATAGGAGAGCATGGCTATGCATACAATTATGGCGTATTTCATCTATTTGGCATTCAAATGGAGGGGTTGTTTACATTGTTGAATTTACCATATTCTTGCCATGGATACTATACAAAATCCAGGCGAGAATTGAAGACAATGAGACGAAAACAACTAGGCCATAGATGGATGTGGTTGATGCAAATTGAGCACTAGTGCTTCCAATCAATAAAAATATCTGAATCAATACCGCCCTTGCTGTGGATGCACGGGTTCTTTCATGTTGGAATGGATTAAGGAAATTATTGACCGAACCTGAAAAAGTAAGACCCCAGCCAATTCCTTTTAAGGAAAGCGCTAGATAAACGGCAGTAGCCGATTCGGGTATGACTAAGAAAACAATACCAAGCCCTATGGCCGAAAGTATGGTGATCCCCAAGCCAAGTTTTATGATGGGGTCTATGCCCATCTTCTCATACAACCAGCTACTAAAGTAACTCGAACATGCAAATGTAACGGTTGTAAAGGCTAGAAAAAAACTATATGCCAGGGCAGAATATCCCAGATGACTCTGTATGTAGAAGGGCATCATTGTCAGTTCAAAGAAGCTCATGGAAACATAAATCGGGCTTAAAAACGCATATTTCACAAAGTACTTGCTGGTGACAATATGTTTGTAGGATGTGAGCAGGCTCATCTTCGATATATGAGATGTGTTTAAAGATACTGGCAGATAGGCTATTAAAGACAGTAATGAGGCCAAAACCGTTAAGAGAATAAACACGAAAACAGCTCGCCAGCCCATGTGCTGGCTGAGAAAGGCGCCAAGTATGGGTGCCAGAGAAGGGGTTATGGAAAAAGCCACACCTAAAATGGCAAATATTTTGAGCACCTTCGGCCCTGAATATAATTCTTGTATCACAGCGAATCCCAAAATAGGCATGAAACCACCGCCCAAGCCTTGCATAAACCTTCCTAGTAGTAACCAGTCATTGCTGGGGCTGATAATGGCTATTATGCTACCCAGCGTTGCAAATGACATGCCGAATACGAGGAAATTTTTGCGTCCCCATCGATCGGCGTATAGACCGGCTATGACGCAAGATATAACAGTGCCAAAAATGCTGTAACTTATAGTTTTTTGAACTTCTTGGTTGGATTCATCGAAGTGCCTAGCTATTTCCGGCATGGATGGTGTATAGACATCAATCATCGTAAAGAATGTAACGATGCTTAAAATGACGACAATTGCCGGCTTGTTGTCCTTCATTTATTTGGTCGATTATCAATGAGATATTGCACGATCTCGGGGTTAGCTAGTGTTGAGGTGTCGCCAATTTCGTCTATGTGGTCAGATGCGATTTTGCGTAGTATGCGCCGCATGATTTTGCCCGATCTGGTTTTCGGTAAATCGGGGGAGAACTGGATAAAATCGGGCGTTGCCACAGGCCCGATCGTTTTGCGGATATGTTGGATCAGTTCATTGCGAATGGCATCTGAAGGTTCTATACCTGCGTTAAGGGACACAAATGCATATATGCCTTGTCCTTTAATGTCGTGGGGGTATCCTACAATCGCCGTTTCGGCAACTTTAGGGTGCTCATCCAGCGAACTTTCGATCTCCGCTGTACCTAAGCGATGCCCTGATACCTTTATGATATCGTCCGTACGGCCTGTGATCCAGTAGTTGCCATCCGCATCTCTACGGGCGCCATCGCCGCTGAAATACATGCCTGGGAACATCTTGAAGTAAGCATCGAAATATAGGGAATGATTACCATAAATGGTTCTGGTTTGACCAGGCCAGGAATCCAGGAGTACCAAAGCTCCTGCTGCTTCACCTTCCAGAATTTTACCTTCAGTGTTAACCAAAGCTGGTTTGATGCCATAAAACGGATGAGTCACTGAGCCTGGAATTTGTTTTGTTACGTAAGGTATGGGAGATATAACAATGCCTCCGGTTTCCGTCTGCCACCAGGTATCCACGATAGGACAACGACCCTGGCCAACCACATTATGGTACCACTCCCATGCAGTTTCATTGATGGGTTCGCCGACGCTTCCCAAGATCCGTAATGAATCCCGTGAGGTTTTCAATACCGGTGCATCACCCTCTCTCATCAAAGATCGAATGGCTGTAGGAGCTGTATAAAAGATATTAACTTGATGACGATCAATAACTTCCCAAAAACGGGAATAGTCAGGGTAGGTGGGGATCCCCTCAAACATAACGCAGGTAGCGGCATTGGCAAGGGGGCCATAGACTAAATAGGTGTGACCGGTGATCCAACCTATATCAGCTGTACACCAATATATGTCGCCAGGCTTATAGTCAAAGATCTTTTCATGGGTTAGTGATGCATACACCATATAGCCGCCGGTGGTATGCAAAGCGCCCTTAGGTTTTCCCGTTGATCCAGAGGTGTACAATATAAAGAGGGGATCCTCAGCATTCATTTCTTCCACAGAGCAATGAGCCGTTACATTTTTTATTTCCTCATGCAACCAAAAATCACGCCCTGATTGCATTTTAACCGATTCTAGGCTGTATTGAATAACCAAGACAGTTTCGATGGTTTTGCAGCCTTCTAAGGCAAGCGCTTGGTCAGCTTTTTCTTTAATGGGGATAGGTTTACCTCCCCGGAAGCCACCGTCGGCTGTAATTAACAGCTTGGAGCCACAATCAGCTATTCGATTCGCCAGCGATTCCGATGAAAATCCACCAAATATGACAGAGTGAATGGCGCCAATACGCGCGCAGGCCAGCATGCAAGCCACTGCTTCTGGAATCATGGGTAGGTAAATGGTAACGCGATCACCTTTTTCTACACCCTTGTTCTTTAGCACATTGGCTATTTTACAGGTAAGGGAATGGAGTTCATTGTACGTCAGACGTCTTTGTTTGCTTGCATCATCGCCTTCCCAGATGAGGGCTGTGGTATCTCCATGGGTGGGTAGATGACGGTCGAGGCAATTGTAACAGGCGTTCAGTGTGCCATCCTCATACCAGCGGATGTGAAGGTCTTTTTCGGCAAAGCTTACATCCTTGATCTTGCTGTAGGGCTTGATCCAATCTATACGTTTGCCTTGCTCGGCCCAGAATTCTTGCTGATGGGATATGGAGTATTGATAGTCTTGTTCGAAAGTCATGCGGTGACACCCTGTGTTTTTTTTGATTATTATTCGGGGGATGAAATGGTTGAAGGTGCCGTCATCCAGAGCGCACCTCGGCAAGGCCGAGGAAGCATGGGATCCAGCGAATGAGTGCTGCGTTAGCGGCTCCATATAGATATAGTGAGTCGCTGCGCGAGCTTATTTGCTGGATCCCACGCTTGCTCCGCTTACGCGGAGCTGCGCTCTGGATGACGCTATGGTCAACATTTTCATCACCTGAGTGCATAGCTTAGCCAGAGCGGTGGATCTGCGTCAAGAGATAGTTGTGCGCAGATGAGATTTAGTTGACTTCTCAAACAGATGTCATATAAAGTTAGCACTTAATTTTTTAATACACTAAGGACTTACTCATGATTTTGATTATTAAGAAGAATATAATATTTGCATTGGCACTTTTTCTCAGCACTTCTCACGTATGTATCAGTAGTGATAAGGATGCAGATGGGTTTGTTGTGCCTTGCTCGAAGCCACTGTTAATTACAGGTAAATCCAAGTGGGAAGACCAACTGTATATGCAGCGTTGTTATCAAGCTGCTGAATCTGGGCAATTGGAGAGTATTCAGGAACTGATTGCTTGCCTGACTGAAAAAGTCGTCATATCTGATGTTACAGAAAAAATTCATGAGGAAATCAACCACTGGCTTAGGTTGGCTGCTATAAAAGGGGATATGGTTTCCGCCAATAATCTCGGTTTTCGGCTGGAGAAAGCTATTGGTAGTTTGGATACCAAGGAGAACAGAATCCTCGCCTTGGGCTGGTATACGGCGGCTGCGGAAAGCGGATCTTTAGCTGCTATGAGGAATGTGGCGCGATGCCTTGAAGAGGGAGTTGCTTGTCCCGTAAATCAGTCTGCAAAAAGCAAAGCCTTCTATTGGTATTCTCAAGCTGCAAAAAAAGGCAACCTTCTGGATAAAATGAATCTGGCTGATTGTTTCAAGCGGGAATTTGGTTGCGAAGAATCACCGGAAAATGGAGAACGAGCGCTGGAGCTCTATAAGGAATGTGCGGAAGGAGGCCTGGAGCTCGCCTTTGCACGGCTAGCATTTTGTTATGAGAAATCTATAGGGTGTGTAGATAATTATGAGAACCGCGAAAAAGCCAATTTCTGGTTTAGAAAAGCAAGCGATCTAGGGAATCTGGATTGCGCATTCTTTTTAGCCAGCAATTTATTGCTAGGCATTGGCTGCATTCCTGATGAAGCGAGCATGGTTGAGGCGCTAGCCTTGTATAAGAAAGCAGGATTTAAAGGTGCTAAGCCAAGTTTAAGCGTTGCGGGTGCCATGCTCTATCAAGGAATAGGTTGTGACGATTCTCAAGAAAATCAAGAGCTTGGCGTTCGATATTTAAAACGCGCTGCTAAGGCTGATCAGATCGATGCCAAGTTCCATTTAGCTTTCTGCTATGAAAGAGCAATTGGTTGCGAGGATTCTTTCGAAAATAAGAAAAAGGCAAAAAGTTTGTATGAAGACCTGGTAGACCAGGGGCATCGGCAGGCGCATAATGCGCTGGGGTACTGTTTGCAATATGGCATTGGCTGTGACGGTTCCTATGAGGATCAGGAAAAAGCTATTAACTTGTATGCAAGCTTAGCTGGAAATGGCGATGTGGATGCAATAGTGAATTTGGGCTATTGTTTGCATAACGGAATTGGTTGCGAGATCACTTCAGATAGTATGGAAGTGGCTGTGGATTGGTTTAAGGACGCTGCAGCTGACGGATCTGAATTTGCGCGCATGTACCTTGGTTACATCTATTATAGCGGTATAGGGGTGCATAAAAACAACTGGCGGGCTTTGGATTTTTTACATGACGTACAGCAAGAGTGGCTCGTGAGCGATTTTATTGGTTATATCTATCTGCAAGAAAAACAATATAAGGAAGCGCAAACCTATTTTCTTAAAACGGACGTTTATTACAGCGCATATGCTATTCATGATGCGTTATCCGTCGGGCTGCTTAAATTGCTAGATTATAGGGTTGGTTATAAAGCGCCTGAACCAGCTCGAGCTAAAAAGGTGACTAAGGTAGAACATGAAGATGTTGAGCTTAGGAATAAAAAGAAAGCTGTGAGTGATCAAATTAAATATTTGAAGGAAAAGCTTTTTGGCATTAAATCCTATCCCGATGCATCTTTGCGCGCGATCGCCATGGCTGATCTGCAGCTGCAGAAATTGGATGACGGGTGTAAATCTTTTGTGGCGGGCATGCGTAAGGCTAAGGATGTGTGCGATCAGACGCTTGAACTGGATGCCCTTGTCAGTACATTGTACGATATTGAGGAAAATCTCATCCTTGCGGATTATAGGGCTAAGTACTCCCTTATGGGTGTGCAGCTTGCCTACAGGCTGAAAGAGATAAGAGGGGGCGATAAGCCTAATGCCATGGGGAATGAAAACAGAGTGTCTCCGGATGTGAGGGTTTTGCCTAAGGCTGTGAGAGCTAAGTCGCCAGTGAAGAAAACAAGCGGGACGAATGGTAAAAAGAAGGCGAAGGCAAAGAAGAATAAACGCGGGACGAAGTAGGTGCGGTTGTTCGCTATGTTAGATATATTGTAACAACTCACAAAATACCGTCATCCAGAGCAGCATAAGCGAAGCGTTGCTGCGTGGGATCCAGCGCAAGAGTGTGAGCGTATGCGAACCCGATCGTAATTTTAATAAGGAGCTCGCTGCGCTCACGCATATACGCTGGATCCCACGCTTACTCCGCTAACGCGGAGCTTCGCTCTGGATGACGGAGGTGTCACCTATTTCATTACCTGAATATTGATAAGAAAGGCGACCAAATTTTGGCCGCCTCTTTTTTTTTTAGTCTAACGTCACACCTTTCACCAGGAAGATCGGTTCTTTATCTTCTACTCTTTTAATGTTTATCTCTAGGAGAAGTTGTGCGTCCGTCATGGGTTTGTTGTTCAGCTCGTAGGTCCACTGGAAGGGGTTTTTGTTTTTGATGTGTTTTACTTGATAGTTTTTTCTCTTCAGTGCATTGATGGCTGTGGCCATGCTGCACTCGATCCTGTCTCGCATGCGACGTGAGCGACCTATCCCTGATTTTACGGGTAAGTTTATGGTGTGAGTCTTGTGACCCCAGGGGCAGGGTGGCCTAATGCCATACCTTTCCAATTGGGTTAGGGTGTAAGCACTGGGTAGCCATTGGCGGGTGAATTCTCTTTCATAACCAACCGTATCATTATCCAAGCCGCATGCAATGAAGATGTTGTCTAGCTCGCTGGCTTGCGTAATTTTGACTGAGGGTTGAAAATCGGAGTTGTAGTCCCTTATGCCTGACCGGGATAAGTACTTATTGATCGCGGTGACACTGCGGTTTAGTTGTTCTCCCATCACTTGAAGAGGAACGTTAAGTTGATAGGCTAGCCAGAGCTGATACTTCTCATGCTCTTTCCATGGCTTACTGATTTTATAGATCATGTTTACTCCTTACTATATGACTATACTCAGATAAATATATGTATATTATAATCTTGTCAACAAAAAAAATTACTAATTTAGATTCATCATTCATTCTTCGTCATTGCGAGCCCTTCTTGGGGCGTGTCAATCTACTTTTTACGATGCAGAGAACTTATGTATAAAGCCACACCAAAGTGGATTGCCACGCCCCAAGAAGGGCTCGCAATGACGGGTGTGGGGTAAAAAAATTTTAGGTGACAAAATTATTACTTATGCGGTATGGTCAGTCGAGTCGATGCAAATCGTATATTGTCATATGCAATCAACGGTTTATGAATTGAAACAAGTATCTGATGGAAAAGGCTGGGGAAGCGGTGCTTATTAGGCATTTGTTAACGTCTTCATTGTCAAATCCATCAAGACTAAGTAGCTCTAATTTTGCTAAAATTGTTTCTAAAATGCTTGACACTGTCAAACTTAAGGACTATTAAGCAAAGTATGGTCAGACTTAGTGGATCAGATAGAGGTTGTTTCGTTGCAAAGATGAGACGCTTAACAGGAGGTTTTATAGGAGTGCGTAAACTATGAAAGAAGCTACAAAGACGTATCAGCATGCTGATATACTTGAAACTGTCACTCGTGCAGTTATCCCAGAAGGCATGATTAAAACGCCAGAGGGCAATCTAATTCCCGTTCCCACCAGAAATAGAAGAGGCCGCAAAGGCAGCCGTAAGGGTAGTCATCCATTACGCGATTTGCGCTTATCAAGGGACATGACCCTTGAGGAACTTGCCGAGATTTCTGGGCTTTCACCATCATATCTTTCCCGTCTGGAATCCGGTTCTAGAAGGCTCAATGTGGATACGATCAACAAGTTATCCGATGCATTGCGTTGCGAACCGAGCGATTTGTTGTCTCCCACTGACAGCTGGATCAACAAGGGTGGCGTGTCAGGTTACAGCTTGCATTCAGCCCAAACCATGATGCAGCCTCGCGGTGGTCATTATCGTCCCATGATGTCGCAGAACGCGTCCACATTTGCAGCTCTCACAAATCAACAGATTCCACTTTATGAAACCAGCATTAAGACTGGCGAAGTCGATTTTTCTGCTCCTATGTGCCACATTCCAGCTCCTGCTGAGATAGCTGGTGTACCTGGTGCGTTTGCGTTTACCGTGTCTGATCACACTATGGAGCCTCGTTTCTACAGAGGCGATCGTTTGTTGGTGCATCCAGGTAAGCCACTTTCACCACGTGCGACTGCCATGGTCATCACTACGGATAACAAGGTTGTCTTGGGTGAATTTGTAGCTTGGCGGCATATGTCTGAGGTGGATGCAAAGTATGCAGCTGTCAATGATAGTGGTCAAGCAGCAGAAGATGAATACATCTTGGAACTGAAGCAATACAAAAACCAAGATCCCAATAACTTCTCTCGTCGTGAAGGCGATGCCCCTATCGGGCAAGTGCTTTTGAATCACAATGAAATCTCGAGCATCGCTCGCGTTATCGGAATGGTTGAGGCGTAAGGTATTTAATGCAAGGCGGTCACATGGGTGACCGCCTTGATCGGTTTATTTACCCAGATTGGCTGCTGTATCTAGTTCTGTCTTAGCAGAATTATACTTGCCAGTCAAAATGACTATTGTATCATTGCCAAGTAAATTTTTGGCACTATCCTTTTGTAGAATGTCTAGCACACCTACCACAGATGCTGTCGCTTTGATAAGTGCATCTTTGTATGCGGGGCCTGTTTCAATCACTTTCCCTAAGTTATTACCCGCAACTGCAGCCATAAAATTAGCTTGAGCCGTTTTGTAGGTTTCAAGATTCTTTTCCGTATCATTTATGGATGCCTTAATGGCATCATTTACTGCCTTTGTTATAGGGTCAACGGGGGCAGGAGGTGTTGGTTGCGCTTGATTAGGTTGCCCTTTATTTTGTGGTGGTAGAGCGTAGTCATCTTCTTCATCATAATCATCGTCGTAATCATCCCTGAAGGCTGTAAATTTTAACCCGCCGGAGACTTTGTCACTAGCGTCTGATGTTTTAGCAGGTAAGCCACCTTGGGTAGCAACTTTTTCTTCGCCTGCTTTCTTAGCTTCAGCAGGAGCATTTCCTAGAAGCTTCTTGATCTCTTCTTGAATCTTTGGGTCAGCGCTTTGTACAGCGCCAGCAAGAGGTGCAGATGTCACTGGTTCCTTTGTTTTTGCAGCTTCTACAGCTTTAGTCGTGCTCTTGGCAACTACTGGTGCCGTTCCGGCTTCTGTTGCTGCAGAGGTTGCAGCCGGAGGAGTTTGTGCGTTAGCCGTGCTGACTAAAAGTGTCGCGAGTAGGGTTAACGAGCTTAGTTTGGTTATCTTAATTAATTTCTTATCCATTTGAGCTTCTCCTTTAATTATAAATATGCAACAAATACCTTTAGGTATAATGTATATTTTAGTCAATAGATGTTAATTAAGAGTTAAAAAACAAAATATATTAATCAGGCGATGAAATAATTTCCAACTAATTCGTCCTTGCAATGACGGGGCTGTGTTAATTATTTCGATATCGCAGTAATAATAAAAGCAATAAAACTAATTAAACCATTTCAATAAAAGGCAAAAATTAAAATATCAAATTCTAGTTAATATTAACATAAAATCAACTTCGCTATTTTACAATATAATTGTAAGAGATCAATAACGAGGTAAAATATGTGGGGTCAAAAATTTGGGTTTGTGCTGTCTAGCTCTTTGAGCTTTCCGTTCAAACATTTCGCTAAGATTCAGGGTTTATTTTTTAAGACAGCGCTGGTTGTCGCTTTAATACTTGCATTAGTAGCTGCGCTTTCAGGAGGAGCATTTGTGAGGCTGGCTCAGCTCTCTGAAATGCCAATACAAGAACGAAGTATGGAAGGATTAGGTGCCGGTGTTGTATTACTGTTATTTGTGGGTGCCTTGTTGGCTGTCCTTGCTCTTGTACCCTTTCTAGTGGGTATTATTCGATCAGTAGTGACCGATGAGACAGCCGATTCGTCTGTTGTAACTGTCATGTTTAAACGTCGTCAGTTCAGTTTTATATGGTCATTCATAAAAATTTCATTATTGACAGCTCTGTTGGTAATTCCTATTGTACTTGTAATGATTACAGTTTCTTTGGCATTTGGTATGGGTATGTCCATGACGGGCGTTAATAGTATGGGGACTACTGAAGTAGGCGCGCTTGGTTTCGCTATGGTTCTCTTCTTTATTCTCGCCATCATACCGATCATTGTCATAGTACCACGTTGGTACATGGCTCCAGTGACGGCCGCTTTGGATAAAGGATCGAGCATTGGTAATTCTTGGAATCTGACAAGGGGCAGCTGGTTTTTGATTGTACTATCAATGATCTTGGTGTCCATAGTCGTAAATATATTTATGTGGGTTGCCAGTCTTGTTGGTGCATTGTTCTTGGTTCCATTGGGGCTTTTGGTTGGACCATTAGTCGCAGTTCCGCTAGGTGTTATACTATATGCGTTTGCCTTTATGCTTGCCATGGTTCCTGGATATGCATTGTATGGTTATCTGTACTTGGTCATGACTGATCAAGTAAAGTTCGGTGAGGATAAAGTTAAGAGAGTAAAGGCAGCTTCCTAGGTATGCCGCTTTTCAAAAAAAAACCGGCACACGTTGCCGGTTTTTTTTATGCCAACGCGTCTTGACACTTGCCCTAACTTATTGATAATGGGACTGAGATGCGAGAGGAAATATCTATGAAAATGTACCGCCTATTTAAACTGAGTATGTTCGTTGTTTTGCTGACCAGCGGGCAAGCTTATGCGAGCACTGAAGAGTTAAATGAATTCCAGAAAACCGCCGTGAAGGTCCTATCAGCGGAAAACCAGATAGCTGGCTATGATTCAGTTTTGAACATATTTGAATCTGTTATGCATGAAGAGACTCGAATCACTTTTGCGGCCTATTTTTCTATCATCTATAACAAGAATTTCCCGAAAGCGCCGCACCCACCAGCTAAAATACTTGAGTTCTTTAGATGTTTGTATGCAGCTTTAGCTGAATCGTATTTATTGGAGCCTCATGAAGAGTCTGTAACACAGCAACGGGAAGAGCTGAACAAAAGGTTGTACTTCCATAAAGCTGCTATCGCTAAGTTCAATCAACAGCTAGCGGATCAAATCCAAGGGTTTCCTTGCGAGAATTGTGTGAAGTCTGCAAAATTGGAGATAATGGGGTGGTCAGCTAAGGATAAGTGTATGGAGTAGGACTGGGTTGGAGCAAGGGTGCTGAGCTTTGTATTTGAGTGAAATAAGGTGAGTATTTTAGAGCAAAAGTGCTGAAGGTTCTATGCATCCCGGCTTATTCTTCTGTTCCGCTAACCGCCAATAATGCTTTCATAAACTTTTAGTGTTTGTTTGCACATCAGGCTTTTCGTGTAGTTATTCAGCACCGATTCTCTGGCTTTCAATGCTAAAGTTTCCTTTTCTTTATCCGTTAGATTCAGGGCCTTATCTATGGCTTCGGCCAACTTCTCAGGGTTTTTACTTTCGAATGTCCAGCCAGTAACTCTATTTTCCACCAGAGATGCCGGCTCACCTATATCAGATGCGATTATGGGTTTGCCCATGGCTTGTGCTTCGATGATGACTCGCCCGAAGGCTTCTGGTTGGATTGCTGGGTTAACCACCACATCTGCTGCCATATATGCTAATGGCATATGGTCAACGGCAGGGAGTATTTTAACTTTATCTTCTAACCCAAGAGTTTTGATTTTTTGTTGCAGTTCTGCTTGATAGTGATCACGCCCAACTTGTGCGCCCACCAGTATGGCTGTCCAGTTTTTGCTTTTCAGTAAGGGCAGGGCGTCTAAAAAGACATGATGGCCTTTAAGGCGCGTCAGACGAGCAGGGAATAGGATGAGTTTGTGTTCGGGGGCAACGTGCCAGCTTTGCTTTAATGCAACCACATCTTTGTTATCTATGCGATCAGGATTAAATCTGTCCTCATCAATTCCTCTGGGGATCATATGAAGCTTTGTTCCGAATTTTTGCAATGCTAGAGGATAGGTTGTTTTTATATGATCATGCATGAAATTGGAGATGGCAATGGTATGGCTTGCGCGCACCATGATGGAATTGTAGAATGATTTAACGAAATTGTTCGTCTGATGGCAGCCATGAAAGGTGGTCATGTAATGGATGCCGCAGCGCTTGGCTGCAAAATATGCGCACCATGCAGGCCACCGGGAGCGGGCGTGGATTATGTCTATTTTGTGTTCTGTAATGATTTGGGATAATTCGTTTATCATTTTAAACAAGAGAAATGGCGACTTTTTATTAAGTGGTAGTGTAATGTGCTTGGCACCCTTGGCTTCATGTGTCTTATGGCCGCCCGCGGATGCGATGTACGAGCCGTGCCCAGCCTCAACCAAAGCCTGAGATACGGCCAGAGTTCCTTCTTCCACGCCACCCGTATTAAAGGCAGGTAAGACTTGTAAAATGCGCATTTTCCTCATGGCATTAAATCTAGACGTTTGGTGTGAAATGTCAATGTTATCGTGCTCACAAAAAACCAGTGTATTAGCAATAGGTTGTAATAAGAGTAGTGGTGAATCAAATAAAAGGTGATGATTTATTGCTAATTCTATAAGAATGTGTTTTCCCCAATTAAATCTAATTTAATTCACTCCTACCCCTTGCAAGAATGATTGGGGTGTCCTATATATAGCTTATGAGTATAGATGTATTGGAGTTTATCAAATGAAATTAAGGCTTTCGAAGCTACAGCTGATTTTGCAGCTACATGATTTTCTGACCCACAGCAATTCAAAGCCCATTTGGATTACGTCTAAGTCATATATTGATTTCATGGAAACCCATTACGGACAAACCATACTCCAAGGTGAGTTTGAGGCTTAATATTTTTTCATAAGTCTTTAAAGTACTTTTCAGTTATAAATATCCCCTAACCCCCGTCATCCAGAGCAGCATAAGCGAAGCGTTGCTGCGTGGGATCCAGCGCAAATGTGTGAGCGTATGCGAACTCGATCGTAGTTTCATACAGAGCTCGCATGCGCTCGCACACATTCGCTGGATCCTTCGCTTCCTCCGCTACGCGGAGGCGCGCTCTGGATGACGAGGTTTTTGGCAATATCTCTGTCAAAACAAACGTATCTTAATGCCGTTCCGCACCAGTGTCTTCACTCGATCATATTCATTTTTGTAAGCCACATCCACACTGGTGAGTCTGACCAGCTTGCCATTCACTTGAACTAACGGATCTATCCCGCGAAACTTAGGTTTCGTCTCCAAATCAAAATGGCCCATGTCGACCACTTCATAGTGATTCTGATAGTTTTTGCATTTATCAATGAGTTCTTTGATGACAGGATCATCGGACGCCACTAGCTTGCTGACCACGTCTTTATCTTTTCCAAAGTTGAAATCGTCTTTGGTGCAAAGGCCAATCTCAAAGGATCTTTTCAGCATGCGGCCAGACCAATAGTTGATAACCTGGTTAAAGGGACTTCCCCAAAGATACTGAGTGAAATAGAGGGATAGCTGGGCAAACTTGATCGCTTGCTTGGGATCCTGGAAATACCACTTGCCGTTTTCGAAACGTAAATCGTCAACGATGTTCTTTACCTCAGCTTTGGAGAGCAGCCCAAATATCAAGGCCGTATGCAGATTGTACTCAATGCGGTCCGGACACATGTCGGGCAGATCTTGCTCGAGTGCCGTATGGCCATTGTCTTTGGCCAGTACATCTGTCAGTTTGATGCCGTATTTCTGTAGGGTATCGCCCACCTTCATTTGTTTCATGTACCAGAAATGGATGTCGTCCTGGTATGAATCCTCTGACTCGCTCTTATCCACCACCCAGTCGCCTGTGTGCGAAAAGACCGTATGAGAGGCATCATGCAGCAAACCCGCAATCTGTTCATTGAGCGGCGCGCCTATTTTCTTAAGCAAAGCATATACGCCAACACTGTGATCATACCTGGTAAAAGTGGGTATGTGAGCCGTAAAATAACGAGGGGTTCCTGATTGATCTACATGCTTTAGACGATCCATGACAGGCGCATCCAATAAATCGCCGATCACTTGATGATCAATCACGATGTCACCAAAAATGGACGGCTCGATTCGTTGATTTTTTGAAGCTGAGTCAGCTGTAAAACCAGCCGTTGCAACTACTAAAATTAAGAAAGCCGAGGTGATGAATTGTCTGAAATATGCGGCCATAGAATCCTCGACGTTGGAGATGGGACTATTCATAAGGATAAATTCTATGAGGTCAGTGGTCAATCAATAAGTTGCACATATAAAATGATTTTGATACTGTAATACTGATTTTACAGGACAACTTATGAAACCTATTTCCAAAAATGCTCTTCAAGGATTTATGCGCGGCCTGTTCCATGGTTGTCCCAATTGTGGCGCGCGATCTATTTACCAGTCCTATTTGAAAGTAAAGGATAAATGTGACCATTGCGGACTAGCTTTGAAGGAGTATCCCGCCGATGACACTCCGCCTTACATCGTTATCTCGTTGATAGGAACCATAGTGGTCCCGTTGGTGTTTCTCACAGACTATATATTTGATATGTCAGAATTCAATTTGCTGGCCATTTGGATACCTATTAGTATTCTTTTTATCCTCCTCACACTTCCACCCATTAAGGGCTCCGTCATTGGCGTGCTTTGGGCTTTGGGCATTACGCGAGACTCACAACGATGATGAAATATTTATGGATCATAGCCTTATTGTTCGAATCCGCCCATGCGTCTCAACGTAACCTGAGTGATTTTCATGGCGACCAACTGGTGATTGGTGTGGGTAATTTCTCTTACTACGTAGGACAAAGAACCATTAATAAAGATATGGAATACTCCATAGACATCTACAAAAGGGTATACCCTTGCCTTACGGCAGATGGTCTTGATGCTAAGACTTATTTAGGTATGCCCGACAACCGATTTTCACGCATAACTTTCGAGCATATCGGGGTGTGCCCTTTCGCACGACCAGATATGTTAACACCACAAGGGCTGCCTCGATCTGAATCTTCTGGAGTATACGAGGTAGATAAATGGGAAGCGAGTGCGACTGCTGAAAGCATACTGGCAAATGAGCTTTTCCGTATACTAAAGCCATCTGGGCTACTGATCTATATGTCTTCAGTGCTGAAAACAAAAGAGCTCTTTGAGCAGATCAACTTATGGAGCAATGCTTGTTTGGCACCGGGCCTTAAAGCTTGGCAACGTTACTACGAAAAAGCGGGTTTTGAAGGTATCACTTTTCACCTTCAGGAGCATGAGGGGTTTCAAGGATGGTTTGTGCAAATGGTTGCAACAAAACCATCTTTTAACAAAAAACAAAAGATTGATCAATAACGAGGAATAACTATGGCAAAGCTTCACTTCTATTATTCGGCGATGAACGCTGGCAAGACAACGACTCTGCTCCAGTCCAGCTATAACTATCGTGAACGTGGGCTTAAAACTCTGTTGTTCAAGCCGCAGATTGATGACCGTGATGGAAAAGGTCATATTTCATCACGCATTGGCCTGACATCCGATGCCATCGAGTTTGGTAAGGGCATGAACTTTTATGATGAGCTCAAAACCTATTGCCAGAAGGAAGACAAGCCAGCGTGCATCCTTATTGACGAAGCCCAGTTCTTGAGCAAAACGCAAGTGCTACAGCTTACCAAAATAGTCGACAAGCTGGGCATACCCGTGCTTTGCTATGGGCTGCGAACAGATTTCATGGGCGAACCATTTGAAGGCAGCCTCTATCTATTGGCCCTGGCCGAAGAACTCAGCGAGATCAAAACCATCTGCCACTGCGGCCGAAAAGCCACTATGAACATACGTATAGACGAAAAAGGCAGCCCCGTCAGGCAGGGTGAACAGGTGGAAATCGGTGGTAATGATCGATATATCTCCACTTGTCGCCGGCATTTTTATGATGACCAGCTACGGTTTCTGCCACTGAATCTGGAGGCGAAGGACCAGGTGGCGTGAGGTTATGTTTTTTGCATTAGCAATGAGGGGGCATACGTGTGATGTAGTCGATAAACAAGAGTCGACTGGCAGTGAAAAGAAGATTGACCGCCTTTAAATATATTTTGGTTGTTTTAAATTAGGTGAGTATTTGAGAGAAAAAATGGTGAGTTTATTTTATTTGCCTTATAGATAAGGCCCTTGAATAAACAAGGGCCTCACCATTTTTTCTACGGTCATCGGCTCTCCAGCCTGTACCGTAGCCACATCTTATATTCCAATTAGGCACTTTCAATCCAAAAATAACTTCACCATTTTTTCTTTTAAATACTCACTATATTTCAGCTTGCAAGATACTTTTAAATGAAGTCCAAGCTAATCTTCGTATTCCTTACGAAGCTATCCGCCGACCTTCTTTCTTCAAAATCGCCTGCACCTCGTTTTTCAGGGACTGCACCGCTTCGACGGATTTTTTGAACATGGCTTGTTCTGTTGCGTTAAGTTCTAGCTCGATGATTTTCTCGATGCCCCCTTTGCCGATGACGACGGGAACGCCTACGTAGAGGCCTTTGACACCGTATTCACCGTTGAGATGGGCGGCGCAGGGTAGGATGCGTTTGCGGTCAAGTAAGTATGCTTCGGCCATTTCGATGGCTGAGGCTGCTGGGGCGTAGAAGGCGGAGCCTGTTTTCAGAAGCGTAACGATTTCTCCACCACCGTTGGCTGTGCGGGTGACGATCTCGTCTAGCTTGGCTTGGGTGATCCAGCCTAGACGCACGCACTCAGGTAATGGGATGCCGCCAATCGTTGAGAAACGTGTCATGGGCACCATGGTGTCACCGTGGCCGCCTAATACTAACGCTTGCACGTCTTCCAAGGAGACGTTCATTTCTTGCGAGAGGAAATACCTGAAGCGGGATGAATCCAAAACGCCGGCCATGCCGATGACTTGGTTGTATGGTAGACCGCTGACTTCTTGCAAGGTGTAAACCATGGCGTCCAGCGGGTTGGTAATGGCGATCACGAAGGCTTTGGGGCAATACTTGCCGATGGCTTCCGCAACTGTGATCATGATCTTCGCGTTGATTTCGAGCAGGTCATCGCGGCTCATGCCTGGCTTGCGGGGCACGCCGGCGGTGATGATGACCACGTCCGAACCTTTCAGATCCGCATAGTCCTGGCTGCCGCTGTAATTGGCATCGTAATGACCTACGGATGATGCTTGCGCCAGGTCTAGACCTTTACCCTGGGGAACACCTTCCATCACGTCGATGAGGACGATGTCGCCCAGATTCTTTTGCCCGGCGAGTAACGCCAAAGTACCACCAATTTGACCGGCGCCCACTAATGCTATTTTCTTTCGACTCATGTTTTTGTTCCCCTGGTTTATAAATTCTTATGTATAATATTTCACCAAAACCCCGTCATCCAGAGCGCGCCTCCGCAAAAGCGGAGGAAGCGAAGGATCCAGCATATATGCGCGAGCGTATGCGAGCTCCGTGTTAAATCACGATCGAGTTCGCATGCGCTCACACTCTTGCGCTGGATCCCACGCAGCAACGCTTCGCTTATGCTGCTCTGGATGACGGCATTTGGTAATTTACTAATCTCAACTATACAACACTTTTTTCAGGAAATCAGTCCCCATCTTCAATCCGATGGGATCAATGCCGTGGCCAAGGTGAGGTCTCACATGGGTTTCTGGTGTAATGCCTTGGGCTTGCAAATGTTCTACCGCATTGTTGAAATATTCCATGGACAGAACCATGTCCGCATCGCCGTGGATGAGCATAACAGGCGGTTTGTTCAGAGATTTGTTGAGAGGGTCTGGGTAATATGCACCGGAGTACCCCAAAACACCTGCGCAAGAGTTTGGCCGAGTGAGCCCTGCCTGCAGAGCCATCATGGTGCCTTGGGAAAACCCCACCAGCGCTAGGTCAGCATCAGTTAAACCACGATCAGACAGCTGTTGATCAAGATAAGAATTAAGTATGGGTAAAGAACGACGCATACCATTAAGAATATGCCCGGGATCCATAAGCCCCAGCTCAAACCACTGATAACCACGGGTCATAGGCATACCCTGCCAATGATCCGGCGCATTGGGTGCCAAGAATTCCGTATCCGGCAATTCCTTCTGCATAAACGGCGCCAATGTAATCAAATCCTGACCATTGGAGCCAAAGCCATGTAAAAACACAACGAGGCTTTTTGGCTTCTTGCCCGATAATGCCCTGAGATGCGGGCCGGTTAACTTATGCGACATTTTGTTCCTTGAATTTAGCCATAGGGAATAATATTAGCTAGATCTGAATAGGATGTCTAGTCGGATACAACAAAGAATACTTTGCCTCCCCCCTTGTGGGCTATTCTATGCACAAATTATTTACAACAAAAATAGCTTATCGCTCCCCAGAAGATGCTCAAGCCCTCAGAACCGTCATCCAGAGCGCGGCTAAGCGAAGCTGATCCGCGCTCTGGATGACGGTGTTTGGGATTTAAATTAAACTACAAAAAAATGTGAGCACAGATTAGCCCCTTGAGGGAGAGGTTAAAAGGGTTATGAAATGGTTCTCTTGTTCTTATTCCCTACACTTATGTGAAAACAGCGCTTGGAGATTAGCCATACAAAAGAAGGCTGAACGTCTCAAGTGCTTCCTGTAGCACTACATGACAATATTTCACTGGCAATCTCCGTAATTATTACGGATATTAATATTGGATTATTGGTATATATTTTATGAGTTGCTGTTCACCTATGGTTTATTTCTAGATTCTGCGATGCCCCATAGGAAACAGTTGTCAAAATGCTTGACATATATAAATATAATCTATAAACAGAACAACATAGTTGATCTAGTTCTTTAAAAGAGGTAATAAAATGAATATATATAAATTAGCTTTAGTAAGTGTTTTATCCAACACCCTTTGTGCCACTGGCTTTTCATCTAATCTAGATGATTTAGGTGTGGTGAGAGAGACCCAAACTTCCCGTCACAATTTTTTCATGAGCTCAGACGCGGGAAATCCACGAGACAGAACATCTCAGGTGAATGCAGACCGAAAATATCCAAATATGCCTCATTTTGCCGCCAATGAGGCTATCAACTTTCCTTTAATTGTTCGATTACCCGGAGCGCATTTCGGTGGTAATCTGCTCTCTGCTCTGCGAGAACAATTAATCCAAGAAGGCATTATGCCAAACAACTTTTACGTTGGAGTTGTAGCACAAAATATCCCTTATTCTGCGCAAACAAGATATAGCTTTGTTCCGCACACCTATTTGTACCCCAATGCTCCTGCTCAACAGGCTGGATATGTCCAACAGATGAACATAAAGACGGCATTATTCGGTATTAATAATAACGAAATCAGATTTGGTGGCCGATCCAATGTTGATCAAATAGCTCTAGAGACCATACGCTTGGACCAAAATGGAGACAGGACGAATTTTGTATCAGACAATTTGATTATCGATGGCCTTAACCCTCAAATTCCATCGTGTTTCTTTAGTTATGTTAGTTTTAATGATAACAACGTTAGATCAGCTATCATATGTCTTCACTTGCTTCTCAAGGATGATCAATGTCAGGTATTACAAGCTTCATTGATGGGTAAAACATTGTCCGATTTAGGTAAGCGAGCTAATCTGGCTGAATTATTAAGAGTCACTCCGCGTAACAATATCTTCCAGGGATTTAATGGCCTTGGTAAAATAGTGGGTCTTTTAAGAGAGCCACGCGCTTTTGTTCCAGTACAGGTGGTAAATGAAACAGGACGGTTTAATAGTTCTCAACCAGAACAAAACCCGCGTGCTGCAGCAGAACCTCAGCAATCATCTGCGCGTACGCATCCGACCAGACAAGAAACTTCCCGAGAGAGAAGAGAAGCGCCTAGGCGGTCAGAAGAGCCAGCTCGAGCTCAAGCTTCTCGTGGAAACCCAGATTTCACAGATTTCTTCAATAATATGTCTAACTTTTATGACGATGATTTTGTCCAATCAGTTAGGGAGAATTTAAGAAGAGCTCAGGAAGCTCGAGATCGTGCGGCTCGTGGTCAACCACATTTTGCTCGTTTCTTCAATAGTAGGCCTAACTTTACTGACGATGATTTTATCCAATCAGTTAGGGAGAATTTAAGAAGAGCTCAGGAAGCTCGAGATCGTGCGGCTCGTGAACAACAGGAAGCAGCAGCCCGTGAAGAAGCTCGCAGACGAGACGAAACTTCTCGAGCAGAACAAGAGCGCCGCAATCGTCAACATAGAGCAACTGCACCAACGTGGAATTCTGGATACCCGAGCGCAAACATGTTTGTAGGTCAACCGCTTGCAGAAAATGAGGCAGATATAATGTAAGCGGTAAAACAACCCCACCCCTGCGGTATAAATTTAGCTTGCTACCGCTGCAGACCCCTTATTCAGGGCGGGTTTGAAGTTGAACGGCAGCAGCTGGCTTAAATCTTTCGTCGTATGAATATTTTCTAACGCATG
>JBGSQK010000017.1:0-87020 GCA_041738135.1 Alphaproteobacteria bacterium
GCATGCGTTAGAAAATATTCATACGACGAAAGATCTAAGTCAGCTACTACCTTTCAACTTCAAACCCGCCATGGACAAGGCATCTGCTATGGCAGTAAGCTAAAGTTGCAGTGAAGGGGTGTGGTTGTTTAACCGCTTACAATCGTTTTAGGACCGGACTATAAACTTGCCAGTGATTTTGCTGCAGAACCAAATCCTCAGCGCGTAGCAGATATAGAAAACTTGCGTAGCTACTTGACCAGGTATAACCAAAATTCAGATGACAAGGATGGCTCGAAAGCAGAGTTTAGACGTAAGATCGAATTTGATGACCATGATCTAAACATGTTTGCCGGCATTCTGGCGTGGGAAAGCGATCGTCAAGCGACACCTGTCTTCTATCATGCGGCCACAGCAGAGTTGAATAACTTGTGGCACAGCTTTACCCATATGCGAGAATTGATAACCTTAAAACCATTTGTGGGCAGAAACGTTGTGCTCCGTGGTACAGATTTATATTTCCGAGGTGTGAAAAGCATGCCTGAGATGATCAATGCTATGGGTAAGCATGACTACGAGAATGGCAAAGCCAATAAAGTTTTATGCACCAACTATGTTATGACAGCTGGGCTAGCAACCACCAGATCCACATCATCTTCTATGGAATACCAACTGAATGACCACAGTGTCAATGCACCCGATAGTGAAGCAAAATTTGATGAAGCTATGTCATTGGCTGGCATAATTGCAGATTATGCATATTTTAGATCTGCATTCCTTCAATTTCTAGCCCATAGACATGCTGCCAAAGAAAATAGCGTCATGTTTGGCATTTCTATTCCTGAAGCACTCCTGCAGGATAACAGTTGTACAGATAGCCACCGTAGAGATTTTCCGGATGGCGCGGTGGTGGAAGATGGTAAGGTGTTAAGTGTAAATGCAAACCATGTATATTCAGCAATCCAGAAGGAATTAGAATCCCAAAAAGATGTGGCCGAATCCTTTGAAGTAAGAAGAGACGAAAAAAGAGCTTTGATCCCGGAAGCTCGTCTGTCATTACATCCTGATTTTATACATCATCCAGCCGTGCGTATCCAAACATTCAGCCGCTTCCCCATTGAACAAAGCGAGCAACGACTCTTTAACCAAGAAGTCCGCAATGCCACTATAGGCACCATGTCCGATTGGTTGCAATCTCAACAACAAGTAATGCCCGATAGTTTTGTGCAATATCCAGCGATCAAAAGATTATTTAACGCAGCCTACAAAGCTATGACAGGGCAAGATGCTCCGGAAAGATTGGCCGCCAGAGGTTTGAAGCATTTAATCAACAACGGGCATCTTGAAGCAGTCCGTGAATTCCTGAAACTAAATCCAGATTTGGTGGATATGGATGATTTTCCATTGATTGACATGTCTCACCAGGCTATCCGGGCCGGCAATATGGATATACTTAAATATTTGTGCGAAGAGTTTGGTGCCACTAGTGCGCAAGAGTTTTATAAGGACCAAGATGGTTACATCCAAGCCATCAGGTGTTGTTTGCTCGCAAAATCTGATATGTGCCTGACTTATCTTTTTGCTCACTATGATCCAACCAAGATTCCTCAATCCACTGTGGAAAGTTTAGTAAAATACATCTATCCTACCGATCACCAATTTGGAAAATTATTGTATTCATATTTTCCAAGCCTTAAGAAAAAAATCATAGGCCTCTTGTTTAGTAAAGATCTGGAAGAAGAAGCCTTGGATGATTTTGTTGGGCAGGCGTGTGGACCAGAAGAATTATTTTATGAACTTACTAAAGACAACCAAGGCAAAAAACCGAACTACCTTAGAGATAAACTGCTAGTTAAAATGTTAGTTGATTTTCAGGGTGATCTGACAAAAATGAACCCAGAAACCAAAGAGCCATATATATTCGGGTTACGACTTTTTGATTCTGAAAACATTAGGGACTATGCGGGAGAATTCAGAAAAAGACTACCAGAGATGCTTCAATGCCGAGATCGAAGCGGGCGGGATATAATTCACTATGCACAAGAATCTATAAATAAGAAGGAAAAAAATGCCCTCCTTAGACTGCTGGTAATAGCTGTTGGACACTTTTCAAGTTACATGACCGACGAACAGAATGGCAAAGACGCTATAGACACAAGCTGGAGGAAAGAGTTTTTTGTCGCCTTGGATGAAGAAAATATTGATAAACTTGCGCAGCTTCTACAACACGATGTTGTAGACTTAGACATGTTTGACGGCTTGTTATTTTTACACTTCCCTCATTACGAGAATCACCCCACAATTTTAAAACGTCTTATGCAGATTGAGAAAAAACGTAAGAAATACGAGAAAATGAAACGTAAAGTTGCAGACGCCTTGGATAATGCTGACCTAAGAACCATTTATTGGTATCTGGAAAATCGACCTTTGATTTTTACTCCTGTGGACTTGAATTTAATACACATGACGGAGTTCCTAGAACGCCTGCAGTTTTTAGAGGAAACTCATGAAGGTGTTCATACGAATCAGAAGCTCGGTCAAATGAAGCGCGAGCGGAAAAAATTAGAAATGATAATGAATCGTGCTGGTGCAAATTTAAAGAATAGTAAAGCATCACGTGAAAAAAGACGGCGTCTTACAGCCAAAATAACTCAGGTTAATCGCACCATTGACGAGACGAAAGATGAATTGGCTAAGCTTGATAGGCTACAAAAAGATGAAGAACGGCTGTATAAAAAGGATTTATCTAACATATACAAAGCATTCGATGAGTTAAGAATGTGTCGGATGACTATTGATGATTCTTTAAAGCTGCTAAATCGTAATATCAATGATCCAACCGTAATTAGATATTTTCTTGGCGCTATGCTCTACAACCCTGATATGCAAGTCACTTTAGATTTTCTCGAAACCAACTTCCCCAACAGGGATGATTTTATAGCACTGACTACAACCACTATCTGGCTAACGCGGCTTGAAGCGATCCAACTTCTGAAGTCTTCAAAACGCTACGCAGAAGTTTTCTCTGATGCATCACCCTTTGAACTAGTGTGCAAGGAGCGATTTTATCCAGGCATCCATGCTATTGCTTCTTACATGAGTGATAGATTGTATGAATTGCTGGCACAAATGGATGGTAAATCCTTTGGTAGAGCTTTGGTTTGTCTGCCTAAAGCTAAGGTGCGGGAGCTTTATGATCAGCATTCTGATTTATTTGCAACAAGTGAAGAGGGACGAGATTTCTTTGGGTCGTCGCTTATCTATTTGCCTAATGATTTAATAGAGGATTTGGTACAAAAGAACTTCAGCAAATTATTCTCACTTGCACCACGTACGGGCATCCCATATTTCTGGGAAATTGCATATGGCAATTGCAGATATGGAGATGGAGCTCTGGCGAAAAAATTGATCGCGCGGGATCATAAATTGTTAGAGCTAAGAAATGTGGATGGCATGACCATAGCGGATTACGCCAAACTAACGGGTACAGAAAAAGTTATTGAAAAAGTATTGAAGTGTATGAATAGGGGGTAGGGGTTGATGGTGCCTCTAGCGTTTCCTATAAAACTCCGTTAGGTTATAGCATGAGCACATTAGTTGACCGTTTAAAAGCCTATGATAACCTGACAGCAGCGCTTGACAGTCTTAGTGATGAGCAGATGACGGCGCTCATTGATGATGCCCAACAGGTACATGTTGGGATCGGCGGTAAGGGTGTTTTGTTGGAGCTCGGAGGCAACCAAGTATTTGTTAAGAAATTACCACTAACCGATCTTGAGCGATTGCCTGAAAACTGGATGTCTACCGCAAATGTTTTTGAGTTACCTGCATTTTGTCATTATGGAATTGGCTCGCCTGGGTTTGGAGTTTGGCGAGAGCTCTCAGCACATACGCTGACCACTAGGTGGGTTGTTAGTGGCGAATGCCTTAATTTTCCTCTTATGTATCATTGGCGTGTTTTGCCCTGTGCGAAAGCGGGGCCTATGACGTTGCAGCAATCGGAGGCTTTAGAGGCGGATGTGCAGTATTGGGAAGGCTCCAGTGCTATGCGTCGCATTCTGCAGTCAAAGCATGAGGCATCGGCTCAAGTGCTTTTGTTTCTAGAATACATACCCTTTACTTTATTTAATTGGCTGCGGGATCAGTTGCTTAAGGGTAAAGACGCAAATCTTCAGATGATCGAGAAGAGTTTGAGCCATACGAACGAATTCATGCATTCTCATGGCTTTATCCATTTTGATGCCCATTTTGAAAATATCTTGACCGACGGCAAGCAGCTTTATTATTCGGATTTTGGTCTGTGTTCATCCACTGAATTTGCTCTTTCTGAGCAAGAACTAGTTTATCATCGGGAGCACTATAATTATGACCAGTGTGGGACTCTCACGAATCTTTTGCATTGTATTGTTATTTCTCTGTTCGATGAGGACCGATGGGAGCTTCGTCTTAAGGAATATCTCAATGGTGAGCTGGGGGAAGAATTACTGAAGCAATATGAAAATGGCCAACGTGACCAGTTGCCACATGAGGTTGACCATATGATCAGGAAGTACTCTAAGATTGCTTTGGTCATGGATAAATTTTATAGAGACCTGCAGAAGGTTTCCAAAACAACGCCATACCCCAATCGAGTCTTGCAACAGCTGTTAGATGAAATTTCTGATTGAATTATTCATTAGAACTGCTCTCGCTGCTACTTCCCTCGGTGGTGTCACTTACTAAGTCAATGATCTCATTCAAGCCTTCAGCTGGTTGGGTGTATTCATAACCTAAACCCCGACCTACGCTTTGTATTAATGATGCTGGTATCCCCCAAGAGTTGAGGCTGCGACCTAGTTTGGTTCGTAAAACTGGCGTGACTTCACCCTTTGGTTCTTCTGCAGCTTTTGCCTCGCTTTTAGGAATTTCTGAATTCAAAGCTTTTATCGCTGCTTCGTGTGCTTCGAGAAATTTTTCTTTTTTATCAAATTCTTGCAACTCAGCATGTAACATTTCTTCACGTTTTCTGAGGTTTTCAGCTTTTTCCCGATCTTTATTTACTAAATCTTGCGCATTAATGCATGCTGTCCAATCTTTGAAACGCTTGACTTCCAATCTCATTAAGTTGTAAGGAACGGGCGCCAGCTGTTTTGTGATGCCTTCGCCTTCTTCTGGTAATGCCACTAGAAAGAGTTCAAGAAATTGTTTGAAAGCATCCATATTGTTGCGGAGACGTTCTTGATAAGGTAAGGCCGAGTTGTAGCCTGAGTATATCTCACGATAGATTTCACTTCGTTGGGTTAAGGAAGTGATGCAGTCATCTAAATGCTTTTCGTACCCAGACGGGCGAAAGCTATTAAATAGCGCTATGTCAGACTTGATTTGCTCGAAAACGGTTAGCGTGCTTTTTTCATGGCTTTTTTTCAGTCGTTCAATGTTCTCATAAGCGTTTGTGAGGGCTGAGCGTTTCTGGGCAAGGATCTGGTTATAAGTGATGCAATGCAGGTCCAATTCGAATTGCTCTTCCTGCTCATCATTGAACAAGGGAGATGAAGCCATGGTTTTCTGTGGCAAATTGCTCCACATCAAAAGTGACACAACTACGAGTGATCTTAAAATTGTAGTATTCATAATAATCTTCCTAAACAAAAAAATTGTATCTGTAACATACAGTACAATTTATATATAATAATAGTATGGAAATATTCAAGTGCTAAATTGATATGCTTGTGAAAATAATCTTCAGGTCAGTTTTAATTGTAAGTAATAGAACGCCTCCCCATAAATGGGGAGGTTGGTTCCATAGTCAATTATACTTTACTCTTTTCTTTTTTAGCCAGGCGATCTGCTTCATGGAGGCGGCCGGCTTCTAGCATTTTATTTAGATCCGTGCCGACGATCGATGGAGAGAAAGCAGCACCCACTTTTTCGCCTTCAATTACACCATGATCAAAACCATAATGTAAGTGGGCAAAGCGCTTGGTTAAGACGTCTTCAAGTGTGGCTAAGGCTTGCTTGTCGCCTTTTCTTGCCTTATTAAGCAAGTTGATCATAGATCCTGTGTTCCACCTTTGCTTGACCCATCGGATCGGTGATGAGAAGAAACCAACGGGCTTATTGTCACCTACGAGAAATTCCGGTGCATCGCTCACGATATAGCTGGCCAGGTAGCTGATAGCATCATCAACCGTATCAAATTTGGACAGATCAACTTTGTTCTGGCCGTAGATGCCTTTTGCTCTCTGCCATGTTTCGTGGCCGGGGTCCAGCAGCAAGTGTCCAGCATCGTCATAGCCTGCGAGTTTTTCTAAGGCTTCGCCAGCAGCAGGAATAAGATCTTTTAGCATCTTCGCAAAGTCAGCATCACCTAAAGCGACTGGCACTGGATCGCCATTCACATTCTGTCGAGCGATTTGATCTTGACCCACATGATCATGAACCCAGTTCTTAAAGGTCTCATCACCCACGCGCGCTGCAGATAAGAAGTAACCTGAGAAAGTTCCAGATTTTTTATTGTCTAGTTCTTTAATCACTTCCTCTTTGCTTTTATGGGCGATCATATCTTTTAAGGATGTTTCCAGCAGTTCCGTACCAAAGTTCACAAGGATGTCTGCTTGTGCTAACTCAGCAACAGCGCCTGCTTGGCTGTGTCCAGTAAACATAACCTTTGAGCCGGGTTTCATGAAATGCTTTATGAGCGCAAGAACTTCTCTTCTAGTGCTCAGGTATTTTTTAAGGAACCCTGTGTGGATTTCGCCTGGAATATTAACTCCCATGGTTTCCACGTCTTTCATCAGTTCAATTTTATCTGTGAAATAATCATCCAACTCGCGTGCGAGTTTGGGGTCTATTTCACCTGCTGACATCAGCAACTTTAATTTACCGTGTGCTTCAATGGCTTGCGTTAGGCCAAGAGTTTCTTTATATAGGTTGTCACTGAGATAGCTTTTTAATTCGCCATAAGAAAACTTGAATTTTGCTTCCTTTATGGATTCTAAGGCACCCTCAAATAAATCCTTGCAGAATTCCTGCTGGATTTTGAATGCTTTGAAGCGTTCTCCATCAAAGTTGGTTCCCCAGCCGTCTGCATTACCTGCAGTGCCGTGGTAAACAACTGTGATGACGTTCTTTTCAGGGTGATAACATACGATTCCTGACAAGTCACCGTAAGTGCCACGACGGCCTTCTAGGCCATAGAACCCTTTAATCTGCCAGCCTTCCTTTTTTAGGCGGGTCATTTCAGCATCATTCATGCGCAGATGAATTTTATTGTCTTTAGCCAAGTTGTAACTGAGGTCATTCATACGCAACAACGGATCTTGCATGCTTTTAAAGAGGGGGCTTGCGGTCAGTTTTCCATCATCGCCTTTATAGATAAAAGCGTTTGGGCTGTTAACTAGGTTAGTCGGGACTTTCGACAACAGCTGGTCATGTTCTCCTTTAGAGTTCAATTGAAAACTGATGGGTCCAATGGGTTTATTGACTTCCGCCTGTATTTCAATAGGGCTAGTTAGGGCGGGGTGTCCGAGGACTTGCCAGTCTTGTTCGATTTCCGCTTCGAAAGCATGAGTGGGGCAAGTCATGTAAACCATGCTTGTTGCTAATGCGGTGGTTAAAATCAATCTATTTGTCATCTTCAACATCTGTACACCTATGTGTTATGCGTCCGTTAATAATATTTATTCATAAAAAACGAGGGGCTTAAGTTACGGTCCCTAATCTTCATGTAATGTCATGTTACCTATTTGTCAAGGCTATGGTCGTCTTTTTCTTCCAATGGCTTTTTCTTAGCAACATATTCAATCAGGCCTTGCGTTAAGGTAGGAGTGCCAAATGCTTTTTGTCCCACGAAGCCTGTGGCTGTCGTAATTATTGTGCCGCGAGGAATTAAATTATTAACTACCGCTTGTGTCTTTTTCCCCACAACGCCCGCAACAGTCTCGGGGTAGGGGCCTTCAATTTTAAACGGGCTTCTTACAGCATTTATGGCAACTTCAGTGAGTGTTTCTTTGCCGAATACATACTTTGCTATGACGCCTGTGGCCCAGGTAATTGCTCGACCAGGTCGTCCTAAGGCCCTGTTAACGGTATCCTTTGTCGCCAACCCAATCACTTGAGATGCATTCTTATCCAAGACTTCAAGGTCATGCATAGTGTCGAACTTTATGGCGTCATTAAACGTGCTCATTTCAACGCTGGCAAAAGGATCATCTTGGTCTATGGCTGGGGTTTCTTCGATCATAACGAATTCGTCCACACTTATAGAAGCTGCTCGTTTTTGATTTTCCGAATCTTCAATATCTGAAGCATAAGAAAAGGTGCCGGTAAGTATGCTCGAAAAAACGAGTGCGTATAATAACTGATTTAATCTAAAATTCATTTTACCCTCAAATTAATAAACCTAATGTAACTATTAGACATATAAGTCTTATGTTCTTTTTGTCAACCCCCTTTCTGTCATAGATGGTATTCCCTTGGCTCATAACACTATGAAATCTGCTTTAGATTGGCTTTTCAATTCTGATGTGTAATATGTTATAGTTTAATATATGTGATATTTAAGGGAAGAATGATTATGGCCTACCAAAGACTATGCTATCTAATTTTGGCAATTTCATTGACAGGATTGTCATCAAATGGTTATGCGGCCAAGTATTCTCCTGGGGCCAGTGATAAGGAAATAAAGATTGGTAATACGGGGCCATATTCGGGGCCGTTTGCTTCTTATTCTCGGGTCTTGAAGACGATTCACGCTTATTTCAAGATGGTCAATGAGCAGGGCGGTATAAATGGCCGTCAAATTTTATTTAAAAGTTATGATGATGCTTATGATCCAGCCAAAACTCTGGCGCAGGTGGAGAAATTGGTGGAGAAGGATAATGTTCTGTTTACATTATTTACCATCGGAACGCCTTCGAATTTGGCGGTGCGCCAATATATGAATGAGAAAAAAGTGCCACAATTGTTTGTGGGTTCTGGTGCATATCTGTTTAATCAACCGAAAGACTTTCCTTGGACGAATCCAGGGGTTGCTGATTATATGGCTGAAGCAAAGCTATATGCAAAGTACTTGTTGGAAAATCGTCCCAACGCAAAGATTGGAATTTTGTACCAGAATGATGACTACGGCAAATCTTACTTGGGAGCATTTCTTGAAGAGCTTGGGGATAAAGCCAAGCAGATGGTTGTTGCAAAGGAGGCTTATTCTGTCAAAGATCCAGATATAAAGGGGCAGATGAGTGCTTTGCAGAAAAGTGGCGCTGATACTTTTATAAACATCAGTACAGCAAAATTTGCCATCCAATCTGTGCAACTGATGTCAGAAATGAAATGGAATCCTTTGCATATAATGACTTTGACCGTAGCATCTCGAGAAAATGTGTTTTCAAAAGTTGGATTCGATAAGGTCCAGGGCGTTTTGACGGCTCAGATTACCAAGGATCCTGCTAACTTAGAATGGTCCAAGGATGAGGATATGCTGGCTTATAAGGCATTCATGAAAAAGTATGAGCCTGAGCTGGACCCCAATGATGTATTTATCGTGACTGGCTATTTGGCTGCGGCTATGACAGTGGAGTTGCTTAAGGAGTGCGGAGATGATTTAACCCGGGAGAATCTGATTAAGGTCCGGAATAAGTTTAATTACCGTGCGCCATTGTTATTGCCTGGCGTCAAGATTGAGCTCAGCGCAGATGACCTGCGGCTTGTGAAGTATATGGATATTGTAAAGTTTGAAGGACAGTCATGGCAACCTGTGGCAGATAAGGTGAAGCTCAGGGATTAGAAAGCTAGTTCTGGAAAGTACTGGCTTTCTGTATAGCATTAGAACGGTTCGACTGCCCCGCCAGCTTGTGGATCTGTGGTTACGCCATGTTCCTTAATGCAAGCTTCCTCACGTATATTGGCTTCGCTCCCGCATTTTTTAACATAGCCTTCCTCGTTGTTTTTTATACCTTCATTCATACATGTAACCATCTTAGCATCGCTGTTCTGCTTGCAAGTAAGGGCATCCACTGATATACCACTGGCTTTTGCCGCACTCTCTAGGGTCCCTTTTGGAACATTAGAAAAATCCGGGCCTGCATCAGGAGTTGGTTGAGCTATGACGTTTACGCTATAAAGACTGGCACAAACGGCTAGCGTCATGATTTGGAGTAATTTTGTGTTCATCGTTACGCTCCTTAAAATAACTTATCCTATTTATATCTTAGGCTTAATAGCTTAATAAAAAGTTAAGTTATTGGAATTTCGTAAAAAATTAATGAAATATCTTTAGGCTGTAAAGGAATCGAAGACAGATGATGAGGAGGAAGGACCCGAACAATTTCTCGAGAACGTTTTTGGGTAGACTGTGTGCCAGTCGTGCGCCTAGGGGGGCGGCTAGTATGCTGGTGGGTACCATGCAGACAAAACCTGCGAGAGAGATATAGCCCAGAGCTAGTGGGTGTTGGATAAGTTCAACGGTGGGGTAAGTTTCGGGCAGGGACCATCCTGCTATGATGTATCCTATGGAGCCCGGAATAGCTATAAGCATGCCAACGCCCGATGATGTGGAAATGGCTTGGTGAACTGTGCGGCCGTAATAAATAAGGTATAGACTCGACAGCAAGCCTCCGCCCACGCCCATGAGCATGGATGAGATGCCGACTATAAAACCTATGGCGGCGGATAAGAGTGTGCTAGGTTCGGTTGATTTTGTCGCCATCCTATCTTTCAGATAGAGCAAGTGAAAGCTGGCAAAAGCGGTAATACATATATAAATGATCTTGAAAAAATCTGCGGGTACCCTGCTAGCAAGAAGACTACCTAAAAATACGCCTAGAAAAATGGGCGCAACCCAAATCTTTAAAAATCGCATTTCCACTAGACCGTGTTTGAGATGGCCTAGGAATGAGGCTAATGAGGTGGGTGCTATGATGGCCAGTGATGTGGCCGTACATATGGGCATCAAGATGCTGTCGGGGATTCCGTAGAATCTAAATAGTTCGTAGAGGACTGGAACGGTGAGAATCCCGCCACCCACGCCAAAGATGCCGGCAATGAGGCCAGAGAAGGCACCTGCTGTTATAAGGCTTAAAATGATAACCAGGAGCTGGTTATCTATGAATTCAAACATGTTCAACTTTTACGAATTCTAAAAGAGAATGATAGCATTAAAATCCAGGCTTATGCTCTCGAATTTATTCTTCAAGTTCGAGCATCACCTCGTTCCTGCGGAAAAAGGGAAGCGTCCAAGGAGGGTTATAAAAAGCATAAATGGGGGGGCCTCTCGCTTTTAACTTTTTAGCAGCAATGAATTTCATTAATTCATGCGTTTGTTCTTCAAGGCTAGATGTCCCGCCAAAGCCCGAAAAACGTATAACCGCAAATTGCTTTGCCGGTGCCTCAAAGATCTTAATTTGCGGATTGTTGGGTTTTGGAAGCGTTTTCAGCGTGTATTCAGCCGGCATGATAAACTGAACTTTCCATTGATCTATTGCACCCGCCTTTTGTTGTATGACAGGAGCTGTCATAGCTATTTTCTCGCCTTTTTGTTGAATAACAGGTGCGGTCATGGCGATTTTCTGATTTGGTGCATTGTTGCCGAAAATAAAGTCTGCCAAAAGCCTGAATCCTTCTGAGATTGCATCACTTCTCTCGCCCGCAACTGAAACTTCGGCCACTAAGACCGGAGCGTATTCACGCACCTCAATGTCATTGGATTTTTCCAGAACTCTATAGGATGGCTCATTTACCTGACTCATTATGGTTCCGCTCATAGCCAAAAGGGCCAGGAATAATATTCCCAATGCATAAAAGAAATATCTCATGATTCATCCGCTCTAATAAACTTCATATAACTATTGTATCATGCAAAACGCTTGTAAGGTCAAAAAATTGTTCAATCAAGGGCGACGACTTATAAATATAATTTAGTCTATATCATCGATCGGATTGCCATCTGTAAGTCTCGGGTAACTTTCAAGTATGAAGCTGCCAGAACTAGTGCTGCGCTGAATGACCCATGCGGGTTTGCCACCACGAAAATCGGCGACAATAGATCCGTGAAAATTTGGGTCTTCCGATTTGACGAAAGCAGTATTACTTACTCGGTTAGAGTTGCTCATGGAATTATTCTTTTGCCAATTGTATTCGAACGTTGGCAACGATCTTATGGTTTCCTTTTTTGATGATTCCTCAGTTAAGATTTTCTGGGTCAAAAACTTCGGTAACAAAACTTCAGTCCCAGGTACGTTAACGCCAGAGCGAGAGTATGCCGTATCTATAACTTTACGTGATGATTCATATCCGACTACCTTAGGCTGGATAAATGAGATGGACGAGCGTTCATGAGCCGTATCTATTCCCAAGAGCTCAATTTGTTCGTAAATATTGACTGACATAAAAACAATGCTGGGAGGCATTTGCAATTTGCGAACCATACTCTCAAGGCTTTGAAGTCGTTCTATTCCTTCAAAATAAGGCAGCAACACAAAGATAAGAGTGGGTTGTGAATATTTGTATAACAGGGCCTTAGGGTTACCTTTTAAAATGCGAGTAGAAGCAGAATGCAAAATCGTGTGGCCAGTTCTTAATCCTAGAAGTGTATCCTCAGTATTCAAAATTTCTGGGCGTAGTTCATGAGAACTTGCTAGCTTTTCGAGAGAATCTTTTAGTGCTGTAAGAAAATTTATGTTGAGTCTTTCATGGATGTGACCGTAAAGATTCATAAAGCTCACCTTGGGGGCCAGTTGAATTAATTCTTGCGGATGAAATCCTTGCCAGATTAAGTGTGATGTAATCGTGTTTCTTTTCGCCAGTGCGCTCGGATTCTTTGCTGATACCTGTTGCTTCAAGCTGATTGGGGCGGTCATGGAATTAACCATACGGCAGCCGAAAATAACTTCATTAAGATAATTCGTCGATCTCGAGGCTTGCGATTGAGACCATAAGAGAGGGAATAAAATACATAGGCAGAGGACTAGGTTTTTTTTCATTATGAATATCCTTGTTTTATTTATGTTATATTCCTTTGAAAATAGTAACCACTGTAAACCAATCCTTCAAGGCTTCTTGTTATAGCATTGAAGGGGTGTCAAATAACTAGGCGCGTTTCCTCATGGTAGGGAACGCAATTACGTCTCTTATGCTGGCAGAATCCGTTAGCAACATAACCATGCGATCTATGCCAATACCCAAGCCACCTGTGGGTGGGAGGCCATATTCCAGGGCCGTAATAAAATCTTCATCCATTAGATGAGCTTCATCATCACCTGCGTCCCTATCGGCAACTTGAGATTCTAAACGTGCGCGCTGATCAATAGGATCGGTAAGTTCAGAAAATGCGTTGGCAACTTCCCAAGTGTTAATGAAGCTTTCAAAGCGTTCTGTCAGGCGCGGGTCATGTCTGTGGACCTTTGCCAGAGGTGAGATGTCAAGCGGAAGATCAGTGACGTGGGTGGGTTGAATGAGAGTTTGCTCTACCTTTTCTTCAAAGACGGCAGCAACCACTTTGCCCCAATTATTGCAATGGGCTACATCGACACCCACTGATTTGGCAGCATTTTGCGCTTCTGTCACGTCATGGATGCTCAAGAAATCAATGCCCGTTTGTTCTTTGACCAGCTCGGTCATAGACTTGCGAGCCCATGGACCTTTTAGATTTATTTCTTGACCGTTATAGCTGATAAGCGTGGTGCCCAGAACGGTCTGAGCGGCATGTTCAATCAAACCTTCTGCCAAATCCATCATGTCCTTGTAATCGGCGTATGCTTGATAAAGCTCAATCATAGTGAATTCTGGGTTATGACGTGTTGATATGCCTTCGTTGCGGAAACAACGGTTAACTTCAAACACACGCTCGGAGAGACCGCCAACCACGAGACGCTTTAGGAATAGCTCAGGTGCGATACGTAAATAGAGTTCCATGTCGAGAGCGTTGTGGTGGGTAATGAAAGGCTTAGCTGCTGCGCCGCCTGGTATGGTGTGCAGCATAGGCGTTTCCACCTCTAGGAAGTCTTTGTCCAGCAACAGATTACGAATAGCCTGTATGATACGGCTTCGAGTGCGTAAAGTGGTCCTAGCGTCCTCGTTCATGATGAGGTCAACGTAACGCTGACGATAGCGCATTTCCACATCACTGAGGCCGTGATATTTTTCAGGCAAGGTGAGTAGAGATTTGCACAAGATTTCCAAATCGTCGGCATTTATGGTGAGCTCGCCGCGCGGGGTTTTGCGGATAAGGCCTTTAACGCCAATGATATCACCTAGGTCCAGCAACTTTAGAATCCTCTGTTGTTCTTCTGGGAGGATATCCTTGTAGGAAAATATTTGAATACGGCCGGAAGAATCCAACAAATCAATAAACATACCGCTGTTGCGGATGGACATGACTCTGCCTGCAACACTTACACGATCGGATGTTTCTTGACCCGTTTCCAGGTGCGCGTACTTCTCGTGCAAATCAGCGGCATGGTTGGTTTTATCAAACTTGTAAGGATAAGGGTTTACCCCCAGAGCCCGAAGCTCCTCAACCTTTTGCAGCCTTGTGTCACGATAAATATTTGACGATTCTTGGACTTGAACTTTTGCTTCCGACATAAACACCACCTACATACTTGAGACTACAGGAACCTTTTCCAGAGATTTATCCAGGTAATTATTTACATGGTGCATCACAAGGTTAATCTTGTTGGTAAAAAAGTGATCGGCGCCTTGAACGCAACGATAATCCACATGGATACCTTTTTGTAAGGCCAGACGTTCAGCAAGTTTTTCCACAGATTCTTTTGGTACGATTTCATCGCGATCGCCTTGAATCATTAGACCAGATACAGGGCATGGAGCCAAAAAGGTAAAGTCATACTGATTGGCCGGTGGGCTTACGGAGATATATCCACTGAGCTCAGGGCGGCGCATGAGAAGTTGCATACCTATCCAGGCACCAAAAGAAAATCCGGCAACCCAAAATGATGTGGAATTTGGGTTAAGCTGTTGCATCCAGTCCATAACCGTTGCAGCATCACTCAGTTCGCCTTCGCCTTGGTCGAAAGTACCTTCTGAGCGACCTACGCCACGGAAATTAAACCGCACGGCGCCGAATCCACGATCCGTAAAGCTACGATACAATGCGTATGTCACCTTGTTATTCATGGTTCCACCATGTTCAGGATGAGGGTGCAAAATCAGTGCTAGTGGCGCATCAGGGGTTCTCGGGGGCTGATAGCGGGCTTCAATTCGTCCTTCCGGACCATTGATGATCAACTCAGGCATGGCATCCTCTCAAAATATTTCAGCATTAATCTTGACTAATTTAGTCAGGATAAGTATCCTCACCAAGATTGTTGCTGGGTTTTAAGCAATCCTCCCTTTGAAAGGCGAAGTACTCTCGAGCGAGGAATAGCACACCACCTGTTAAAAAGCAATGGGCATTAGATGTTTATTTGGGTATAAAAGCACATGAAGTTAAGCACTAAAGGTCGCTATGCCGTGATGGCTATGGTAGACCTCGCAAATCATGGAAGTAAGGCACCGGTATCCGTTAGCGATATCTCGGTTCGCCAGGGCTTGCCCGTTAATTATCTGGAGCAATTATTTGTAAAGCTGCGTCGTGAGGGCCTAGTGGAAAGCACCCGTGGGCAGATGGGTGGATACAAACTCAAGACTGACCCGGCGTACATTAACGTGCTTGAAATCATGCGGGCGGTGGATGAGCCTTTGCAAGCCACCCGTTGCGACCCCAGTACAACTTTGAGTTGTCAGGGAGGCAGTCGCCGCTGTTTGACGCATAATTTGTGGAATGGATTGAGTGATCATATTACCAGCTATCTGGCCTCTAAGACCCTTGCTGACATAGCACCTGGTGATCTGCATGACTGAGCACATTTACTTGGATTTTAATGCTTCAACCCCTCTTCGGCCTAGCGTAATGAAAGCGATGACGGAGGCTATGCAGCATTTTGGCAACCCCTCCTCCATTCATAAGTTTGGACGGGCAGCTCGCTCGCTCCTTGATTCGGCGCGGGATGTCTTAGCTGCGCTTTTTAAGGTTGAACCTGTTCAAATTATATTTACCAGCGGCGGTACTGAAGCGAATAATATGGTTATTAAAGCTGCCAAGGATTCCATCATATTGATGAGTGCTATGGAGCACGAATCGGTAGATCGATCTGCCCAGCAAGCGGTCAAGATACCTGTTTTAGATACCGGAATAATTGATCTGGAAGCCTTGAAGAAATTATTATCGCACTATGCTGGCGACAAGGTGTTAGTGAGCGTAATGCTGGCCAACAATGAAACGGGTGTTATCCAGCCTGTGCGAGAAATAGCTACGGTAGCTCGTCAGCATGGAGCAAAGGTTCATTGTGATGCGGTTACGGCATTTACCAAGATACCATTTACCTACAGTGAGCTAGGGGTTGATTATTTATCGGTGTCGGCACACAAAATTGGGGGCCCCAAGGGTTGCGGTGCTTTAGTTGTGCCCTTGACGGAACAACTGCCTGCCCTTCTTCATGGTGGTGGTCAGGAAAAAGGTCATCGGGCTGGTACAGAAAATATTTTGGGTATAGTTGGATTTGCCAAGGCGGTTGAAGATTCGTCAAACGATAATTGGGAGCAAGTGGAAAGCTATCGAAACTTGTTGGAAGACTTGATTTTATCTGAGCATCAGGGCGTGCCTATTTATGGCAGGCAATCTCAAAGACTTCCCAATACGTGTTATATGGGCATGCCTGGTATTGCTACACAAACGCAATTATTGGCTTTTGATCTTGAAGGATTTGCTGTGAGTTCCGGCTCAGCCTGTTCATCGGGTAAAGTGGCACCATCCCATGTTTTAAAGGCCATGGGTTACGATGATGGGTCAGCCACAGAAGCTATTCGAGTGAGTTTGGGGTGGACGACCACAAAAGAACAAATGGAAAATTTCGCCAGAGCGTGGCTTACGCTTTATAAAAGATATAATGGAAATGAGTAAGGGTTATAAATGATCAATGCATCCAACAGTAACAGTGAGAATAAGGTTTATTATCTGGACTATCAGGCGACCACACCTTGTGATCCAAGGGTTGTGGAAAAAATGATTCCGCATTTTTTGGAGAACTTTGGCAATCCCCATTCACGTAATCATGCCTATGGGTGGAAGGCTGAAGATGCGATCGAGGTGGCTCGGGCACAAATTGCCCATTTGATTGGGGCGGGCCCCAAAGAGATCGTTTTCACGTCCGGCGCCACAGAATCCAACAACCTGGCGTTAAAAGGCGTGGCACAGTTTTACAAAGAAACAAAAAACCATATCATCACAACTGTTACCGAACATAAATGCGTGCTGGATACCTGCCGTCATTTGGAAGAGCAGGGATTTGAAGTGACTTACCTGCCGGTGCAAAAATCCGGTTTAATTGATTTGAACGAGTTGCGTCAGGCGATTACGGATAAAACCGTTTTAGTGTCCATTTTGGCCGTTCACAACGAAATTGGTGTGATACAGCCCTTAAAGGAAATCGGAGCTATTTGTCGCGAACGTGGAGTGTTCTTTCACACGGATGCCGCACAAGCAGCCGGTAAAATTCCTCTGAATGTGGAAGACATGAATATTGACCTCATGAGCATTACGGGGCACAAACTTTATGGACCCAAAGGCATTGGAGCGCTCTACGTCAGACGCCGCCCTCGGGTGCGGGTGTTGGCTCAGATTAATGGTGGCGGACAAGAACGCGGTATGCGTTCAGGAACCCTACCTACACCTTTGTGTGTGGGTTTTGGTGAAGCTTGCGCCATTGCGGAACGAGAAATGGAAAAAGATAATAAGCATCTTAAAGAGCTTCATGATCGTTTCATGAAGACCATCTTCAGTTCGCTAACAGATATTTATCTGAATGGTGATGCGCACATGCGCTACCCCGGCAACATCAATATCAGCTTCGCATTCGTAGAAGGCGAAGGACTGATGATGGGTCTAAAAGATCTGGCGATTTCTTCAGGATCTGCTTGTACTTCGGCATCACTGGAGCCATCCTATGTCTTGCGAGCATTGGGCGTTGGTGAAGATCTAGCTCATACATCTTTACGCATAGGTTTTGGGCGCTTCACAACTATCGAAGAAGTAGATTATGCGGCAAATCGCATCATCAGTGAAGTAACGCGTTTAAGAGAAATGAGTCCCTTATGGGAAATGGCTCAAGAAGGCATCGACATTACCCAGATCAAATGGGCGGAACACTAAGGAGAACATTATGGCTTATAGCGAAAAAGTAATCGACCATTACGAAAACCCCAGAAATGTGGGCTCTTTTGATAAATCTGAAAAAGACGTAGGCACAGGTCTGGTGGGTGCACCTGCTTGTGGTGACGTTATGAAATTACAGATTAGGGTGAAGGACAATATCATTGAGGATGCTAAGTTTAAAACCTTTGGTTGCGGATCAGCCATTGCTTCAAGTTCCTTGCTCACCGAATGGGTTAAAGGCAAAAGCATTAGCGAGGCCATGGAAATCAAGAACACGGATATTGCGGAGCACTTGGCTTTGCCACCAGTGAAAATTCACTGTTCTGTGTTGGCAGAAGATGCTATCCGTGCAGCGGTTAAAGACTACAGAGAAAAGCAAACGGAAGAATAAATGGAAAAAGCCAGTCGTCCACAATTGTTTAAACTGACCGAGGCTGCTGCAGCACAGGTGGGCAAACTTTTGCTTGCTCGCGAGAAACCTGCGGCAGGCGTGAGGATTGGTCTGCGGACGAAGGGCTGTTCGGGATTGTCTTATACATTGGAGTATGTGGATGAAATGAACCCTCTCGACGAGACGGTTGCTGACCATGGGGTGACCATTTACATCGATCCTAAAGCGGTTATGTTTTTAATTGGTACCACAATGGATTTTGTGGAAGACGAATTACAATCAGGTTTTGTGTTTGAAAACCCTAATGAAAAAGGGCGTTGTGGCTGTGGGGAGTCCTTCCATGTCTAGCGCCTGTTGGTCTTGTTCAGAGTTAGTGGGTGAAGGGGTACTTTGCTCTCATTGCTATAAATTGCAGCCGGTGGTCAAAAAATCCGCGTTTCTCATGCTAAATTTGCCCATGACCTTTGATTTGGATATGGGTTTACTTGAGCAGAACTATTTTAAGGCTCAGCGGATGGTGCATCCCGATCGTTTTGCCACATCTGACAAGACTCAGAAATTGTATTCGGCCCAGCATTCAGCAGCTATAAACGAGGCCTATTTAAAGCTGAAGGATCCCATTAAAAGAACGGCTGAGATCTTAAAAGTTGAGGGATATATACAACCCAATATCGAGCTACAGACATTAGATGATCCTGAGCTGCTGATGGAAGTGATCGAGCTGCGGGAAGAACTGCTTGAAGTTCAGACTGAAGAGCAGTCTCAGAAACTAAAAAACAAGATTGATACTTTGTTTGATGGAAACATTCATGCCCTTTCAACGGCGTTTTCTTCCAAGAATCTGGATCAAGCTTCCAAACTTTTAAACCGACTGCGCTATTTAAGCAAAATTCGTTTTGAAGCCAACCAACGAAAGGCCGCTTAAGTATGCGTGCATTACTGCAAATATCTGAACCGGGTCAGTTGGACCGCAAAGCCACTGTTTCATCAGGTGCCATCGGAATTGATTTGGGCACAACCCACTCACTGGTGGCTGTGGTCGAGAATGGCAAGCCTCTCGTTCTTTCAGATGAAAAGGGTGAGCAGCTGCTCCCATCTGTTGTTTGTTATCTGGATGGTGCAGTCAGAGTGGGCAACCATGGCGGCTCTATGGTGAGATCTGTTAAAAGACTCATGGGAAAAAATGTAGGGGATGCGGATCGGTTAAATGAAAGTCAATTTCACGCCATTGATAAGACCGCCTCTGATCAGGTGATTCGGTTAAATGTGGGCACCAAATCAGTAACCCCCATGGAAGTTTCTGCAGAGATACTGAAAACATTGAAAATCAGGGCTGAAAAGCACCTAGGCCAGCAGGTAAGCCAAGCCGTGATCACCGTCCCTGCCTATTTTGATGAAGCAGCACGCAATGCTACACGGGACGCTGCCAAGATAGCAGGTTTAGAAGTTTTACGTTTGCTCAATGAACCAACGGCTGCGGCGCTGGCCTATGGCTTGGATTCGGGTGAAGAAGGCGTATACGTTATTTATGATCTAGGCGGCGGAACGTTTGATGTATCTATCTTACGTCTGGAAAAAGGCGTGTTTCAAGTTTTGGCAACCGGAGGCGATACGGAGCTGGGTGGCGATGATTTTGACCGTTTGATTCTAGACAACTATTTGTCCAATGTGGATGACAGCATCCATGAGCGCATAAAACTGGCTAGAGAGCTCAAACAAAAGCTCAGCTTTGAAGAAGCCGTTCTCACCCCTTCGGGGCACTTACTTAATCGTGATGATTTTAATTTGCTTATAGAGTCTCTTGTGCAGAAAACCTTGAACATTTGTCAAGACGTTATCAAGCAAGCAGGACTTTCTTTGCCAGAAATCAAAGGCATTGTGCTTGTGGGTGGATCTACGCGCATACCTTATATCAGAAAACGCCTTGAGTCGGTTTTAGGACAAACGCCCTTACAAACCATTGATCCAGATTTAGCCGTTGCGCACGGCGCGGCTCTGCAAGCCCATGCTTTAACACAAGGTTCTGACACCCTGCTACTTGATGTAACACCACTTTCATTGGGTATTGAGACCATGGGTGGTATCGTGGAGAAAATCATCCATAACAACACTCCTATTCCCGTTTCTAAATCTCAGGAATTTACCACCTATCAGGATGGCCAGACTGCCATGAGTTTTCACGTGGTGCAAGGCGAGCGTGAATTGGTTAAAGACTGCCGCTCGTTGTGCCGGTTTGAGCTTCGCGGGATTCCACCGAAAGTCGCCGGGGCTGCACGGATCGCGGTGACTTTTACCATTGATGCAGACGGATTGCTGACGGTTTCGGCCAAAGAGCTAACCACAGGCGTTCATCAAACTGTTCACGTAAAACCGTCTTATGGTTTAAGTGAAGAAGAACTGACAGCTATGATAGTGGCGGGCTATGAAAATGCTCAAAGCGATATGAATGAAAGACTGTTGCAACAAGCCATTGTTGATGGTAACAGACTATTAAATGCTGTTGAATCTGCTTTAGAGCAGGATAAGGCACTGCTTTCACAGGAAGAATACGACGAAATGCGACTATTTCTGGTCGATTTGCGAGAAAATATTGCGTTAAAGCATATAAATGCTATAAAACAAAGCTGCGACCGTTTGGAAGTATCGACACAAACTTTTGCTGAACGACGTATGAATAAGGCTATTAAGACGGCTTTGACCGGACAAAGTATAGATACAGTTTTATAAACCAGACGTATTATTTAGGAGTACCAAAAATGCCATTGATGACATTTATTCATCCAGACGGAACAAAACAAGAGGTCGATGCACCGATTGGCTTATCGGTCATGGAAATTGCACATATGCATGACATCGATCTTGAAGGCGCTTGCGAAGGCTCACTTGCTTGTTCCACCTGCCATGTGGTTGTGGAGCCCTCATGGTTTGAACTGTTGAGCGAGCCCACAGAAGACGAGGAAGACATGTTGGATCTGGCTTTTGCTTTGACCCAAACATCTCGTTTAGGTTGCCAGATCATTATGAGTGAAGAGCTTAATGGCCTCGTGGTTCGTCTACCGACAGCTACACGCAACATGATGGTTGATCAGGCTTAACCATGGCGATGAAGTGGACGGATATCTATGATATCGCCATCGAGCTGGAAGAGCAGCACCCGCAGGTGGATATTCTGAAGATCCGTTTTACGGATCTGTGGCAGTGGGTGCAAGATCTTCCTGATTTTTCAGACGATCCCCAAAAATCCAACGAAAAGATATTAGAAGCCATTCAAATGGCCTGGCTTGAAGAGCGACAAAGTTAACCCCTTTACAATTGGCTGTCGATTTTATAGTGTCTTTGCATTGCGCCCGTAGCTCAGCTGGATAGAGCACAGGATTCCTAATCCTGGGGCCGGAGGTTCGAATCCTCTCGGGCGCACCAATTTTCTCTGCGACTTGCTCAGAAAACCATAACGAATTCTAGACGAAGGAAATTCATCTGATGATTAAACGAATAGGCATTTTAACAAGTGGTGGGGATTGTGCGGGACTGAATGCTGTAATTAGAGCTGTCGCACATCGCGCCATAGAAGGCTATTCGTGGGAAGTATTAGGATTGCGTTATGCCTTGCAAGGTTTGATGCAGGAACCCAAGCAATATTGCGAGCTTAAACTTGATATGTTGGATGGCAATATGTTGCGTTTGGGCGGGACCATTCTGGGTTCGACCAACAAAGGCACGCCATTCGATCATTCAAAAGAAATCATTGCTGGGATCAAAGATTTGGGAATTGATGCCATCATTGGTGTTGGTGGTGATGGAAGCTTGAAGATCCTCAGCGATCTGTTGAAACTAGGGGACATCAATTTTGTGGGCATACCCAAAACCATTGATAATGATTTGGGTAGTACGGAAATCTCTATAGGTTTTAGTACGGCTGTTGAGGTTGCTACGGAAGCACTTGATCGTTTACAACCGACGGCAGCTAGCCACGACAGGGTTATGATCCTTGAGGTTATGGGACGTGACGCGGGTCATATTGCCCTTAATGCCGGTATAGCCGGCGGTGCAGACGTGATTTTGATTCCCGAAATTCCTTATACACTGGATAGCGTTGCGAGAAAGATAAAGAAAATAAATGAGCGAGGTCGAAACTTTGCTCTGATTGTAGTGGCAGAATCCGTTAAAACCGAGAATGGTGAGCCATCTGTCATCACAGATCCAGAAGGACGTACAAGGTATGGCGGTATAGGTCATTACTTGTCCGAAAAGATTACAGAAAAAACCCGCGCAGAGACAAGATGTACTGTTTTAGGACATGTACAACGTGGTGGCCAGCCCAATGCGAGCGATCGTGTTTTAGCCGCTGCCTTGGGCGTTCATGCGGTGGATCTGGTTGCTAAAGGTCAGTTTAATCGTATGGTGGCTTGGCAAAACAGGCATGTCATAGATGTGCCGCTTGCAGAAGCCATAGCACAATATGAGGCCGTAAACGTGGACGGAGCGTTGGTCAGGACGGCGCGTGGTTTGGGTATTTGCTTGGGCGATTAATAAAAAACACTTTACCTTTTATATCAACATGCTATCTATAGGTTATCGTTATATAAACCATGTGAATAGTAAATATGTTGGATTGGGATAAAATAAAGCTCTTTTATCAAGTGGCCACGGCGGGCTCTATCACCACTGCTGCGGAACGTTTGAACATTAGTCAGCCTGCGTTGAGTCGCAGTATATTGACCCTTGAAGGGCGTTTAAAGACCAAGCTGTTTAATCGTCATAAAAGAGGTATTACTCTCACGCAGCAAGGCGAAATCCTTTATCGTGGTGCGCACAAAATGTTCTTGGAATCAAGGCATATGGAACATGCGCTCAACGAGGGTAATAATGAAGTAGAGGGCGATCTTACAATCGTAACCACGCCTGCCATTGCGGCAACTTGGCTGATGAAATATTTGCCAGGGTTTCTTGAAAAGTATCCTGACATTCGTATTAAAATTATAGGTCAAATGCATGACGCGGATCCGAGCAACTGTGATGCTATGATCATGCATCATCTGCCCTCAGATCCAACTTTAGTGCAGACCTATCTGACTACCTTTCAGATGAAACTTTATGCGAGTCAAAGCTATATTGATAAGTTTGGTATGCCTAAATCTGCTGAAGACTTAGACAACCATAGATTGATATCATTCAGTTCCGGCGGCCTGAATCCTTTGGAAAGCTTCAATTGGATCTTAAAAGTCGGGCACAAGGGCGGTTCTGTAAGAGAGTCGTATCTCGAGTTTAACTCAGCCCCTTGCATCTTAAGAGCGGCAGAATTAGGACTTGGTATTGCAGAACTAGGTAAGGGTTATCCGGCCTTTGAAGGGGTTGATTTAATTGAGGTGTTGCCTGAGTTGAAAGGGCCCGTGATAGATATATTTTACATTTATCCAGATTACAAAAAGAATGTTCGTAAAATCAAGGCGTTCATGGAGTATATAGCTGGGAAAGATGACTTTCTTCGACCTGTCAGAGTTTTGGATGCGGTCCAAGATCAAAGATTCGCCAGGCTCGGCTAACTCTTTTAAAAGATTTTATTTTATTCTAAAAAAAAGGGGGTTGACACAGAGGGGCGAAAGATCTATTTCTGATGTGGATTGAAAAATCATTATCAACCTTATGGAGTGAACTATGAATAAAATAATTTCTCTTTTGACTTTGGTACTAGTAGCAGGTTTCGCAACTTCAGCTATCGCTGCAGACAAGAACGCTACAAAGTCAGCTTCAGAAAAAGCTGCTCCAGCTCCTGCAGCTGAAGCAGAAGAAGCAGCAGCTCCTGCAGCTGATGCATCTGCTGATGCGAACAAGGCTCCTAAGTAATTTCGATTACTTATTTAAAAGACCCGGGTAGGATTTTCCGCCCGGGTTTTTTTATGCCCAGAAGTTAGGAATTTAGCATGCGTATAACCCCTCTAGACACTTATCTTGACTTGTGTACACAAGTATATGATTTAAGCAAGCCTATACCACCGGAAGATGCATATGCCTTTTACCGGTCTTATGCACGTGAACTACAGGGAACCATATTGGAGCCCATGTGTGGCACGGGTCGTTTTCTTTTGCCTCTTTTACAAGAGGGGCATGATGTGCACGGATTTGATGCAAGTCCTCATATGTTGGAAATGTTGAGGCTGAAAGCGCAGAATCAGAATCTGGAGCTTAACGTCTGGCAAGGTTATGTGGAAGAGCTAGATGGGTCGGATCAGTATGGTATGATCTTTATCCCCTGTGGTTCTTTTGGGTTAATCATAGATCTGGAATCGGCGCAAGCAGCACTCATGTCATTTTACAATCATTTGACTGACCAGGGGGTGCTGGTATTTGAAGTTGAAACTGTAAATGCGGTATCTTGCGATCTTGGAGTATGGAAGAGTGATGTTTGGATTCGAAATGATGGGAAATCAATCGTTGCCAACTACCAAGCTTTGAAGCCTGCTAATAATGTGGCCTCAACCATATGCAGATATGATTTAGTCGAAAATGAGCAAATCCTGTGCTCAGAAGTTGAAGATTTTAAGGTAAGACTATACGATCATGACCAGATTTTGCAGATGATTCAGAGGGCTGGTTTTACTCATATTCGCCAATGCAAGGCATTTGATAGACATACCGCCCCGGATTTAAATGCTGATGTGGTTGTGTATGAATGCCGGAAATAGAAGCGTGTAAGGTTAACTGAATTTAGTTTATGCTTGTCTGCCTTAAGCCAATAAGTTAGGCTTAAAATAAAAGTTATTTTTTTCATGCAGCAAAAATATGTTTTGGGTCTCCGTCAACAGGGGTTCTACCGTCTAGCATATACGGAATGGAATGCCCATAACCACAAAAGTACAGTTGTGTGCGTGCATGGCATTACCCGCAACAGCCGGGATTTTGATTCGCTAGCACAGGCACTGCAAAGCGACTTTCGTGTAATCTGTGTAGATATGCCCGGTAGAGGCAAGAGCGATAAACTACCAGGACCTGAATTTTACGGATTTAATGAGTATTATCATGACATCACTGCTTTGATAGCCCGTTTAGACGTGGATAAAGTGGATTTTATAGGCACTTCCATGGGCGGCGGCTTAGGCATTGGCTTAGCATCAAGGGCTAATTCTCCTATTCATAAACTCATCTTAAACGATTCTGCACCCATTTATGAAGCCAGCGGCACAGGCGGCGTTTTGCCTTTCTCAGGAAAAATCAGGAAATTTGATAATCTTGATGAGGTGGATATCTATGTTCGCAAAATTTATGCGCCCATGGGTTTTTTGACAGATGCAAATTGGCGTCATCTGGCAGAGCATTCAGTCATTATTGATCCCGAAGATGGAAAATATCGATTATCTTACGACCCAAACATATTCTTTGGTCCACATACTGGAGTTAGTCATGAAGCTCGACTCGAAGCTTGGAAAAGGATTCAGTGCCCCATATATATGTTGCATGGCGTCGAATCGGATATCGTTTCTCAAAGAATCGTCGATGAAATGTTGAAAGGTCAGCCCACGATGAAGGTGGTTGATATTCCCGGGGTGGGGCATACGCCTTCGTTGATGGATCATGATCAGATTGAGCTTATTCGGGGTTGGTTAAAAGAGTAGACCTCCCAAACAAATACAGGTGGCCATATGAATCGCATCATTGCAGCTTTACTTTATGTACTGTTTTCTGAAGAAGGGGTATGTTCCGGTGTCATTACCTTTGGCGAAGAATACACAAATTGCTACAGCAGTTTGAAGCAAACATTTTCCTTCCCTTCCGAATATAAAATGAACAAATATATTCCGAGAAATACGGATTGCTGCAGTTGGTCCATCTGTATTGAAACCGATAGTGGTCACCGTGCTATTATAGGGCGATTGACTCTTATGCCTCAAATGGATCTACACTGCTCTGTTTCGTTAGCATTTGACCATAAAGGCTATTTCAACTCCCCATTAGCTTGTCTGGAAGCAATCACCCAAGCATTGATGTTTCAAGGTGGTTTTCTTGCTTATGAATCATTTGGTGTCAAGGTGCTCTATCTTAGGGCGTGTGAAATCTATTGTAGAGTCATTGCCGAAAAAGAAATGAGCCGTATTGGATGGGAAGCAAAATGGGTTTCTAACTTTCTAGGAAGGGAAAATGACGCTGTTTTTGACTACATGCTGCCTCTTGAACCTCTATCAGATTTAGAATTGCTTGCCTATTACCTTAAGCGGCTTAAAGCTAAGCTCTGAGAGGTTGTGTTAGTTTCTATAAAGTTCTTCCTGGCGCATGGTTTCAGAATCTCATGCATATGGGACCGCTCCGAAGCTCCAACGAGAAACCGTACTTTCCCATTTGGTTAGTCTTATTGCGGCGCACCCTTGTTTGCTAGTCAGAATTCGAATTTCGCCTTGCCTTGCTCTCTAGGGGCTTCATGGCTATAACCCCCGTGTTCTCCCTTCCATCCAGTTCCCAGATGGCTGATTTATAATCAGAGGCCATGGATTTGGCGAGAATATCTATAAAACCAGCATCCCTGAACATTCTTTCCGCAGTGTCCTGATCAAAAAAGAAGAAAGGAATTCCTGTTGTTTCTTCTTTTTCTTGATTTAGTTCTTTTTTCATATAGCCCGTAAGGTGGGATTGATCTATATAGATAGCGTCATCTTCAACATATCCGGGAAAAGGGTTTCCGCTTTTGACACGTTCTTCAAAAACAGGAATAAATGCTCGATAGGGACGAACATAGGGGCTGAGCATGAGCGCATAAATTTTTCCTCCGGGCTTTAAAGCGTTATAAGCAGCCTTCAGCGTTTCCGCAACCTCCTTAGGATTCATAAAGTGTATCACCCGAGCGATCAAAATCGCATCGTAGGAATTTTTTTTAAGAGGAACCTCAGTAGGAAAAGCTCCGTGTTTGAGGTTTAGCTTTTTCAAATCCTTAGGGTTTTGTTTTTTGACATTCCTGGCAAGAATTTGTAAGTGCTGGAGATTCATGTCGTTGGCCGCATAGTCCATTGCGCCTGCTTTAAGGGCTGCACAGCACGCCCGTCCATAGGCTGCACCTATTTCTAAGACTTTAGCTCCTGGTAATTTGGCATGCTCTATGAATTCCGAGGATATATCATCAAGTTGGGCAGACATGGCACCCATTTTATTGAGAGTCGGAATACGTCCATCCTCATCCGCGGGAGGCTCTTTTAGGTTATTGCTGATGGCATGCTCGGCAGCTTTTTGAGCTGAGATGTCCTTAGCAAAGGTAGGGTGAATCATCCAAAAAAAACTGAAGAAGGTTAGCAAAGAGAGAGTCCTTATAAAACACACGGTTTCCTCCTTAATTTAAAAGGTTATCTTTAGACTGCCTGCACTGAAATTCTATTATGTGCTTATCAGTTTTATTTATCAAGTCGATTTCTTTCTTCTAAGGATAGAGATTGAGATTTATATTCCCAGATACTTTTGTTTAGTTACCTTATTCCTCTTTCTTTACGTTTATGGCATTAGCTATACGTTACAGAAACAGGTGCTTCTGGACCACTTAGCGAGTGTAACCATTGCTGCCTCTAGATTTCAAGATCGCCGTTGAGGAATTATTCCAAAACTAAATCCTATGGGTTTTGTCCCTGAATTCATCCAGCACTTAGGATTTTGGTATACGATTATGAACGGAAATCATTAGGAATACGTATTAGGCGGCAACCTCATGCCAAATCTTGGTGAGTATCCAACGAGGTCTAAATTTAGTGAGCCTGCTTAAAACTTTTTACCATCCCTAATAGCTCGCCATTTTTTATGGTTGCGCATATGCTCTTCATAAGTTTTAGCAAAAACGTGTCCACCTGTGCCATCGGCAACGAAATAGAGATCTTCGGTCTTGACCGGATTCATTACCGCTTCTATGGACGCTTTCCCGGGGTTACAGATAGGGGTGGGGGGTAGACCATGGTTTAGGTAGGTGTTGTAGCGGCTGGGTATCTGTAAGTCGGCCTTAGATAGGTCTAAGTCGGATCGATTATGCTCATGTTCCAGGCCATAAATTACCGTTGGATCCGATTGTAAAAGCATCTTAAGGCGCAAACGGTTTAAAAATACGGCTGCCACATGGGCCCTTTCATTTGCTTTGCCTGTTTCTTTTTCAACGATTGAGGCCAGGATAAGCACTTCTTCAGGATTTTGCAGAGGGTGTCCTGTCTTGTTTAGGTGCCAAGCCTTCTCTAACGTGGTTCTCATGGAATGCTTCATACGGTCTAAAAGCGCCGTAGAAGGTTCATTCCAGGTGTAATAGTAGGTCTCTGGCAGGATATCGCCTTCCTTGGCCTCTAAGGGATTGTCATTGGCCAGGAGAGGGGCCGCTTTCAGAAGTTGGACGACTTCTTGTGTGTGCATGCCTTCGGGCACGGTAATGGAGTGTTGCACAAGTGGACCCTTTGTCAGGGCTTCTGCCACTTCTTCTGGGCTTTGGTGCGGTTGTAATTCAAACTCTCCCGCTCGCAACTGATGGGAGGTTTGTCTTAAACGCAAGTGGAGCTCGAAAAACCATGGGCAATCGATGATGCCCTGTTCGTATAAGTGGTTTGAAATAGTTGTAAGGCCACTGCCTTTTTGGATAAAGACGATTTTCTTGGTCTCAAGGGGACCGGGAGCGGAATAATAGTATAAAAAATAGATAGAAAATGCGGTGAGTGTTAGAATACCAGCAATGCTGAGTCCTAAAAGTATGTACTTTTTTACTGTCAGCTTCATCATAGGATCAATCACTCTATGGTGGTTCATAGGGAATCAGTCAAATACCCGTCAAACAATAGGGTGCTTTGCAAAAAAATCTACTTATTATACCTAGAAAAAGCCACGGACACGTTTGTGCCGCCGAAACCAAACGAGTTACACAACACGTTGGTAACAGGTGTCTGTCTTGCCTCATGGGGTACGAAGTCCATGTCGCAGCCTTCTGACGGTTCGTTCAGGTTAAGGGTAGGGGGCAAAACGTTATCTTGGATTGCCAGAATAGAAAAGACGGATTCAACGCCACCAGCAGCGCCCAACAAATGACCGATGGCCGACTTGGTTGAGGACATGGCAATTTTTTTAGAATGCGCGCCGAATGCTTTTTTAGCGGCTTCCACTTCCATGGAGTCACCCACGGGAGTAGATGTGCCATGTGCATTTACATATTGGACATCTTCAGGGTTAAAGCCAGCATTTTTCATGGCGTTGACCATGGCGCGGTAGGCGCCGTCCCCTGAAGGGGCAGTAATGTGATAGGCATCACCTGTCAGGCCGGAACCTTTGTACTCTGCATAAATCTTGGCGCCACGCTTTTTGGCGTGCTCTAGTTCTTCGAGAACCACAATGCCGGCACCTTCACCCATGACAAATCCGTCACGGCCTGCATCCCAAGGACGGGAAGCTTCTTCGGGGCTGTCATTGTATTTGGTGGAAAGAGCGCGTGCAGCTGCAAATCCTGCAACACCTAAACGGCATACAGCGGCTTCTGTGCCACCGGCAACCATTACATCCGCGTCGCCACACTGAATCAAACGAGCTGCATCGCCAATGGCGTGTGCTCCCGTTGAACAGGCGGTAACAGCCGAGTGGTTGGGGCCTTTAAAACCATACTTAATGGAAACGTGGCCAGAAGTAAGGTTAATTAAACAGGAGGGGATAAAGAATGGACTGACTTTGCGAGCGCCTTCCTCATGTAATATTACAGAAGTGTCGTATATTTTAGGTAGTCCACCAATGCCAGATCCGATCATAACGCCTGTGCGGTAGCTGTCTTCATCATTCTGGGGAACCCAGCCTGAATCTTCGATAGCTTGGCTTGCAGCCGCTACACCATAAACGATGAAACGATCTACTTTGCGTTGTTCTTTAGGTTCCATCCATTGGTCAGGATCAAAAAGGCCCTGTGAAGAGTCACCATGGGGAACCAAACCCGCAATCTTGGCAGGCAGGTCAGACACATCAAACATATCAATTAGTTTAACGCCCGACTTGCCTTCAAGAAGGTTGGCCCAGCTGGTCTTTGTATCGCCACCCAAGGGTGTCACAAGACCAATACCTGTTATAACAACTCGGCGCATTCACAGATACCTATAGTTCGTTACGCAGCTACTGCGTTCGCTTCGATGTATGCAATAGCATCCTTGATGGTCTGAATCTTTTCAGCCGCATCATCAGGAATTTCTACGCCAAATTCTTCTTCAAAAGCCATAACCAGCTCGACTGTGTCAAGGCTGTCTGCGCCTAGGTCGTCAACAAAACTTGCTGTCGCTGTTACCTTGGACTCTTCAACGCCCAAATGCTTTACGACGATCGCTGTAATCTGTTCTTGAATCTTGCTCATTGCTTTTACCTCATTTACATAAAAAAGAAACCCGTACATGATTGCTGCAATCTACATTGAATCTTTCAATTTTGCAAGCGATCAAACCGTACTTGGGAGTTTGTCTAACATATCTAATTCTAAATAGCTAGAAAAAACTGCTTTTACTTTGACCTCTATTTTTTTACTTTGTTCGATTTATTGGTCACAATTCTACTATTGACCTATAAGAAAGGGCCTATATCATTGCCATGCCGCCGTTCACATGAAGAGTTTGGCCAGTGACGTAATCGGCTGCTGGGCTTGACAAATAAAGGGCTGCAGCTGCTATGTCCGTGGCCGATCCCATGCGGCCTGCCGGGATGCGGCTTAAGATGGAATCTTTTTGTTCTTGCTGCAAAACGTCAGTCATGGTGGTCTCGATAAATCCGGGTGCTATACAGTTAATGGTGACGCCTCTGCTGGCAACTTCTAATGCCATTGATTTGGCCATGCCAATCATTCCTGCTTTTGATGCACAATAGTTGGCTTGCCCTGGATTGCCTGTTACTCCCACAACTGAGGTTATATTTATAATACGACCCCAACGGCGTTTCATCATGCCCCTCAACGCAGCTCGTGATAGGCGAAATGCTGCACCTAAGTTCACATCCATGACCGATTGCCAGTCCTCATCCTTCATGCGCATGGCTAGACCGTCTTTTGTGAGGCCGGCGTTGTTGACCAGGATATCCACTTCTCCCATGACTTCTTCGGCCTGGGAGATCAACTTTGCGGTTGCTTCTGCATCACTTAAGTTGCAAGGCAGTACATGGCAGCGATCTTTTAGTTCGGCCGCCAGTTGGTTCAATGGCTCAACGCGTGTGCCAGAAAGTGCAACTTCGGCACCTTGCTTGTGGAGGAGTATGGCTATTTCTCTGCCGATGGCGCCTGATGCGCCGGTTACAAGAGCTTTTTTGCCTTTTAAATCAAACATATGTCTTCCTTACTTTCCAAATAATTGATCCAGGTCTGCAGGCGTATTGATTGCCGTGAGCTTTACGTCAGGAACGATTCGTTTGTTAAGCCCTGTCAAGACTTTGCCAGAACCCACTTCGATAATTTCGCTGACGTTCATACTCCCGAGTGTTTCCATACTTTCGCGCCATCTGACTTGGCCTGTCACTTGAGTGACCAAGTGGTTGCGTATTTGTTCAGGATCTTTCTCGAAATCTGCTGTCACGTTGGTTAAGATCGGCACCAATGGTGCTTTAAATTCCACTTGTTGTAAAGCGTCTTTCATAATATCGGCTGCTGGTGCCATCAATTTGCAATGAAAAGGGGCGCTAACCGGTAGCAAAAGGCTTTTGCGGGCGCCGCGTTCGGTAGCAAGAACCATGGCGCGCTCAACCGCTTCTAAGTGGCCGCTGATAACCAGCTGACCTGCGCAATTGTCATTGGCGATGGAACACACTTGTCCCCTTCGGGATGCGATGAGAACTTCTTGTAATTCCTTTTGTTCCATACCCAGGATGGCAGCCATGGCGCCTATACCCACGGGGACAGCGTCCTGCATGGCTTTGCCTCGAATTCTTAATAGTTTTGCCGCATCCGATAGGTTTATAACGCCAGCTGCCGCAAGTGCTGAATATTCACCCAAAGAATGTCCTGCAAAACACAAACTGTCCTTCAACTTGTCGCCCAGTTCTCTTTCGATAATCCTAAAAATGGCAAGACTCACAACCATAAGGGCTGGCTGAGTGTTATAAGTGAGGTTCAGGTCGGCCTCAGAGCCCTCAAAAATAATTTTTGTTAATTTCTGGTTGAGGGTGTCATCCACTTCTTCAAATACAGCACGTGCCTCGGGAAAGGCATCATAAATTTCACGGCACATACCTACTTTTTGGGAACCTTGTCCTGGGAATACGTAAACTTTTGACATAAAAGACCTTTAACCTCCATAAAACTATAATCTCGTCACCATCATGTCATCCCCGCGAAGACGGCGATCCAGCGCAAAAAGTGCGCCAGCGGCGCCTCCGAATAGCTATATTGAAATCGCTACGCGATACTTATTGTGCTGGATTCCCGCCTGCGCGGGAATGACACAGGATGCGATTTTAATGAGTTAGCGTCGTAGATTCTCATTCTTGAGCCAAGCTGTCCAGGAAAAATTTATTCCACAGGCAAATCAAGTTTTTCCAGTTGCTCGTCGAGCGATCCCAAAAAATGGTGGCTGAGGATTCGGCAGGCTTTATCTGCATCTCTTGCCAGCACAGCATCGGCCAGGTCTTTATGTTCTTGGTTGTTGACCTCTACCCATTGGGGCAAGTCAAAGAGTCTGCTTACGTACAACTGAAGTTTATGAGCTAATAGATCTCGTATTTCTAGCAAGCTGGCTGAGTTGCAGCCTTCCACCAAGGCTCGGTGAAAAGCACTATTGAGGGGGAGCCATTCCTCCCACGCAATTTTTTCTTTGGATTGTTCCAGTTTGGAAAGGCGATAGAATTTGGCAGTGATGTTGGCTTCCCATTCATCGTCACCATGTTTTATGGCCTGCTGGAGGGCAAGAGATTCGATCAGAGCATACGTGTGGGAGAGATCTCTGATCTCCTTTTGCGTGATGCGTACAACGCTAAAGCCCTTATTGTCTTCGGCGACGATGAGGCCCGTGCTCAAGAGCTTAGAAAGGGCTTCACGGATAGGACTGAGTCCGATGCCCAGCTCGTCCCTTAGCCGGTGCATGCCAAGCTTTTCACCGGGCTTGTAAACTCCGTTGAGGATATTACTCTCGATGATCGCTTGGCATTTTTGCACCAGGGTTGTCATGGATTATGCCTGCCTTGGTGCGATTTTGATGAGTCTATATGAGACTGCAAGGGCAATCATAGACAACGTTACCGCGGTTAACATGACCCACCAATTGGCTTTTACGAAAGCCTCGTTCATGAGGGATACGGCCAGGTCCACATCCATGCCAGTGAGCAATTGCAAGTCGCGGTAGGCGCTACCAAACACAGTCATAAGATGCTCGATCTGAACGCTTGAGAGGTCCATATTATTTGCAATGGTCATATGCTCGAGGAATGGCTCGCCCAAGCCTACGAGTAGGCTGGTGCAAAATACAACACCTAAGCTGCCGCCAAGGGCGGAGAACATAACGAATACGCCGGACGCCGTGCTCAATATGGATGGGTCCATGGTTTTCATCATTGCTGCATTAAAGGATGGAAGGGCTATGCCAAGACCAACTCCAATCAGAGTGAGTGAGGGCAGGATGATATACATGTTGCCATTGGTGCCGAAAAGAAGAGCCAGGGACATACCCAAAGTGAGAATGGCTATGCCAAGACAAGCTGGAATCCTGGCATCCATGCGATCCACCATTCTGCCGCCAAAGGGCGACAGCAGGCCAAATGCCAGCGTCATGGACAGGAATATAATGCCGCTGTCATAAGCGGAATACCCGAGAACGTTCTGTAAGTACAGCCCCATGCTCACCAGTACGATGGAAAAAACCATTTCAACCGCCGTGTACCCTATGACACAACCGAGGAAAGGTTTGTTCGCAAAGAGGCCTTTCGGGATGAGCCTGTTGGTTTTGTTGCGTGATGAATATATAAACAAGCCCAACATGACGGCGCCCAAAGAGATGACGGACCAGACGGATAACGATAGAGGTCCCCAGTTTTCCATCTCGTTGATGCCAAAGACGATTGTGACCAAAGACAGGCCTAACAACAGGCTGCCTGAAAGGTCAAATTTATGCTCCGATATGCGCGACGGTTCTTTTTCCACGCACAGCATGGTCACCAGGATGGTAATCAAACATAAAGGGATGTTGATCAAAAAGATCCAACGCCAGTTCAGATATTCGATGAGTGCTCCACCAAAAGTAGGGCCCATGGCGAGTCCCACACCAACACCTGCGCCTAAAGCGCCAATGGCAAGGCCTTGTTTGTTTTCAGGAAACACCGAAAATATCAAGGTATACAAAGGGGGTGCAATGAGGGCGCCGCCTAGACCTTGCAGCAATCGACCTGTAATGAGAACCGCCTCTGATTGCGCAAAACCGCACCATAAAGATGCCAAGGAAAACATGGTCAGCCCGATGAGCAATATGCGTCGTTTGCCAAAAATATCGGCCAATTGACCCGCTGCCACCACTGCCGTAGCCCAGGCTAAAATATAGCCACTGAGAAGCCATTGCAATGTGTTAAGATCTGCTTCCAGATCCTTGGAAATTAAAATCAGTGCGATATTAACTGCCGTATAATCGATGTTAATAAGCGTGACCAAAAAAGTCATAGCCGAAAGCAACGCCCAAGGACGCCAGGATTGCGGAAACATAAATTTATTCATAATATTTCTCCATTGTCGAAAATAATGCATATTTTCGAAAATCATGTCAAGTTAATTTATTTGAGTGTGAGCTTAATCTATTATGGGGCTTTGCCCAGACCCCAGAATAGTTAGGAAAATAAAATGGAAAGCCACGTATCTCCTCTAATGCTATTTTCATAAATATCTCGGGTTTCATGGCAGCGCCCTGAGAAAACTCTCTTGAACATAGTCAACAGCCAAGATGCTGAAAAACTTGACCAAAAGCAGCAATGAAATTATACGCTTAAATGTATTAGGCCCGTGAGATTAATACTGAAGGGATTTAAAGTTGATGAGATTCTATTCTAAAGTGATTGGCATTCTAGTTCTTTGGCCAATATTGCCAGTATGTGGGTCTAAGTATAACCCCGATAACTATAATAGCAATAACTATGATGTGGTAGATCCCTGCACAGGTTTGATCGCCATCCGTCCTGCCGGTGAGGAAGCGGCAGTAGCACATATGGTTGAGGGCATATCGCCTGTTGCTTCAGTTGTGGCGAATGTGGAACATGTAAAACCAATTCGAGCCTTGGTTGTGGATCCCTGTAAAATTGGCAAGGATCCATTTACAATGCTTCCCGATGATGTTTTGATCTATATACTCAAACAAAAAGGTATTCCCAAAGCAGCACACGCTGTATGCTTTAGATTCCGGAATCTAATTGCGAAAGGATTGGGATTTAATAAGTGGAGGCAGCGGAATGTCTTTTTTCAACTGCCCAATAATCTAGATAGATCAATTAAAGACCGTGTGGATGGCCACTGCATAAAATTGTATAAAAAAGAGATAGATTTTCTAAGGTCAATGTATTGGTATTTCGGCGATGGTGTATTTTGTGTTCCCTCAACTACCCCAGTTATTGAGGGCATTGAGAGAGAAGTAGGCAGGATCAGCAGTGTAGTTACAACGATTGTTCTGGTTGATAAACAGGTAAACTTATTTCCCGTAAGGCTGTTTGAAAGACTTAATCACGTGGTTGTTCAAAATGATTGGTCTAATCCTATTAATGACTTTCGGCATTTGACTCAAAACATTAAGCAGCTAGAAATTGCAGCCGCTAACATCGCTGATTTTAAACCCCTTTTACCATATCAAAATATCAAAAGACTCGCTCTTGGGGTAAAGGGTAGGTGCGATTTTAAGTTATTGCCTTCATTTACAAATATTCAATGCCTCAGTCTTGAAAATACTGAGTTTGTGGACTGTGCTGTTTTGGCTGAAATGACGACTCTGAAATCGCTTTCTTTGAATTTTTCCATACTCCGTAAGCGTCAATTTTCCGAAATTGGTCAAATGAAACATTTACGTGGATTATTCTTGCGACAGACTGGCGTTGATGCAATCGCTTTTCTTAAAGGACTCACCAATTTGGAGGCTCTAGATTTATCGTGGAATCAGGACTTGAGACAGGTTAGCCCTTTGGGCTACTTAGTGTCTTTAAAGAGTTTAAGTATATGCCATACGAAAATGAATAGTTTAAGCCCTCTCAAAAATCTTAAACACTTACAAAATTTAGATATGGTGGGATTGCTAGTGCCTGATTTGCATACCCTCACGCAATTGCGTGCTATCCACATATGGGATAGAACTGAGCTAACTTATGATCCTTATCCGCGTTTTCAGTATAAAACTGTATCAGATAGATTACCAACTCTTCAAGCAGATGATCAGTTGCTCAATGCGCAGACCGAAGCATTTTTATCTTTGCTTCAGGTAAATCCTCACGTGGGGCTTGTGGACAAACCTACCCTCAAGGATCATATGTCAACCGGTGGCGGATTTAAAGAACCCCCCGCCTGATTTGATCTAGTTCCATGGCCTCAAAGAGTGCTTGGAAATTACCTTCACCAAAGCCCTGGTGACCTTTGCGTTGAATAATTTCGAAGAAGATGGGTCCGATCACTGTGTTGGTAAATATTTGTAACAGCAATGGTTTTCCAGGTTTATCCATCTCGCCGTCCATGAGGATACTGTTCTTTTTCAGGCGCGCCTTGTCTTCATTGTGACCCGGCATACGGGTTTCCAGCAGTTCAAAATAAGTGTCAGGCACTTCTAGGAAGCTAATGCCAGTCTTTCGCAAAGCTTCGACTGTTTCATAGATATTGTCAGTGCCAAAAGCAATGTGTTGGATTCCCTCGCCGTGATACTCGCGTAAGTATTCCTCAATCTGGGATTGCTCTTCAGTACCTTCGTTGATGGGGATACGGATTTTGCCACATGGGCTGCTCATGGCTCTGGAGATTAGGCCGGTTTTTTGACCCTTGATATCGAAGTAGCGAATTTCACGGAAATTAAAGAGTTTTATATAAAAGTTCGCCCACGTGTCCATATTACCTTGATGCACATTATGCGTCAGGTGGTCCAGGTAAGTTAAGCCTACGCAGTTTTTACTTTGCGTGGCCAATGGCTCGAAATCTTGTTCATATACTTTGTGGTTATCATAATTATCCAAAAGATAAATAATGCTGTCACCAATACCATAAATGGCTGGGGCCTTGAATGTGGTATTGTTCGCGGCATAAGGCTTGGCGCCTCGATCGATAAGCGTTTGAAAGGCCAACTTGGCATTTTTAACCCTGAATCCCATGGCGCAAGCGCAAGGGCCGTGCTCGGACATAAAACTAGACGCAAAACTGCCTGGCTCGCCATTGATCAGAAAGTTAAGGTCACCCTGCCGGTAAAGGATAATGTTTTGACTCTTATGACGAGCAACCGGTGTAAAGCCGAGACAATCAAACAATTTCTGCAATTCCGCTGGGTCCTTGGCAGCGAATTCGACGCATTCAAAGCCATCGGTTCCGATGGGATTGTCATATGTTTCTGTTTGGTCTGAGAAATATGGCGCTGTCTGAGTCATTTTGTTATCTCCGATCTATTATAATCATAAGAATAAACGGGAAACATGCCTTTGCCAAGACTGATTCTGTAAGGTCAAATCACAGAAAGCTTGCGTTTATGGGTAGAGTTGGTATAAATGGCGAAGATAAAATTAAAAATAGGACATTTACATGGCCGATAAATTTACTTTTGATGCTGAGCTCGTAAGGCAACTGGCTGAGTTGTTGAACGAAACTGATTTGAACGAAATTGAATACGAAGTGAACGATCACCGGATTCGTGTGGTGCGCCATCGCCAAGAACTGATGGTGGCTCCTACATACGCACAGGCAGCACCTGTTCAACAGGTTGCGCCAGCGGCTTTGTCAGTGGTGGAAGATTTCCACAAGCACCCAGGGGCCGTTAAGTCTCCCATGGTTGGCAATGCTTATGAATCTTCTGATCCGGCTTCGCCTGCTTTCGTTAAAGAGGGCGATAAGGTTACAGAAGGTCAAACTTTGCTGATTATCGAAGCCATGAAGGTTATGAACCCTATCAAAGCAACGCGTTCTGGTACGGTTAAGAAGATACTATTCCAAAACTCCCATCCTGTAGAGTTCGATGAAGTGTTAATGATCATCGAATAATTCTCAAACTAAAGTTAGGTGTGTTATGAAAAAAGTACTGATAGCCAATAGAGGCGAAATCGCGTTACGAATTCACAGAGCCTGTAAAGAGTTGGGTCTGCAGACGGTTGCCGTCCACTCCACAGCGGATGCCAAAGCAAAGCACGTGGTGCTTGCGGACGAAAGCGTATGTATTGGCCCTAATTCGGCCAAGGATAGCTATCTGAACATTCCATCTATTCTGTCTGCAGCCATTGTTTCTGGCGCTGATGCGATTCACCCCGGTTATGGCTTTCTTTCAGAAAATGCCGACTTTGTGTCCATGACCGAAGAGCACGGCATGACTTTTATTGGGCCCACAGCCGAACACATTAATATCATGGGCGACAAGATTACCGCTAAGGACACGGTTAAAAGTTTGGGTATCCCTGTGGTTCCGGGATCAGATGGTGCCGTTCACGATGTGGCGCAAGCCAAGAAAGTAGCTAAAGAAATCGGCTATCCAATCCTTATCAAAGCAACCAGCGGTGGCGGCGGTAAGGGTATGCAAGTGGTGCATCAGGAAAGCAAGCTAGAAGAAGCTTTCCGTATTGCTCGTAGCGAAGCCAAAGCTAACTTTGGCAACGACATGGTGTACTTTGAGAAATATCTCAGCAAGCCCCGTCACATTGAAATTCAGATTCTAGCAGACACTCACGGTAACGTGATTCACTTGGGCGAGCGCGATTGCTCGATCCAACGTCGTCACCAAAAGGTATTCGAAGAAGCGCCATCGCCCGTCTTGGACGATGCCGCGCGTGAGGAACTGGGCGAAATTGTCCGCAAAGCCATCGAAAAGCTGGGCTATCGAGGCGCTGGTACGCTTGAATTCCTTTGGGAAAACGGTCAGTTCTATTTCATCGAAATGAACACCCGCGTTCAGGTGGAGCATCCCATCACAGAAGCCATCACTGGCGTCGATATTGTTCGCGAGCAAATCCTAATCGCTATGGGGCATCCGTTGTCCTATAAACAAGAAGACATTAAATTCCGTGGCCACGCCATCGAGTGCCGTATTAACGCAGAACATCCGGTGACCTTTATGCCTAGTCCTGGAATGATTACCACATTCCACCCACCAGGTGGTCCAGGCGTGCGTGTAGACAGCGCCATATATTCCGGCTATCAGATTCCACCTTATTACGACAGCTTGATTGCTAAACTTATCGTTCATGGCCAAACCCGTGAAGATTGCATCCAACGCTTGCGCCGTACATTGGATGAGTTTGTTATCAGTGGTATTGAAACAACCATCCCCCTGCACAAACGCTTAGTAAATGAGCCAGATATTATCTCTGGAAACTATGACATCCATTGGCTGGAAAAACTGCTAAAAGCAGACGAAACTGTTGTGGATAAAGAAGCTGCTTAGTTTTGCTTTTGCTAGCCCTATAATACCAATTTCTTCCGCACCTCCCCGACTCAAGGCAGGGAAGGAACGGGAGGGTTTCTACTACATACATTTTAACGGTTGCTTAATAGAACGAGCAGCCGTATAAAAACCAAGTTTTAAACTAGCTTCCACATAAATATCATGAATAGAAATAAATTTAGGTAAGTCCAGAAACCATAATCATCGGAGTTCATAACTCTGCAAATCCAATTTGCCTGTTTCATCAATGAATCAATGAACTAGTAAATCTAAGGCTATACAGATCCTTGCGCAGTTAGAAAATATATCTCGACCAAAAAATTTTGACAGTCTGCCCTTCCCAAGAGACTTAGACTTGATTATACTAGCCTTTGAGTTATTGCCAAAGCGGTGGCAGCCAAGTATTGGGTGGAAAATATCGGAACATGCAACAAAAACTGACACTAGCCTTTATAGGGTTTGCCCTACTACCGTTGTTTATTGTGTTACAGTGGACCTTGTCTTATATTCACAAGGACCAAACGTTTAATCAAGCCGCGGACACATCTCGTATCATTAAAACCCAATTAGCACAGCACGTGCGCGAGCGAGTGCGGGATTTACAGTCTTTTTCCTTGAATCAAATTTTTTGGGAGCATAGCTTGGAAGAGCCCACAGCCTTCCGTCAAGATTTAGAAAGTTATAGCAATGCTTTACTAACCACACATCCGGAGTACAAACTTGTCCTTATGGTGGACAAAAATGGTATTGTACAGGTGGCAAATACGAAGGACTCTCAAGGCCATGAAATCGATACCGGCAATTTGATAGGAAAAAGTTTTGAACGTTCCACTTGGTTTCAAAAAGCTCTCGCCACGAAAGAAACGTTTATCGAAGCTCCTAAAGAAATGGCGTTTCTCAAAAGCCTATATAAGCAGGATACCCTGAAGGTTGTTCCTGTTGCCAAATCCATACGCAACGCGGACGACCAGATTACAGGCGTTTGGGCCATATTTACGGATGCCAATTTTATCAATGACATTATGAAAGCTTCCGCAGAAAGTGTGAATACGCCTGGCTATTTTGGTATTTATGACGGTAATGGAAATGCGGTTGCCGAGTATAATACTTTGGCCGGCAAAGACATGGAACACTATGAGACTTCAACGGAGCTCGTTAGTTTTGAAGGTCATGATTGGTCCATCAAAAGCCATTTGCAAGAGGATACTCTTCTTGACTACTTACTGTTATACCTCTGGCCCGTTTGCGCTGCATTTGGGCTGATTATACTTTATGCATTTGTGGTAGCTCGTCGACTGACCATACCTCTTCAACGCCTTGTTCATTCTGCTGAAGTCCTGGCCAAAGGGAACTTTAGCTTTGGTGTCCCTCATCAGGATCGTCAAGATGAGTATGGGCAGCTGGCAAGGGCGTTGATGGACTTACAACGCATTCGTAGCTCAACTAAATCCATAAAAGGTCAGACAGCAAAACCTGCAAATCAAGTACAAGTTGCTTCGCAAAAGATCGAAGACACAGTGCAGCTGATCACAGGCCTGTCGGCTCAAGCCAATATGCTTGCCCTGAATGCCTCCATGGAAGCGGTCAAAGCACATCATCTGGATGAAGTGGCAGAAAAAGCGAACGAGCTGGCCCAACGAACTTCATACAACAGCCAAGAACTGCTTAAAAAGCTTAATGAGATTAAATTGGTTTGTGATGAAATACAAAATGGCAATGGTGTGGATAAAAAGCTTTCTAAGAATCAACCTTCTTAAGCCTGAGCATCTTTGCATTTACAGCACAAATTATAGTACTGACTGACATTAGCACCGCACCAAAAGCAGGACTCAGAACTATACCCGCAGAATAGAGCGCGCCAGCAGCTAAAGGGATTGCGAACGTATTATACCCAGTGGCCCAAACAAGATTTTGGGCCATCTTACGGTAACTGGCGCGTGACAGTTTTACCAATGCCACCACATCCATGGGATTGTTTTTAACCAGTATTATGTCAGCGCTTTCTATGGCCACGTCTGTGCCGCCGCCCATCGCTATTCCCACATCAGCTTGCGCCAGCGCCGGGGCATCGTTTATGCCGTCTCCTACCATGGCAACGATCATACCTCTGTTTTGCACATCACGCACACGGATAGCTTTGGCACCCGGTAGAACTTCTGCCACATATTCATCCAGACCTATCTCGCCAGCCACCCATTTGGCCACATATTTGTTATCGCCCGTCAGCATCATGCAATGGATGCCCATTTTCTGGAGCTCTGCAACGGCTTGCATGGACTCAGGGCGAATAATATCCGCAAGAGCGATTGCTCCCACCAGTTCATCTTCCACCACCAGATAAACGACGGTTTTACCCTGTTGGCTGAGACCAGAAATTTGAGGGTTTTCTTTATCAAGACCGTTCTCTTGTAAATACCCTGGGCTTACGATTCTCACAGTTTTCTTCTTTATAAGTCCTTGCGCTCCAACACCTGGGATCGAAAGAAAATCTTTAACTTCTAAAAATTTATCTGTGCCCTTAACAATACCCTTAGCTATGGGATGCTCCGAATTCTGCTCCAGGGAACCTGCATAAGAAAGCAGATCATCACGTGAATATTTTTTGTTCAAGCTAATCACATCGGTCACACCGAACTCGCCTTTGGTTAGTGTTCCCGTTTTATCAAAGATAATGGCCTGGATGTGCCTTGCATCTTCAAAGGCATTACGATTGCGGATCAATAAACCATTGCTGGCAGCAATGGATGTGGTAACTGCTACCACCAGAGGGATAGCAAGACCAAGAGCGTGAGGACAAGTGATTATCATAACGGTAACAGCGCGTTCTACAGCATAGGATAGGTTGTCTGTAGAAATCATCATCCAGACGGAAAACGTTATGACGCCCGCGGACAAAGCTACAATGGTGAGCCAAACTGCTGCTCTGTTGGCCAGGTTTTGTGTTTCTGACTTACTGGCCTGGGCTCCCTTAACCAGTCTGATAACTCCCGATAGAAAAGCCTCATCACCCACGTGCGATACCTTTATGGTCAGCGAGCCCTCGTTATTGATAGCGCCACCGATGACCACATCTCCTTCTTTTTTAGTGACCGGTTTCGATTCACCCGTCAGCATAGATTCATTCACCGATGATTGGCCTTTTATGACAACACCATCCGCAGGTATATTTTCGCCTGGACGGACCAACAAATGATCACCAGGACGAATTTCATGGAGCCGGATTAAGAAAACCTGACCATCCGAATGGACAATATGAGCCGTATCGGGCAGCAGTGATGCAAGCTTTTCCAACGCCTTGCCTGCCCCCATCACGGAACGCATTTCAATCCAATGGCCAAGCAACATAATATCGATAAGCGTTGCTAGCTCCCAGAAGAAAAGCTCTCCCTTGGCTCCCAATAAGACAGCCGTACTAAAGACATATGCTGTGGTGATGGCAATACCAATCAGGGTCATCATACCCGGCGTGCGGCTCTTCATTTCCGTATATAGCCCATACAAAAAAGGCCATCCGCCATAAAAGAAAATAATTGTTGAGATGAAATAAAGAACCGCCGTTTCGCCTTTAAAGCTGACCAATCCTTCGAGACCAATGATCATCATGAACATAGGGGATAGCAAAAGCGCAGGGATAGTCAATACGAGGCTGATCCAAAAACGGATCTGAAAGTCGCGAATCATGTGTGAATGGCCGGTGTGGTGGTGATGTGTACGATCGTTCGTCATATAGATTATCCATATTCTCTTGTGACTATCATAACATCTAAACATGACGGAGTCGTTAACAGGAATAAATAGAAATTGTATATGCAAACAAAATCGTTGACGTACTGAAATTCTTGGCTATTATGCGAGTGTTGCCCCTGTGGCGGAACTGGTAGACGCGGCAGACTCAAAATCTGTTGATTTTACGATCGTGGGAGTTCGAGTCTCCCCGGGGGCACCATTTTATCCCGCCAATCCTCATTAATCCAAATCACACTGAATTAAATAGAATTTTCTTGCATAAATATCCTAGCGGGGGTTTGGGGGCGGTAATGAGCCCCCAATTTAATTTACAATATGAACCTAGACAAATCCGTGTTCTTTACTAGATCACTGACTTTATCCTGCACATATTTCGCATCAATCTTAAACGTGTCCCCAGGATGATCACTCGCATTAAAGCTGATGTCATCCAAGATGCGCTCCAGAATTGTTTGCAAACGTCTAGCTCCGATATTCTCAACGCTGGCATTTACTTCTTCTGCAATGGAGGCAATGGCGTCGATTGCATCTTCTGTGAACTCTAAGTTGACTTCTTCCGTTTTCATCAGAGCTACATACTGCTTGATCAAGCTGGCTTCAGGTTCTGTCAGGATTCTTTTCAGATCGTCTTTGTTGAGAGCTTTAAGCTCCACGCGGATAGGAAGGCGTCCTTGAAGTTCCGGTAACAAATCCGATGGCTTTGCCACATGAAATGCACCTGAGGCGATGAACAGGATGTGATCGGTTTTAACAAGACCATGCTTAGTGGAAACCACTGTACCTTCCAGTAAAGGCAGCAGATCTCTTTGCACGCCTTCTCTGCTCACATCAGCACCCATGCGTTCAGAGCGCGCACAGATCTTATCGATCTCATCCAGGAAGACGATACCGTTCTGTTCCGCCGACGAGATGGCATCCTTAATGACAGCTTCCTGATCGATAAGGCTATCGCTGATCTCATGTAGCAATACTTTGACCGCATCAGCCACTTGCATTTTTTTCTTCTTCATGGGCTTGTTGTAGGATTTACCTAATAAATCACCCAGATTGAACATACCCATTTGTGCTCCAGGCATACCTGGAACTTCAAAAGTGGGCATGTTCGAGCCCGTGTCTTCTACTTCGATTTCAATTTCTTTGTCATCTAAGTCACCTTCACGGAATTTTTTCCGGAACTTTTGCTTGGTTTCCTCTGAAGCATTTTCCCCAACCATCACATCAACGATACGATCTTCCACCATGAGTTCTGCTTTGGTGTTTACTTCTTTACGGTGAAAATCTTTGGACTGATTGATGGCAATTTCAACCAAATCGCGGATGATCTGCTCCACATCACGGCCCACGTAGCCAACTTCTGTAAACTTGGTGGCTTCAATCTTTAAAAAAGGAGCCTGCGCGAGCTTAGATAGGCGTCGTGAGATTTCAGTTTTACCGATACCGGTAGGACCAATCATCAGGATGTTCTTAGGGAGCACTTCTTCGCGCATGGTATCGGTCAATTCCAGACGGCGCCAGCGATTGCGTAAAGCAATAGCAACTGCACGCTTGGCGTCATTTTGTCCGACGATATATCTATCTAACTCAGAAACTATTTCTCTTGGGGTAAAAGATGTCATTATAACCTCTCAATGGTAACATTCGTGTTCGTATAAATACAAATATCCGCAGCAATAGCCATGGCCTTTTTAGCTATATCTTCCAATGGCATATCTTGGTCTATCAATGCACGAGCCGCAGCCAATGCATATGATCCACCGGATCCAATACCGATAATCCCATCTTCAGGCTCTAGCACATCACCAGTACCGGTAAGGATAAGGGATACATTCTTATCGGCAACGGCCATCATGGCTTCTAGTTTTCTTAAATATCGATCCGTACGCCAATCTTTGGCTAGTTCCACACATGCTCGAGTCAGCTGGGAAGGGTATTGCTCAAGTTTGGACTCAAGTCTTTCAAACAGGGTAAATGCATCGGCTGTGGCGCCGGCAAATCCAGCAATAACAGACCCATCGATCAGCCTACGGACTTTCTTTGCTTGATGCTTGATGACCACCGAGCCCATGGTAACTTGACCATCGCCGGCGATAATGACTTGATCACCTTTACGTACGCACAGGATTGTGGTGCCATGCCATTGGTTTGCTGATTGATCTGTCATACTATCCTCACTCTTTGCTTGAAATATATCATTGTTACAGTCTACCATAGCTTAACATTAAATGCCATTTTTTCAGGAGATACCATGCCTTACGACAATAACAACATATTTGCGAAGATCATAAATGGTGAAATTCCATGCGATAAAATCTACGAGGATGACTTTGTTTTGGCCTTTAAAGATATTCGACCTAAGGCAAAGGTTCATGTGCTTGTTTTGCCGAAGAATGCTTATATGTCTATCGATGATTTTGGTGAAAATGCTTCTCCCGAAGAAACCAAAGCTTTTTTTCAAGCAGTTTCCAGAATAGCCCGTGATATTGGAGTCGAAGAAATGGGGTATAGGGTTATAGCTAATCATAAACCCTATTCAGGACAAGAGGTTTATCATTTTCACTTACATATTCTGGGCGGACAGCCTTTGGGGCCGTTGGTATCACCAATCTAAAGCGCGTATTTTTTGTCAGAATTGTCCAGCCAGCGTAATAACTGGTCATAGGGCATACCTGCAGAGATTAGATAACCTTGCCCTAAATCGCAGCCCATTTGAGCGAGCATTTTAAACTGCTGTTCTGTTTCGATACCTTCTGCAACCACCTTTAGTTTTAGTTGGTGAGCCAAGGAAACAGCGCTCTGGACGATTGCTTGTGCTGCTGGATTATGTTCCATCTCACTGACGAAAATACGATCGATTTTCAAACCATCAATGGGCAACTGAAAGAGGTATTGTTGACTTGCCTGTCCCGTTCCAAAGTCATCGATGGATATGGTTATACCCTTTTCACGCAAGTATGTAAGGGTTTTGATGATTTCGGGCATATTTGTGGAAAATGCACTTTCCGTCACTTCAATTTCGATGTGAGTCGGGTCTAGATTATGGTGAGCAACCAGCTCGAGTACCTTCTCAATAATGGTTCGATCATGAAAGTTACGTAAGGAGAAATTGACCGCTAGTTTTAGGTTTTTGCCGGCCGCTTGCCAATTGGCCATGTCTTTAAAAGTACGCTCGAGCATCCATTTGGTAAAGGGGTTGATCAACATGGTGCGCTCTGTAAGGGGTATGAATTTACTTGGCTCTATCTCACCTTTTTCTGGATGTGTCCAACGAGCTAGCGCCTCTAAACCATACACTTTGCCTGTTTTCAATTCAATCTTGGGTTGATAATGTATTTGTAACTCATCATTCTTGATAGCCTCATCCAGCGCCGTCAACAACACCGCATTTTCGCCCGATGGATCCACAACCGTAAGATCATACTTGGCCAACGACTTGGCCTGCTTTGCCCCGTAATTAATTGCCATCCTCGCTTTACCAAAAAGCCCTGAGAAATTATTATCATCTTCTGGAAAACAAGAAATACCAAAGAACTCTTCAACGAAGATTGGGATATTATCAATCATATATGAGGATTTCAGAGCTAATCGACACAGTTTAACCACTGCATCAATTCGGGATGAATCCTCCACAAGTATAGTAAAAACAGATGTTTGCACATGACCAATGATTACATCACCAGGTATTCCGTTTTTGAGATCAGCCGCAACTCTTCTCAACAATGTATCAACGCGTGCTGGACCGATGGCAATTTCTATCTCATTGATGTTGCGCAAATCGATCAGAATCAGGGCCATGTCATTTATGGTCTGAATTTTCTTGTCAAAGATGGTTTCAACACCTAAGAAATTAGGGAGATTACTTATGGGGTTGGTAAGATATTTTTCTTTGATTTCTTTCAAATAAGCACGAAAAATTGCCGATCCTATGCCTGACACACCGCCTATCAACATGAAAAAGAAGGATCTCGTGATCCAAGAATGAGTGGGTTGCATAATCTGTTCTTCCACATTCAATGGCATAAAAGGCCCTATCATCAGGCTAGCGAGCAGTCCTACAATCAAGCCGCCGTGTATGGAAAAGAAGAAGCCCGAAAAAACGATTGCTACATAAAACAAATGCAAATACGCAAAATAAGTGCCACCCGTATAAAGAACCGCGCTATAAGATATGGCTAAAAGTGAAAGAATCAATGAGATAAGAATCGCCGACTCAAAAGCTTTTGGATAGAGCCATCTTTCGAATATATCAATGAGCCTGTGGTGCATAACTTATTTCTTTTAAACGTGGCCTTCAGTAGTTGACTTTACACTATTTCTCTTTTTAAGGAAACGCATTCTGTTTAACATGATAAATAAGATGGTTCCCAACATAAGAAAGGGCGCGAGCCAAAGAGGATATGTGTAAGTTCCTAAAGCAGGCTTTAACAATATTTTTTCACCATAAACAGCTGTAAAATGCTGTCTTATTTCTTCAACCGACTTGCCTGAACCTAACATCTGTTGGATTTGGTTTTTCATTTCAATAGCCACAGGACTGCTAGATTCATCCAATACCTGCCCTTGGCAACTAGGGCAATAAATGGATTTGGTCAATTGGGTGAATTCATCATTTGCTACACACGTTCCATGGATCAAAAAGGTTATCAAGAACACTATTCTGTTCATTCTGATTTGACTCCCCTTAAAGAAGCTACAAACCCAAGAAATCCTGCAAGCACCATAAGTCCTGCGCCAATCCACAACAAACGTATGGCAGGATGCCAATGCAACTTGAGTAACCAACCGTTATGGCTGTCTTCAGTGCCTAACACCGCATAAATATCTGCCAGGCCGACGGCCTTAATATCTGTCTCAGAAGTGATCATTTCGTGTAAAGGATAGTACCTTTTTTCAGGATTGAGTTGAATGGATGCCTCTCCTTTTCTAGCTGTAATAAAAGCAGCTTCCCTCTGAAAATAGGGTGCCCGTATCTGATCCACTTTATCTAAAGTCAAATGATAGCCGTTAAATTCAATGGCACCAGACTGCTTTATTTCATATACAGATTCGATCTTGTCGAAGGAATCAATAACGGCCCCTGCTATGACGATGGCAATGCTCAGATGGGCCAATGACATGGCGTAATAGTGCAACGCTATCTGCTTTCTGGCCATTAGTTTGCGCGCCAAATCCAAGATGGTGGCCAAAAAGATACTGAAACTAGCAGCAAGAAAGAGGCACGCAATCACAGGCCAACCGGTCTTCACATAGGTTGTTGCAATAAATGCAGCCAACGCAAATGTACCCACATAACTGATGCTCTTGCTTAAGCGTGCCTGTTGCCATGACACAAAAGGAGACGCCGCCATGAGTATGGTGACCATCAAGAAAAATGGCAGAGTGGTTGTGGAAAAATACGGTGCCCCAACGGAGATGATTCGACCGGTGGTGATCTGAAGAATCAAAGGATAGACTGTTCCTATAAGCACAATAGCTGCTATGGAAAAAAGCAACAAAGTGTTTAAAAACAGGAAGGCTTCTCGGGATAAAATGTAAGGTTGCTCAAAAGATTTTTCTGTACGAAACCTGAATAAAGAACGTAGACCATAAAGAGTAAAGCACACTGCAATCAATGCTAAAAATGAACCCCGCAAAGGATCAACTGCAAATGCGTGCACTGACGAAAGGGCACCGGATCGCACGAGAAATAAACTGAGCAATGCCAGAAGGAAAGCCGTAATAGCTAAGAAGGGCGCTGTAAATTTTTGGCTCGAGCTATTTTGGACAACAATTAGCGAATGCAACAAAGCCGTAATGACTAGCCATGGCAGCAAAGACAAGTTCTCTACCGGATCCCAAAACCACCAGCCGCCCCAACCTAGTTCATAATAGGCCCACCAACTACCAAGGGCGATGCCAAGCGTCAAAAAACACCAACAGGCAAGTGTCCAAGTTCTCATCAGTTTAGCCCAGGCCTTATCCAATTGCCCTCTTTGCAAGCCCACACAGGCCAGAGCAAACAAAACAGACAGCAATGCCAATCCCGTATAAAGTATGGGTGGGTGAATCGTCAATGCCGGGTCTTCTAGCAAAGGGTTCAACCCCATGCCTTGCTTAGGAGTCTGATGGAGCTGCACGAAAGGATTTGATATGAGCAATATAAAAAGATGAAAACTCAAGCTAATGGCACCCAAAACTTGCAGAACTCTCATGCGAATGTTTTGGGGCACTCTTCTTTGCAAACCGAACACAGTCGAAATACTTGTGAGCAAAACCAACCACAACAGCATGGAACCCTCATGATTCCCCCAGACACCGCTGATTTTATAGAGAAGTTCAGAAGCGCTATGGGAATTAAGGGCTACATTTAAAAACGAGAGGTCAGACGATGCAAATACGTATATGAGATAAAAAAAAGCACTGCCGATCATAAAAGCTGTGGCAGCAGCTAGTGTTTCGATGAGTTTGGGCCCCCAAGCTGATCCACTTACTTTTTTTACACTAGGCAGGATAAATTGTAATAAAGCTAGAAATGAGCTTAAAGAAAGCAGCGCCATGCCAATCATTCTTTTGGAACCTGAATTTGCGCTAGCTCTGGCGGCATATAATTTTCATCATGTTTAGCCAAAAGGGTAGTAGCCTTAAAAAGTCCAGGCTCTTTAAGGTAACCTTCGGCAACCACACCTTGTCCTTCACGAAAAAGATCAGGCGGTATACCTTCAAAAATAACGCCCAATTGCTCTTTAAAGTCCGTAACCTGGAATGTCAATTGTACGCCTTTTCTTTGAACAGATTCCTTAACCACCACCCCCCCCATACGAATGCGTTGAGTGGTTGGCAAGTCTTTTAGTTTTAAATCAGAAGGCGTGTAAAAAAATGTAATGTTTTCCTGAAAAGCAGACAAGATGAGCCCAATAGCTGCTACAAAACACAACAAACTTACAATTAAAATCCACAACCTTTGTGTTTTAGCTTTCATCAGTCTTCTTCAACATTATTTTATATAACTTAGAACGCTGATGATAAACGTATTGAGTCCTCAGAACTAAAGCCGAAAGACAAATTAACCCCCACATATACGCACTTAGGATGAAGTTAAAATGAGTCATGCCTACCTCTGCCACGAAAGTTTAAGCTGTAAGTTTTGCAGCTTGGCCCACAGCAGTTGGGACTGCAAGCGGTGACTCAGCACCGCCACAAAAAGAGAGAAATGTGCAGCTGCCATCCACAATAGCGGAACCAACATACTCATGTGTATGGACGGACCACTCAACTTTATAACGCTGGCAGGTTGATGAAGTGTATGCCACCAATCCACCGAAAATTTTATGATTGGAAGATTCACCAACCCAATAATAGCAAGACAAGATGCAACCTTATATGATCGTTCCTTATCCTCAATGGATTCCATTAGTAACATATAGCCTAAGTACATAATAAATAAGATCAGCATAGACGTAAGCCGCGCATCCCAAACCCACCAGGTCCCCCACATGGGCTTGCCCCAGATGGATCCCGTCACAAGACTAACAAGACAATACACCGCCCCGATGGGCGCCGCCGCCTGCCCCACTTGCGCAGCCATGGGCAAACGAAATACAAAAAAGCTCGCACTGCACAGCCCCATGAAACCATAAATCATCAAAGCAAACCACGAGGAGGGTACATGGATATACATAATGCGAACACTATCCCCTTGCTGGTAATCCGCAGGAGAAAGATACAATGAATAAGTCAATCCAACCGCAAACAAAACAGCCGCTATAGAATACGCCAAAGGAGTCGAACGGCGCAAAACAGCTTCCAGATTTCTTGGCTGCGCGAAATGATATAGATTCATAAGTTTTCCCCCTTTTCCCGAAAAGTACCTTAAGTTGGTGTAATAACCAATGATAAATTATTCTTAACAGAAGAGTAACTCTGAATTTGGGATGTAAGCACTCCAAGGTTCTCTTTTTTATGCAGCGCAAACAAAGGTTTAAGGTGTTGCTGCCCATAAGCGGGCCATAATCTATTGAATAGATAAAAAATAAAGTATAAAATAGTATTCGATGCACCATGGTAAAAAGACTTCTTAATAAATGGGGAAAAAAAGAATGACTACCAAATACATGCGGATTTTAGCAATTACGGCCTTTTCTTTTTTGTTCGTGGGTCTTGGAACTCTCGCAGTAGCGACGCCTCCAGTTCCAGCGACAACAGCAGCTACACCTGCTGCTGAAGAAGAAGGGCTAACACCTGAAGAGATAGAGAAAGCAGCAAGTGCTTTAGCTGAAGCCACACCTTCGCCGTACGTGAACGATTTTGAACTCATGATGAAGGGCAGTCCTTGGTATAACAATTGCGTCTTACAAGTCTACTATGAAGCTCAAGCTTGCCGATGTGGTAATAGATGTGATGCTCGTTGCGAAGATAGAAGGGAAGATCAAGGCGGAACTAAAGTAAACGTCTTTCAACCTGGCTCACCAGAACAAACTCTTAAATGCTTTAACGAAAAATGCAGAGAGAATTATAATAGAAGCATAGATAACTGCAAAAAAGCATAGACATTTACTAGAAACCCCGATCAAGGGCTATAAGTTATGAGGAATAAACAAATGCCTAACAAAGTTCTACAAATACTGGCCCTCGTCGCCATATCATTCATGTTTAGTGCAGGAGCCGCATTCTCTTCAGACGACGACACGTCACCGTTCCTACCTGATGATAAGTTTCTGCTCTACGGCGACCCTTATACAAATCAAAGGGTGATTGCTTGTTACAAGTGGGCTCAAAGTTGCCGTGCAGATAATTGCATGGATCCACTCCCTGCTGGCGGGGCAGGTGATGGATTGTCAGGCAATTTAGCTGGAAACAGAAAAAAGGCTAAGCCTTTGCAAGAGACCGTCAAGTGCATGAATGAAAAATGCAAGCCTGGTTACGATAACTGCTTTAAAGGTATTGATTTTGCACCACTGAAAAAATATTAACGGTCGGGTTTCGATCGCATAAAAAGGATAGATACGGAAATGAAAACTTACATATCTTCAATTTACTTACAGCTGCTGAAGTTATCGTTGATTGCTTTAATGTCCAGTTTTCTAGCCATATCCCTTGTTAATGCACAAGATGATGAAGAAGTCGAGTTAACTAAGGAAGACTTTGACTTAGGGTGTTGCCAACAGTATTGCGACAGTTTTCCTGCGGAACAGCGCACAAAAATTTGTAAAGACCAATGTTGGACACTACCCACAGGCAGTCCGTGTCTGAATGATAAAGATCTTTGGAAAAATGAAGAAGACTGCAAAAACAAATTTAGTACAGACTGTAAGAATTTCTGTGCAAAAGCTGCTGCTAACCTTGATCAATATGAGAATCGCCCATTGTTTAAGGAATTGCTCAAACACAGCAATTTGAAGATGACAGATGGTTGCGTGGATCCCAAGAAATCCAGTAATCAACTTAAGCTGGATTCGGAAGAGAACGCTAAAATTGATGCTTGTAAAAAAACTTTGACCATCGATTGCTTAGATCAGCTTGACCGTTGTCGTAAAAGCCCTGATGACACCTATTGTAAGGGGGTAGCTGCTGTGGCTGGCACTGGCTGGACAGCAGCCAAGCCAGCCATAGAGGAAAAAATTAAAGAACTCATCACTACTTGTCTTCCAGATCCTCAAGACGCTCTTTGCTTATCCATTACAGATAAATGCAACACAAATAAGGGGCTATATGAGTATTGCGATAGAGATTGGAGCGGAAAAGATCGTGGCTTCTTGGCTGTGCAGAATAAGTTGGAAATGAAAGCTAAGGCTGCAGAAGAAAATAAAAAGCAAAGCGATGAGCTATTCAAAGAGGCTCAGAAATTAAGAGCTGAGTCAGCCTCACCCGCTGCTCCTGCAGCTGAGTCCGCCGCAACCGCGGCTCCAGCAACTCCCTCTGCTGAACCAGCCGCAACCGCAACAAAACCATAAAGGAATTTCAATATGTCGTTCCTTAAATACAATAAGACAAGTTTCAAACTTATAGGATTAGCATTAATTTCCGTTCTTTCTGTTGAACAAGTCATTGCAGGGAATGAAGTAAAAATCATTAGAGCCAATGCACTAATCTTCACGAATGCTCGACAAGAAAATGTTCTTTTAGCTTCATGGAAATCAACGGGATATAAGCGGGAAGTCAATTCAGCAGAAGCCATATGGGAAAATGATCCCAAAGTTCAATTTACTTTTGTGAATATAATTATTCAAGTTGCTGTTCAGGTAGCTACTCGTATTGCGCAGGCAATCGCAAAAATCAAGCAAAGGGAAATGATTCGAGAAATCGTTAAAAAAATGGCTCTGACTTCGAAAGGGCTCAGTGCAAATGCAACCAGCGGAACCCAAGCAGCTCGGGTTGCAAAATTAATGGAATTACCCGACGTGGATTATCAACTTTATTTGAAAGCATCATTAGAAGTAGCAGAGGCAAGAAAGCTTACGGAAGAAAACCTCAAAAGTGCAGCTGAATTAAGAGAAGCGGCTGCAAGAGAATATGATGAAGCTGCAGAAAGATTGTTTATATATACAAATGAAAGACTTGGTGAAGATTATAAAGTTAAAGACAAAAAACTTCTCATAGAGAGCGTGACAGAGGACTTCAACGCATATGTAAAGGATCTATCCGAAACGTCAAAGACATTTAATAATATTAACGAATTTCTGAATTCTAGAGAAAAAGAATGGAATCAAACGGCCTCTAGCTTTTCAAATTCGAGCTTTACATCGGCTGAGAGCATAACTGCAGGAGCCATTGAACGCGTTTCTAAAGAACAATTTGCAGCCAACGCAGAAAGCATAAAAGCCGACGCAGAAGCGCAACAGCAAGCAGCGAATGCGACACAAGCATTCACGGCTGCTGGAGACGATTACATAAAGTATATGGAAGATAAAAAGCTTAACGAACATCCAGTAGGCGACGCAAAAGCTGACGAACTATTAAAAAAAATGCAGACGTTAGCGGAAGCTTTAAAGGATCCTTATGCTAAAATCGAGCAGACCTCAGCTGCAGTTAATACTACGCTCAGCAAGGCTCTTACAACAGGTGGTGATGCAGCCAAGTAGTGCCGGTTGAGTAACAAAATTAATCTATAATTAACAACTATGACGTACTTTAAACTTATAGCTATAACCACCGTCCATGAAAAGTAACGGTAGAAGATCAATCCAACGGAGGCTCTTATGTCCAAATTTATTAATACGTCTATTTATCTGAAATTTTTTTTTATGTGCTGTCTTCTGATAATTTCAACGGCGCCATCCCTAGCAACCGAACCTACGCCTGAACAAGCGAAAGCTCAAGAGGAAGGGCTTAAGACCGCAGCTGAAGCTAAGACTTTGACTGAACTGAATAAAGGTGTGGCCACAAGTGCTGAGGACTCTGTTAAATCCTTAGCAGCGACGCGTGGCATAAATGAAACGGTTTTCAAAAATAAACCTGCCGATGAAACAATTGACATGATTACCTACAAAGTGAGGGGTGGTCATATTATCAATGCTAAGGCTAACGAAAAGGAGCTCGACTTAATTAAGCAGTATGACTTAGCGTACAATACGGTTCTCGAGGCTGAAACTGCTGTGGTAAAAGCAACCTTACAGCGAGACCGTGCTTCCACTGTCGCAGAAAAGCAGGCTTTCCTAAGGGAGCAACTGCGAGAAAAGGCAGCAAAGTTGGATGCGTTACAAAGAGAAAAAGTCACAGATGAAGAATTATCCATGATCGGTAAAGGTCAAAAGGAATATTTGACCGCAAAGGAAATGGCACAAATTTCAGCCGATCGCTACGTAGAAGCGCAAGCTACTTTGGAAGTTGTTCAGCAAAAAGCCGAGGATGCAAGAACGAAATTTCGCATAGCATCGGAACAATATATCAACGATAACAAAGAGCTTATCTTAGAAGAGATGAAAAAGACGGAAAAAGAAATAAGCGCCCTTTCAAAATGAGGTATGGAACAATTCCAAGGGACATTTAAGGATTAATTAACCAGTTATCTTTACACTGTTTCTAGACAGGAAAATGATCACTAAAAAAGGACCATAAAATGCACATTAAAACTAAGAAAAAAATTAGCATTGCTCTTTGTCTAGCTATGCTTTCAGCCAGTCAAACTGCCATGGCTTCTAAAGACGGTGTGTATTCGGGCAGAGAGGTCTCTAAAACGGACCACCTTTATGTGCCAGGTTCAATGGGAAGCCAAGAGTTATGGGGACGTGGTGCAACTCCTGAAGAACTTTGGAACAGCTCAGCAGATTTGGAATACCAAGGATTTCTTGCTGCTTTTGCTAGCATTGGAGCGACCATAGCAAGAGTAGCGGCCCAAGCTGCAACGCTCATTGTCGGCGTAATAAGTTCAGCTATCTCAGCCGCCGGCGGCATAGCGAGCGTTTTGTCCGGCATTATTCCACAGGCTATTAGTCTTGGGAAAGATATGCTTATGAGTCGTTTAGCAGCAGGTGATGCAGTTCAAACACAAAACTCTGAGAATGCTGCGGCTATGGCACAATTGCAAGTTCAATTAATAGCTCAAAAGGAATCTGAGGAACGTGCTGCAGATGCAGCTTTTAAGTTAGAACAAATGAAAGCAGATAAGGCTAAAGAAGCTTCTATCGAAGCTGCCAAGATTGCAGCAGAGGCAACCAAGTCAGGGGATGCTGTTAAAATAGCAGAAGCTAATAAAGCCAAGGCAGAGGCTGAAGCCAAAGCAGCAGCTTTGACTGCAAATGTGATCAAGAAAGCAGAACAAAAAGATCAAAAAGATAAACAACTGGCGGGGAAGTTGGAAGAACTCAGTAAAGCAAATCAAGTCATAGTCGCAAAAGTTGATGAGGCAAAAACGACGGGCTCGGCCACAGCTGTAACGAGTTCAATATCTCCCATATTCTTTGATGAGAAAAGATCCTCACATCTGACTTTTGCATCTGACAGTAAAAAGAAAGCAACTCCTATTAGTTTTCAGGAAAATTTATTAGAAGAGCAGAGATGTAAAGAGGAATTAGAAAGGCTAACTCCTAGGTTAAGCAAACAATACGAGCTGTACAACAATGCTTTGGCAGCCATAATTAATTATAGAACTAAAGGGTTAAGCAACAAGGATGAAAAGGATTTAACACAACAGGAAAAGGCGGACCTTAAAAAGTTGGCTGATGCTGTTGATTTGGAAAATAATAAATACCTGGAATTAAAAAAACAGGCAGATAAGCATACGGATAGACTTTTAGAACTGTTTGTAAGCAGAATCGATCCTCAAGATTTGAATGATGTTATAGCTGTTATAGGTGATAGTTCTAACCAGCCAAAGATAATTACTAAAGAAGAGATGGAAGCTGAGCTTAAAAAGATAGACGACAAAGGAAGTGAATATGGCGAAGAGTTGGATAAAATCCTAGCTGAGACGCCTGAGGTGCTAGAAGGCGTAAAATAACCAATTTTCGAAATAGGAGAATTCTAGGTGTCCATATTGGGAAAAAATTTTCTGAAGATACTGACGGTCTGTATTTTCTTAATTTCAGAGAAGGCCTTATGCGATTTCACAGAGCAAGAAATGGGGCTAGCTTCGGGCTGTTTGCAGGCAGGTATTTGTGACGGCCTAGTTCAATGCCCACGAAATCGGGCGTGCTTTAATGCCTGCGATATCGGTTTTGATCCAGGTGCTACTGGTAGAAAACTAGCCAGTTATGCAGCTACATTTTTTGGTATGGGTCATCTGAAATCAGCTGAGCCTGATTATCAAGTAGTCTGCCGTGGTGATTGTATAGTTAATCTAGTATCTGATTGTCAGAAAGAGCAACCCATAGACATAACCGTGACTCCACCATCCAAAGACCCAGCTCGATCATGCAGAGAACATTGTGGGTCAAAAGGATCATTACCCTCAGATCCTGAAAAAATACTATATGATATGTGTGAACGCACATGTGTGAATTTTGATTCTTTAGCAGATTGCTTCAATAAAAACGGTGCTAAAATTTTGGACTTGGATCCCAAAACTAACAAAAAATTATGTGATCCCGAAGAATTAGGTATCATAGCAAATCCAAATTCAGAGTTTGAAAATAATAGAGCCAATGTACAAGACAAATTGAGGGGATTAGCACGAGAAGCCATTTGCCAGATAAAAGGTAATGATGCAGAAGGGTGCGGTGCTACCTTATGCAATAATTATCCTTGGGCTCGCAGCTGTGAACAAAAGCAACGTGCTTTGCATCAAGAAATGGAAAAGCGCAAAAAAGAACAACAAGATGGCATCATCGATTATAGTGAAAAAGCACTTAAAGAATTAGAGCAAGTCATTGCGGCAAGAAAACGAATAGAAGATGCAAATGCTAAATTAGATGCAGATATTGAAAAGGCGGCAGAAGAGAGAGAAGCCGCCAGAGCTGCTAAGGCAGAAGCGAAATCTGCTCAAAGCAATCAACAACAATAAATATATAGGAAAAAGTCATGCTGAGGACTAAAAATAATCCATTTTGTACACAGACATTTTTAATATTGCTGCTGTTCTCTTTGCTAACAGCTACACCAATTTTTGCGATCAGTCAGGAACAAATGACACAGAATGAAGAAGAAGCTAAGAAGGCAAAAGAAAATGCTAAAGCATGCGTTACGAGCGGTTTGTGTGATGGAATAAATTACTGTACCAAGAACCGTTTATGCCTCAACAATTGTGAAATAGGTGACAATCCTCAGGAAGTTCACCAAGCAAATATCGCTGCTGCTTTAGGCTTTTTTGGTCTAGGAGATGCGATGGAAGGAAATGAGCTGCTTAAATGTAGGAGGAGCTGCGTCGCAAAATCTTTCAGCGATTGTAATGAGCCAATTCCCGGCTGCAAGCCAGAAAACGCTCCTGCGTGCATGAAACCCATACCTCCAGAAAAACAGCCCGGCGACTATAGATTATATGAGAAGTATCCGGCTACAGCCGATCCAGCTCGCATATGTCGTGAATACTGCGGTGCATGGTCTGAGTGGCCCGGTGCGGGTGAATATAGCCATTGTGATAAAAGATGCAGCGCCTTGGACGTTTTAAGTGAGTGTTTCAAAAAAAACAAAGGTGCAGAAAATATTCAGACTGTATGCAAATATTCAGGCAAAGAAATCGGTGGTGAAGCTGGAACTAGAGATAAGGATGCTTTGGTGCAAATTAAACTGAACAGCTTTGTTCAAGAAGCAACCTGCATTCACGAACGAGAAGCCGGGCGTCCTGATTCTGATGCCTGCAAATACCTATGCGTGGATAAAACGGGCTCGCAAAAAGAACAAGATAAATGGTTGCGCAGTTGTACACAGAAAACATTGTCTGACTATGAGCGTGATAAATTAAAACAAATTGCTGCGGAAGCCGCATTGAAATCTGCAGTGAGCACAGCTTTACAGTCTGCCACCGAAGGAGAATTAGCGGTTGGTATTGGTCAAAAATCGCTTAAGTCTTTCCAAAAAGATAAAGCAGAAAGTCTTAAGGACTGGGAAGAGCAGCAGAAAGAGGAAGAAGAGCAAGCTTTAAAAGAGTATGAAAAACAACAAAAGAATAAATAATTCATAATATTAGCAAAACGTTAATCCTTTTATGAGATTATGTACAATAGGAATTATGTTTTAAACATATCTATAGCTGAAATACCTGGAGGGGTTCGTTGTATGAAAATTAATTCATTTTTATTAGGGGCCATGTTTGTTGCTTTATCTTCCTATGCCGTATCAACTCCACCCCCAGCTCCTGCACCAGATCAAACTGCTGCTGCAGCTCCTGCTCCAGCAGACACTGGAAAAAAGGAAATGACGGCTGAACAGAAAGCCTCTAAAGAGCGTGTAGAAAGAAAAATACAGGTAAAGAAGAATGATGCGGAAAAATATGCCTTTATTGTTAAATTAAGAGATGAAGTGAGAAAGTTAAAGGCAAAAATGCTTCTCCATGGTCGTCTGGAAAAAAAGTATAGCAAAGAATACCATGTGAAGCATTCTGCATTATTAGGGGGGAGGGTCAAACAAGAACCTCCAAAGCCTTCCCAACCCGCGACTCCCACCGATAAAAAGCAAACCTCAATGCTTGGCTCAGCCACTATGTTTACCTCGCTAGATGAAGATGTTGCAGAGACCGGAGCGGCGGCTGAACTTACTCCTTTGGATAAGGCTTATGAAACTGCCGATAAGGCAGCGGAAGAATGGGATAAGGCTAGTGAAGAACTATTAGAAGCTGACGATAATGCAAGCGATGCTTTGTATCAAAAAGAAGAAGAGACTTTTGAAAAATATAGTGCAGCGCTTGAAAGTTTAAAGCAGCAATTGATTAAGGATAAAGATGAAACAATAGCCGCGATGGACGAAACCATTGCTGCTGTTGATGAGGAATTGGCTGATCCCATAGGGATAGTTCCATAAGCAATTTGTTGTGCGGTAAGAGGTATTCCTATAAAGCGGAATAAAATCAGACTATTAATGAAAATTTAACTTCTGTATGGGATGCTATAAGTAATTACTGGTTAATCCATTTTGCAAGATAACAGATGCTTGGCAAGACGGAGTTGAAACGAAAGGGAGTTTAAATAAATGAAATCACACATGAGAACCATTGTTAGTTTAGCCACATTTAGTTTGCTAATAGCATTTGCCACGCAGAATAGCTTAGCTCAAACAGCACCCTCAAATGCCCCGGCGACGGCTGCTGCTGCTAAACCCGCTAAACCAAAAATAGATGATAAAAAAACAAAAGAGAATCGTGAGAAACTCATAAAGCAAATAAAGCTCATTGAGAAAAAACAGCAGGCTAAGGACCCGGCCAATCCCTTTACAAATTCAGATCAAGCACTGCTTAATATGATAAAGCAAGTTGAAAAGCTAACCAAAGATAGGTCAGATCTGAAGAAATTTACTAAGGGCAAGGACAAAGATAAACTTACACAACCGGAAAAGGATAAACTTAAGGAACTTAATAAGGCTATTGACTCTTCGAAAAAAGAACTTGATAAGCTGAAGGACGAATACAAAAAAATTAAAAAGGGCCCTGACGCTGATAAACCTGCCGAAGAAAAAGGGGTTAAAGAAGAACCTAAGACCGATAAGTCTGCTGAAGATAAAAAGGTCACAGAAGGGGCTAATGATGATAAATCAGCAAAAGTATCAGTAATTTCTGAAAACATTCTGAGATTTACTACTGATAATGATGAGGCGTCAGATGAAGATCTTTTTTCAGAAGATCTCCTCTTTGGAGATATTGAAGAAGGTGATTCTTATAATCCAGCTGACCCATTAGACGAATCCGAACGATTGAACCAAGAACTGGCTCGGGAGGAATTGGCTATCATAACTGCGTTGATTGAGGGAGATGATGAATCAGAATCCCAGATCGAGACAGATAGAGCTCAAGATCAAAAGAAAATGGATGATCTAGGAGACCAGTTGTACTGATCCAAGTAACACAAGCAGTTTGAAGAAAAGAAAACAGCCCCAATGGGGCTGTTTTTTTGTTATCGTTATTCAGTCTTAACCACGAAATAATTGTTTAAAATTTGTCCATATAAACCTTTAAGGGTTCTAAGATCATCAAAACCCACATGCTCATCCACTTGATGCGCTGTGTGGTTCAACAAACCCAGTTCTAAGACAGGACAATAGTGATGGATAAATCTAGCATCGGATGTGCCCCCACTGGTGCTGGTTTTTGGTTTTTGGCTTGTTACGGATTCTACGGCGTCCATAGTCAATTTCACCAAATCATTTGATCCATTCAAAAACGGCTCAGCATTGCCGGAAAATTCCAGAGAGTATTCTTTACAATGGGCTTGGGCCAAGGATTCAATTCTTTTGATCAGATCTGCTCTTGTGTGCTGATTGTTATACCTAATATTAAACTTCGCCTCAGCTTTGGCGGGGATGACGTTGACAGCTATATTGTCCGCTGAAACAGAGGTTATTTCCAGGTTTGAGGCATCAAAATGCTCACTACCCTTGTCCCAGGACTGTTGTTGCAAATCAAACAGAAATTCGATGAGCGAAGGCAATGGATTGTTTGCGCGTTGAGGATAGGCCACGTGGCCCTGCTTGCCCTGCACCTGAATATGACCGGACAAAGATCCCCTGCGGCCGTTTTTGATGGTGTCGCCGACCCAATCTTCTGATGTGGGCTCACCTACCAAACATACATCTGGTAACTGCTTAAGCTCTTTAAGTTTTTGCAGAACTTTCACTGTGCCGTCTACTGCATCACCTTCCTCATCACCAGTTATGAGCAAACTAACACTGCCAGGTAAGGCCCCTTTTTCCAGGTGCTTAGCAACAGCTGCTATAAATGCCGCTATAGCACCTTTCATGTCAACGGCACCACGTCCGTACAGTAAGCCGCTATCAATTTCCCCGGCATAAGGCGGGTATTGCCAATTGCCTAAATCACCTACAGGCACCACATCCACATGTCCCGCAAAACAAAAATGAGGCGCACCCGCTCCGTATCGGGCGAACAGATTCATAACCTGCGAGCCATTGGATTGAAAATTCATCATTTGGCAATCAAAACCCAGCGGCTTTAGGAGATTTTGAAGGTAATCAAAGATGTCATCGCCAGCAGGCGTCAAAGATGGAAATTTAATAAGTTCCTGAGTGAGCTTGATCACATCATATGATTGCATTTATAGGGGCCTTAAAAGTTCGTTGATAGACGTTTTTGATCGGGTTCTTTCGTCCACTTGCTTGACGATTACCGCACAGGGCAAATTGGGGCCAGGTTGACCATTTTTAAGGGGTTTACCGGGAAGCGTACCTGATATGACAACCGAATAGGAGGGAACGCGACCATAGATGATTTCACCCGACTCCCGGTTAATGATAGGTGTAGATGCACCCAAGAACACACCCATACCAATAACAGCGCCTTCTTCGACGATCATACCCTCCACCACCTCGCTGCGTGCACCGATAAAGCAGTTATCTTCAATAATAACGGGATTGGCTTGCAAGGGCTCAAGAACGCCTCCAATGCCAGCGCCGCCTGATATATGACAATTCTTTCCCACTTGCGCACAAGATCCGACAGTGGCCCACGTATCCACCAGAGTGCCTTCATCCACGTAGGCGCCTACATTCACGAAGCTCGGCATCAAGATAACACGGGGTGCAATATGCGCACCGTAGCGGACAACATTACCGGGAACAGCTCTTATACCCGAGACCTTAAATTGCTCTTCTGTCCAACGGGTAAACTTTAAGGGCAGTTTATCATAAGAATGATCGCCCATTTGGTTGTCCCACAACCTAAAAGAAAGCAAGACGGCTTTTTTAAGCCAAGGATGCACAATCCATTGACCATCAATCTTCTCTGCTATACGACGTCTACCTGTATCCAGATCATCGAATACGGTTTGTATAACTTCTTGGAGATCCATAATGTCGGCCGAAGTAAGCTCCGCACGGCGCTCCCAAGCATTCTCGGTTATGTTCTTAATTTCCATTGATCACCTTACCATTTTGATTTTTTATTTGAATGTTGCTCTTTTTAAGAGCCTCCACCCCAGGCAAACTTTTGCCTTCAATCCATTCTAAAAAGGCACCGCCCGCCGTCGACACATAGCTGAAGTTATCCATCACCCCGGCCTGGTTTAGCACTGCAATAGTCTCGCCGCCACCAGCTATGGTGTAAAGATCTCGAGTTTTGGTTAGATGGGCAATCTTCTGGGCAAGCGTTACACTTCCGTTATCAAACGGTGGAATCTCAAACACACCTAAAGGACCATTCCATATGAATGTGCGACATAGCTGCGCAATTTTATAAATATCGTTTACGGTCTCAGGACCAAAATCCACAATCATATCTTTATATGTTAAGTCTTGCGGGGCACAGGTTCTATATTTGGCATTTGCCTCTAGATTTTCCACCACCACCACATCGCTGGGCGGAATGATGGCGCAACCTGATTTTAAAGCGATGGCTTCAATTTCCATCACCATATCAACCATGTCTGGTTCACATAAGGATTTGCCCACTTGCTGTTTGTGAGCATAAATAAATGTGTTCGCGATGCCGCCCGCTGGAATCAAGTACATAACCTTTTGAGCAAGGCTCTTTAATACACTCAGCTTAGTTGAGACCTTGGATCCGCCCACAATAGCCATAATTGGCTCTTTTGGATGATCAAAGGCTTGCGTGAGCGCCTCTATTTCTTGTTGCATTAAACGGCCAGCAAAACTAGGCAAGATATGCGTAATGGCCTCCACAGAAGCATGTGCGCGGTGGGAAACGGAAAAACCATCGTTCACATAAATATCAGCAAGAGAGGCCAGTTGCTGAGCAAATACGGGATCATTTTTTTCTTCACCCGCATGAAACCGCAAGTTTTCCAGCATAGCAACTTGCCCCTGTTGCAGATCTGGCGTTTTACTGTAATCTCTTACGAGATTAATTGGTTGCTTAATAAGTTTACTCAAAGCATCCGCAATGGGCTGCAGCGACAATGAAAGATCAACCCCCTTGGGTCGGCCCAGATGAGCACATAGAATAATTTTTGCACCTTTTTCTATGAGTTCTTTAATTGTTGGGAGTATTTTTTCCATACGCTCATGATCGATGATAACGCCATCTTTCATGGGGACATTTAAATCAACCCGCAACAGCACTCTTTGATTGTGAACTTTTACATCATCCAGTGTGTAAATTTTATGCATGTGCAACCCTTTTCCATTTAGCAGCTAATTTAGGATATTAACGTTCTTGTGGAGAACGTCAAGCAGAAGACTTTCTTTTGAGTGAAAGAAAAAATTAACCTATGTGTGATTAGATGAATCAGAAACATGAAACATTGACCTAACAGGGCAAAATCAGCAATGTTCTTTATCGTAGGTTCCATAGTCGTTATACTGAGCGTTTTTGGTGGCTATGCTGCTATGGGCGGCAAGCTCATGGTTTTGTGGCAGCCCTTTGAGGTGGTCATAATTTGTGGCGCCGCCATCGGCGCATTTCTCATTGCTACCCCTAAAAATGTGCTTTTCAATACGCCCAAAGCTTTGAAAGATATGATAAGTGGTTCGCCATATTCTAAGGCCAACTTTCAAGAACTTTTGTGCGTTCTTTATGCTATCTTTAAAATTGCTAAAACGAAAGGTATGCTTGCACTTGAGAGCCATACGGAAAATCCTCACGATAGTGAATTATTCAAACATTTCGAGCATTTCCATCATCAACATCACGCGGTTGAATTTTTGTGCGACTATTTGCGTCTAATAACTTTGGGCAGTGACAATCCTCATCAGATGGAAGATTTGATGAATGAAGAATTGGAGGTACATCACAAAGAAAGCCACAAACAATCACACGCTGTACAAACTATTGCTGATGGCATGCCCGCTTTGGGTATCGTTGCAGCAGTTTTGGGTGTTATTAAAACCATGGGTTCATTAACAGAGCCACCCGAAGTATTAGGACACCTTATTGGTGGCGCTTTGGTGGGTACTTTTTTAGGTGTGTTCATATCCTACGGCTTTTTGGCTCCTATGGCCAGTTCGATTCAAGGTGTATATGATGAGGAAGCAAAATATTTGGATTGCATCAAAGTAGGTATATTGGCCTATCTTAATGGTTATGCACCTGCTATTTGTATTGAATTTGCACGTAAATCTATCATTCCCGATATGAGGCCCACATTTAATGAAGTGGAAGAAGCTGTATCCACTCTTCCTAGCTTCAATTAGGGGTACGTCATGATTAATCAATCACAACCAATTATTAAAAAAGTTAAAAAAATTGTAGGTGGCGGACACCATGGCGGTGCCTGGAAAGTTGCTTACGCAGATTTCGTAACGGCAATGATGGCTTTTTTCTTGCTCATGTGGTTGCTCAATGCTACATCGGAAGAGCAGAAGAGAGGTATCTCCAATTACTTCGGCCCCGTAGGTATGTCATCTGCTGCAGCCGGTAGCGGCGGGATCTTGGGTGGACAATCAGTTGCGACCGAAGGTTCATTTGAAGACTCTAAGGCAGCTCCTGCGGTTACTATGTTGACGCCACAAACCAACGCGGGGGAAGCTAAAACAGAAGGGGATGAGGTCAATCAAAAGGTAACACCGGTAGAAGATGTTAAAGTCGTAAACGAGGTCAAAGCCGATGCTCACCAAGAGGAAGCTGATAAAAAAGGCGGTGCCGCTGCTTTGGACAAAAAGAATTTCGCCAGTGCCGAAGAGCAAATCAGGCAAGCCATCCAAAAATCACCTGAATTAGTGCAGTTTGCAGACAACCTAATCATCGACACAACCCCTGAAGGCTTACGCATCCAGATCGTAGATCAGGACAAAAAGTCCATGTTCCCATCAGGTGAGAAAAAAATGTATGACCATACAGTAAAATTGTTGGCTTCTATCACAGCCGTTATCAAAAATATTCCCAATAAAATATCTATCACAGGTCATACGGATACAAAGCCCTATAACAAAGGTGCAGATTACTCCAATTGGGAACTATCCGCAGACAGGGCTAATGCTAGCAGGCAAGTGCTTATCAGTTCAGGTTTAGATGAAGCCCGTATAAGCCACGTCACAGGCAAAGCGGCAAACGAGCCGCTGGTTGCAGCAGATCCTTCATCATCGCAGAACAGGCGGATTTCCATTATACTATTGAATACGGAAAGGAACGCTTAAGTTCTTACACCTTTAAGAGATTCAAGAGATCTAGCCTCTCTAAACCATTCAATAAAGTCGACAAGGGCGGTTTTTTGTTCTAATGCCTGTTTAGTCTTTTCGTAAGCGTACAGTTGTTTTGATAAATTCTTTTGACCCAAAACATAGTGTGCACACCAGGCAAAATTTTTCTTATCCACGTCGAGGAAAAAATCCAATGAGTACCTCAAGTCTTCTTCGATAATTTGAATAGAAGATGCCCTCAGGTTTAATAATTTGAAGCTACCAATCAAATGGTTTGGAGTCTCTGTAATATCGGAAATAATCTCGCCAATTGCCCTTACTCTTTCTTCTCTTATGGAGTATGACAAATGCTGAAAGCGAAGATCATTTAATTTGCCTCCAGCGTTTATGACTCCGTTAAGCTCTTGACAACATGATAGCATAAGTTGTTGAGTCCGCGCCATTATCCCTAGATACAAAGTTGCTGATTCTATTAAAGCCATATTTTCTTGTGTGGGACGATTGCTCGCATTAAATGGATAGCCTTCTTCAAAATAAGCTCGGGCCAATGCCAGCTGACAACTTAACGGCGCATACTTCTTTACAAGCTCGATACCAGTTCTATTGAAATTAAAGCATAATAGTTTTACAAGAGATTTCATCCGGAGTTCAAGTTGCTGTTCCTTATTTACGTCTGATAGTGAGTGCATTTGAAGTCTAGCCAAATTTTCGCCCCATTTGAGTTCAAACGAGGTGAGGTCCATGGGATTATTTTGGGCAAAAACACTCAATTGATTTATATCTGTGAGAAAGGGATCTTTATGAGTTGCCAAGACTCTGGCATCAAAACTGCCTAAAATGACAACTATGGTTACGTATTTTACAAGATTAAGCATGCTCTTCACTTTTCAAAATGGTCTATAAGGCATAAATATCATCGCTTTACGTTCATGTCTAGCAGGTTGTTGCAATTTATCTTAAATTAAGAGACAATTAGAGATAATTTAGCCACTAAATCGTTTCTTATATAGAGAGCCGTGAAAAATGAAAAAAATACTGTATCTTCCACTTTTGCTTTTAGCTGCCGAAGCGTCTGCTAATGGAAACTATTCCGCACCAATGCCGGCGCCAGCTGCGGAAGCACCTAAGATGTCCTCACCTTGGGGTCTGTATGCTGGCCTTTCAGCTGGTGGTATTGCCATGCGTGGCCATAAAAAGCTCATTGAAAATATCCCCATCATTCCCTTGGTGCAAAACAGAGTTACCAATAGCCAAGCTCGGGACAATGCCGCTCGTTTTGATGGCTATTTAGGAGGTTCCTGGAATATCCCTGATACGAATATGGTCATTGGCTTAGAAACATTTGGTTCTTATGCAGATCTTAAGAATAAAGATACAAACACCGTTCCTGTTATCGGCGGTGGCTTCAGCACCGTTTCAACAGAGTGGTCTACTAAATATTCATTGGGTGCCGATTTCCGCCATTCTTACAATTTGAGCCCCTTGGATCAGGTGTATGCCCTTGTCGGCACGGAATATCGTAAATTCAAATTGGGGTATACGGATCTAGCAAACAGAGCCAATAGGTCAAAAAATGCTTGGGGTTTCGATTGGGGATTAGGTTATGAACATCGATTCGGTAACTCTTCATTCGGTTTAAGATTTAAACAAAGCCTATTCGGATCAACTAAATTTAAGTTTAATGTTCCTGTGAACACTAGAGACACAGGCACAATAAGGCCTCGTTTCTATTCACTTATGCTGACCTATAAGTATAATTTCATGGGATAAAGAACAGAGTTGATAAGTAGCAAATGAGAATACTCAGCAACGCCGAAATTCAGTTGCTGAGTCTTATCATTAGGCATTCTGATCATTAATCCTCACGCCTATACCCCTGCTTGAATCAATAGAATTTTCGCTAATATGTCAAGCGCCTCACCTCACAGTTTTTTGCCATCAATCGTCGATTTTATATTTATAGAGCTGCGATCTAAAACAATAAAAGTAATGTGTAATAATAAAAATCGCATATACCTCTTGACAAAGTTGACAATTGGTCATATATGAGATAGGAGACAGTGTGGTACAGTCTCATATTTGTTTATTAAATTGCTTGTTTACTCTAAGAATGGACGAGCATTGTTATAGAGGATTAATTTTATGTATAACTCATTAAAACTATCAGTATCAGTTTTTGGTTTGGGTTTAGCCCTTGCTTCAAACGTTTCGGCATCCTATGAAGAGATCTATCTTGCCAATATGGCGCGTGCGCAACAAGCGCAGCCAGTACAATTGCCTCATCAAGGGGTAATCGTACAACAGCAACCTGTACAACCAAGGCTCCGAGTTCCGGTTATGCAGCCGCCTGTTGCACCAGTTCAGCAACCAAGGCCCGCATCTCCTGTAGCACCTGCTGCCAGAGAGGCACCTGTACAACGTGATGCACAAGCAGCGCCCGCACCTCACCGTGCACCAGTGGTTACAGCTGTGCATGTGGAACAAACAGAAGCTGTAGCACCTGCTGCGCAGATGTTTGAAATAATACAAGGTCCGGCTCCTCAAATGCCACAGGCTGCGTCTACTGCTCCTGCGCAACGTGTTGTCATTGAGGAAAAAGAACTCATCTTAAAGGCTCCACAGATTTTGGAACTACCTCCACGCCCGCGCTTGCTTCAAGCGGTGGAACGCTTTATTGCGCCTAGAGTTGCTCAAGTAGCTATTGAGGAAGAAGTGCAAGGTCTCGTTGAAGAAACCATTGAAAATGCTGGAATCGACAATTATGTTGAGCAAGAATTGGTTTTGAAACCCTCTATGGTTTTCCATTTTCAATCTGCTAAACCTGAAAACGCAGAAATGCAAGGCTTAGTAGAAGAAACCATTGAAAATGCTGGAATCGACAATTATGTGGAACAAGACTTGATTCTGAAGCCTACTGTCGTTTCTCATTTTCAGTCAGCGAGCCCAGAAAGCGAAGTCACTACAATTATGAGACAACTGGACGACGCTCGTTCCGCAAGAAGTGAAGCCCGTGCAGCTCGTGTAGCGGCAAGAGCACTTGAAGAACAAAACGCTGAAATCGCGCGTAATGAATCCCTGGCTCGTCAAAGGCAAGCAGAGCAACGTAGAGTCAGACAAGCAGCTAGAGAAGCAGAGGCAGCAAAGGAAGCCAAAAAGAACGAAGTCGTTGAGCTTGCTGATAGAATTAGGCAAGAACGTGCGAGCCGAGTAGTTGTGGCAGAAAAAACCGAAGAATCTAGAAAGTCGCCTGTAGATGTACTTCTTGAGGCCTTTGAAGCTCCGGTAAATGATGCCCAAGTAGAAGGCGAAGTACAACTGATCGATGATCCTGAGCATGCTGACTTAGATGCAAAATTGAAGGCAATACTTGCAGCAAGCTCTCCTTTGAGCTCAATCTCTTCAAGCGTCGTATCGGTTGCTGAAGAATCACAAGTGAACTCACTAAATGCTTCTCTCTTGGGATCTTTCGTGAGTGACACAGGTTCACTGAATTCTTCAGTTAATTTCCCCAATGGCGCGCCCAATGGATTGTCGAAGGAATTAAATGATCAATTGATGATTGCAATTTCTGAAAGTACTCCAGTAGAGCCAACGATTGCTGTAGGTTTGCCATATGAAATGCTCGATGATTATCTCGCAAGAGATGCGAAAGTAGATACGTTCGTTGATCTGGCTTCAAAGCTTGAGGGAGACTTCAAAGTTTCTTTGTATGGTTATGATTCAGAAGGAACGATGATCTATGAAGATGAGTTGGCTGATTACGAAAACAACGAACATTTAACTCTTCGCAGAGCTTTAAGAGAAGTTCGTAAAAATAACAGAATGCTTGAGGACAAGAATAAAGTAAAGTTCTTATCCTTCGCAGCTAAGTCTGAATAATATCTAACCCACGAAAAAACCACCCCTTTCCTAAGGGGTGGTTTTTTTTTGCTCTAAAATCCCTAAACGGTCTTTTTCTGCACCTCTGTCTGAATCTCCCCCAATACTTTACATAAAGTTGGGTGTAGAAATTCATTGCTGGCAATAATGGAATCTGCATGCAGCACATCAGGGTTACGTGTCACATCGGTGACATAACCACCTGCCTCCCGTACCAAAAGCATACCCGCCGCCACATCCCATGGTTCAAAACGCAAGTGCCAGAATCCATCCAGACGACCTGCGGCCAAATAGGCCATGTCCAGCGATATGGATCCCATGTTGCGGATGGAGGTAATGCTAGGTCCCACCTTTTGAATTTGATGCATCACATCTAAAAATGCTGACTTATCCTTAACAGGCATACCCGTTGCCAGTAACGCTTCATCAGGATTGCGGCGATTAGAAACCCGCAGACGCTTGTTATTCAAAAAAGCACCACGGCCTTTTTCCGTAAAAAACATTTCATCCCTGATAGGGTCATAAATGATTCCCGCCACAATCTCATTTTGGCGTTGCAAAGCGACTGATATGGAAAAATGCGGTAAACCGTGTAAGAAGTTGGTTGTTCCATCCAAAGGATCTATAATCCATGTATGGTTGCAATCCTCACCCTTAATTTCCGCACCCTCTTCGAACAAAAAGCCAAACTTAGGACGAGCCTTCATCAGCTCCACCTTCAGAATCTCCTCGGAGGCTCTATCCGCATTGGTCACAAAATTACCTGGACCTTTGCGGGAGACCTGTAAGTTTTCGATTTCACCGAAGTCACGAATGAGGCGCTTTCCTGCTTTATAGACAGCGCGGCTCATGACGTTCAGAAGGGGAGATTCCCCAGCAAGAGGCTGATTATTCATACTTAATCCTTGGCCCGCTCAACGTATGTGCGGTCAACTGTATTCACAACCACACGAGTTCCCGCATCAATATGAGGCGGAACCATAATACGTACGCCATTTTCAAGCAAGGCAGGCTTAAATGAAGATGTGGCTGTTTGTCCCTTAATAACAGGCTCAGATTCCGTAATGGTCATTACAACTGTGTCAGGCAAGGTAATACTGATGGTTTCGCCTTCATAGCTAGAAACCTTTACGACCATACCTTCTTGTAAAAAGTCGCCCGCATCCCCAACTATATTGGGGCCCAAAACCACCTGTTCATAATTTTCCTGATTCATGAAAGTGTATGCATCACCTTCAGTGAACAAATATTGGTAGTCATGATCATCGAGACGTACGCGCTCAACAGTCTCCGTCGAGCGAAAACGCTCGTTAGACTTAGTCCCATCGCGAATATCTTTCAATTCCACTTGCGCATATGCACCGCCCTTACCAGGCTTTACGTGCTCGGCCTTAACACATGTCCACAACCGATTGTTATGCTCAATAACATTACCGGGACGTACTTCGTTACCGTTGATTTTCATGGTCTACCTCTTGTTCCATAATTAGTTCTACTCTTTTATCCCGAGACGACCATAATTGCAAGCTTTATGGGAAAGTAAGGCAATATCTATGTTGGTCGCATGCGCAAAGCGCTTTTTTTGCGCAGATGAAATTTTCACGAAGCTGATAATTTAGATTTTGCAGGATTTAATATATAGATACAGAATTAAGAGATCAGACATTTAAGCTTGCGATCTCCCCCTATTTTCGCTAGTTTGGTGCCTGCCGGAGGGATGCCAGAGTGGTCGATCGGGGCGGTCTCGAAAACCGTTGTGCATGCGAATGCACCGTGGGTTCGAATCCCACTCCCTCCGCCAGTTTTCGCGCTACGAGCTTCAGCTGGGAGGCCTTACTTAAGCATATTCCTCAACTTCGGCAACAACCAGTCTTGGAAATCTCTTACGTAGCTAAATATGACAGGAACGAAGACTAGACTTAAAGTAGTAGATGAAATAAGTCCACCTATTACGGCAATCGCCAAGGGGGCCCTGAACGAAGCCCCGCTTGAACCTAATCCAAGGGCCAATGGCATCATACCCGCTAACATGGCGATACTAGTCATAAGTATGGGGCGGGCGCGTACTAAGGCGGCTTGAATGATTGCTTCGCGGCGGGGCACTCCTCGACGGATAAGTTCGAGCATATAGTCCACGAGCAAAATAGAGTTTTTATCAGCAATACCCATAAGCATAAGAATACCTATAAAAGCAGGCGTCGTTAGCTCAGTTCCGGTGAGTAATAGCATAATAAAGGCACCCCCGATGGAAAGGGGGAGTGCTACCATTCTTGTAAATGGCTGAATCCAATCTCTATAAAGTAACACCTGTAGGGCATAAACCATCAACAGCCCAAAACCGATGGCAAGAGTAAAACCGTAAATCAACTCGCTGAGCACTTCCACGTCACCTGTTTGACGCACCGAAATACCTTCGGGAAGCTTCTGCATGATTGGTAATTTATAGATTTTATCGATGGCATCACCTAAGGAAATTCCATTCAGATTGGCTTCCAAGGAAATTTTACGTTCACGATCATTTCTTTCTATTTTGCTTGGACCCGTTTCAAAAGTTATGCTGGCTATGGCTGAGAGTGGAACACTGCCCCCCTTGCTGGACGGTATTTTTAAGTTCTCTAACAGATCAAGGGATTGAAAAGATGCTTCTGGAAATCGCACACGTATGGGGATCTGACGATTGTTAGAATTAAACTTAGCCAGGTTTGAGTCTAGATCACCTATGGTAGCAATACGTATGGCATCGCTTATAGCTTCCACCGTGATCCCTAGTTCAGCTGCTTTTGCAAAATCAGGGGCGATGACTATCTCTGGCTGTAGTAAACTGGCAGTTGAACCCACACTGCTTAATTGCGGCATCTGACGCATGTGCGCCTCAACCTCTTGCGTTACCTTTGTCAAAGCTTCAGGATTTTCACCAACAAAAACCAAAGAAATATCTTTACTGCCCGAGTCATTTGCAAAATTGATTCTAATGTCCGGAATCGTTTTAAGTTCAGGCAAAACCATGTTTTCAAATTGCCTTTGATCCATTGCCCTGTCTTCTTTAGGAACCAATTTGATACTTAAGTTAGCTGTGTTAACACCAGTAAGACTGCGTCCACTTGAAGTAGAAATCCTTCCAGATGCAACACCACCATTAACCGTGCTCAAAATGTATCTAACCTCTTTGTGCTTTTTCAATATGGCTGATACTTTCTCCGCAGCCTTTTCCGTTTGCTGTAATGTGGAGCCTATAGGTAGCTCAATGGTTAAATTCGATTGCCCTAGATCAGTATAGGGCAAAAATCCCGTTGAAAGCAGAGGAATTAAACTGATTGAAAAAATCATACTGAAAGCTGCAATACCCATGGTTGTCAGACGATTAGATAACGTCCATTCCAGTAAACGATGGTATTGCTTATGGAAATAACCTGATTCTACATCCTCTTCTTCAGGGGGGGATTTTAACAAGTAGGCTGCCAACATGGGAGTTAGCATACGAGCAACGACTAATGAGCAAAACGCAGCCATAGCCACCGTCAAACCAAACTGTCTGAAATATTGGCCGACAACCCCTGGCATGAAACTAACTGGCGTAAAAACGGCACAGATAACAAGCGTAGTTGCAACAACGGCTAGGCCAATCTCATCTGAAGCATCCATAGATGCTTTATAAGGGCTCTTCCCTTCTCGCATGTGCCTGTGAATATTTTCAATTTCTACTATGGCGTCATCAACCAGTACTCCAGTAACGAGGGCTATGGAAAGCAATGTGATTGTATTTAGCGTATAGTCTAACAGATACATCAACAAAAATGTGGGTATAATGGATAGAGGAATGGCCAGAGCCGCAATAACAGTCGCACGTCGATCTCTCAAGAATATAAATACAACGAGAATAGTAAGAATGGCTCCCTCAATAAAATTCTCCATGGTAGACTCGTATTGCTCTAATGTCAGATCCACCACGGAAAAAAGATCCTTGATGATAACACCGGGATATTTAACTCGAAGCTCCTCTAGTTTTTCTTTAACATGATCAGCAACAGTTACTTCACTGGCCCCCTTTGCACGGAACAATACGATAACCATGGCAGGTTTTCCATCCAAACGGGTGGATGATCTGGACTCGGCCGAGCCGTCCGTTATGGTGCCCAAATCAGAAAGTTTGACTGTCCGGCCATTATCCAGCGGAATCCTAGTCTCTTTCAACAAATCTACTGTTTTAACATTGCCCTCGGTTCGCAAAGAATACTCGGTGCCTTCCAAAGTTATCCTTCCACCAGGAAGATTGATATTCGTTTGCGCCAGTTGTCTGCTGATATATGAAGCTGAAACACCAAGAGCTGATAATTTTGCTGGATCAAGCGTGATGGTTATCTCGTGCTCTATGCCTCCTTGTCTGCGCAGGTCACCCATTCCGGGCAGCGAGAGAAATTCCCGCCTTAAAGTATCGTCCACAAACCAGCTGAGCTCTTCTCGTTTCATTTCGGGAGCTTCAACCGTATAGATAAGAATAGCCCCAGCATCAATATCAAATCGCGAAACGATTGGCTCTAGTATAGTCCTAGGTAGTTGATCCCTTATGCTTGCTACAGCATCTCGACAATCGTTTACTGCTCTGTCAAAGGGCACTTCCAAATGAAATTCAACGGTGGTGTTTGATAACCCTTCTGAAATACTGGAATAAATATGCTTTACACCCTGCAGCCCCGCAAGAATGCTTTCTACCTTCTTGGTGATTTGTGTTTCGATTTCTTCAGGCGATGCACCAGGTTGAACAATTCTAACGTTGACCAGGGGCACAACGACGGCTGGGTAATTGGTAATAGCTAACAACTTGAAACTAATCAAGCCAGCTATGGTTAATACCAAAAACAAGACAATAGGTGGAATTGGATTCCGAATGGACCACGTGGATAGTGGCATAGCCATGTTACTTGGTCTCCATAGTATTCACATGCTCGCCTTCTTTAATAAACGCACCAGCTTTTGCTATGACTGTTAAGTTTGCTGGGATAGGTTCTATCAGAACTGAATCTGTTGTCCTAAATTTAATCTTGACCGGTAACTTGGAGGCTATATTCCCCTTATTTAGTTGCCAAACAAAATGACCGCTATCATCCTCCTGTATTGCTGTGGCCGGAAGCGAAAAACCGTCGATTTTACCTAAAGTTATGATCGCATTGCCGAATAATCCAATAGGAAGCGACTTGATTTGTTTTAACGTAATCCTAATCAAAACTGTTCTTTTTGCCGTATCAACAGACGGCTTGACTAAACGAATCTCGCCCTGGATGGGTGTCTCATTGCCGGTTAGTGTTACCATCGTTGTTTGACCCACTTTCAACTTAGATATGTCCGCCTCTGGGACATTGGCTTCAAACTCGATCTCACCGTTGAGAGCTATATTAAATAATGCCTCATTGAAGTTAACTATTTCACCTATGTCGGCTTTCCGCTCGAATATGATTCCATCCGCAGGAGCCGTAATCTTGGAATGACTCAACTTCAATTTTGCGTCATCTAATCGGGCTTTAAAAGCTTCCATAACGGTTCGCTTTCGTGTCAAAGTGCCTTTACTGACATATCCGGTGTCTTTGAGCTTAGCAAGTCGTGAAAATTCGTCGTATGCACCCTCGTACTCGCTCTTCAGCTGGTCTAACTGATGCGATAGGCTCTCGTCTTCAAGCTCAGCTAAAATTTGGCCCTTTTTAACTGTAGCACCAACATCAGCAAGGACATTGACCACACGAACACCCGAAAGTTCCGTTATGACGATTATATTTTCTCGTGGAACAGTTACACCTGTGACATTTAATATATCATCCAAAGTTTTTTCTACGGGATGTACAACAGTGACCGTGAGAGTAGCCGATGATGGTGCAGCATCTTTTTTACTCTCAAAAAACCAGTGCACAATAAAATACACGGCGGCCAATCCAAGAAAAATGAGAATTATTTTGTATTTATTCATTTAGTTGAGCATGCCCTTTTATTATTCTTTATAAATCGCTCTTTAGGAGTCTAAAATATTATAAGGTAGACAACTTAAAATACACTTAATTTTTGGGCGTTGTCGAATTTTAAACATACCTTTTGAATGATCAAGAACCTAAGGGTAAGTAGGTTTGCTTTTGTTCGTTATAGCTATAAATCTGACCTTCCTTGATATCGAAAAACCATTCGTGGATTTCCAATTCTCCATTACAAACTTTCTGTTTTATCCATGGAAATTCCAGACAATTTTGATGTGAAAGGTGAATAGCAAGCTTGGCATATTCATCTGCATCTTCAGGGCCATGCTCACAAGCATGTTCTGTTTTAATGATTTCCACCCAGCTGTTGATAAAGTCGTTTTGATTTGCCTCGCCTTTATTTAGTAAAGCCTGAATACCACCGCACTGGCTGTGACCAAGCAACACCAGGTGTTTGACTTTTAAAAAACAGACAGCAAACTCTAACGCCGCACTGGTACCATGATGCGCAGCGTCTTTTTCATAAGGGGGAACAATGTTGGCCACATTGCGAACCACGAACAAATCCCCCGGGTCACATTGCAAAATCAGAGCCGGATCCACACGAGAATCACAGCAAGCAATCACCATGATCTCAGGTTGTTGACCATAACTTGACAGATACTGCATTACAGACGTGTCACCGTGTACATACTTGTCACGGAATTCCTCGTAGCCCTGTAGGATCTTCTTAAAATTACTGTCCATCGCTAACTCCTTTAACATTGGTAATCATCTTGCCATAGTTTGGCTCGAACTGTCATCCTGAAAATGGAATTAACTGTCACAACCATCTGTCATGCAATCTAATCTGCTGCCAACTAGGAAACAGATGATTTTATGAAAGCTAGGCGGAAATTCAATTGAAAAATTCTTAGGATGTTGTAAATTCATACTAACTGGATCTTTTGCCAGATTAATGAAATATAAAACTCGGGAATTCAGATTGAAAAACGGTATTCTCCTTCTTGCGCTATGTTGTGCTTTTTCGCAATCAGGTTGCCAATCGGATCCGGAAGCTGCAGTCACTGAAGACTTCTCAGGCAAGGAAATTGACTACATCCTCGTGGAAAAGGCTAAACACACTTTAAGTGTTTTTCACAAAGATAACTTGCTGAAAACCTATACCATCGCCTTAGGCAAAGCGCCGGAGGGCCACAAAGAACGAGAGGGTGACTTTAAGACACCCGAAGGTGTTTACGCAATTTCCAAGAAAAACCCCAAAAGTAAGTACCACCGGGCCTTAAAAATCTCCTATCCCAATGAAACGGATAAAGAAAAAGCCGATAAAAACGGACATCACCCTGGCGGTGATATTATGATTCACGGTATGGAACCACATTATTGGTGGGTGACACCTAAACATAAATTAAGGGATATAACCAGGGGTTGCATAGTTGTTACGAATCAGGAAATCGAAGAAATTTTTGACTCAACACCGGTGAATACCACTGTTGAAATTAGACCTTAAAATCTCCTGCATCGGACATAGGTGTGCAAAGCTCAATGACAACGCCATTCAAATCTTTTAAGAAACCTACGGTTTGACCCCAAGGTTTTTCTGAAGGGGTTGAGATGGCTGTTGCCCCTTCTTTGACAGCCCTATCAAAATCCGCATGAATATTTTTGGTCACAAAAGCTACTTCCACCGCTGGTGAAAGCTTGCCTAAACGGTTAGGAACCATGTCTAAACCGAGACTCTGCCCTAAAACTTCTGAAGAAAAAGCCAACAACGTATTCCCGGTCTGCAATTCAGCAAAGACGTTTGTTTCATCCATGAACTTCAGCTCAAAGGAAAAAGCCCGTGTATAGAAATCGACAGTTTTAGGAACGTCTTCAACGTAAATAACAGTGTATCCGAATTTCATATGTGCTCTCGATTTCTCCCGGATTGTGATTCATGAATCACAATCCGGGAATATATATCTTTGTGCTTATAGATCCTATTTGGCTGCAGCTTCAGCTTCAGCTTTAGCCTTAGCTTCATCTTCGAGTCGCATGCGCTCAGAGAGTGACCCTACGCCACCTTCCGAGAAACCTCGACTTAGTGGTTCAGAATCTGCGTTATCTGCCGCCTTGCGACCCTTGGGAATAGCCATAGCTTCAGCTGGGGTTGGTGGCAAAGCCTTGTTAGGCACCTTCATTTCTTCGGCCGGCGTGGAAGACGCTTCTTCAATCATAGAATCAATCATGGACTCAGCTCCTTCGATGAAAGGGGCTTGGTCGGCTTGAGTTATTACTTCGTTGGCTTCATCTGGAACCTCTAAAGTAAATTCCTGCGGAGCTCCTGCCTTTAAATCAGCGTTAATTTTCTCCCTCAGCTCACGAACCTTCTTACGGAATTCCACTTCGTCCGCATATTTTTGAGCTTTTATGTTTTCTATCTCTGCTTTATATTCAGCTTTTATGGGTGTGCTTCCTCCTATAATATTATTGCCGCAACCTGAATTCCAGAAACCCGGATAGTCGGCACACAGGCCTATAACTGCGTTATCAATTTTCGCCGTTTTACCACACATTACACCCCCGCAGGAACGAATGGTAATCGTGCTTTCCACCTTGCCAGTCTCAGTATTTTTTTGAGCCAACTTGATACAGCCTTTAGGGCCAGGAACCCCTTTTCTACAAATTCTATCTTGTTTATCCAGCGTCAGCTGAGCAGCATTTGGATCACTTTTATCGACTTTTATGGAAAAAGCGTTATCAACTATAGCTCCCAAAATTCCGGCACCAATCGCCTTGCCGGCGGCCACAGCTGCATCAGCAGCAGCCCCCGCTATTTTATCCACAGAAGCAGGCCAAATTTTCACTTCGCCCGCAGCTGTTTTTTCTGCTAAATTCTGGTGGTCTGATGTTTTGGCTGCTTGCGTCGCGCCGCTGACGATCAAAGACCCCATCAACGTCATGCTTATAAGATTTTTTCTAAAGTACATATCTGCCCCTGCTTATTTTTATATTTCGTTTAATTTTACTAGCCTATTTTGCACCTGTCAAAACATTTCACTTAATAATCATTGGCTAATTTATTGCTATACTGAGCAAACTTCAACAACCATTTGAATTCTCATATAATTCGGAATTAAAAAAATAACTGCTTATTTATATATACCCTCTCGTTGATAATGTTGATAATTATGACTAACCACATGAAAATTCCGTGGACGTTTGTTGAGAACAATTTAGAAAACATGATAATATTAGATCAACATTTTACCAATAATTTAAAGAGGAAATCAATGAACCTGAAAAAGACTTTTTGGGCTTTTCTGGATTTGTATCCTATTACGCCGGCAACCTTTAGCTTTTATTTTTCTTGCGGACTTGTGGTTTTGTGGATCGTCAGTGGTCCCATCTTTGATTATTCAGATGCCGGGTGGTAGAATTTTACATGATACTTATGAAAGAATTGAGCTAAGGGTAAACGGCTATTAAACCCTATAGCGCACACCCAGTTCTATTACCTTGTGGTTGGGGATGTTATAAAACTCATAAGCTGAAAGCGAATTCTTTGACAAGAAAATATAGAGATTCTCACCAAAACCACTCAAGGTGGGATGATTCGATACTACAGGCACGCCCTTACTTAAAATAAAGGTAATTTCTTCATCGTGAGTGATAATTTTCTGTTCTTTTGCCCAATTCATCACCTTACGCAAACTTGGCACTTCCATAAAACCGAAATTCGCATTAATGACATATGCTGAATTTGTAATTTGCGTGAAGGAATATTTATGATCTCCATTGGATTTAGGCACATTTTTAATGACCACAGACACAAATAACAATTTTTTAAACAAGAACTTATTGTGATTAAGATGGATCGACAATGAATTGGGCACCTTATTAGGAAAGCGGGACATGAATATAGCCGTGCCGGGTATTTTTGTGGGATGACCTTCTTGATATTCCATTAAAAACGTTTTTAAGCTTTTGTGTGGCACAGCTTTCTGGTCTTCCAATGCCTGGCTACCCCTGATCCAGATATAAATTACATAAGTGGAAAAGACTGTTATGAGTACCGTATACCAAGCCCCTTCCACAATCTTGATCAGATTGGTTATAACGAATGTGATATCAATCATAATAAGGGGTGCAAAAAGTGCAGCCAAAGTGAATTTTGACCAATGCCATTGTTTGTATGCGATATAAAACACCAGGCAGGTGGTAATAAGCATACAGCCTGCAACACTTAATCCATAGGCAACAGCCAAATTTTCAGAACTTCTGAATGTCAGTACTGCCGTAATCGTCAACACATATAGTATCAAATTGATTGCCGGGACATAAACCTGTCCTATTTGCCGTGAAGACGTGTGCGTAACCGTTAAGCGTGGCAAATAATTTAACATGATCCCCTGCCAGGCTAAAGAAAACACCCCAGATAATATGGCTTGCGAGGCTATTATGGTTGCCATGGTTGACAGTATAATCATCGGATAAAGTGCCATATCTGGTACCAAGAGGTAGAATGGATTGGCTATAGCTTCTGGTTCACTTAGCAGCAAGGCTCCTTGCCCCAGGTAATTCAATATCAGCGAAGGAAACACGAAAAAGGTCCAAGAGATAGTGATGGGCCTTTTACCAAAATGGCCCATATCTGCGTAAATAGCTTCTGCGCCGGTAACAACCAGGATTGTGCCACCCAATGTCAGTAAAGCAATCCAGCCATTATTAACCATAAAGCTAACCGCATAAAACGGATTGAAAGAGAGAAGAATAGTGGGTGATTGTATTAAGCTAACAATTCCCATTAAACCTAGGGTAACAAACCACAGTATCATTATGGGGCCAAAGTATGAACCGATCATCCCACTGCCGCTTTTTTGTATATAAAACAGCACGCTTAAGACGAGTATCGCAAAAGGTAATATGAAGTGCGAAAATTCAGGAGAAATTAATACTAATCCCTCCAAGGCACCCAAAACCGAGATAGCAGGTGTAATGACTCCATCACCAAATATCAAAGCGGAACCTAAAATCCCCAAAAACATGGGAATGTACACATATTTACCCAACTCAAGTTTTTCACATATAGTTGACAAAACCAAAATGCCACCTTCGCCTTGATCATCCACCCGCATGACTACATTAATATATTTTATGGTTACAATGAGGAATAGTGACCAAATAAATATGCTTATCAAACCCAGCACATTGGACTCGTCAACGGGCAGCTTTCCGATAGAAAAGCAACTCTTTAAGGCATATAAAGGGCTTGTGCCAATATCGCCATAAACAACGCCAATGGCTCCTATCATTAAGGATACAAGGCTTCCCTTTTTTGTGGACATATTCGGTCTCGACATATCTTTTATTCTATTATAGTGCTTGTATGAGGGGTATAACAAGTGCCAATATGCACTGGAAAATGATGCCGGATTCGCGATTTTACAAAAATTTAACTTTTCTTAAGTTCTTTATTGACCTAATGTCAGTATATTATAACTATGGATGAATTATGGCGATTAATATGAACTATGAAAAATTACTAGCAACGGTTATGGGGTTGTACAAGGTCCCCACAGCAACTGTAAACACATTGCAGACAGCTTTTGTGCAATCAATCGCCTTAGCCAGCATTCCTATTTTCATTGCCTATATGCTTGGCGTCATGCCCGGTTTGGAATCCTTGGGTTTTATGACAACAGTTTTCAGCTGGGCTCTGTATCTTGTGGCTTTTCTGTCAGCGATTCCGTTTGCTACCGCCGTCATCAGGTATCAGTTGGGTATACCTCACCAGTTCGCTTTGCTCGACTTATCGCTACAATACATATTTATCGATTATGCAAAATTAATAGGTTTACTGCTTGTCTTCACTTTTATCGCATTTCTCCCCTATGGCGTGGCCGAAGCACTTCAGATGAGTGGTTCCACCAGCAATCTTTTAGGTGCCTTTAAGTACGCCTTACTCATCGCAGCCATTGGAGTGTTTCTATATGCAACTGTAAAATTGATGGGCAGCCTTGTAATTACAACAGCAGGCAAATCCATCAGCCTGCCGGAAATGTTTAAAAAAGCCAGTGGACATTTTTTGTCGCTAACCATAATAATTTTAGGTACGATTCTACCCATAGAGCTTATCACACAAATTATATCCTATGGATTATCCGGACTGACCAATGCCACTGACCTAGCCTTTGTGGACACAATCATCAACGTTCTTTTAGCCTTGATTCGGTCCACAGCGCTCATGTTTCAGCTCTATTTCACTTGGACGGGCGTAACGGCATACTTGAAAGAAAACAAGCTCCTATAAACCGCTTTCTTTCATGTCACGGTTTCTTTCATTGACAAAATTACATTTTAGCCCAATATGCATGTTAGAACATATGAGTTGGATAAAATGACACAATTACGTAACGTAGCTATTATTGCCCATGTGGATCATGGGAAGACGACACTTGTTGATGCTTTATTGCGCCAGAGCGGGGCTTTTAGGGATAACCAGATCGTGGCCGAAAGAGCCATGGACTCTAACGATCTCGAGCGCGAGCGAGGCATTACTATTCTTGCCAAGTGCACATCGTTGATGTGGAAAGAAACACGTATTAACATCGTGGATACCCCAGGACACGCGGACTTCGGTGGCGAAGTTGAACGTATTTTAGGCATGGTAGACGGTGTTGTGGTGCTGGTTGATGCCGCAGAAGGTCCCATGCCGCAAACAAAGTTTGTGACATCCAAAGCGCTGCAACTTGGCTTACGCCCGATCATCGTCATTAATAAAATCGATCGTCATGACGCGCGTCCAGAAGAAGTCTTAGACGAAGTGTTTGATCTGTTGGTTGCGCTCGACGCAACACCTGAGCAGCTTGATTTTCCTGTTCTTTACGCGTCATCCCGCGAGGGTTGGGCTGTTACGAACTTAGACGAGCCCCATGAAAATCTGAACGTATTATACGATATGATCGTTAAACACATTCATGCCCCAGTGGTCAAAAAAGATGAGCATATGACCATGCTGGCAACTATCTTGGAATATGATCCATACGTGGGACGTGTTCTGACTGGTAAAATCCAGAGTGGTAAAATGTCAGTAAACCAAGCAGTTAAGGTTTTAGACCCAGCTGGAAATGTTGTAGGGCAAGGCCGTCTAACGAAGTTGATGGCATTCAGGCATTTGAATCGCGAGCCCGTACAATCTGCCGAAGCCGGTGATATCGTATCCATCGCAGGCCTAGACACTGCAACCGTTTCATATACTATCTGCGCACCAGAAGTAACTGAAGCCTTAAAGGCACAGCCCATCGACCCACCTACCTTGGTTATGACGTTTTCCGTGAATGACTCCCCGTTGGCAGGCCGCGAAGGTGAAAAAGTTACGTCCCGCTTGATCCGTGATCGTTTGATGCGCGAGCAAGAAGGCAACGTGGCATTAACCATCAAGGAATCTGACAGCAAGGACTCGTTCGAGGTGGCAGGTCGTGGTGAATTGCAGATGGCCGTTTTGATCGAAACTATGCGTCGCGAAGGCTTTGAACTTTCCATTTCCAGACCCCGCGTGCTTTATCGTAACGACGAGGTAACAGGTAAAAGACTTGAGCCTATTGAAGAAGTCTTTATCGATGTGGACGAAGAATTCTCAGGAATCGTTGTGGAGAAAATGGGAATTCGCAAAGGTGAAATGCTTGAAATGCGTCCATCCGGCGGCGGCAAGAATCGCCTGCGCTTCTTAGCGCCTTCACGCGGATTGATCGGTTACCATAACGAGTTTATGACCGACACACGCGGAACCGGTGTTATGAGCCGTTTGTACCATGATTACCAACCATACAAGGGCGAAATCGAAGGTCGTCGTAACGGCGTCTTGGTTTCCACCGATGGAGGAAACTCAGTTGCCTATGCTTTGTGGAATCTGGAAGATCGCGGTATCATGTTTATCGATGCAGGTGTACCCGTTTATCAAGGCATGATCATTGGCGAAAACAGCCGTAACAACGACTTAGATGTGAATCCTCTGAAAGCCAAGCAATTGACCAACATCCGCGCCTCCGGTAAGGATGAAGCTGTTAAATTGACCACACCTAAGTTGATGACGTTGGAGCAAGCCATTGCTTACATTTCCGATGATGAATTGGTTGAAGTTACACCTAAATCCATTCGCTTGCGTAAACGCGCGTTGGATCCTAATGAACGCAAACGTGCGGCAAAGCGCATGGAGTAGAACGAAATGGGAGCTCGCAAGGGCTCCCATACTTATGTGAGTATGTAGAATGTTTAAAAAAGTATTTGATGATTGGATTGGGGTATATCTGCAAAAAAGGCTCATTGTTATGGCCTTGTTTGGATTTTCCTGCGGCATCCCATACTTTTTAACAGCCTCCACTCTCGCTATCTGGCTCAAAGAGCTAGGATACGATTATGCCACCATTGGCTTTTTTGCCATCGCCACCTTGCCTTATTCCTTACGTTTCGTATGGGCTCCGCTTATAGATAGATTGCCACTACCAGTATTAACAAAGATGTTCGGGAGAAGACGGGCATGGTTGTTGCTAAGCCAGTTTGCCCTAATGGTCTGTTTGATCACCTTCTACTTCCTAGGACCATCAATAGAACTGGCTTTTCTAACCACTTTTTGTGCAGCCACCCAAGAAACCACATTTTTGACTTATCAGATGGAAACTCTGCCCAAATCCCAATACGGGCCGGGTGATGCCATTGGTATCATGGGCGCTCGCATGGGAATGCTCATGGGCGGCGCAGGTGCAATTTATCTCTCCACCATGATGTCCTGGGGAATTGTTTACATGATCATGGCACTTTGCATACTCGTGGGTGTTATCACCACCTTATCTATTAGCGAACCTAGTCCCATCGTGAGCAAAGAAACACTGGAACAAGAAAGACGTATTTCCGAGTATTTGCATTCACACCCTAACATTCATTCCCGTATTGCCACTTTGCTATCGTGGCTGTATGCCGCTGTGGTTTGTCCATTCTTGGATTTCATGAAACAACGAGGCTGGCTTGCAGCGTTAGGCATCATGTTCCTCTACAAATTCGGAGCGAATATTATTGGTTCTATGCCCAACATGATGTATTTGGAGCTAGGATTTTCCAAGGAAGAAATAGCAGAAGCCACAAAACTCTTTGGCATGGCAACAAGTATTTTAGGTGGTCTGGTAGGCGGTGTTTTAATAACGCGCGTCGGTTTTCTACGTGGCTTACTTTATTTTGGCGTCCTCCATATGCTAGCTACTTTCATGTATATAGTTACCTATTATGCCGGCCATGACATGTCCGTTTTGTATGGCGCTGTAGCACTGGAGCACTTTACGCAAGGGTTAAGAACAGCCGCCCTGTTTGCCTACCAGCTGACTTTGAGCAACCCTATTTATGCAGCCACACAGCTAGCATTATTAACCTCCTTGGTGAATTTTGGACGCACATCAATTTCGTCCTTCTCAGGTCTCCTGGTTATGCATCTAGGCTGGGTACATTTTTACAATCTGGCAATTGTGGCTTCCATACCCGCCTTGCTCATCTGTGTTTATTTAATGCGACAAAACGAAGAGCCTATCTTCAAACGGCCAGCCCTACAAATACCCTAGGATTTTCAGGGCAAATGGCTTAAAATAGGCATAGGGAGAACAACATGAATGATATTATAGAATCCACAACCCCAGAGGTTGTATGTGACGGCAATGGCGACACCAACGGACATCCACGGGTATACCTGAATATGGGCGATAAACCCGAGATTGTATGTCCTTATTGTAGCCGTAAATTTGTTTTTAAAACTAAAGGTAAAAATGCAAAATCAAGCCATTAAATATCCCACGTATTCGGGGGTTACTTTACACCCTGCAGAATGCTTCGAGCCCATGCGCAAAGCCGGCAAGTTAGCCGCGCAAGTGCTGGACTTTATCGAACCATTTGTCAAGCCAGGTGTAACCACGGAAGAGCTCAACACCTTGTGCCATAACTTCATCATTGAGCAAGGAGCTATTCCTGCCCCCTTGAATTACAGAGGGTTTCCCAAATCCATCTGCACATCCATCAATCATGTGGTCTGCCACGGAATACCCGGCGACAAGGTCTTGCAAGAAGGGGACATCGTCAATATCGACGTAACAGTCATCTTGGACGGTTGGTTTGGCGATACCAGTCGCATGTATAATGTGGGTAAAGTCGGCATCAAGGCACAAAAGCTAATCGATGCTACCTATGAATCCTTAATGCGAGCCATTGAAATCGTTAAGCCTGGCGTGACACTCGGTGACATTGGCCACGCCATCCAAAGCTATGTGGAGCCTAAAGGCTACTCCGTTGTCCGTGACTTTTGCGGTCATGGCATCGGCCGCATATTTCATTCAGAGCCCGAAGTCGTCCATTATGGCCGACCAGGACAAGGGCTGGAACTGAAAGAAGGTATGTTTTTCACAATCGAACCCATGATCAATGCAGGCCGATATGAAGTGAAAGTCTTAAGCGACGGCTGGACAGCCGTAACAAGGGATAAATCCTTATCCGCACAGTTTGAACACACCATCGGCGTGACTGCAACGGGGCATGAGATATTTACAGTGTCAAAGTGATCACCCTTATGGCAAGTTTAAAAAAGGTGAGTATTTATGTAAGCGGTAAAACAACCCCACCCCTGCGGTATAAATTTAGCTTGCTACCGCTGCAGACCCCTTATTCAGGGCGGGTTTGAAGTTGAACGGCAGCAGCTGGCTTAAATCTTTCGTCGTATGAATATTTTCTAACGCATG
>JBGSQK010000019.1:0-1945 GCA_041738135.1 Alphaproteobacteria bacterium
GGTAAATCGACATGACTAGATGAACGGAGGTAGGAATCAAGAAAACGGAAATTCGAGAGCCTACTTGACCTCGTCCGCCTCAGAGGTTATGTTATACCGCGATCGCTAAATTGAGATCGGCTCAGGGTAACGGAATTCCTGCTGAGCGAATAGCAAGCTTTACAACTTCTTTAGCGACATCACTCACTGTAGTATCTGTTAGGGATTGACCCCACTTCAACAATTTATCCTTCATTGTTGGGCTATTCTGTGCCTGGGTTGCTATCTTTTGTGCTACTTGTTCTTGAGCAAAACTTATTGTTGCTCCTTGCTTTTGCAACTGCTCAACCAGTTCTTGAATCTGAGATGCAGCCTGAGTCAGATCTTGACTCATATTAATGTTATTAATCGTTAAATGAGAAATCATAACTTTGTTATTTTTTCCATTTTGAGCTTTTTGAGTTTGAAAAGCTTGTCTCCTTAAGAAAAAGATAACAGTTACAATAGATACGAAAACTATAAGACCTGGCAATAAGATCTTGAACAAATTTTTTAGATTAAATGGAACGTTAGCATCTTGCCCAAATTCATACTGTACAAGTTTATTTCTCTCAGTTTCCGTAAATTTTGACTGGCTTAAGACTTGATTAGTCACGCTAAGTAATTCACGAGAATATTTCGTGTTCTCACCTTCATTGGAAATTGCAATAGCATATCGCTCTGTATCGCCAAGTAGGTAGCCTGAACCTTGAGGGAACAAAATATATCCTTGATCTTTGTATGGCTTCCCGCCATTAGCTCCATTTTCAATAAGCACACGAAGAATAATTGCATCACTAGCAAATGCTTGCACCCTATCTTCATCCAAAGCCTTCAATGCAAGTTCTCTAGTTTCGTAACTAGAGACTTCATACCCAGCACTTCTTAACCTCTCAAGCGTTGTTGTGTCAACAATAGCTCCAATGCGAATTTTTGCCCTAACAATTTCTAGCAAATCTAAAAGGCTCTCTTGCGATTGATCACTCAAATATTCATCTGAGATTTCTTTTTTTAAGAGTAACTTTATGCCTGTTTCATAGAAACTAACATCTGAAAAAATGACTTGGTTATTTTCTATAGCTTGTCTTGAGTTAGGACCACATTGCATATCCAGCCTATCTTCAGGCTCCTCCGTTAAGAGAGAACCCCATCTTGGATATTTGGAACCCTTGTAGTCATTCTTGATTTCACGTTTCTCAACCGTGACTCCTGGATTAATCTGCTGTAACTCTATTTCTAACTCTTGAGCAAAAGTGGAGCAAAAACCACCCCACACCGAATTACCACCTTCTGTGCGGACACTGCCAATTGGAGGTACAGTCGTCCGAATTCCGAGCTTAACAGTATTAGGTATTACAGTTTGTGAAACAACATGAATAACAAAGAGAAACCAGAAAAGAGATGCTAACCCAACAATCGCTCTAAATTTAAATTTCTTCACTTTAAGGTGTGCCATGAAACAGGGGGACAACATAAATGAATGATATCTATCCACAATTATCTACGATCTTTACCAAATCGGAAGGCTGTACCGTTTTCTTAGGGAAAATCGGTAGCTTTATTGTTCAAACGTATAAACATAAAGTTTATCCCTCACAAGAATTAGTCATTAATCCTTAACTTAAGGCTTCTAAACCATTGGCACTTTTATCTTTTGATCGTCCCTACCGAGGATTGAGAGTGGTATAACTATTATATAGACGGACAACGTCCGCATATCTACCCTCTGTGGGTGATATAGACGGACAGCGTCCAACTATATCCCTGCTGGGGCAGTTTAGGCGGAAACTGTCCGCATATCTACCCAAATTAGGTGATTAGGCGGACAGTTATCCGTATATTAGCCTCAATAACCTTTTGAGTGAGCAAGCTTCAGCAACTCTTTAGAAATGCGCTGCCTGTCTACCCAAGCTCAACAAACGCGAAT
>JBGSQK010000020.1:0-120998 GCA_041738135.1 Alphaproteobacteria bacterium
CATGCGTTAGAAAATATTCATACGACGAAAGATTTAAGCCAGCTGCTGCCGTTCAACTTCAAACCCGCCCTGAATAAGGGGTCTGCAGCGGTAGCAAGCTAAATTTATACCGCAGGGGTGGGGTTGTTTTACCGCTTACAGGTATTGCTGGCACACAATCAAACCGGCAGCCCACGCCAAGTAATGCTTTGATGGTCGTCAGATCACTGGACGTTCCGAAACTAATGCCAATAGCTTTTATCCTATAACCTCAAAGCGTTTAGGTTTATGGGATAGTGTTTTGGTTAAACCTTCCGCTCCGCAATTTTCTGCTTGGTATCACCAATGGCCTTGGCGGGATTTAGACCCTTAGGGCACGTCTTTGTGCAATTCATGATCGTATGGCAACGATAGAGCTTGTAAGGATCCTCTAGCGCATCTAGGCGCTCGGATGTGGCTTCGTCTCGACTGTCGTTGATCCAGCGGTTGGCCTGCAGTAAGGTGGCGGGGCCTAAGTATTTGTCTCCATTCCACCAATAGCTGGGGCAGCTGGTTGTGCAGCAGAAACACAGAATACATTCCCACATGCCGTCTAGCTTGGCTCTCTCTTCCGGGCTTTGCAGACGCTCTTTGTCTGGTTCGACGGCACTTGAGCTTTGCAGCCAGGGTTCTACAGATTCATACTGGGCATAGGCTACGGATAAATCAGGCACCAAGTCTTTAACTACCGGCATGTGTGGCAGCGGATAGATCACTACGTCCCCATCAAGATCGTCGATGCACATAGTGCAAGCAAGGGTATTGGTGCCATTGAGATTCATAGCGCAACTGCCGCAAATGCCTTCTCGGCAGGATCGGCGAAAAGTCAGGGTCGTATCCACTTCATTCTTAATCTTAATCAAAGCATCCAACACCATGGGGCCGCATTCATCCAGATCCAGTTGATAGGTATCCAAACGAGGGTTGTCTGGTGTTTCCGGATCCCAGCGATAGATCTTAAAATCCCGCACATTCTTAGCACTTGCGGAAGTCTTATAAGTCTTGCCTTCCACAACCTTTGAATTCTTCGGTAAAGTGAATTCAACCATGTTCTCTGTTCCTTGTTTTTATTTAAGCAGTATTCTTAAACCAAGCATCTAAATATAACCCAATCCACCACCTCCGTGTCATCCCCGCGAAGGCGGGGATCCAGCGTAAAATGTGCGCCAACGGCGCCTCCGTATTGATACACGGAAATCGCTCCGCGATGCTTATTGTGCTGGACCCCCGCCTTCGCGGGAATGACTCTGGAGAGCCACGCGCACTTGTTAATAAATCGACTTAGTACACCCTTTTCTGTGGCGGTATTGGTTCTATCTCGTTGGTCAATGTGGTCATAACAACTGGACGATAGCCCATTTTAACCTTTTGATCTTCTGCCAGCCAAGCCACCGAGTGCTTCATCCAGTCCTTGTCATCGCGCTCGGCAAAGTCTTCACGTGCATGGGCGCCGCGGCTTTCTTTGCGGTTTAATCCAGACTCCAGTGTGACTAAAGCTTGCGACATCAAGTTATCCAACTCCAGCGCCTCCACCAGATCCGAGTTCCAGATGAGCGACTTGTCATTGACCACAATATCCGACCTTTTAGCTAGGGTTTTGCGCATCTTGGCCACACCTTCGCTTAAGATCTCTTCGTTCCGAAATACAGAGCAATTCAGTTGCATTGTATACTGCATTTCTGCACGCAACTCGGCTGTTTTGATCTGACCTTTGTTGGTTAGCAAACCATCTAAACGCTCTAAAGCTTTGGCACCTGCATTCGCAGCTAAGGGTGAATGACGCGCATTGGGCTCAAGTATCTCTTTAGCACGCAAGGCTGCAGCGCGTCCAAACACCACCAGATCCAACAACGAGTTGGTGCCCAAGCGGTTAGCCCCATGCACAGAAACGCACGCGGCCTCGCCAATAGCCATCAAACCCGGTACCACACGATGGGGATCTTCCGCGGTCGGATTAACCACTTCCGCATGAATGTTGGTTGGGATACCACCCATATTGTAATGAACCGTTGGTTGCACAGGAATCGGTGCCTTGGTCACATCTACACCGGCAAAGATCTTGGCCGTCTCGGAGATGCCAGGCAAACGTTCATGTAAAACCTTAGGATCGATGTGTTCCAGGTGAAGGAAAATGTGATCTTTTTGCTTTCCAACACCTCGGCCCTCACGAACTTCAATAGTCATTGCACGACTAACCACATCACGAGAAGCCAGGTCCTTGGCCGATGGAGCATAACGCTCCATAAACCGTTCGCCTTCCGAATTGGTCAGGTAGCCCCCTTCACCGCGAGCACCTTCTGTGATAAGGCAACCTGCCCCATAAATCCCCGTAGGATGAAACTGAATAAATTCCATATCCTGTAAGGGCAAACCAGCTCTTAAAACCATACCATTACCATCACCTGTACAGGTATGTGCAGAGGTACAGGTAAAGAATGTACGGCCATAACCACCTGTGGCCAAAACAACCATTTGGGCTGAAAAACGGTGGATGGTTCCATCTTCCAAATTCCAAGCGATAACGCCACGACAACGATCGCCTTCCATAATCAAATCCAGCGCAAAGTACTCAATAAAGAACTTAGCCTTATGCTTCAAACTTTGTTGATAGAGCGTATGCAGGATCGCATGCCCTGTCCTGTCGGCCGCCGCGCAAGCGCGTTTAGCCATAGACTCGCCTTGATTTATGGTATGCCCACCAAAGGGACGCTGATAGATCTTTCCTTCTTCCGTACGGGAAAAAGGCACACCATAATGCTCCAGCTCAATAACAGCTGGTATGGCATTGCGGCACATATACTCAATAGCATCCTGATCACCGAGCCAATCAGAGCCCTTAATGGTGTCATAAAAGTGATAAGTCCAGTTGTCCCCGTCACCCATATTCCCCAAAGCAGCCCCTACCCCGCCTTGCGCCGCAACTGTGTGCGAACGAGTGGGAAATACTTTGCTAATACAAGCAGTCGTCAACCCAGCGGCACTCATGCCCAGAGTTGCCCGAAGCCCAGCGCCACCGGCGCCTACAACAACAACATCGTATTCGTGATCAATAATTTTATATGGTGTACCCATGTTGGTCCCTTAACCTAAAAGAAAATATACTTTTGCAATGGAAAGAAAGGCTATAACGCCCAAAAACAAAAAAATGAATTTGGTTGCCAATATACTGAACAGCTTCAACCCCTCATGAACGATGTAATCTTCGTAGACCACTTGCATACCCAAGGCTGCATGATAAAGAATGGCCATCACCATAATAAGTAAAGACGCTGCATTGAACGTCCCACTCATCCAAGTGAGCAATTGCTCATAGTTTGAAAACTGCATCTGAACCAGTGCCGCTACAAACCAGATACTTAAGGGGATCAAAACTAATGCGGACAAACGTTGCGCCCACCAATGACCGACGCCTGATTTCGCCGAACCATTACGGATACTGGAATTACTAGACGTCATAAATGCATCCTCCTAAACAGGACAAACCAATAACCCAACTTAAAAGGGTCAATATGCAAGAAGCGGCAACAACAAGCCATCCGCTGAAATAAACCTGCGGAAGCTCAAAACCATACCCCGCATCCCAGAAAAGATGCCGGATACCGTTGGCCAGATGAAAGAAGAAACAAAAGCTCCAGCCCATTAAACAAACTAGACTGAACCAATTGGTATAGAGGAAAAACACCTCCTCATATGCATCAAGCCCTTGCGAAATGGACCACAGCCAGTAAACAAGGGGCAACGTACCCACAGCCAAAGCAATACCTGTCATACGATGGCTAATGGAAAGCACTGAGGTAAGTTGTGGTTTATAGATCTGTAAATGGGGTGAGAGCGGTCGTGGATAACTCATAGGTCTGCGTTCTTTTCTTATTATTATATTTCTTGTAACCTTAGCCACTTTTTAAACAAAAATAAAGGGGGCTATGCCATTTTTTCAGTTGCCACTAAGCATGACCAGAAACACTGGATAGCATGGACGGATCAATCCCAAGCTTTACCAGCGCTTTTGATCTTTTGTTATCAATAGCGGTCTTAAACAATATCTCCACATCGCCAGAAATTTCTAGCCAACCGTTTTTCTTGATTTCGGCTTCCAGTTGCCCCGGGCTCCAGCCCGTATAACCCAATGCCAATAGGCAATATTTGGGCCCTTTATCATGGGCTATATCCCTTAAAATATCGATCGTCGCCGTCAAAGTCACATCGTCGGAAATTTTCACGGAGGAATCATGCACATAATCGGTGGTATGCAACACAAAACCACGCCCCATCTCGATAGGTCCACCGAAATGCACCGGCACATTAGGAATATGCCCATCAACTTCGATATCCAGCTGATCCAACAACCCGCGAAAGGTAATAGTCTCGATCAGCTTGTTCACCACAAGCCCCATGGCCCCCGTCGCATCATGACCACACACGTAAAGGATCGTATCCTCAAACCGCGGGTCTTGCATACCCGGCATCGCCACTAAAAACTTACCCGTTAAAAAATCCTGCTTCTGTTTACTCTCTGCCACAACACGCCTCATTCTATGATCATATCTTAAGTTTACCAAATTTCTGCGTCCAGGTATAGTGACCACATATGACGGGAGCATATTCGCCTCATGTGGCGACATGCCCTATCAATATTATTGACATGTTTTATATAACATAATATTACATACTTGTTAGTTAATATTAGGAAAGTTACATGATACGCACAGCGGCTTTAATTCTTTTCGCACTCCTCGTTTTTCCCTCACATGCTTCTGACGATGAAAATGCTCATACGTTATCTCTCAAACGTCTCAACATAGACGACACCTTTACTATAGCAACGGACGGCGTTGATCATACGATATACCTTCCAAAGGACATCTTGAAGCTCGTCCTCACTTACTGCGACCATAAGGACCTACCTGCCATAAGGGACACCTGCAGAAATTGGCGCGCAGCAGCCCAGGATCTAGGCAAATGTTTTTTGTTATTCACACGTAAAGCAATTGAAGAATATTTAAATACCGTCAGAAGAATGGACCGATTTGGGCTTTACTTGCCTATGACAGATTACCCAGCCGCTGAACGCTTGATGCATCAACTTGCTGCCAGAAACAGCCTAATCAAGTTTTTCGTATTGCCCTGTTCGGAGGATATTAATGAAGAGGGCTTTAAAGTGATTTTGTCGGTCACAGATAACCTCTGCCTTACCTGCCAAAACCATAGTGACGTTTTGTTTTTTCTGCCGCAACATATAGAGAAAGCAACCATTCACTTCAGCTATCAAATTTGGAATAAAAATGACCTATTTAGCAGATCCGTTCCGCGAAACAATCCAAACACACAGAACCTTAGGCATTTACACATAAGCTCACATCATTACCACCTCGATGAACAACATTGGGCATATATTTCAAAGCTACCCTTACTGGAATGCTTATTCCTGGAGTGTAGGTTTGCTATACCTTCTTGGGCCGATGATCACTTTAATCATACGGATGAAAACCCGAAATTCTCAAAATTAAAGCAGTTTTCCATCGATTATTCTGAGCAAGTATACCACTTTGGCCCTCAGACAGCCGTAAACATAATATTATCGCGGCTTTCTCATATACCTTCTCTGGAAAGACTTCAACTAGTAAGCCTTTATATCAGAGAGCTGCCGTCTTTACTCACTTACCCCGCTCTTAAAAAAGTTCAAATTAGATACATTCATGACCACACAATACAAGATGCATCGCAAATCAGTCCGCGCACATTCGAATTGGATATGGAAGAATACATACCGCCAAGAGAGGGTCCAAAAGAATACGGACGAGGAGACTTGTAAAAGCAGAGTGACTGAGCATTCAACTATATTTTCAATCTCAGATTTTTCTTGTTATCCAACACCTTACAAAAAACACCTTGTAAATTCAGACTCAGACTACGAATTTACAAGGTGTTTTTTGTAAGAATTCTTATTCAAGAGTATCTTATCGCAGAAGTAAGTTTTCCCAAAATGCTGAAAGTTGCGTTTTGGGAAAAGTTTCCGCACCACTTTACTTTTCCCAAAACTCCGTTTTCGGCGTTTTGGGAAAAGTTGAGCTTACAATAATTAGTCCATTAGATGCTCATTGGTAAGATGGGGCTTTGCCCCAAACCCCAGGATATTTAGGAAAATAACATGTAACTGTCATGTTATTTTCAAAAAATATCCCGGGTTTCAGGGCAGCGCCCTGAGAAAAATAAGCGCGACGAAGTCGTTCAGTATTGATTAAACGTCCGCAGCCCCCACCGTAAACAGCGGCATCTCACGCGGAACTTTCCGTCCCTTTGCACTGGCCTCCAGGGACGACAAAACCTCCTGCGCCCGCATCAACACTGGCTTGGGAATTCCGGCAAGCTTCGCCACATAAATCCCGTAAGACCTGTCGGCCGAACCGGGGATTACATTGTGCAAGAACACCACATCCCCCTGCCATTCCTTGATTTTCATGGTATAGCATTTGACATTTTTCAACTGCACTTCCAGATCAGTGAGCTCATGATAGTGGGTGGCAAACAATGACCGGCACTTGTTCTGATTGTGCAGATGCTCAACCGTGGCCCAAGCTATGGACACACCATCAAAGGTCGATGTGCCCCTGCCCACTTCATCCAAGATCACCAAAGACCGCTCGGTAGCTTGGTTCAAGATCGCAGCCGTCTCAATCATTTCCACCATAAAAGTGGAACGCCCACGGGCCAAATCATCTGCTGCGCCCACCCGGCTGAACAAGCGATCCACCACTCCAATGTGAGCCGCCTCAGCCGGCACAAACGAACCGATCTGCGCCAAGATCGTAATCAAGGCATTTTGCCGCAAGAAGGTACTTTTACCAGCCATATTGGGTCCGGTAATCAGCCACAACTTCTGACCGTCTTCCAGTACACAATCATTGGATACAAACGCCTGGGCATTCCGTTTGAGCATACTTTCCACCACAGGATGCCGGCCATTGGTAATTTTAAAGGTAAGACTATCATCCACGGTTGGCCTGCAGTATCTTTCCTGGACCGCTAACTCTGCTAAACCTGCCGATACATCCAATGCCGCAAGGGTCCTCGCCGTCTTGGCAATACCATCGGCACGCATGGTAACTTCCTTGACCAGATCATGATAGAGCTGCATCTCCAAAGTCAAAACCTGCTCGCCGGCCGATTGCAAGCTACGCTCCAAATCCGCCAGCTCTGGTGTGGTATAGCGTGCGTTATTGGACAAAGTCTGCCGATGCACAAATTCGGGCCCTAGCTTTTCCGATTGCAAGGTGGTGACCTCAATGAAATACCCAAGCACATTATTATGCTTGATCTTCAAAGCCGACACCCCCACCTGCGCCGCATAACGAGACTGCAACGCCACAATATGATTACGCCCCTGATCGCGCAAATTCTTCTTTTCATCCAACTCCGGCAAGTATCCAGGTGCAATAAACCCGCCATCACGGGCATGTACCGGCAATTCCTCACTGAGCGCCCGTTGCAACCGTTCCACCAAATCGCTATGAAACCCCAGATCAAGCATGTTCTTCTGCAGATCCCGCGGTAAACTTTGTTCACTTAAAACGCTCAAAGACCGACGAATGGCAATGGTCTGACAAAGACCGTCCCTGATTGCCGCCAAATCCCGAGGACCACCGCGCCCTAAACAGAGCCTCGCCAAGGATCTTTCCATATCCGGACATACCCGCAGCTGTTGACGCAGTTCACGTCGCACATCGTTATCTTTAACAAAGAACTCCACCGCGTCCAGCCTTTGGTTAATCACCTTGGATTGTGCATAAGGCATGGAAAGTCTACGAGCCAGCAGCCTGGTTCCAATACTACTCACCGTCCTATCAATACAAGCCAGCAAGCCCCCCTTGCGATCGCCTTGCAAGGTGGTCATCAATTCCAGATTACGCTGCGTCGCCGCATCAATTTCCAAGATCTGGTCCGAGGTCAACTTATGAGGAGGATTCAGCCGCGGCATACCGCCTTTTTGCGTCAGCTGCACATAATCAATCAAACTGGCCGCCGCCGTTAAATCCCCAGACGTAAAATGCCCAAACCCATCCAAGGCTTTCACCTCAAAGATCTCCTGCAACCGCGCCACCGCATTTTTAGAATCAAAGCGACTATTGGGCAGCGGCCGTAAAATCAGTTTCCATTCATCAAAGGTCTCAAACAAAGCCGGCGTTTGTAGCAAATTCTCAGGCAACACAATTTCACTGGGAGACAACCGCATGAGCGCTGCAGCCAGCCCGCGTGGATTGACACTTTCCACAAAGAAATCCCCCGTGGACATATCCACGGCTGCCAGCGACAATTCAAGGCTTTGAACCTTCCCCGCCGAGCGGTCATCACAAATCACCACCAGATAGTTGTTCTGCTGCGAATCCAGCAAAGTATCCTCAGTCAACGTCCCGGGCGTTACCAACCGCACCACATCACGTTTTACAACCGACTTATGCCCCCGCAACTTAGCTTCCGCAGGATCTTCCATTTGCTCACAAATGGCCACACGAAAACCTTGCTTGATCAGCCGCGCCAAATAACTGTCGCCCGCATGGATAGGCACACCGCACATAGGAATTTCCTGCCCATCAGCTTTGCCCCGCTTAGTCAACGTAATACCCAGCGCTTTTGAGGCTTGCACCGCGTCATCAAAGAACAACTCATAAAAGTCGCCCATACGATAAAACAACAGACAATCAGGATAGTCCTTTTTGATCTGGTGGTATTGTTGCATCATGGGCGTATGGATCACCGCAGATTCAGTTGATTTTTCCTCGACAGCTTCGCTTGCTTGTGCTTTCATCGCTTTACCTTTTAAACAACATTTTCGAATGGAATAGGTGCCTTAGATCATGCACAACTTTTTGCGTCTGACAAGTGCTGTTTTTATATATTGCAGCACTTTTTCCTATGCACACGCCGAAAAGCCAATTCGGATCGTGGGTTCCACGGCTGTTTATAACTTTGTCACCATGGTTGCCGAGCGTATGGGCAAAACCACAGATTTTCGCACCCCCATCGTAGAAGCTACCGGCACCGGTGGCGGCATCAAGATATTCTGCGGCGGCCAGGGCAAGAAATACCCAGACGTGGTTAATGCATCGCGCCCCATGAGTCCTGATGAAAAAAATTTATGTTGCCAGAATAGAGTGGGCGATCTCATAGAAATCAAAATAGGCTACGACGGCATCGTGATCGGCGCCCATCCCTCACAAGAGGCCTTTCCCTTAACCCGAATCAACCTTTCCAAAGCCTTAGCAGAGTATGTGGAAACCGAATCCGGCTGGGTCAAAAATCCATACAAATTCTGGAATCAAATCGACCCATCCCTTCCCCAAACTAGAATCTCAGTACTCGGCCCCACCTCAACTTTAGCCACCCGAGAAGTGTTCGAAGATAAAGTCATCCTCGAAGGTTGTCAGGCCTTCGCCCAGGATAAGAACCAATGCAAACCCACCATCCGCGAAGACGGCGCTTTCATCGAGGTAGCCGAACATGAAAACGTGGTCATCCAAAAACTAGAACTCAAACCCAAATCCATCGGCTTTGTCAGCTATGGCTACTACATGCAAAATCCAGGCAAAATAAAACCCATCGCCATAGACGGCATTCTACCATCCGTCGAATCCATCGCCACCAACACCTACCCCCTCTCAAGACCCCTGTTCCTCTATGTGAAAAAAGATCAGCTGAACAAAGTCCCGGGCCTACGTGAATTTCTCGGCGAATTCCTCAGCGACCAAGCCTCAGGGCCGCATGGGTACTTGATCGATAAAGGATTGATTCCTCTTTCACCAGAGGAACGGGATAGCATGAGGAAAGAAATAATGGTGGAATGTAAAGAGAAAAACTAGTATACTATAACTAGTCAGACTAGTCAGGAGATTAAAATGAAACATTGGCAGTTACAGGAAGCAAAGGCTAAACTCAGCCAGCTTATCCATTTAACGACAACAGTAGGACCGCAAGGCATCTCAGTGAGGGGGAAAGAAGAGGTTGTGGTAATTTCAAGAAAAACTTACGATCGCATGGTCGGCAAAAAACCTGATTTCGTCACTTTTCTTAAGAATTCCCCTTTGCATGGCCTCCCCTTTGAATTTGAACGAGACACGTCTCTCCCAAGGGGAATAATTGATCTATGAGTTACTTGGTAGATACGAACGTTGTTTCGGAATTATTAAGATCTGAGCCCAACAGAGCTGTCATAGAATGGTTTCAAAAAGTGCCAACAGAATCATTGTATCTGAGTGTACTGACCATTGGAGAGATCCGAAATGGCATTGAAAGATTAGGCGCCTCAAAGAAAAGATCAAGAATCGTTATGTGGCTTGAGCAAGAATTACCAGCCTGGTTTGAGGATAGAATTTTAAATATAAATACAGAAATTGCCGAAAAATGGGGATTCATTCTTGCGCGATCGAAAGAAAAAATTCCTGCAATAGATAGTCTTCTTGCAGCTACTGCTCTAACCTACAACTTAAAAATTGTAACCAGAAACACTAAAGATTTTAGGGCCTTTGCTGATCTGGAAATTTTCAATCCTTGGGATTAATTTTTTATCTAGGATAGAAACCTTGCAACTGAAGCATTACCTACTTAAGCCACACCCTCTTCCGTTTCCTTCGAGAGCAGCATATACATAGCCGGGACGATGAACAGTGTAAAGAACGTCCCGATGGATATACCCGTGAAAATAACCAGGCCGATACCGTACCGGCTCGCAGACCCTGCTCCTGATGCCGTAAGCAACGGTAGCACGCCCAAAACCATGGCTGCGGTTGTCACCAGAATAGGTCGCAAACGAATGGATGCAGCCTGCTCCAGCGCTTCTCGTTTTTTAAGGCCTTCAGCCCTCAGATCATTGGCAAATTGTACAATCAAAATACCGTGCTTGCTGATCAGCCCAATTAGCGTGACCAATCCAACTTCTGTATAAATGTTAAGGGTAGCTCCCCCCACACCCAGAGCAATGAAGATCATAGCACCGCATATGGACATGGGCACGCTGATCAGAATAATCAGAGGATCTCTGAAACTGTTAAAGAGGGCGGCCAACGATAAAAAGATGATGATAATAGAAAATAAGAACGTGTACTGTAAGCTTCCGCTTTCCTGGATAAATTGTCTGGATTGGCCAGCAAAGTCCATTAAGTACCCTTGCGGCAAAACTTCTTTACCTAGCTTATTCACGGCCTCAATGGCTTGCCCTATGGCCACGCCAGGACGCGTAACCCCTGAAATAATCGCGGAATTAAGTTGCTGAAAATGATTAATCGATTGCGGCACGGCTACCGTTTTCAAAGTGGCTATAGTCGACAAAGAAACAGAATCACCCTTATTTGTTTTGACATAATTATTAAGAATTTGATTCACATTTATTCGCTCCTTTCTTTCCAGCTGAGGAATCACTTGATAGCTTCTGCCTGCGTAACTGAAATAATTCAAGTACCCTTGGCTCAAGGATGATTGAAGCACATTGCTGATATCTTTCATGCTTAAGCCCAAAAGAGCAGCCTTTTCACGGTCTATATCTATACGTGTCTGAGCTTTATCAATTTTCAGATCTGTTTCAAGAAACAAGAACAAACCACTTGCGAGAGCCTTCTCTCTTATGTCCGTTGATACAGCGTCTAAAGGAATATATGATTCAGTAGTTTGTATGACCATCTGAAAAGGAAAGCCAGAACCAGAACCAGGCAAAGAGGGCCGCTGGAATGCGCCTATGGTCGCTCCTGCTATCTGTCCAAATTTCTTTTGAAGTTCTACAAGTATTTGATGGGAAGTTACAGTTCTTTCGTCCCACGGCTTTAATCTTAATCCATTGAAACCTACGTTCAAGCCACCTCTACCCTCTATCTGAAAAATGTGATCCTTTTCAGGAATCTCGTAGTATATATCATAGACTTGCTTATCAAAAATCTCCGTTTGCTCCAGAGTTGAGTTAGGGGACGCCCTCAATAAGCTGAGAACAACGCCCTGGTCTTCCTGAGGAGCCAATTCTGATTTGGAACCTTTATATATAAGAACCAAACTTATTATGACGATAATCGAAAATACAGCAGCAACAATTAAGTTATTTAAACTGTTATGCAAAGCACCCAGATACTTCTTTTCCAACCTACCGAATTGATAATTTAGAATTATTGCATACTGACTTTCACCTGCAACTTTAAGATACTTGGAACACATCATCGGTGATAAGGTTAATGCTATTATTGCCGATATTGTAACAGCCCCAGCAACAGTAAATGCAAATTCAGTAAATAAGGCTCCTGTTAACCCTCCCATAAACCCTATAGGTAGATAAACGGCAATTAAAACCGCCGTAATGGCAATGATCGGATTTGCTAACTCTCGGGCGCCTAATAAGGCTGCATCCTTAGCTTTCATTCCTGATTCCATATGCCGATAAGCATTTTCCACAACGATAATGGCATCATCAACCACAAGACCAATGGATAGAACCAGCGCAAGAAGTGTTAACACATTGATAGAATATCCCAGTACATACATAACAAAAAAAGTTCCGATAATCGAAAGTGGGATAGCAACCACTGGTATAATTACAGTTCTAAGTGAACCCAGAAAAAGGAAAATAACCAAGATGACTATTATCACTGCTTCAATGAGAGACCAAATCACTTCATTAATAGATGAATCAACGTATTTGGTCGAATCATAAGCAATTTCTGCTTTCATCCCCTGTGGTAAAGCCGCCTGAATTTCAGGAAGAATATTTTTAACACTTTTAACCACGGTTAGAAGATTCGCATCAGGCGCCACCTGAACTCCGATATAGATAGCCTCGTGACCGTCAAATTTAACTTTTGTGTCATAGCTTTCTGCGCCCACACTTATCTTAGCGATATCTTTCAGCTTTACCAGGGTGTCGTTATCCGATTTAACGACGAGATCTTCAAATTCTTTGGCATTGGTGAGCCCTGTATCAGATGTCATGTTAATGGTTACACCCTGCCCATCTGTTCTTCCAACCACAGCCGTCACATTATTAGCGAGCAAGGCAGCCGATACATCAGAAGACGTCAAACCCAAGGCTGACATTTTTACGGGATCAAGCCAAGCTCTTAACGCTATATTTCTTCCCCCAATTATTTGAGCCAACTGAACATTTGGTATGGCTTGCATTTTGGGCTGAACAGTCCGCACAAGATAGTCTGTGATTTTATTATTGGGCAAAACATCACTGTAAAATGCTATATACACTGCATCAAGAGTGCCACCCACTGAAAGATTCAGGGATGGCAATTGGGCATCTCTTGGTAATTGATTAAGGACAGAATTAACTTTTGCACTTATCTCGGTTAAAGCTCTTTGGGGATCATAGTTTAGTCTCAAATTAGCCGTTATAGTACTACTGTTTTCTGTGCTGGTAGATGTTAGAAAATCAATACCATTGGCTTGAGCAATGGCACGTTCAAGAGGGGTTGTAAGAAAACTGGCAATAACTTCTGCATCTGCACCCGAATAACTAGTTGAAACAGTAACCACAGCATTTTGTGTAAAAGGAAATTCACGTATAGGCATTAAGCCAAGGGAACGCACACCAAGAACGAATATTACCAAGCTCACCACAATGGCAAGTACGGGTTTATTAATGTAAAGATCAGTAAATTTCATCTATTTGTCGCCACTCATTTCAGGGTTAGCGCTATTAGGCGGACTTACAGCATTGTTGATAATAACAACACTACCATTCTTTAACTTCAGTTGCCCGGATGTCACCACCAAATCTCCTTTCTCAATCCCCTTTAACACCTGAATTTGATCACCCCTGGTTTCGCCCAATGTTACAAACTTCTGATTGGCTGTATACAATGTTTGGTCATTGGCATCTTTTTCTTTCTCTGTGAGCACATAAATAATATCACCATAGGGGTTATAACTAACAGCAGCTTGAGGTAATGTGAGGAATTCCCGTGGTTTGCCAACATTAACCTCCACCAGCCCGTACATTCCTGGCAAAAGCTGCTCTTTAGGATTAGGCATTAATGCTTGTACTTCCACATTCCTGGTTGCAGGATCAACGTCTGGGTTAATTGTGGTGATTTTTCCTTTATAAACAGCTTCTTTAACACCATCGACTGTTAAAGAGACTTCTTGATTAATAGCGATATGCTGTAAATCTTGCTGTGGCAAATGAAAATTAACATAAATATGCTCAAGATCTTGTAAGCTTACTATTTTATCTCCCGGGTTTAGATATTGGCCCACATTCACCAGAGCTATTCCTAAGCGACCTTTAAAGGGCGCACGTATATGCTTTTTCTCAACAATTGTCGCCTGCTGTGCAACCTGAGCTTTTTTGTTTTTCAGATCAGCCTCGTCCGTATCCAGGGCGGCTTTACTAACGGCCTTTACATTAAATTGCTTTAAATCTCGCTCGTACGTAACTTTTGCAAGCTCTGCTTGCGCCTCAAGGGCAGCCAATTGTGCTTTTTCTGTGTCCGCATTCAGTTCTACAAGGGGATCTCCTTTATTCACTTCCGCGCCAGCTGCAAATATTATCTCTTTTACCATGCCTGGTATTTCGGGGGTTACATAAATTCCATTATAAGTCGTTAAGCTACCGGTTGCTTGCAACCTAAATTGCCATGTGTCCTCCTGTACTTGCATAGCTGACACCGTCATAGGTGGCATTTGCCTCGCCCCCATCATGCTATTTAAAACAAATGGATAGACATACAGATAGAACAATATGCAGCCAAAAACCACAAACGACCAGATGAGCATCTTACGCATACTTGTCGACATTATTTATCTCCCGATTCTAATTGTACTGATGTCGCACTATTCCACCAACCACCGCCCAGAGCTTGAAAAAGAGCTACTGTGTCAGACAAACGAGCAGCATGCGCTCTGATCTTATTGATCCTTGCTGTGTGATATTGCAATAATGCCACGGTCAGGTTCAGATAGCTTACCGCACCCAAATCATACTGAGTTTGAACCATCTTTAAGGTCTCGGTTGCTGCACGTTCCGATTCGGTACTAATCTTCAACTGCTGCGCTGACTGTTCAAGGGAGTACAATATATCTGCTACATTTTGATAAGCTTCCAAAACCACTTGACGATATTCTGCATAAGCTTGCTCAAAGTTAGCGATGGCAACCTCACGCTGCGCTAATAACGTACCGCCTTTAAAGATTGGTTGAGCTATGTTTCCGAGCACACTCCAAACATTGGCGGAATCTTTGAACAGGTCTTTAAGCACATTTGCACTTCCTCCGTAGTTGGCCGACAATGTGAGCTGGGGGAGAAGATTTGCCGTGGCCACACCAATTTGAGCACTGGCAGCATGAAGAAGCGCCTCAGCTGCTTTCACATCAGGACGCTGCTTTACCAATGAAGAAGGCACACTAACAGGAATTTTCACAGGAAGACTGATTTGACTTAAAAGTATGGTTGCCAATTTGCTTTCGCTGGGCAACTCGCCGATGAGGACAGAAAGAGTCGTACGCGTTTTTGCAAGCGCATCCTGCAATGGAGGAAGTGTCGCTTTGGTTTGAGACAATTGCGTCTCTTGCGCCAAAACATCTATTTGCGATATAGCGCCTAAATTATAACGCTTGCGGGAAATATCCAAGTTATTCTCTTGCAACTTAATCAACTCATTTGTTGCCTTAATCTGCTCGCGCAACGAAGCTTCAATTATACTTGTGGCAACTATGTTACCCGTAAGAGTTAGGTAAGTGGCCTTTTCCTCGTAATCCTTGAAGTCTACTAACGCCCCATCCGATTCAATTTGTCGCCTAATACCTCCAAACACATCAAGGGTGTATGCCACATTGAGCCCAGCCGCAAATAAATTAAATGTGCGTGGTGACGACGAAGAACCACCTGCGCTGCCATTTACCTTAAGTCGTGAAGCATTCGCCCCTGCAGATATAAATGGAAATAAATTGCCAATAGATGCACGATAATTTGCATCCGCCGCCCGCAAAGCTGCCTGGGCAGCTTGTAAACTATTGTTATTTTTAATACCTTTTTTGATTAAATCATTGATGTGTTGAGAACGAAACAAATCCCACCATTGGCCTGGAATATCGCCCCCCAGCACAAATACCTGCGCCGCTCCGCCCTCTCCCGTGGTGGAAACGGTTAGCACCGGCAACTCAGACTCCATAAACTGAGCCGTCACAGGTGCGGGTGGTGCCTCAAAATCAGGCCCCACGGCACAGCCCCCAAAAAATAGGCAGAATATAACGAGTATGCCTTGCGTCCTCAAATGAGGATCTCCTTGCTGAATTTTCTTCTTATTATTAGCCAGCCGGATCTTTGATAAGTTCAAAGTTATCAGCGTGCAATTCACCTACAATGTATATTAAAGACATTACCAGACAAATGAAAGATAAATTGACACGTTTGAATTATTTCGGGTGCTCATTAAAATTGCAGATCAATACAAAAGCCTGTGGCAGAATGCTTGCCTAGGCTTTTGTATAATTATTTTTTAGCTATCCCTTGCTACTGATAACTACATAGAGTTTGGAAAGAGCAGCTACAAATATAATCGCCGCTAACAGACGTATGGAAACCACTTCGGCAATCAGGATAAGCTTCTCGCTTGTTGGTAATGTTAACAAAGCGTTGGCGTCTAACTCCGCTAAGGTGATACCGGTTGTGTGAAAGAGCAGAAACACAGCCAGTAACATCAATGCAATTAAGAACACGAGGGTTAGAAATATACTAAAACTATGACTTTTAGTAATGCTAAACGAACGCCCCAGACTTATCCCTCTATCCAAAGCACCTGTAATAGGGGCCATGCTTCCACGAATGAACAAGTAAAGGCCTAAAATAAACCCTCCAACGATCAAGAGAGGCCCTAAAGTTAAATTAAAGCCTAATCCAAAGGTTGGTATCACCATATCAATGTAGTTATCAAGATAGAATAAAGCCAGACCGACAATAACGAGGGGCAATAAATAAACAAAGAAAACCTTTATCCAAGCATAAAGTATGCTAAACTCCCGTTTATTTAATATACGCCCCAAGACAATCATGTCAATTTTTTCACTTAAAACGATGTGACGTGTGACCGAAGCAAGCAATGGTATTGTCGCCAATAAAAAGACGAGAACCAGAATAATGTTAAGCAAGACCATAGCTAAGCCCATACCCTCTAACCCTTTGGTTAAAGCTTCCAAATTGAAAGTAAAAGCCACATAGCCAATCGCTAGGCACACGGCTAGCGTCACCAAAAATGGAACAAGCAAGCGGGGCAGGTTTACAATGGGGTAGACCAGAGATCCGAATATGATTTTAATAAAGTTTTTAATGAACATGTCTAGCTCCTTCACTATATACCTGTGATTGATTTATGCCCAACTCACTGCTATATAGTAGCAGAATAAAGGTTAAGTTTTCGTTAAAGTTGTCAAGGCGAAGTAATTTTTACCCCATCTTTTTGGGCACACCGGAGTACATAGCAATTACCCAATCATATACTGAATCAGGCAGTAGCCTTCTTATTATTAAAATTGCTCTAGCATCTAACCCTACCACGTAGCGCGCCTTAGGTCGGGCTTGCGTTGAAGCTTTGTAGATTGCTCCTGCCACATTAGAAGGATCCCTACCCATTTTTTCAGAATCGAAATACATCTTCAGACATTTATCGATAAGAACTTTATAAGCGCTGTTGGGAGAAACTTTTTGCAAATGCTCCATAGATATCTTCATCCACTCACTCTTTATGATGCCGGGTTCAATAAGGACTACTTTGATCCCAAAAGGTTTGACCTCATAACGCAAACAGTCTGAGAAGCCCTCAACTGCATGCTTCGTTGCATGATACCAAGCTCCCAATGGAAACCATACTTTACCACCCATTGAACCTATGTTTATTATCCGACCAGAACTTTGATTCCGCATGATGGGCAATACCACTTGCGTCATTTCAGCCAAGCCAAATAAATTTACTTCAAATTGCGTCTTTGCTTCACTGATGGGAACGTCCTCAACGGTTCCGTAAGAACCGTAACCAGCATTATTCACCAGCACATCGATACGTCCAGATTCCCCAACTATTTGCTTAATGCAGGCTTTAATACTACTGGATTTGGTCACATCCAGCTGGATAATCTTGGCTCCCTCGCCTTCCAAATCCTTCATTAACTCCACGCGCCTAGCACAGCTATAAACTGTAAAACCTTGCTTTAAGAACTCCCTAACCGTAGCTCTTCCAATTCCCGAAGAACCGCCAGTTACTATTACTACTTTATTTTTATTATCAGACATGATGCCCTCACTGTTTTACATACAGTTTACACTATAAGTCTAATCGAACAATAGAGATTGATGTGGGGTGTTAAAGATCGATTTGAAATGAACACGGGGCCTGCCAGCTGAAGCTCGTAGAGCAAAAGCTGGCGGAGGGGATGGGATTCGAACCCACGATACAATTTCTTGTATACACACTTTCCAGGCGTGCGCCTTCAACCGCTCGGCCACCCCTCCACTTTTGAGATAAGAACCTCAAGCTCATTCAAGTACCAAATCCCGCAGCCTTCCGCAATGATTTTTTTTGACGTTTTCCACAGAAATGGTATAAAATATACTTGTGGCTAAAAATAAAGTGCTTTCGGGGCTTTAAATTGCTACATCAGCTCGACTTTTTGGTGGGCTTAACAAAACTCCTCAGCTAGTGCGTTAGCTACGTGTGAAAGTCGAGCACCGGAGCGGAGCGTACATTTTAGTACGTGAGCACCGGAGCACAGACTTTCGCGCGTAGATGACGTGCTAGATGAGGAGTTAACATATTGCTTAACTGTGAAAGGATATGACCATGACCACATACGATTTATCACCCCTCATCCGGACAACCGTCGGATTTGACCATTTGATGCGCATGATGGACTCCGCCATGCGAGCAGACAGCGCTTCTGAAACATACCCTCCGTACAACATCGAAAAGCTAGGCGAAGACACTTACCGCATTGTTGTAGCCGTTGCTGGTTTTTCAGAAGACGAGATTACCATTACAGTTCAAGACAATACCCTGGTCATCGCAGGAAAAGCGGCTCGTGATAAAAACAAGGTTGAATATCTCTACCGTGGCATTGCCGGACGGGCATTCGAAAAACATTTCCAGCTGGCTGATTTCATCAAGACCGGCACGGCCTTCATGGAAAACGGGTTACTCAAGATCGAACTGATCCGAGAAATTCCTGAAGCTATGAAGCCTAGAACAATCCAAATTCAAAGCAAAGAAAAGCAGACAAAACTTATCGAACAACAAAAGTGATTTCTGTATCCATTCACCAAAAGTTCGTCATCCAGAGCGCGCCTCCGCCCCTTGCGGAGGAAGCGAAGGATCCAGCATATATGTGCGAGCTCTTGCGAGCTCCGTGTTAAATACAATCGAGTTCGCATTCGCTCACACACTTATGCTGGATCCCACGCAGCAACGCTTCGCTTATGCTGCTCTGGATGACGTGATTTAATCAAGTTAAGCTGCTACAGCTTCAATTCCGCTGTCAGCTCCTTTCTTGCTGTGAGCAAAACCATTAGTGATTTGCTGAAAAAATCAACCTCACTTGGAACGTCGCATGTGAACTGAATTAACCTGATCAAAAGCTGAAAATATGAGGAATATAAACCCATTTTTTCTTCGTCCAGAAAACACTCAGGAGATTCATTCACCACACTATACAAGCCAATGGAGTAACCGGAGACACACATGGGCAAAATACTGCCTGACTTTAGTTTTACACCTTTAGCGCCATTTAGCCTTAAGGAAATAACACTAAGGTCCGCCCTTGATAGATCATAATTTCTCGATGAAGAGCATAATGCTAGTTCATCAGTCATTAGCAACAGAATTTTCTCACACGAAACCAAGGCTACTTCATCGGGTAAATATTTACCCATACCCAAATGATTGCCCACACGATCACCTATCTTGACACCAAAATGAGCCAGATCTGCCCGCAGATTTGTCAAAAAAGGTCGCAACCAATATTCATCTTTCCCGGCATCCGTCCAAAAGAAATAGGTTTGAGCAGGTTTGCTTGGAAGACTAGAAAGTTCAGCCTGCCACTCACCCAATAGAACTTGGTATTCACCTATATGTTTATCACTATGTAAGCAGTTTTGTTGTGAAATAAGGGTTTTAAGTTTTAACTCATCAGAAGATGAAAAACTTGGTGTGACAGTGAATAATGAGAACAGGAATAATATATATCGCATGCGATTCATACCTATTTTTTCTTAATTCTACAAAGAAAACTTATGACATGATAGTCGGTTTTTTGATGACAATAAATCTTATCTATCAGAGCATTTCTAAGTGTATGTAAAGAAACAATAATTATGTTTGAAAGCTTGCATCTACCGTGAAAAAGCCAAGTTTTTGGCCGTTTAATTAAAAACCTTTTTATTACGTCTTTTGAATAATTTGGATATTTTCTGTATTTATGGCGTTGACGTCAGTGTTTTAGTTAAGTAGACTTAGAATTGTAACAGTTGACTACCTAAAACATCTTATAAAAGAAAGGACACTATCGTGAACAAGAATGATCTGATTACTTACGTAGCAAACGAGACTGGTTTAAAAAAGAGCCAAGCATGTTGTGCAGTTGATTGCTGTTTCGAAGCAATTTCTCGCTCATTGAGCCGTCAAGAAGACGTACGTCTTGTTGGCTTCGGTACTTTCACAGTTTCTAACCGTAAAGCAACTGAAGGCCGCAACCCACGCACAGGCGAAAAAATCCGCATTCCTGCGACTCGTCTGCCAAAGTTTAAGGCTGGTAAAGCTTTGAAAGAATGTGTTGCTGCGTAAAGCATCTTCACTTTAAGATTTATAGAGCCGGTGGAAGTGTTTTCACTGGCTCTTTTTATGCGTCCTCGCCGCTAAAACAAATTTTCCTTATGATTCATACAAAAACATCTTGCACTATGGCGCTCGGATGAGTATGTTAGTCCTCATACTTACCTTAAGGAATTTGGGGTGATTAGCTCAGCTGGGAGAGCACCTCGTTTACACCGAGGGGGTCGGCGGTTCGATCCCGTCATCACCCACCACTTAATTCCTTACTTGACATCCCATAGCCCTCGGGTTAAGGATGTACAATCTTATTCCCCATAGGGGGTGTAGCTCAGTTGGTTAGAGCGCCGGCCTGTCACGCCGGAGGCCGCGGGTTCGAGTCCCGTCACTCCCGCCATTTTTAGCAAATATTCATAATTTCGTAAGAAATTTACTCCATACTGAAAATAGGACAACATCCTATTTGATCTGGAGGTCACATGAGCGTTTTCAAACAACTTATCGTATGTGCAACTCTATTGGCCGCATTGGCGTACCATGCTAACGCTGAACAAGACAAATCTATACCAGCAGTAAACGGTAAAATAAGTAGCAAGCACATCAACGCGGTCGGTGCCGTGTTTACTATCGAGAACGCATCGGCTTCTATTGGCACAGGAACTTATATTGGCGACAACAGAATCTTAACAGCAGGCCACCTTTTTAAGGCTATACTGCCGAAAAGCGTTCCCCAAAAGACAGGGCCTGTGAGGATTGATATTTCCCATAAGCGCGTTTTTTGGTCTAACGAAAACATATTAGATTTATCTATCCCGCCGGATGTGCTTTATCGCGCAAAATATTTAACTGTGGATGCCAGCTTTATCAATGCGTTTAACTCAAACCTGGTGGACCCGGACAAGGATGATGTGAAAGCAGACATTGCAATATTGACTCTTGAAGCACCAGTAAAAGATCTTACAGGTGTTTCAGTGCCTGAAGTAAGGTCTGAGCTGCCTAAAGAAGGACTCTTGGTCGGCTACGGAAAGCGAAGCAAACCAAATCATGAAAAACAATCCATGGTTCAAACACTTCACGGCCTGATGGACATGGGTGACTGGGGCATTATGATGTCCAATCTTGTAGCTGACATTCAAGCCAGCGTTAATGGAGAAACTCCAGAGCCCAAAAAAGAATTTGAGCTTTTACTTGGAAAAGAGAACTTAGATCATAAGGACATGCAGATCATACGCGCAGCCCAAGGCGACAGCGGTGGCCCATTGCTTGCAGTTGGTAAAGACGACAAAATACACATTATCGGGATCATGAGCGCAAACTCAAAAGCCTTCAATGCGTTTGCATCGCTTGTGGTTAAAACACCCAGCGGATACTTCCGCAATCCTAATTTGGATGCGCTGCTGCGGGCGTCTAGATAGCCTTTAACCTCTCCCCAAGCGGAAGTAGGTTCAGAGCGAAGCGTAGGGGTGAGAGGGCGGCTGCGATTAAGTTAAGGGCAGTGGGGTAAGGGGTCTTACAAGCCGGATGCATTTAATCGGGGAGGCAGAGTGGTGGTGTAGTATTAGCAATTTTTCCAATTGCCATAAGCCAACTCTCTCTCCAACACCAACAATACCGTTTCTGAGTCACAACGGTTTCAATCAGACAGACCATCTCACCATTTTTTCTTACAAATACTCACAGCAATCAGCCGGCCACACCACTCAAAGAATTACCCCATACAAGCCCAATAAAAAAGGGGCCCAACAATGTTGGACCCCTTGCTTCTTATAGTAACTAAATCAAACTTATTGCAGCTTTATAGGCGCAGGCTTGTTTGCATCGATTTGCTGATATAGTTGGCCATCAAACTGTGCCAAAAATATCTTTTTGTACCAGTTGTAATCATTTGGCGTTATCTGAGTAATCGAACCGGGCAAACTTAAAGGCAGATCAAACTTAATATTTTGAGCTTGCTTCAAGAAATTCTCCCTGGTTAAATTTTCACCACATTTTTGTAAAACTTGTATAGTGGTATTTGCCCAACCCCAAAAGGCTATGAAGAAGACGTCATTGATTTTCTCATTGGGCATATACTTCCTCATGAAATCCTTGTATTCAATCATTGCTGGATCATTGTCCCAACGAGGATCAGCTGGATCTTTAGCGAAGGTGGTTGAAACAATACCTTTTGCTGCTTCTAGACCTGTGAAGTCAAAAGTTGCCTCACGGGATGACGAAGAGATATTGATAATATGCAGATCCAACTTCCAACCACTGGACCTAGCCTCTTGTATAGACTGAATTTGCTGAGGAATACCCAAGATAGACACCAATACATTTGCGCCTGACTCTTTAAGAGCCAACATTTGCGCAGAAATAGTCGCATCTGTTGGGTAAGCCATCTGTTGACCCACAAGCATTTTTTCTTTACCTGCCGCTTTTAATTTAGCTTTAAGAGCTCTTAAGTATGGTTGACCACTTTCATCAGTTGAGCCCATGTATGCAATTTTAGCGTCAGGATAGTTTTTTAGAATAAAATCCACATACATACCCATTTCGACAGTATTGTCGTTCTGGCCCTGGAATGAGTAAGGATACTGGCCAGGATTGTTAAATAGAGGCGACCCTGAGCTAATCATCCATGAAGGAATTTTTTTCTTATTCAAATATGACCGAACCGACAAGGCCTGCGCTGCTCCGATTTGATGGGCCATCATAAACACTTGTTCTTCTTCAATAAGCTTACGAGTTTGACTCACTGTATAAGAAGTATTAAAGGCGTCATCCAGAGTTATAAGAGTAATTTTGCGGCCATTGACGCCGCCTTTCTCATTAAAATATTGATAGGTAGCATTCAGCATCTTATTATACTTAACAAAGATGCCACCAAACACAGAAAGTGGCGCGGTAGAACCTATTTTAATCTCCGTATCCGTCACGCCAGGATCATACTTTTTTCCTGTGCTAGCAGGCGCTGCTGCTTTATCCTGGGCTTGCGCATCATAGGATGAACCTATCATGCAAACAGCGGCCAAAAGCAGTAATAATTTATTCTTTTTCATTTTTTTTCACTCTCCTGTTTAGTGGTCTTATGTTCAGATTATATCTCTGAATTATTAATTTTAGGTTAGATTACTGATCTATTTATCTTTTTGGATAAATATGATTGTAAATTTCCTATTTCATCTACTGACATGATATAAACTTATTAATCTAAAGTCTAGCAGCAATAGTTACTCTGATACGTATTTTACAACTTATTTGTGCCTAAGATTCAAATACAAATTAATGTAAAATAATATCAGCATGTTATTGCGTGCCCCCTGCTTGTACATCCTTTTTCACTCTACTCCTAAACCAGGAATAAACGCCTTTTAAGATTCCATCAAATCCTGCTGGCGATATGATAATGATGAGTATGATAAGAAAGCCACCTACAAGTGCAGGCGCGGCCGTCGAAAAAAGTATCAACCATTTATTCATGTACACCAGGTAAATAGCAGCGTAAATCGGACCCAACCTAGAAGCTATACCACCCACCAAGATCGCCGTAAGCAAGTATATGGATTGATAGAATGAAAATGAGCCAGGAGAAATAAAGTGAACCACCAGAGGAAGTAAACTACCCCCAACTGTTGCATACATTACGCTAATGGCAAATACTTGGACTTTGTTTTTAGCCACATCGATACCCATGGTGGAAGCGGCAATAGGGTTATCACGAACGGCAATGGTCGCTTTTCCGAACGTACCTTTAATCAGATTGAAAGCTATATAAAACATAAAAATGGCTATAAGACTTGTAATTAAATACAACCATTGGTCATCGTTTAATTGCACCCACTGAAAGGCACCCATGTCATCAAACCCTAAATATCCGGCCCATGCTGGAATGGTTACGTATTCAACATTGAGCCCATTCTGACCGCCCGTATATTCTTCCAATGCTATTATGATGCCAGGCACAACTATGGCCAAGGCAAACGTAACCAAAGCTAAAAAGGGGCCTTCCAACTTAATTCCGGGCCTAGCAATAACGTATCCCACTACCAGTCCAACGAGGGCAGCTGCTGGTATCATTAAACCATAGTACTCACCAAAATACGGTAAAGAAACGGCTCCAAAATAGGCGCCAAGCGCATAAAAAGCACCGTGACCCAAGGAAATCTGTCCACTGTAACCAGTAACCAAGTTCAATCCCATCAAAACAATGGCATAAATAATCACGGCTGAAAATTCAGCTGTTCTGTATGGACTTGCTGCAAACAGAGGGACCAGCACAAATAGTAGACAAGCAACAGTAAACAAAGTCGTCTGCCAAGTGTTGCTCGGATTCATGATGTCTTTTTTCAACATAAGTTCCCCCTACATTCGCGATATGGTTTTGCGGGAAAACAAACCGCCGGGTTTAAATATCAGCACCACAACAATGACCGAAAAAGTCAGCAGCATTTCTAGACTGCGATCCAGCCAGCCAAAGTAAAAGAACACCATGGTGTTCATGATGGATATGCTTATAGCGCCAAAGACCGCGCCGAAAGGACTGTATATACCGCCCAATAAACAGCCTGCAAAAGCATAAATTAATATGCCTGACATCATGTTGTAGTTAAGAGAAACGATAGGTGCCACCAACATGCCAGCAACCGCTGCTATTACAGCCGCCACACCCCAATTGATCATAAGCATGCGCGAGGAGTTAATGCCCATGAGGGAACAGGATACTGGATTTTGTGCCAGTGCCCGCAAGGCCAAACCTAGTTTGGTATAGCGGTAGAAATAAGTAAATCCAGCGATGAGGCCAGAAATTACAACGAGCACAAACAACTGGTTATTAGAAAGATAATCATTATCGAACAAATGATCTGCTTTAGGAAATGGGTATGGAAAATAGTGTACGCCGCCACCATAAAGGATTCCTGAAAGGCCATTAATACCCAAGAAAAGACCAATTAACACGAGAAGCTGACTGGAGGCGCCCGCATGCTCAACTGGCTTATAAAAGAGTCTGTGCAGCAACAGGCCCCAACAAAATGCAAAGACCAGGGTCATAGGTACCGCAAGTAATGCAGGTACGCCGCTCACGATTAAAAATGAACCGAACAATGTGGAAAATGTAGCCGATTCACCTTGCGAGAAATTGGGCAGCCTCATGGTTTGCATGAGAATCACAATAGACAACGACAGGCTGGCGTATATGGCGCCATTGGTAAGACCAAGAAAGAAGAATTCTAAGAACCTATGCATGCGATAACCTCTCTCATGTAATACCTAAATAGGCTTTTTGGATGGATTTATCGTTTTTAAATACATCCGGCGTTCCAGATAAAACAACTCTGCCTGTTTCAATCAGATAAACATAATCAGCAATGCCTAAGGCCAAAGAAACGTTTTGTTCGATCAGTAGAACACTTATTTTTGCCTCATCGCATATTCTACGAACCGAGGAAAATATGGCTTTGATCAACAACGGCGCCAGACCCAATGACGGCTCATCCATCAACAACAGTTTGGGTTTTTGCATTATGGTGCGGGCTATGGCAAGCATTTGTTGCTCACCGCCGGATAGGGTGCCGGCCTGTTGATAAAGCCGCTCTTTCAGAATGGGGAAATAGGTATACACCAAGTCTAGGTCGTCCTTAATAGCTACTTTGTCTTTCCTCAGGTACGAGCCCATTAAGAGGTTCTCAGCAACTGAAAGCTCCTGGAACGTCCCCCTCATTTCGGGTACATAAGCGACACCACTTCTGATGATGTCGTGGGTTTCCATTTTTGATATGTCTTGGCCTTGGAAAATGACCTGGCCTTTTTTTTCATAGAGACCAATAATTCCATTTAATATGGATGTTTTACCTGCACCATTGGCGCCCAGTATGCTGCATACCTGGCCTTCTTCCACCTTAAAGTTCACGTCAAATACCACTTGGTTGTAAGCAAAGAATACATCTAAATGGCGGGCTTCAAAAAATGTCATATCAATCACTGGCTCCCAAATAAACTTTGATCACTTCAGGATGTTCTTGCACATGCTTTGCTGTACCATGCGCTATGAGCTGACCCGAATTCAGAGCAATCACATAATCAGAAACTTCCATGAGTAATTTCATGTGGTGTTCAATGAGTAATATGGAGATCTTGTATCTGTCCCTTAGGTCCAAGATCATTTCCTTCAATCCTTCAATATCCCCATGACTTAAACCACCAGCGGGCTCGTCTAAGAGCAACAGTCTAGGGCGGCACATCAATGCGCGCGCCATATCCATACGTTTAATGGTGACAAACTGCAGTGATTTAATGGGTGAATGCGCAATATCAGCCAGGCCAAAATCATCCAGTATTTCCATAGCACGCTCACGAAGCAGTTTGTTATCCGCGCGCGCGCTGGGCAGAGATAAAGCATTGGCAATAGTTCCGGCCTTCGCTAGCGAGTGCCCACCCACCATAACATTCTCCAATACGGTCATGGAATGGTATGGAGCCAAATGCTGAAACGTGCGACTAATTCCCAAACCCACAATCTTGTGTGGTGGATGTTGTAAAATGTTTTGACCTTTAAATAATATTTCACCTTCTGCAGGCTCCACCAGACGACTAAAACAATTGAATAAAGTCGTTTTACCTGATCCGTTAGGACCAATGAGCCCTAAGATCTGTTCCTCATGCATTGCGAAGCTTACATTATTCAAAGCAACAATGCCCGAAAAACGAACAACTAAGTTGTTAATTGTTAAAAGGTTATTTGCTACATCGTCCATATGATCTGTTCTTTGCATACATGTTTCATTTCATTGTACCATAAAGAAGAACGGTATTAATACCGTCCATGTTTAAATATATTACACATTGATTAATTTATAGTTAATTATTTGATGTAATACGCGAATTTTTTGCGATTTTCCAGACCCCAATATACGTCATGGAGAGTTGTTGTAGTGGAAACAAAATGACAAAACCCCCGTCATTGCGAGCCCTCTTGGGGCGTGGCAATCTACTGAGGTTTGTCCGCTCGCTAAAGGTTGCTAAAACGAAAAAAGTAGATTGCCACGCCCCAAGAGGGGCTCGCAATGACGGGTGTGGGGTCGTCTTTATTAAAATTTACCGCATTTTAGGTGTCGAGTTGCTTCTGTTGCTTCTAATGACGAAGGATTGTTTTAGGGTCACCAAAATGCCCAACCTCCGTCATTGCGAGCCCCTCTTGGGGCGTGGCAAACTACTTTCTTCGCTTCAGACTTATGCAAAACGGCAACACCAAAGTAGATTGCCACGCCCCAAGAGGGGCTCGCAATGACGGGGATGGAGAATCTATATAATATCCCTATATAAATCACGCCATTGTGGATTCATTTTTTCTATCAGATCAACCTTCTTTTTTCTTGAGCCGCCCTTGATTTGCTTTTCACGGGCGATTGCCTCATCCATCGATGCATAAAACTCATAGTAAACTAAATGGGAACAATGATATTGACTGGAAAAACACTTCTTCGTAGGATTTTTGTGTTGATAAGTTCTGTGAACCAAATAAGCCGTAACCCCAGTATAAACTACTCCATCTTTTCTGCTGGCCATTATGTAAGTTGCTGGTTGCATATAGTTTTCCCCCCCTATTTTTGGAGAAACATATCAAATTTGGACATTGATGTGAATAAATAAATCAGCCACCACCCCCGCCATTGCGAGCCCCGCTTGGGGCGTGGCAATCTATTTTCTTCGCAGCAATTTACTAATCAATAACGGCGGCACCACAGTAGATTGCCGCACCCCAAGAAGGGCTCGCAATGACGGGGATGGGGAAATTTCACTCCACCTACAAACAACAAAAAAAGCCCCCTGCCGGGGTGGGACCCTTTGGCAGGAGGCTTCTTGTTAGACTTTAGTTCGGTTTAGAACCTGACTGTCAAACCTGAGTACACGATTTGTACTGGCTTGAACTTGTCGTTTTGTCCTCTACCTTTTCTTTTTAGCGACATGTTGTCGTAACGCAGATAGAGCCAAGAACCAGCGGCATCAACATCCTGTTGGATACCAACACCCCAGTTAGTACCAACTAGGTGGGTAGGACCACCGGTGGTGACACCAAAAGTACCTGAACCTGTCGCCGGAAGGTTAGTCAGCGGATCCAAGGCCATAGCTGTCCATTGACCATAGTTGGTAATAAAGTGGGTATTTCCTACACCGAAGAATTTATCGGTATAACCCAACTTACCTGCCAAGACCTGTCCGTCTTTTTGTTTGGTTCCAGGATTTCTACCCGATCCAGGAACACCTGGTGTTGGGCTATTAGTGAAATCGAGAATATTTTGAGGAAGGTTATTGACCAGACGCCACTTTCTCTTTACCCAAGTGAATTGAGTGTTGATACCTGTACCGATTTTACCGGACATACTGAACGGCAGCAAGATACCAAACGCCGCATTCATAGTATCAAACTTAGGGCCTCTGTAATTGAAAGGGTTATATTGATACGTGGCCAATAGCTCAGGCAAAACACCGGCTGGAAGAGGAGGCGCAATGTTCACAGGAGCTGGAAGCAGTGGAGCAAATGGGTTAGCACCCGCCGCTTGACCATTAAACTGTTGACTGTTTGCAAAAAGTATGGGGAAGTTTTGAGCAACAGTATAGCCCTCACCTGGTTCTTGTGTATGGTTACGTGACCAGCTGGCACCCATAGAGATAATAGTCTTAGTGTTTGCCCAAGGAATACGGAACAAATTAGTCCATTTATAGGCCACATCAAAAAGATCACCAATATGCTGGTAACCGTGTGCCACTGCCAAACTCATGCCGTTAAACCAAGATTCCTGATCCACAATTACAGGCGTTGTATACATTATACGATCAGCCTGTGATGTAAGATTTGTACCATCACCCGGATTAAAAATCGTGGCGCCCGGAACAAGCGTTGACCCGCCATATGGATTGGTTGCAACGGGGTTATTGAAACGTTGTGGTACAAATACCGACCCAATTCGCGAGTTGGGAGAAATAGGGTTGTAGTTTGCTGCAGGATTTGGACGAGGAGCATTCTTATACCTAAACGCCATACCGCCCATAGTTGTAAACGGATGCAGCATAGTGAAGGTAAAAGACAAGTCCGTACCGAAAATGATACCAGAACCAGCCATGGCGCCGCGACCTAAGTTAATTCTACCCCATTTAAAGCTATCGATTGTAACTTCGCTGCGGGTTAAGAATATATTCCTAACAGCTTCAGCCTGACTTTGTGAGCGGTGTATATCTGTAAGTGCACCACCTGCAATCGGACCAACCGTTCCGTTAGAGCCATAGGAAACACCCAAGAACGCACCGAATGTCAGACCAGGAGCCACGCGGCCCTTACCATCAAACTGGATGAAAGACGTCAAGTTGGCAGGAGTTGTGTAGGAGGTGTTGGAATGAAATCCGTTATCCGCCCATTGTACGGCCCTGTTTGCCCAACCGGATAGTCTCATTTCATAGATTTCAAACGCTTTAACCGCATGATCTTCTAAGAACTTAACTTTTCCGTCTAATGTATCGATACGCGATGCGTTATCGTCGCAACAAGGCGGAACCCCGCTTGGTGCTGGACCAGCATTCGCAAGCACTGGGCTGTAACTAGCAGCCGCCAGCGCTAGCAAGCTAGCCGTTAGAGTTATTTTAAGTGGCCTCATCTGTCTCATTATTTTTTCCTTTACTTTTTTGACCGATAAATAATTTTCCTATATACATTAGCCCACATCAATAGATTTTTAACTATTTGTTAGGAAATTTGAAATCTGTGGCCTATTTACAACCATTACTTCAGTATTCACTAACTTTTCAATGGGTTAGGCAAATAGTTAACTTAGTCTTAACAACGGCTATTACGATGATTTTAACAGGCCTTTTAATTTGTGCGAGCGTTTTATTAATTACTATTTGGTAAATTGCGCAAAATTACTTGTCGCATCATTTTGTTTTCACGGGATAAGTTTGGCAAATTTTTTGTTTTATGGGAAAATGGGGGATGTGGGGAGAATTTACGGAAACATGGGAAATATTAAAACCACCGTCATGGAGAGGAGCGCTAGCGACGTGCCATCCAGTAAATGAAGTGCCGCTTGCGGCTCCGAAACTATACAGAGCCGCAAGCGGCACATTTTGCGCTGGATGGCACGCCCTAAAGGGCTCTCCATGACGGGGGCGAGGGAGAGCTCCCCCTACAACTTAACCATCAACCCAGAATAAACAATATTCACAGGCTTAAACCGGTCAGCCGTCCCCTTACGCTTCAGCCTGTAGTTATCATATCGCAAGTAAACTGCCGTACCAGCCGCCTCAATGTTTTGCACCACACCTGTACCCCAGTTTGTACCAACCATGGTAATGGGCCGACCTGTGCCTGTGCTACCTGGAATGAGCGGTGAGGCATTAGTCCAGAAATCAATATCCATAGCCCTCCACTGGCCGTAACTGGCAACCCAAGCCGTTTTACCCGCTGCGAAATACTGGTCCAAATAACCAATCTTGCCTTGCAAAGCACGACCATTGGCTTGATTGGCCATCTTCCACTTACGACTAGCGCCAGAGAAATGAAAGTTAAAACCAGTTCCTTCTTTTCCTGAGAAACTAAACGGCGTCAACACACCAATAGCGCCCGTAAACGTGTCAAACTTTGGGCCTTTAAATAGGTTTGAGTTACTACTAACCAAAGGGTTGGGATTGCCTAAAACTGCTGCATTCTGCATAAAGTTAAAGCCTTGGATATAATCTTGGGTATGATTCCGCGCCCAACTGGTTTGCGCAACGATTGTATACTTAGCCAAAATCGCGGCAAACTTTAAAGCCACATCAAACAAATCGCCCACATTTTGATAAGAATGGGATGTGCTGAGGTTAAAGCCATAATAGTTAGGGCTGTCGTAACGAATTCGATCATTCCTACCGTAAATGCTGCCACCATCCCCATGCTCGAAAACCAAAGCACCTGGCTTTAATGTCGCATCTGGACTATTTGGGTTCTCGTTATAAGGCCTGCCGTTGCGAGCATTTCTAAAGCTAATGCCGCCCATAGATGAATATGGGTGCAAGAAGTAATAGGTACCGGAAAGATCCGTATAATAAACCACACCGGCGGATGCCATAAGACCCCTACCTAGCGATAGCTTACCGAAGTGTTTGCTGTCTGCGGTTACTTCCGATTCCCGGATAATAATATTCCTCATGGCAAGAGAGTTGGACTGAGAACGATGCACATCCACAAACGTGTTACCGCCTGTGTTGCCTGTGGTACCGTTAGAAGCATAATCCATTTGGATTTTCGCACCCATAGTAAAATCAGGAGCCACGTCCACTGTACCCAACACTTGCACGTTGGAGGTGACGTTGTCTGGTGATACCGTGGATACGTTGGAATGAAATCCATTGTCTGCCCATTGTAGGGCACGGTTAACCCAGCCCGACAAGGTTATCTTGATAGAATCAGACGTCACCGCATGATCTTCCAGCTTCTTAACCCGCGTTTCCAAGTCAGGCTTACAAGCCTCATCGGTTTTTTCTTCCGCATGAAGTGTGTTTTGCATCCCCGCCGTCAGAACGAGAGCACTCAGTGTTAGTAAGTTTTTATTTTCAAACATTTTTATCCTCTATTTTATTAAAAAGATACATAACACCCCTTGAGACAAAATACTATACCAAAAGATGAAGAAGTTGATGTTTTTTATGGATTATTTTGTTCAGAAAAATTTGGAAACTGTAACGCTTAATTATTATGGGGCTTTGCCCCACTTAACCTCTCCCCTTGTGGGAGAGGTCCGGAGCGAAGCGGAGGGGTGAGGGGCACAAAAAAGCAATGTTTATCCCCCTCACCCGGCCTTCGGCCGACCTCTCCCACGGGGGGAGAGGTGAAGTCTCATGTTATTTTCTCAAATATCTTGGGGTTTGGGGCAAAGCCCCAAAAAAACTACCCCGCCTTATTAGCGAGCTCCTTCGGATCAAAATCATCCACATGAACCACATCCATCATAGCGTTATAAGCCGATGTCATTTGCTTTTCTTCCGCCGCGGTGATAATGCCATCTTTTTTAGCCGCCTTGATACAATCAGGGAAATCATAACCAAAAATGACCTTGTCACGCTGCGCCTTTAAGATACGTGTTTCAATTTCAAGACACGCCTCAAGCTGTTTAACCGTATCATTCAACTTGTAGAAAATATTATCCCCCTCAGGTGAAAGATAAATACCCTTAGCAAGGCGCATGCGTACATCATCCGATGACAGCAAAGACTCCGCTACCTGATGACGCAATTTATCGTCCGGTTCGCGATAGGTCCTGCCCAGCGGAAAGACGATGATGCGCATCAGTATTGCCATCAAACGATTGGGGAAGTTTTGTATAACACCGTCCAAAGCTTTTTGCGCTTCAAACAGCAGGTACTGATTGCTCCAATCCACAATTGGCAACATGTTAGTGGGCTGTCCTTCATCCTGAAAACGCTTTAGAACGGCGGATTGCAGATAGATCATGCTCAGCGCATCACCCAATCTTGCAGAAATGGACTCTTTAAACTTGAGCTTGCCACCCATCAAAATCATAGAAACATCAGCCACGAAAGCAAAGGCAGCAGCAATACGGGTTGCTTTTTGGAAATAACGTTTTGTGATATGAACTTGCGCCGGTATGGATGCAAAAATACCATCGGTTATGCCCAGCACAAAAGATCTCACGGCATTACTGATGGTAAAGCCGATGTGACTCATGATGAGGGGTTCAAACTCTTGAATGTTTTTACTACGCAAAGCCAGCATTTCTTTCAATAAGTACGGATGACAACGAACACCGCCCTGACCGAATATAATCATGTTACGCGTCAAAATATTGGCGCCCTCAACGGTGATAGCAATGGGCGAGCCTTCCCAAGCTCTCCCCACATAATTGCGGGGGCCCATCATAACGCCCTTGCCGGCATGCACATCCATGGCATTCATCACCACACGACGACTCATTTCTGTGGCATGATATTTGGAGATAGCAGATGGCACAGCAGGCTTCTCACCACGATCGATGGCCGCCAGGGTAAACAAACGAACAGCATCTGAGATGTAAGTCAATCCAGCATTCTCAGCCAGTTTTTCTTGCACGCCTTCAAAATTACCAATGGGAATACGGAAGGCTCTGCGGATCTTTGCATAAAGCGCCGTGGCATGGTTCATAGCTTTAGCGCTGGCCACACCCCCTGTAGGTAATGAAATAGCCCGACCAACCGCAAGACACTCCATGAGCATCCTCCAGCCTTTACCTGCCATAGCAGGACCACCTATGATCCAATCAAGTGGAATGAAAACATCCTTACCCGAAATAGGTCCATTAGCAAACGCCTGGTGCAACAGAAAATGTCGTCGACCAATTTTTACGCCCTTGGTATCGTGAGGCAGCAGAGCACAAGTAATACCATACTCATCCACGTCGCCCATTAAATGATCCGGGTCGTAAAGCTTGAACGCTAATCCCACCAAAGTAGCAATAGGCGCTAAGGTGATATATCGCTTTTCGAAATTAAGTCTGATACCAATGATTTCCTTGCCTTCAAACATACCTTTTTCCACAATGCCGCGATCCACCATGCTGCTGGCATCAGATCCTGCAAGAGGAGCCGTCAAGGCAAAACAAGGAATATCTAGACCTTTAGCCAAACGGGGCAGATAATGCTTCTTTTGCTCTTCCGTTCCATATTTTCTCAGCAATTCCGCAGGTCCCAATGAGTTAGGCACCGACACAGTCATGCAAACGTCCATCTGGCGACTGCCTAATTTAAGTAAAACTTCAGAATGGGCAAAATCACTAAACTCAAGACCACCGTATTGTTTCGGGATGCCAAACCCCAAAAATCCATTGCCACGTATGTAATCCAAAAGCTTCTTGGGAATCCCAAACTCTTCGTGGTTAACCTCCCAAGGATCTGTCATAGCGGCCAGCTCTTCCACTTTGGTATCCAGAAATTCCTGCTCCTCCTTAGAAAGAGTCGCCGGTGCTTTGGACAACATATCAGTCCAATTGGGATTGCCGCTGAACAGTTCCCCATCCCAGTTGACCGAACCAGTCTGTAAAGCCTCTTCCTCCGTATCCGTCAATGTGGGGAGCATCTTATTGGCATATTCATAAAGGGGTTTAATGAGATATGTCATTCGCAAGTCAGGCATGTTAAGAAGCACAAGAACACCGGCAACGATCAGCCAAATGATTAGAATGCTTAAAGAACTCAACCCACCGAAAACCGTGAGCAGAATAACATAAGCTACAATAGCACCCGTTATAATCGTTAATGACAAACGATTATATGCAAGATAACCCAACATGATGATTAGTGCGAAAAAGAATATGGTTCCCATAATTGCCCCTCTTTATTTTTGTTTATTATAGCATTGATGTGAGGGGGGCACTATAGGCATTAAGGTGCCATTTAACCTCTCCCCTTGTGGGAGAGGTCCGGAGCGAAGCGTAGGGGTGAAGGGACTAACAAGCCGCTAGCTGCATCTTACACAGGGTAAAAGGTGAATTTAAACATCCCTAACGGAGGCTTTGAAATGGTCACTATTATTTGGCTTAGAGTGATAGACGTTTCTTTATCTCGGCCAACACCCGCGGGAATTCGTCCAATGCAGGGTAGGACCAAGATTCGAGCTTGTCGCCCATAGGCCTGGTGTAACCGGCTTTTTCGAACAAGCCATGAAACCTGCGGGAAATGGCGGCGCCACCTGGCAGGTGATACGTATAAACAGGCTTACCGGTAAAGCAGGCTTCAGACGTCATCGAGACTGAATCAGATGTGACCACAATAAAGTCGGCAAGACCCAAATAGCCAAAATAGGGATTATGGGATTTGGAATCCCATACCACAGCAGGCAAATTTTTAAATGCCTCAACTAGTTCGTCCCGGTTTTCCAACTCGGTTCGACGAGAAGGAAGGATCGCAATACCTACACCGTACGCCTCGACCCAATGCTGTAACTTCTTTTTTAAATCCTGAACTACCTTAGGTGTAAGACTGTATCTTTTGTTGGTACCACCAATAAGAACCGTGACCAGTGGCCGCGGCAAATGCGCCAGCGTACCTTTAACTTTTTCTGCCTTTGATTGCAGGCGCTCTTTGGTCACACGATGCAACGCACCTTCAGTTTGAATAACATTGGGGCCATCATATCGATCATGAATGGGAGCAATCACCAGGTCAAAATGTCGGGGAGACATCATGGGGCTTTGCAACTGGATGGTTTTGGTTTTGCCTCCTGAAAGTCGGCGAATTTCAGCAACAGGCGCCGCACTTGCTCTACCGGCTGCGATCACCACATCGGGCCATGGGGCTTTAAGGAAATCACCATCCTGGTTGACTATACCTTTGATGGAATTAAACCACATCTGAGGAATGAGGTATTTCCAAGGAAACCTTGCGGAGATCTCATGCACAATAGGTTTCAAACCCAATGCCTCCGCAAGACCAATACATTGATTACCAGTGCCCACCTTACCTGCATCATAAATGACCCAACAGCTTGGTTTGGCTTTACGTGACTTGCCCTTCGTATCTTCGCATATCACATCAGGCTCAAGTACTTTTAGAGGATCAAGCCCCACTTTCGTTGTGCGCACTCCCTGACGTGACTGGCGGGGTGTAATCATGCTTACTTGAATTCAACTTTGATGATTTCGTAGGCTTTTGACCCGTTTGGGGTCACCACCTCGATCTCATCACCTTGGCTTTTACCAATCAGACCACGGGCCAGCGGCGCTGAGATAGACAGCAAACCGCTATCAATGTTGGATTCATCGTCGCCGACAATCTGGTAAACGGATTCCTTATCCGTATCCACATCCACCAAGGTCACCGTTGCACCAAAGACGATTCGATCGCCCTTATGCTTGGCTATATCTATGACTTCAACGCGAGGGAGCTTGTTTTCAAGCTCGGCGATGCGGCCCTCAATGAACCCCTGACGCTCACGCGCCGTATGATATTCAGCATTTTCCGACAGATCGCCATGCAAGCGGGCCTCTGAAATAGCTTGAATAATACTCGGCCTTTCAACAACCTTAAGATGCTGAAGCTCTGTCTGTAAACGCTGATATCCCGCAGCTGTCATCGGTATTTTTTCTATGGCCATAGTCCTGAAATCCATTCGTTGTACTGACTAAAATTAGTAAAATATGACCGCTCAATATAACATATGGTCAGGCGTGTACAAGAAAAAACTTTAAGAATTCAATTTAATCAGGCATTATCGTAAGGCTAAATTGTTAAAAGGGGCGCACATCATGACAACGGATTATAAAGACTCAGTTTTTCTGCCTAAAACAGACTTTTCCATGCGGGCCAATCTTTCCCAAAAAGAGCCTGAGATTTTAAAGTCTTGGAATGATCGCAATCAATTTGCGCAGATGACAGAAATCCGTGAAGGTGCTCAGAAATTTATTCTGCACGATGGCCCCCCTTACGCCAACGGGCCAATTCACATTGGCACAGCCATGAATAAAATTTTGAAGGACATTGTCAATCGTTCCTATCACCTGCTGGGACGTCAAATCGTTTACATTCCAGGCTGGGACTGTCATGGGCTTCCTATCGAAGCCAAGATTGAAGAAGAATTCCGTAAGCAGAAAAAAACTCGCCATGATATTCCGGTCATTGAATTCCGCAAGGAATGCCGTGCCTATGCGCGTAAATGGATTGATGTGCAACGAGAGCAATTCAAACGCTTAGGTGTTTGGGCCGATTGGGATCATCCTTATATGACCATCGAGAAGAGCACCGAAGCCCAAATAGTCCGCGAGATGAGCAAATGTTTGCTCAATGGCTCCCTATACCGCGGCGAAAAGCCAGTTATGTGGTCCGTGGTCGAACAAACCGCATTGGCAGAAGCTGAAATCGAATACCATGACCATAAATCTTCCTCAGTTTATGTGCGTTTTCCTATAGTTAAAGCAAGCTCTCCTGTATTTGAAGGTGCGGGAGCCGTTATCTGGACGACGACGCCGTGGACCCTACCCGCCAATCGTGCCATCGCCTATGGGGATGAATTGGATTACGTTTTACTAGAAGTGGGAACTGTAGAAGAAAGCCTAGCCAAATCTGGCGACAAACTCATTCTCGCCAAAGAACTGCAGGATGCGGTTTGCAAGCAACTGGGCATCACCGATTTCAAAATCGCCCACACATTCAAAGGATCCGAACTAGCCGGAACTATTTGCAAACACCCATTTGCAGACCAAGGTTATGACTTTGAAGTCCCCATGCTTCCAGGCGATCACGTCACCACCGAAGCAGGTACAGGCTTGGTTCATACAGCTCCAGCCCATGGTATCGAAGACTTTTATTTAGGTATGAAATATGGTCTAGAAGTGACAAAATTCGTACAAGGCGATGGCCTTTATTCTGATGACCTACCTTTGTTTGGCGGCCTCCATGTCTATAAAGCAGCAGGCCCCGTTATAGAAAAACTCATTGAAGTGAACGGCCTACTTTACCAAGGCGAAATACTGCACAGCTATCCCCATTCGTGGCGCTCAAAAGCCCCCTTGATCTATCGCACCACCCCACAATGGTTTCTATCCATGGAAAAAACCGGTTTGCGGGACAAAGCTTTACAGGCCATTCGTGAAGTAAACTGGTTCCCAGAAAAAGGGCAACGTCGCATTGAATCTTTCGTGGAAGGAAGGCCAGACTGGTGCCTGTCCCGTCAAAGATCATGGGGCGTTCCCATTGCTATCTTCATGCACAAGAAAACCCACGAACCATTAAGGGACGAAACAGTTCAAAACCGAATTGCTGATATTTTTGAGCAAGAAGGTGCAGACGTTTGGTTTGAAGGCGACAAAGCTCGCTTCTTAGGACCCGACCACAACCCTGACGACTACATACAAATCATGGATATTCTAGACGTGTGGTTTGACTCCGGTTGCAGCCATGCATTCGTTCTTGAAGCTCGCAAGAGCGAAGGACTCACCTGGCCAGCGGATCTTTACTTAGAAGGCTCAGACCAACATCGTGGCTGGTTCCAAACCTCATTGCTAGAAGCCTGCGGCACCAGAGGCAAAGCTCCCTATAAAAATGTACTCACCCACGGCTATGTACTGGACGACAAGGGCCGTAAAATGTCCAAGTCCCTAGGCAACGTGATCGATCCAGTCGCCATCGCTGACGAGATGGGCGTTGAAATGCTCAGACTTTGGGTTGCCAGCTCAGACGTCTCCGAAGACATCCGCATTGCCAAGGAGCGCATGAGTTATCAGCAAGACACCTACAGGCGCTTGCGCAATACTTTAAGGTACCTGCTAGGCGGTCTCAAAGACTTCAATGAATCAGAAAAAATCGAAACCTCCGCCATGCCCCAGCTGGAACAATGGGTTTTGCATCGACTATATGAACTAGACCAAACCATGCGCGAATGCATCACCAATTTTGACTTCCAGAACTGGTTTACGGAACTGCACAATTTCTGTTCCGTCGATTTGTCGTCATTCTACTTCGATATCCGCAAAGATGTTCTTTACTGCGATTCACCAGACGACCTGACACGCCGTTCCATGAGAACCGTTTTTGATCAGCTGTTCAACTGCCTGACCACATGGATGGCTCCCGTACTTTGCTTTACCACAGAAGAAGCGTGGAGATGCCGCTACGGGGATGAAAGTTCTGTTCATTTACAGACCTTCCCCACAATTCCCGAATCCTGGAAAAATGCAAAGCATGCATCCCTGTTTAACGAAGTACGCAAATACCGCCGCCTGATGACCGGCGCCTTAGAAGGCGCTCGCGCAGATGGCGTCATCGGATCAAGTTTACAAGCAGTCATTGATATCTATGACCCAACGGGAGCATTACCTCAAAACATAGACTGGTCAGAAGTAGCCATTACCTCAGGCGCAGCAATTCTAAACCAACCAGCCCCGGAAGGCGCATACGGCATCAGCGATAACGAGAAAATCGGCATCGTGGTTAAACTCGCCCCAGGCGAAAAATGCCAACGCTGCTGGAAAGTTCTGGAAGAAGTTCATAACAAAGACTTATGTAATCGCTGCGATGAAGTGGTATCGAAACAAACCGCAGCATAAAAGGTTGTTTTTATGCATACCTCGCTCATTCTCAACAAATGGGCGGGGTAACTATCCCTTAATGACTTTGACATAATCCTTAACTACGAAGAATTCTGCAGGCATCCCGTGCACATCATCGCGCAAATTGCTTCCGATTTCAGGATAGCCTTCTCCTGTTTCAAAGCTCTGAAACTTCAATGGCCCAACCAACTTCCTAGCCCTTTCTGAGATTCTATCTTCCGTAAAATTGCTGTCATAAACCAAACTGCAAGGGTTATAGGTATATTCAATTCCATCACGTTTTTCCACAGGGGAGCAGCTGATGCCCCTCAAAAAAGAAAAGTGGTTTTTTTGGGGACCGATGTCAACTTTGTATGGCCTTGAATTTAGAATAAAACGACTTTCATCTGTACCAGCGTCGATTAGCTCCTGGGTCTCTTTACGGGTGACCTCAGAGAGGGCAAAAACACTACAGCTGGCTAAATTAACACCCGGAAGGTAAATAGCGCCCTCTGGCTTAAGGAGTCTAACAATACGAATCATCCTAATTGTATCCCATTCAGCAAATTTAAGCACAGACCAATCAAAATAGATCTTGCTTACAGGGCCATTAAATTTAACTTTGCCTGTATCTTGAGGAAGGAGCAGCGCTATCAAATGATTCCAATCATCCATCTTGTTAAAGTCAGCATAAAAAATAGGGGAACGTTCATTGGCTGATCTAAAATCGACCCTTTCATCATTGGTGAAAAATATTCGGACGGGTGCTTTAAAGGGGTACTGACCTACGCCATTCTCACGCGCTTCCCTTTCCCTGTCTTGATCGATCAATCTTTTCATATGGTTTTCATAAGGACCGGCACCAAGGACGATATGTAACTCTCGCCCTTCTTGTAGGGCAAACTGAGGTGCCCGCTCCAAGTAAACCTTGAGGTTTCTGTCCGCATTAAACTGCTTGCTCAGCTCTACACTCCGAGCACTTTCTTGCTCATTATAAAAAGCTGTAGCGGAGGCAGCACTATTAAAGCCTAGGGCTAATAAGGAAATCGCAAAAATTTTCTTCAACATATTTTACTCCAATAAATATTCATCAGCCTATCTAAAATATGGGGCCAATTCGTAATGGCCTATATATATGATATATATGACTAGATTTTAATCTGTCAAGTAATCTCGATTATTTTGATACATGGGGACTGCTACGTTAGTAAATGGTTCAGGGGCTTCCGGGACACTAAAAATCTGCAAACGCACATAGCTTTCAAGTTTTTCATACCAGAAGGCGCATACGGCTCCATCGATAACGAGTATAGGCATCGTAGTAAAGCTCGCCCCAGGCGAAAAATGCCAACGCTGCAGGAAAGTCTTAGAAGAAGTGCATAACAAGGACCTGTGCAATCGTTGCGACGACGTGATGGCAAACGAACCGCTGCCTAAAGATTTTTTTATCACTTGCAACCTCGCTCTATCGCAAGATTAGAGCGAGGAAGCAAACAGAACGCATTCAAGGTTAGCGCTTCTTTTGAAGGTCTTTTTTAAGGCCTTCAATTGCGGATTTTATATTAACTTGGCCCAGTCTATAGATTTTATCCTGACAGCCATCGTCAAAGGTTTCCACATCTTCAAAAGGAAGACTTATTATAAAGTCAGCCCCTTTAAGAGCCAACTTTGAATGGTGCAAATAACTAATTTCCAGAGATCTTTTAGCAACACCAAACAAATGGTTGGGAGCTTTCTTACCGAGTTTACCGGATAGATCAACGGCAATGACGTATTTAGCTCCTAACTGTCGAGCCGTCTCAACAGGACAAGGGCTAGCCACACCGCCATCCACGTAATACTGACCATTAATATTAACAGGCTGAAAGACGCCTGGATAAGCAGCAGATGCCATCACAGCATCGGTTATAGATCCTTGGCCAAAAGCTGTGGGGTCGCCAAATTCAAGATTAGTCGCCACCGCAACAAAAGGTATTTTCATTTCTTCTATATTTTTTGATTTCAAATGCTTATTTAGAAAATTCTCGAGAGCCACACCACGGGAGAGTCCGAACGTAATGTTTCCAAAAGCGAAATCGAGCAAATCGCTACGAGTTTGTTTTAACAAGTCCTCCTTAAGACTTTCTAAATTGACCCCATCAGCATAAAAAGCACCAATTATAGCTCCAGCGCTACATCCAACGATTAAATCAGGCTTAATTCCTGCAGCCTCTAATTCTTCCAAGATAGCAAGGTGAGCAATTCCTTTTACTCCACCGCCTCCAAGAACCAAGGCCGTATTAATGTTCTTGTAAGCTGGCAGCTTCGGATGGCTACACTTTTCATAATGTGAAAAATTCAAGCTGTAACAGCCCGATAAAAAGATAGGCAACAAAAGTGCAGTTAACTTAAGCCTCATCAAGCCTTCCAAATCAAATTGTATGTACATATATGTTTATTCTATATTTCACTAAAGACAATCTCACAACGGCATTACAAAATGGGATATAACTCGAAATTTCTATGTCAGTCAAGAATATTTCGGAATAAGCATCCGCTGATCTAATTGACTGCAACTTTTATCTGTTGTATCAGTTATTTTTGACAGACAATTCAAACTGTAAGACAAAGAATTATGAACACAAATTTTACCTTATTTCTTCCAAAACAGATGCCTAGCGAATGGCAGGAAATTCCCAAGTCACAATCATATCGAGAAGAACTGCCGCCATATAACATGCAAGACCCATCCACGCGAACCGCCTGGTCCAATTGGAGTGGGATTCATAACTCCAGTTACAAAACGGATTTTATGCATCGATCAGGATCCATCATCCGCTGTAAACAGTATCTATACGATTTAGGCCCCTTGTCGGCGAGCGACCATGCGGCGCTTTATGACCATTTTCATTGGAGATTAGGCCACCGCATATCTGGTGATCGTATTTATTGGCATGGATACGATTACGCCGTAAAACCTGCCTTGACGTTTCAGGATTCGGGCACCAACATTGAACTACGGGTGGTTCAAGGCGAAGTGTCGACCGAGGAGCTCATTACATTAGCCGAGCATCTGCAGCCGGAAAATGATCTGCTAAATAACACGCCTTTTGCTGAAAAAAGTTACTGGTCTCGTTATCCACGCTACGATCTAAATCTCTATATACCAGATTCCCAATACAAAATCCCTTCCAGCCTATGGAAACTCCGCTGGCCCTTATGGCAAGCAGAGCATCGTTGGGAATTGTTTGAAAAAGACTTGGTTTCAGACGTGATGAATCGCATATTGCAGGAACTAAGACAATTTGGATTTGAGTCCGACAGCATATGCACCTTTGGTGAACAGCTGGAAGTTCAACTATTTCTTAAGCACAAACAGCATCCAAATATCCATGGCTGGCTCCGTCGCTTGAACTCAAAATCAAGCCCTCTCAAACAACCCAGGCCCGATCGCTTGCCTGAAATGGATTCCTTTAGTGGATTTACAGGATTCGGGATCAACGTACTGGAGTCATCCAAATTCGAGACACCCATTTACATAGCAAGCGTGAGCAAAGAAATTGGCCCGTTTGACATCATTTGGTGGGACAAAGGTCATATGTATCTTGTTCAGATAGTAGCTTCAACGGAATTTGATTTGAAAAAAGTTCTTCTGCTGGCTGAAAGGATAGAAGGCAATCTTGAGTAATCTCAAGATGGCCTCTTAGCATTAATTTTGAGCATATTTCAAAACTCAAACGGATGTTAAAATTCACCTCTCCCCTCTGTGGGAGAGGTCGGCCGCAGGCCGGGTGAGGGGGTCCTGCAGCAGTCTGGGAGCGGCTTGTAAGCACCCTCACCCCTCCGCTTCGCTCCGGACCTCTCCCACAAGGGGAGAGGCGAAAAGCGGTTTCGAAAAGCCTTCAATTATCTAATCTAAGCGTCGTTCTCAACGCACCCATTATCTCATCCTGGCTGTCATACCTAGGTATGGTAATGTAGTCAACACCCCATAGGCAGTCTAAAACCGTCTTGATAATTGGACGCTTTGTGCCCATGATTTCTTTTATAGTCAATGCTTTGAGAGCTGGGTCATGAGGCTTTTCAAGCAAGTCCAAGACCGCAACCAGTTCTCTGGCAGGCGTATGATTTGCTCTTTTTGCAGCATGTAACTGATTGTATGCCATTAAAGGATTTACCACATCCACACCCAAAAATCTGAATGTATTGAGATACTCAACCCGGGCCATTGGATTTCTAATTTTATCAGTACACTTGAAAAAGTCAGCAACGTCTCCTTCTGCAAAATATGAGTCAAAAGCCGCTGCAAAGTCCAAAGCATGTGGTTGCAAAAGACTCATTTCTATACCGCCATAAAATTTGCCATGTAGCCAAGTACCGGCGCAATCCAAAGCAAATTGAGCTGCCCCTTCCTCTAGCTGTTTTGCATGATATAACATGTTCGGGAAATCAAATGATTCACCAAATGACATCAACATTTCTGTATAGAGCCATTGCAATGATTCTCCGGAAGTTTCGGCATTGTACGCAAGCTTCCTTAAAGCAAATAATGATCCTTCTCTAGCTTGGTATATAAGATCATTTCTTTCCTCTAATTGTCTTTTACTTTCTTCTAATTGCTCTTCTCGTTGTCTCAAAAATGATTCGAATGATTCAATTGCGGCTTTTCCATCTGCTAAAAAATATTTAGCTACTGCACTATGGATGGGAGCAGTAAATTTAATTTTTACACTATCTGGTTGTTCAATATCACTTGCCATACATGTGCTGGAAAATGCTACGGATGAGACTAAAGCTAGAATTGTCAGTGACTTGCGTTTAAATTGCATTGAGATTCTCCCTGTTAGTTGGTCTGTTTGTTATAAACGATAAAGGTTAGTTTTTTATTTATGCCGCCGTTCTCCAAGAATTTACATATTCTTCTAATTCTACCCCCATAGCCAATGAACCAACTTCTAATGCGTCTCGTGTGTCAATCATAACAGCCACTTCATCCGTTTCGGTTTTCAGGCCCGCATGGGATGCCAGATAAGCTTTAGGATGTGGTCCATGGGTAAATCCTGAGGGATGAAATGTCACCATCCCCGGATGTATGTTATCCCGACTGAAGAAATTTCCTTTGTGATAGAACAAGACCTCATCATAATCGTCGTTGTTATGATAGAAAGGCACCTTAAGGGCACCCGGATCGCTCTCAAGAGGACGCGGACAAAATGTACAGACCACAAATCGATTGGTTACAAATGTGGTATGAGCGGAAGGCGGCAAATGATACCGGTGACTCATCACGGGGCGAATATCCCGCCAATTGATTCGCACTGGCATTAAATTTCCGTGCCAACCTACCGTATCCAGAGGATTAAACGGATAGGTTATGGTTGTGTACTGATCACGTCTTTTGACGATGACTTGCCATTGTTTCACATCAGATTGTTGTGCTAAGAATTCTTCGTCAATGACAGGTGCGTCCAACTTAGCAGGATCAAATATGGCATGCCCGCCCAACATACCTTTGTCAGGCATTTTGTAGCTGTCCGAGGTAGCTTCAATCAATAAGGCTGAGATCGGTTCCTTCACATCGAGCCGCCACATGGTGCCGCGGGGCAGGACCACATAGTCCCCATCCCGGATAAAAAGATGGCCATAATCACAATAAAGATCCGCAGACCCTTCATGCACAAATATAAGCTCATCACCGTCACCATTGCGCACCAATTGCTTCATAGATGAAGCGGTTTGCCAATAACGCATTTTAACATGTGAGTTATGCAGGAAGGTCGTCGCTTTCCAAGGACTTTCGCTAGAAACCTGAATTTTGTTGAGATCCAGTGCACGTGGTTTTAACGGCCCATCCCAATCAATCCAACCCGTAGGAGGATGCTTATGATGCATATGCGTTGCAGGTCCAAAAAACCCCTCGCGCCCTAATTCACGCTCATAGGTGTCTTGAGGAAAATCAGCATGAGCCTGCCGAGACGCCTGGCCTTCAATTCGTGAGAGAGAGATCCACTGTTTCATTTTTTTTATTCTCTTTTGTATTTGTAACATGTTTAAGGGCAGTTTACTAGGCAGCTTGTTTATTTCATAGATTTTTATTGCGTTTTGAGGTATCTCTAAGCTGTATAATGCTTAGGATATGAAATGACACAACCCATACACATGACAGACGTTGCCATAATTGGTGCCGGCCCCGTTGGCCTTTTTTCCATCTTTGAGTGCGGTATGCTGCGCCTGAAATGTCATGTTATTGACGCCCTTGATATGATCGGCGGCCAATGTGCAGCCTTGTATCCGGAAAAACCCATTTACGACATCCCAGCCCATCCGAGCATTTTGGCTCTGGATTTGGTAGAGAAACTCGGTGAACAAGCAAAACCCTTTGAACCCGTTTACCATTTCGGTCAGCGCGTTGAGGAAATTTCCAAACAAGATTCCGGTCGCTTCGTTATTAAAACATCGGCAGGCATTGAAATCAATACGGGCGCAATTATCATAGCTGCAGGCGTAGGTGCCTTTGGACCGAACCGCCCGCCCCTTGAGGGCATAGAAGCGTATGAAGGATCATCCATATTTTATTTTGTTAAAAGCCGTGAAGAATTTCGGGGCAAAAGAATCGTCATCGGCGGCGGTGGAGATTCAGCGGTTGACTGGGCCCTGTCCTTAAGCGAAGTGGCAGAGCATGTAACCCTTGTACACAGGCGGGCCAAGTTCAGAGCAGCCCCCGAAAGCCTAGCAAGGCTCGAGTTCTTGGCAGCGGAAGGAAAAATAGACCTAGCAGTCCCCTACCAACTTTCAGGCCTCGAGGGTGAAAATGGTCAATTAACATCCGTAATTATAGAGGACTTAGATGGCCACAAGAAAACCGTCAAAGCCGATTGTTTGCTGCCGTTTTATGGTCTAGCCATGAACTTAGGACCCATTGCCAATTGGGGTTTAAGCTTGGATCGCAACCACATCACCGTCGACCAATCAACCAGCCAAACGTCAGAAACCGGCATCTACGCCATCGGCGATATAGCCCATTACCCCAACAAGCTAAAGCTGATCCTAACAGGCTTTGCCGAAGCAGCCCAAGCAGCCCACTCCATCAGAGCTCTCCTACACCCTGATGAAGTGGTTCATTTCGAATACTCCACCACTAAAGGCGTACCGGGTCAGGGTTGAGTGAGCTAATAAAGCCCCGTCATCCAGAGCGCGCCTCGGCAAAGCCGAGGAAGCGTGGGATCCAGAATATGAGCGTCGCGCAGCGACTCATTATAGCTATACGGAGCCGCTATCGCGGCACTCATTATCTGGATCCCACGCTTCCTCGGCTTTGCCGAGGCGCGCTCTGGATGACGGGGTTATCAACTTCCAGAAACAACTAACTCCTCACCCATGCGCCCGCATATTAGGCAGCTTAGGCTGCGGAATCTGTTGCAGATTCATCGGAATGATACAGGTAACTTTCGTTCCTGCTTTTTGCTTAGATGACATCATAACTCTGCCGCCGTGCATTTCGATGAGGCTTTTCACCAAGGACAAGCCAAGACCGATACCATCATAGCGATCGATAGCTTCATCCGTTCTTTCGAATTTACGGAATATGCGTTTTTGATCTTTGCGCGATATGCCTGCACCTGTATCAGAAACCGTCAGATGTAAGTTCTGACCAATCCTGGCAGCTGAAAGGGCAATCTTGCCACCCGCTTGCGTAAACTTTATGGAGTTTTGAATCAGATTGATAAGTGCTTGCTTGAGCCTTCTTTCATCGGCAACAAAATCTCCAATATCCGGTGCGCATGTGACAGTTAGCGTAAGCTTTCTGTCTTGAATACGCTTTTCGGCGATGCTGGCCACGCTATTCAGCACAGACTTAGTATCCACTGGCTGCAAGTTCAAATTCATTTGTCCTGCTTCGATGGTAGCAAGGTCAATAATGTCGTTGACCAGTATCAACAATTGATTGGAGGAATCCAATATCCCCTTACAATAGGTACTTTGCTGAGGATTTAAATTACCAAAATACTGGTCTGAAAGGATCTCGCCGAAGCCAATGATCGTATTGATAGGAGCTTTTAGATCGAACGAAAAGCTGTGTAAAAACTCAGACTTGATTCTATCTGCCACTTCCAGTGCTTGGTTTCGTTCTCGCAATGCGCGCTCGGCACGGTAGCTATCTGAAACATCTGTGTAACTGATTAAATGAGCCCCGTCCGGCAAAGGCACATAAGTGAAATCTAAAATGGTGTCATCCTTACGGGTCAAACGACCATTTTTGGGAATGCGATCTGTGATATTTTCAATAATCTTTTGTTTGTAGGTCTCCCAACTATCACCTGAGTCAAAAAATCCCCGGATTTGTTCTATGATATCCGATATATGCCTTCCCGGCTCAAGAAATTCCGATGAAAGCTTCCACAGCCGAGCAAAAGCAGGATTGACGAGTTTTAGACGATTATCGCTAGCAAACACCGCTACGCCTTCGAACAAATGATCCAGCGTTTCCTTCTGGACTGCTAGCTGCGTATTGGCTTGGCGTTGAATAATTAGGCTGTCGGTTACATCTTCAAACACGAATAGCAACCCGCCACCCGGATGAGGGGCAACCACAGTACGGATGGTCCGTTCATCAGGCAAATGGAGCAACTCTTGTATAGGATTCAGCAAAGATTTGAACATCTGATGCGTACGTTGCTTAAAAGCTGGAAAGTCCGCATGTTCAGTTAACAACCTGCGCTTATGTAAATTATCCAATATGTCCGTCATAAGAGGATGTGTATGCAACCAGGTTTCATCCATATCAAACATGCGAGCATAAGCATGATTGAAAAAGGCTAGTCTTTTTTCCGTGTCATAGATGACAACAGCAGATGCAATGTTTTCCAGAATTTCCTTATGACCTGACATATGTCGATGAACTTCTTTTTGCAACTTTTCAATCTGGGTATGGTCAACCGCATAACCAACGTAACCTTTAACCTCGGAAACAGGCAGTTCGTGATATTCCAACAGATGTCGAGCGCCATCTATGACTGTATGTTCGCTCAAGCTCTTACGTCCTGCCTGATCAGTCACTAATGTTCCAGACCATAAGTTCTGATCACGCTTAAGAGCTAGCTGAGGTGAGGTTTCTAAGATTTCTGCATAATTCTGATTACAATAGGTGAGTTGACCGTCATCTCCCCGAAGCCATACGGGCATGGGGAGGGAGTTTAATACCGTATTCAGAACCTTATTTGAAAGAGCTCGGGTTGACATTTCCGTAGGGGATAAAGTTTCTCTGAACCACAACACATAGGAAGTATGGGGCGGATCGCTTACTTCTCTTGCCAAAAATATGCAGCTACTTTTATCCTTTTTCATGGTGAGTTTGATATCAAAAGACGCCCCCTTGTCTTTAAGGTGAACCATTTTTTCCCGCATGAGTTCTACGTCAGAAGCCAGAAAACAACCAGAAAATTCTTTAAAATGAATTTCATAACGCTCATGCAAGCCAAGATAATCAGCCAGTCTTGGATCCAGAATCATAAAATCCTGATCAGGAGTCCAAATAAGCCACTTTGCAGGGCAAAAATCCAGTAGGGTTTTATAAAAGTTATGTTGCGTGCTGCGACTTAAAAGTACTTTCTCATTTTCTAGCAACTGATTATTCTTCCGAATAATCATCATGACAAGGTATGAAATTATGGAGAGCGATAAAAGAGTCAGAAAAAAGAACAAAAAGCTCCAGTCGAACAAATTATCAAAGATGTTCGTTTTAAGCATAGAAAAGAATGTTTTTATCAGCCCGTTTTCCACAGTTTCTTTTTCTTGGCCTTCGCACAGTTTAAAACAGAAAGCACCCTTGCGAAGGAATAAAGTGCCCTTAAGTTATATCAGACTTTTTCTATAACGGAAATTTTCAATTTTCAAGTATAATTGTTTTACCCTCTTCATAGGTAATTTCGATAGCATCTTGTTCGATGATCCTACTCATATATTTGAGTAATTTAGCCGCCTTGTCGGATTTTCTTGTTTTACCTATTTTAAGTTCGAAATTTGAAGGATATTCATAATCCGCAAAACCATCAGGTAAAGAAATGTCTGAAATTAGGATTGTTAAATGAGGATACTTAGTAGCAAATCTTGCAGCAAGACCAACTAGTAGCACATTGTTACAATCTGGCCCCGGAGTTAGATCAATTTTACAATCTGATACGTTCCGCGATACCATGACACCTAAAAGATCGACAACTTGCTGTGCATTTAGATTGTGCCCTTTACAAAGTAGAATGTTGAGATTTTTAAAACTGTCGACATTTAAATTTAAGTAATTGATTAAACCAGGCAACACAATTGGGTTGCATCCAGAAAAATTCATACCCTTCACATCAAATTCCTTATTAATATAGGTAAGGGCCGTCTCACATGTTTCTTCTGAGTCAACAAGTTGTAAAATGTCTCCTGGCTTTAACATAGAGTTTTTTCCCAAGTAATCCAGGAACTTGTTCGTTTTCACGGCTTCATGGCTATCCGTATCCAGACTGATGTTTAAAGGCGCTCGCAAAAATTGTTTTGGCGGAGTCACTCCTGTATCTTGCGTACTTTCATCCCTGTCAGGTGCGGCACCAATATATACTTGATCAGGTGTCTGCGCAGGATCAGATAAGTCTGGCCACCAAGTTAGTTGAAATCCAGCCACCTCATCTGCAACACTGCTAAACGCAGATGAAATTCTTTCTTGAAAATAGCTGAAGAAAGGCAGCGTAGCGCAATCTGGATTAAGTTCGCGAAGATCAATAACCGGCCCCATATTTCTCGGCGGCGCCATGTAATGGTTGAATTCTTGGTCTGACGCCCATAAGGGCGAGCTGTTTAACATGAGCATGATTGTATATACGAGTCTTTTCATCTTATATCTCCATATTTTGTATGTGTAGCTAACAAACTGAAATACTAAGACTTACAAAAGATCAATCCACGCTTAAGCAAGCGGCAAGCTGTTCTACCGCCCAATCAATTTCTTCTTTTGTTATCACTAATGGTGGCGCCAATCTGATGGTTGTTTCGTGGGTTTCCTTCGTCAGAACTCCTTTTTCAAGCATTTTTTCCGCAACTTGGCGGCCGGTAACAATGCGTGAATCCAGTTCTATTCCTATCCACAAGCCTTTACCTCGAACTTCTTTAATTGCATGACTTCGGATTTTGTTTATGCTCTCAATCATATAAGAACCTAACTCATGGCTCTTATCCACTAGATTTTCAGTTTCTATCACCTTTAAAGCCTGCAGCCCGATCGCTGCCGCAAGGGGATTGCCACCAAAAGTTGAACCGTGAGTTCCTGGCTCAAATAGCTGCATTATGTCTTTGCGAGCAAGAAAAGCAGAAACAGCCATAATACCCCCACCCAGCGCTTTACCCAGTATGAGCCCATCAGGCTTGGCATCCTCATGCTGAAAAGCAAACATTTTCCCCGTCCGACCCAGTCCGCTTTGCACTTCATCCAAGATAAATAAGACATTATTCTGTTGGCATACAGACTTAACCTGGCGTAGATACCCCTCAGGCGGAACTATAATACCAGCTTCACCTTGAATAGGCTCTATAATCACAGCGCAAGTATTGGGCGTGATGGCATTGGCTATAGCATCTACGTTTCCAAATGGAACGCTGACAAAACCAGGAGCAAAAGGACCGAAATTATGTTTACTCTCCACATCGCTAGAAAAACCAACCACAGTGGTGCTGCGTCCATGAAAATTATTATCAGCTACGATGATTTCTGCTTTATAACGGTCAATGCCTTTGACCAAATAGCCCCATTGCCTTGATGCTTTGATAGCTGTTTCCACAGCCTCCACGCCTGTGTTCATAGGAGCAGCCATGTCCATGCCAGACACTTCGCATAATTTGAGCAGAAATGGCGCCAACCTATCATTATAGTAAGCCCTTGAAGGCACGCACAGACGTTGAGCTTGCTCAAACATGGCTTGCAACATCTTTGGATGCCCATGCCCCAAGCTTACCGCAGAATAGGCGGACATCATGTCCAAATACCTTTTACCCAGAATGTCCCAAACCCAAGATCCTCTGCCATGTGATAATACAACTGGTAAAGGATGGTAGTAGCGAGCTGTAACTTTTAGTTCTTCCTCGATCAAATAGTTTCTTTCCACTGACATAACCATTTACCCCTCCCTACTGAGTAATTCTCGTAAGATTTTGTGTATAAGATGAGCGGTTTTCATTTGTTGATCCAAATGAGGATTATACTCCGTTATCTCCAAAGCTTTGAATTTAGGGTTATCTCGCAACAAATGCAGACTTGGAAGCACATCCTCAGTCAAGAGACCGCCTTCTGCGGGACTGCCAACACCTGGCGCCACCGACGGGTCAAAGCCATCTAAATCCAGACTTAAGCCAAACCCTTTGGTGCCCGTGCTAACAATATGGATTGCTTCCTTAAGAACCGCTTCAAATCCCTTTTTCCTAACGTCTTGCGCATAAAAAACTTTTACGCCTAGCTCTGTTAACAGATTTTTCTCACCTTCTTCAAAACTGCGAACACCTATTAGCACTACATGCTCTGGCTTTACTTTTGCATTGGGGTTTCCCAGCTGCGTCAATTCAGGAAGCCCATGCCCCAACAAACTTGCCACAGGCATGCCGTGATAAGCAAAGGAAGGGCTGGTGGTGGGGGTATGGGCATCCATATGAGCATCAAACCAGATAAGCCCGAATTCACCAACCGCATCCATAGACGTGGTAACAGCGCTCCAAGTGCCAACCGCAATGGAATGATCGCCACCGATGACACATGGGAAATTGCCTTGATGAACTGTTTTTGTAACCGCACTTAAAATATTCTGACACATGTCGCTCACATAAGGGATACAGTGAGCCGGATGAATATCATTGTCATTGGCAAAACGCAGGAATGGGTAGAGAATTTCTTGCCAATCCACAGAAAAATTCTCTTGCTGCAACTTCTCAACAAGGCCAAAATGCTTCATGGCATCGGGCCCATGTTCAGTGGTCCGCTTTTGAGCCCCCCATCCTGTGGCGGCGCCTATGAGAGAAGTGTGTTTTATTGACATACTATTAATTTTAACTAAAAAAAGGCCACTTGGCAAATGATTGGGAAACAATTCAATGATTAAAGCGACAATCGTTTGGTTTAACAAGGATCTTAGATTAAAAGATAACTTGGCATTGATAGAGGCCATAGCGTCCGGCAACCAAATCATCCCTCTATTTATTTTAGATCACAGATTAAAGGCTATGGGAGGAGCTCAGAAATGGTGGCTTCATCACAGCTTAGTTGAGTTAAGCGAGAGTCTTATCCAACGAGGATCCAGCCTAATTCTTCGAAATGGAACACCTGAAGCTATCATATCTGACATTGCACGAACTATCCAAATTGATCAAATACATTGGAATCAATGTTACACACCGGACGTCATCTCTCGTGACCAGAAGTTTATTCAATTTTGCGATCAGCTTGGCATCCAAACGAATGTTCACAAAGGCAATCTATTGTTTGATCCTTCTGATATTAGTACATTAAAAGGTGAGCATTATTCTGTTTACACACCCTTTTGGAATGCTATACAAAAATTGCAAGTCGAACCAAATAAACCTTCACCCGCCACGTTACCGCCCTGTCCAGAAATGGTATCCGATAATTTGAGTGACTGGAAACTATTACCCCAAGCAAATGGTTGGTCTGAAAATTTTAAAGATTGGTGGCGCGCTGGAGAAACCGCAGCGCAGGAAAGGCTAGATTTGTTTTTAGATGAATCTATAGATACCTATCATAAAGGGAGAGATCTTCCAGGAATAGACGGAACCTCTTGTCTTTCTCCTTATCTGCATTTTGGTGAAATCAGTGTGCGAGATGTGTGGCACAAAGTCTCACTAAAACGAGAACTAACCGGTTTGTCCGATGGCTGCACAACCTTTCTGAAGGAACTGGTTTGGCGAGAATTTTGCGCCTACCTGCTGTTTCATAATCCTAGAATATTAAATCAAAATTTCCGCAAAGAATTTGATAGCTTCCCTTGGGTCCAAGATTCGAATCATTTGCAAGCTTGGCAGAAAGGCAAAACCGGCTATCCCATTATTGATGCGGGCATGCGACAACTTTGGGCCACCGGCTGGATGCACAATCGAGTACGCATGATCGTGGCTTCCTTCTTGACCAAAAACTTACTGATCCATTGGAGACAAGGGGAAGAATGGTTTTGGGATACACTATTGGATGCAGATCAAGCCAGCAATTCTGCCAATTGGCAATGGGTGGCCGGTAGTGGCGCAGACGCTGCGCCTTATTTTAGGATCTTTAACCCAATTCTTCAAAGCGAGAAATTTGATGCAAAAGGAGACTATATCCGACGGTGGGTGCCAGAACTGAGTCATCTTTCAGACAAACATATCCACGCGCCTTTTTCTCAAGATCCGATGGTTCTGAAGCAAGGGGGGGTGACTTTGGGTCAAACGTACCCTTTCCCCATAGTGGATTTAAGTGTAACCCGAGCAAGGGCCCTTGCGGCATACAAAACGTTAAAGGACGTATAAACGTAAGAAGCCCCGTCATCCAGAGCGCGCCTCCGCATAGCGGAGGAAGCGAAGGATCCAGCGTATGTGCGCGAGCGAATGCGAGCTCCGTATTAAAGTATGATCGAGTTCGCATACGCTCACACTTTTATGCTGGATCCCACGCAGCAACGCTACGCTTATGCTGCTCTGGATGACGAGGCTTTACTGGGGTGATTACTTTAAACCAAAAATTGTTCTTGGATGATCCGTTCCTTAAGATCCTGTTCCTTATCGAACAACAGAAACAGCGATATGGAAGGATCTTCTTGAACCTCAACCCACTCCACATCACGAACTTCGGTAAAGTCTGCAACTGCGCTGACGGGTCTTTTATCGGGGCAAAGGATTTCAAACTTAACTTTCGCGTTATAAGGCAGCAAGGCCCCTCTCCAACGTCGTGGCCTGAAGGAACTGATAGGAGTCAGGGCTAACAAATTAGTACCTATGGGAATAATAGGACCATGGGCCGATAAGTTATAGGCCGTACTTCCAGCTGCCGTAGACACAAGAACGCCATCACAAACCAGCTCTTCCATTCGCATAACATCATCCACATAAATTTTAATTTTCGCTGCTTGTCGCGTCTCACGCAGCAAAGAAACTTCATTGATAGCGCTTGCCTGCACTTCTTTTCCATTGATTTGTTTTGCACGCATTATTAAGGGATGCAACTCAATCTTTTCACTATCCTTCAACCGCTCCATCAAACATTCGACGCTAAAGGAATTCATCAAGAAACCAACGGTTCCACAATTCATGCCAAACACTGGAATCTGCTTATGGATATTACGGTGTAAAGTTTCCAACATAAATCCATCACCACCGAGCGCCACAATCAGATCAGCCTCTAATTCATCCACATGCACATAGGATTTCATTAACTCTTTTAAAGCTTTTTGTGCGACCTCAGAATGATCAGCCACAAATGCTATTTTATCTAAGTTCATTCTATTTTTCCCTTAGCAAGCATGATTTTAGAGTGAAGGCGATACCTTCCATCATTTCGTAGTAGGGACCATCTAGGGACACTGGATCATCTACACCCATGGGATCCAACACATCCACATGCAAATTGAGTTGCTCCGCAAGACTTTTCACGATTTTCTCACCATGGTCTGGCTCGCCAAATATACAACGTACGCTTCTTTCCTTGGCAACTTTTTCTATTAGCACCCTCTGGGAAGCGCGCACTGAATGCTCCGCGTCTTTAACTACAGGTACACTCCTTTGCAAGCCGAATGCCTTCTCAAAATATTGAAATGCATCATGATACACAAAGTAAGGCTTGTCCTTACAAGAAGCCAAGTCTTGAACCAACTTATTATCCAATTGATCTAATTTAATTTGAATCTGAGAGGCGTTGCTCTCGTAGACACCCGCATGAGAGGGGTCCATACCGCTAAGCATAGTGGCTACATGTTTAACGATAACTTTAGCATTTTTCGGATCCAACCATATATGCGGGTCGATTTTACCGGTCTCTAACTCAAGCTTCTGGAGATCACTCAAATCTAGTAAAGTCAGCACCCGACCATTGGTAGCGAGCTTAGTGACCGGCTCTTGCAAGACCGTCTCCATTGCTGGTCCAACCCATATAAATAAATCAGCACCGCTGATAGCTTCAGCTTTTGAAGGTGTAAGCGAAAAATGATGACCTGATTCATGACCCGAAAGCAACAACGTGGGTTGCCCTACACCTTTCATAACGCCTGATACAAGAGCATGAATAGGATTGATACTTACTACAACCTTAGGTACGGCAGAATTGGCCGTACAAGACATAAAAACAAGTAGGGTGAAAAAAATTCGACTGGTCATGAGATTTTATATCCTCGCCGCTAACGCATTTTTAAACTTCTCCATATATTCTATATAGGAAACCAAAGCTGGAGGCAATGATGACTGAAGACTGCTTAACAAATAAAACGAAAATATCACAGATAAACCTTGGAATTAAAAAAGAAGAGGTTTCGCATGTGGTTCAAATGCTTTCAACTATTTTATCGAGCACCTATGTACTATACATGAAAACCCAAGGATTCCATTGGAATGTGGTGGGACCAAACTTTTATAGTCTGCATAAGCTCAGTGAAGAACATTACGAGGAAATGGCCGAAGCCATTGACACCATCGCCGAACGCATTAGAGCCCTAGGTCATATTGCGCCTGCAAATTACAGTTGGTATGAAAAACTGTCCATCATTAAGACAACTACGGAACTCAAAGACACCAAGTCCCAATTAATTGATCTCTTATCAGATCACGAAGCATTAGCTAGTCTTCTGAAAGAAGGTTTTGATCTGGCGGAACAAGCCAAAGATCATGCTACAGGTGATTTATTTGTAGAACGCATGCGCTCACATGAAAAAACCGCCTGGATGCTAAGATCAGTTCTTGGCGACTAAGGTTTCTTAATATTAATAAGACAACAATACAGTTCACGCGCCACCGTCATTGCGGGTAACTCAACCCCCCAAAAGGGGTAAATTTAAATCAATGACAAACCTACTCCCGTCATTGCGAGCCCCTCTTGGGGCGCGGCAATCTACTGTGACGTAACCGTTTAACATCAGTCTGCGGTAGAGAAGAAAGTAGATTGCCACGCCCCAAGAGGGGCTCGCAATGACGGGAATGGGGACATTTGTTAGCCCTACAAAAATCTTCGTCACTAGAAGTAAATCAATACCCGCGAAATGTGGGAATAGGTGCAAACTGTTTCTTTGCCTAGTAATAGCTATAAAGTACTGGACATTTTCTCTATAAGTTATTAAAATAGTAATTAAGATACATTATTTATGTAGAGAAAGATAAAATGGCTAAACCAGTATTTATACCCAATGACATAAACTGGGAACTACTCAAACGCTTTAATGTGTGCGCGAATAGCTTTGGTTTTAATGAAGCTGCAAAAAAAATAGGCACCAGCCCGTCAGCTCTACTCGGTCAGATTGAAGTACTTGAAAAGCAGATAGGCTTTAACTTATTTGAACGGGTAAACAGAAATAGGTCCAAAACCTTAACACCCGAAGGCCAGATGCTGAAGGAAGCAACTCAACAGATATTTCTGTTTTTAAGCACCCCCATGAATGAGCAGAAAAAATTAAGCAAATCTCAAGCTCGCATTTTAAGGGTGATAACCACAGAAGGGCTGGCCAAAACAATTCTGGTTAAACCCATTAACCAATATTTAGAAGATCACCCTGATATTCAATTACAACTGATCACCAAATCCACAGCAGATTTAATCGAGCCTGGCGAGGTGGTGATTCGTTCAAATTTTGTGGAGCAAAAGCACGTACGAAGGGAATATCTGCTCAATTACAAAATGAAATTGTATGCAAGCAAAACCTACATTAATAAATTCGGCAGGCCTGCATCTCCACTGGATCTTTCAAATCACAAGGTACTCATATTCAACAGTTTGGGCGCAAAGGATTCATCATTTCTCTGGAAGCCTGACCTCAATATTTACCTTACTCCCACGGTAGTATCCGATTCCTTCGATTTTCTTTTGAAGCAATGCTACGAAGGACAAGGTATTTTTGAGTTAGCAGACCTATATCTGGAAAAAGATGAATTGGTAGACTTGTTTCCCGATATGTCCGGGGAACAGTTTGATCTTTATCTGTCCTATAACAAGAAAAGTACTTACGAAGATCTTATTCCTGATTTCGTTAAATTTCTTAAGAAATCCATCGGCGATAAAGCCAAGGAATAATGTGATTTCTTTAATAACAAAATGCCCACATCCGTCATCCAGAGCGCAGCTCCGCGTATGCGGAGTAAGCGTGGGATCCAGCAAATAAGTGTTGCGCAGCAACTCTCTATAGCTATATAGAAGCCGCTTACGCGGCACTCATTCGCTGGATCCCACGCTTCCTCGGCCTTGCCGAGGCGCGCTCTGGATGACGGGGTTGTATTTCCCTCACGAAATCCTAAGGATACTCTCCGAAGATCGCCTACGATGTATAAAAGCCTCATAAGTTTGAGCATTCATAGGCACTATACCGAGTACATAGGGCCGACTATCGTTAAAAGGAGAAGCAATCTGGGCCTGTTTCTCAAAAGGCCACAACCCCATGTTTAAAATATCCTTATGCCCTTCAGTCGGCAGAACTGTAATAAATGCTTTAATTTTCTGAGCAATACTAATGGTCTTTAAAGAATCATACATATTCTGATAAAAATCCTGGCGAATCAGGTTAAACATTTTTTCTGATTCTTCTTTTGCAGTCTCACCAGGCAGATGAAAAAAAATACGACTCATTTCCCAGATTTTTTGATTGGACTTAAATTGCAAACGCTTCAGCAAATCTGAGGTCAATACAGGCTGATCAATAGGAATCAAACGGGCCCCACCAATAACACCAAACTTCTTATGACTGTAAATAAGATAATGCGTTTGATCATGATCAAATTCATCACGCGCCGACTTTCCATGCTCTAGCTCAATCAACGAAAACATTTGCTTCATTTCCTTACTATACTCGGCCCTTTTCTTAGGGGGAATCAGGTTAAACATTACATTAACTCCTAAATAATTATTACCATCTCTTGACACATAGGGTCTTTTTTCAAGATTTCAATAGCTTTGAATAAAAAGAAGTGGGGAACTAATGACCTTCATGCAAAGTTATTGGTTAATCTGCACCCTATAAAGCCTAGTCCACCTAAGTATGTAAGTATTTAGTTGCAAAAGTGGTGAAAGGTTCATTCATGCAGTTCTTGAGTGAGGGCGTTCAAAAAACTCTTCACCACTTTTGCTACTAAATACTCACTTATTCTTAGCTCTGCACAAAGCTTGTCTATCAGTTTGTATAAGGAATATTTATTTTGAAAATCCAATAAAAAGACCATATTTGTTTTTTTCCAAACTTTTTTGCTCTCAGTCACTCATCTTCAGATCCTTCTCCCACAAGGCTTTCAAGACAAGATATTATTTATTTAATTTTTTTTGACACTATATGAAAATAATTATAATTTTTTCTTGACAAATCATACTTTTATAGCTATATTATGCTTAAGGGTAAGAGATGGAACTCTTCCCCTCGTGTACACAAAAACGAAAGGCATCCGGCGTTTGGGCCCCCGCGTAACCCAAACAAGTCTGGAAATGAGCGGCGCGGTGAGCAAGTAAGGGATATGGTATGTAAAGTGCCATATCTACCGTACGGTTAATGCAAAAAGGTGACGAGGAAGGTATCCCTATAAGCCAAAAACAACCTAAAAAATCCAAACGGTGGAAGCCGGATGATGACTGAGACGACATTCAGAGATCAAAAGGCTTCCACCACCTTATAAAGGAAGATCGGGCAAAGTAGCCCAATCAAGTGAGTAAAGGAGTATGAATGATACTAGATGATAAACGTTATAAGATAGAGAAAGTTATTAATAGATTTGAGCGGATTTCTCGAAGATCTGAATTGAAACAAGATTACGCCTCGTCAATTAAGGCGGGGAAAGTAGCCTTGGACTATTTTGTTGATCAAAAAAAAGAAACGCCTGAAGAAGAAACCATATGGGACAAAGATAAGTTGATCAGTCTACTGGATTACCTCGAGAAACAGCTCGAACAACCGTAAACGCAAGCCATTTATTGCAACTGAAAACCATCATTATCAACAATGATGCAGCACATGCACGCCCTTTAAACAGAGTGTGTGCCAAATTTTCAGCACCAAGATCCAATTTTAAACAACGAAAAATGTTTACCTGAGGCTTGCTTTCAGTTAGATTCTCTCTTACGCGCGTCCTTAGCTCAGTTGGATAGAGCACCGGCCTTCTAAGCCGGGTGTCGCAGGTTCGAATCCTGCAGGACGCGCCATTTTCTTATGCTATGACGTTTCCAAAGTAAGTTTCAGACTATTTCTAGCAGAACCCCGCGGCAGAGCTTTTTGCTGCTCTTCATGATAGGCCCAACCTGTCAGATAAATAATTTCAAAGGTAGCGGAGATACGTTTGTCCGCAAGACCGTGGTTCTCCACATAAATCTTCTCCACTAAGTTAAAAAACCTCCTCGAGGACATAAACTTATGACGGTCACACATCACGTTTGTGAGCCCCATCAAACGCATGTCTTGCATTAAAACAGATAGATTGGGGTACTCAACCCTAATAACATCACGATCCGCAACCGGTAATTTGAAATCAGCTCTTACCAACAATTGGGACGCTGAATATAAATCGACCATAGGCGCTACACGGGGCGAAGCCCCTCCGTAAAGCTGCATTTCCGCCTGCAAAAATGATGCCTTGAGTTCCTTTAAAGTATCACCACCTAAAAACGCCCCAATAAATAAACCATCCGGTTTTAATATATTGCGAATTTGAATAAGTATGCCGGGAAGATCGTTGACCCAATGGAGATTCAGGTTTGATAAAACTAAATCTTTGCTCTCCGATTTACATAAATGCGAAGCACTAGAATCAAGGCTCAAAATAGTTTCATCAGAAAAATGTCCTAGATTATTGATCCCCTGATCACCATGGCCCAAAGATTGAATTTGATGTATGAAGTCAAAACCACAAGCGCCCATGGTTAAAACATGGGGAAACTGACGTTTAACAAATGCAAGTCTATCTATAATGCTGGAGTTGGTATGCTGGGCAAGGAAATCTGACTTCTCACAATAGCGTTTTAAACGAGCTATACGCAACCCGTTATCAAACAGATTAGGCGATGATGTCGGGGAAGAGGAAATTTTCAAGCTGGACAATTTGATCTTTCAAAACGAGCTTCTTACGTTTGAGTGTTTGTAATGTCATGTGATCCACAACGGTTTCCTTCATGAGAAGGCTTAGCCGCTCATCTAAATCTCGGTGTTCCTCTCGCAATCTTTGCAGTTGATTCAAAAGGTCTAGTTTATCGTTCATGATCATATGCTACCATTAACAGTTTACAGCCTAAATACAACATCATAATCTACTATAAATACATAAAGGTCAATTTATTAATCACACTTAAGACTTAAATGTTTATTTTTTACGATGGAAATCAACTGCAAAGCCCTTATCCCGTTAATGAATATTGATTCTGATCTATAGCCACATCGTCGATCACAAATTGTAGTTTTTCAACTCCCATCCACGTATCCAGTTTGATGCTACCAGCCAGATGGACAGGGAAACCTCGATGATTAATGAGAGCTTGCCCCATATGCGTATTCACAGCTCTGAATGCGATGGCGTTAATTTTGGCATAGTCTAGTTGACCAGCCATAATTCGGATATGTTCACCTGCAAAGATATCCAATTTCAGTATTCTCAGGTTGGTTAGGGCAAATTTTGGTGTGGGATTCCCTGAACCAAACGGTGCTAACGCATCAATCTTGTGAACCAATTGGGGCGTTATAGCGTTAAGATTCAAGACCCCATCTAGCTCCAAAACAGGCACATTATCTTCAGACATAAACTGGGATGCGCGTTGATTTAGAAATGCTTGCAACTCCGGAATTTTAGATTCTTCCACAGTGAAGCCAGCCGCCATGGCATGCCCACCGCCTGCCATCAAAATACCACTTTGTTTTGCTGCTTGAATCATGGAGCCCAGGTCAACGCCGGCAATAGATCTGGCTGACCCTTTGCCTATGCCTTCTTGCGAAAGACTGATAACACAAGCCGGGCGATTGTATTTTTCTTTAAGACGGCCCGCAACGATACCGATAACGCCCGCGTGCCATTCTCGATCGGCCACCACAATAATAGAGGAAAGCTGGGTTTGCGCTTGCCTAAATGCGGCATTCAGCACTTCTTGCTCAATCTCTTTACGCACCCGATTATACTCGTCAAGCCTTAAGGCTATCTCTTCCGCTTGAATAGAATTTTCGGTTCTCAAAAGCAAAGAGCCAAGCCCCGCCTCCCCCACTCGCCCACCAGCATTAATGCGAGGACCCAATACGAATCCCAAATGATAAGTGCTGGGAAGTGAATCAATTTTAGTAATATTACTTAAAGTCTTTAGCCCCAGGTTATTGCGCGCTGCCAATACCTTCAAACCCTGCTTCACAAATGTGCGATTGAGTCCACGCAAAGGCATCACATCACAAACCGTCCCTAGGGCCACCAAATCCAGCAAGTTTTTAAGGTTTGGTTCTTGTATAAATTCAAAAAATCCCGATTGACGAAGATGACGATTTAACGCCACGGCTAACAAGAATGACATCCCCACAGCAGCCAAGCTTTGCAAAGGATTAGTTGGCTCGTCTAGCCTATTAGGGTTAACTATGGCAAAAGCTTGTGGTAGCTTGGGCTCCGCCACATGGTGATCGATGACAATGACATCCAAACCAATTTCCGCCGCACGAGCGAGGGGCTCAAATGATGTGGTGCCACAATCCACAGTTATAACCAAATCCGTGCCCTCTTGGCGTAACATCTCAAAAGCTGCATTATTAGGTCCATAACCTTCATCGATACGATCTGGGATGTATACGCGGACAGGAAGCCCCAATTGGCTAAAATAGCGAAACAAGAGCGCTGACGAGGTTGCACCATCCACATCATAATCGCCAAATATAACGATTTTTTGCTTTTCAGCCACAGCCAAAGCTATACGCCCCACCGCTTTTTCCATATCCTTGAGCATATAAGGATCAGGTAGGGTTTCTTTTAATGTGGGGTTTAAAAATTGTAACGCTTCATCCGGCTGAAAACCACGCGCTGCCAGCATTTGGGCTACGATTGGCGGAAGCGTCAATCTTTGGGATAGTAAAAGCGCATCTTTTTCGCTATAGGGTCGCAAAGCCCATTTCTTCCCCGACTCAGAAGATTGGACATTAAATGGACCTTTGTCGTCATTTGTCATTGTGTGATTCGACCGATTCTCAGGAATTTCTCTTGTCTTTGTTTTCGCAGCTGCTCACCACTCAAATTTGCCATAGATTTGAGAGCTTGTTCAATAGAATCACCAATAGCAGTTATAGTTTTAGCTGCATTGCGATGCGCGCCCCCAACAGGTTCTTCAATTATCTTGTCAACAATATGCAGCTTAATGAGGTCCTGCGCAGTAAGCTGCAAGGCCTCCGCAGCAAGCTCGCGCTTTTCGCTCGTGCGCCATAAAATAGAGGCGCAGCCTTCCGGTGAAATAACTGAATAAATGGAATGCTCGAGGATATTAACATAATTGGCCACAGCCAGCGCAATTGCACCACCGGATCCCCCCTCACCTGTTATAGTGGCAACCACCGGGATCTGTAAATCGGCCATGGTTTCAATACAAGCCGCAATGGCTTCGGCCTGGCCACGCTCTTCCGCATCAATGCCCGGGTGTGCGCCTGCCGTATCTACTAAAGTGATCAATGGAATTTGGAATTTTTCAGCCAGAAGCATTAGCCTTTTGGCTTTACGATAGCCCTCAGGTCTCGCCATACCGAAATTGTGGCGTATGCGTGATTCCGTATCACGACCTTTCTGATGACCCATAATCATAACGGTTTGCCCGCGGAAACGACCAATACCTGCAATAATGGCTTGATCCTCTGCAAAGTTGCGATCGCCGCTCAGCTCAACAAAATCATCAACCAAGCCCGTGAGATACTCCTTAAAGCTAGGGCGTTCCACATGCCGTGCCACCAGTACCTTTTGCCATGGTGTAAGTTTGGAATAGGTTGCTTCAAGTTGCTTTTCTATCTTCAGCTTTAAATCACTGATCTCAGCAGAATTATTTGGATTGCCAGCAAGAGGCATATGCAAAAGCTCGTCGAGCCTGCTTTCCATCACATGAATTGCTTTTTCAAATTCTAAAGGTGTAACCATATTGATTCCTTGAATACTCACATACTATGTTGTGCCAATTTTGCGAGCGGATGGCAAGCATTAACCACTTCTGTCAGACGATCGGTTGCCACATGGGTATATATTTCAGTAGTAGAAATGTCTTCATGACCTAGTAATTTCTGCACACTTACAAGATCTGCACCATTATTTAATAGGTGTGTAGCAAAAGCATGTCGCAGAACGTGAGGCGAAACCTTGTAAGGCTCAATCCCGGCATCCATAGCCAGTTCCTTCAACAGTTGTCCAATACGTTGACGGGTTAGATAGCCCGTGTTACTTGGCGAAGGAAAAAGGTATAAAGATTCCTTTTGGCCAAGAAACCCTGCACGTATACCCATATATTTAACGATGATTGCAGAAGCTATTTCAGGAAGAGGCAGAACGCGCTCTTTGCGCCCCTTCCCTTTAACGAGAATAAGGGGGATACCGCTTTCTGTGGTCATGAATGAACTTAAAGGCAGAGAAACCAGCTCCGAAACGCGCATACCTGTTGCATATAGCAGCTCCAGAAGCGTTGCCAACCGTATACCTTCCGGGCCCGATTTTTGATGCGCCGCGGTCAGTAGCAATGTAACCTCTTGTTCCGTCAGGATTTTGGGCAACGCATTGCTGAGCTTGGGACTGGAAATATCATTGACTGGATTATCCATAATATGGCGTTCACTAAAAAGGAACGAAAAAAACTGTTTTAAACTTGAAAGTTGGCGAGCAATGGTCCTGGTGGAATAATGCTTTTCAGACAGATGTTTAAGATATGCTTGCAGATCCTCAAGGGCCAACTCGCTGACCGCTTTACCTTTTAAAAAGCTAATGAAGCACAAGCAGTCACGACGGTAGGATTCTACCGTGTGACCGGACGCATTCTTTTCTGCAATGAGCATTTCGCAGAATTGTTCAACAAAAATCTCATTCTTCATGCTTTTTTTCAGCTTTCGGGAAAAAGCGACTGTTTGAAAAAGTTACCTTTACCTCGCCCGAAGGTGCTGGTATACCCCATGTAGCAAGTGATGCTATAGCCAATATGAGGCTTAGAGCTAGCACGAGCCAAAGAACTTTAATTGCGATTGACATGTTTTCCTCTTTGAGTTGCGAAACCATCGTAGTAGATTAATCTATATACGCAAGAAGAACAACATGGGATTCACGAAAAGCTAATGAATTGAAGATGAAAGAATTATTTGAGGTTGCATTACCTAAGACAGTAGTCTTAATTGGAATGATGGGGGTTGGTAAAACCAGCATCGGGCGTCGCTTGGCTAAAAAGCTGGGTGTGGAGTTTATTGATTCTGACCACGAGGTTGAAATTGCAGCCAAATGTTCGGTGTCTGATATTTTCGAAATCTATGGTGAAGACGCTTTTAGAGATGTGGAAAGAAGGGTGATTTCGCGCTTGCTTAGCGACAAGCCCCATATTCTTGCCACAGGTGGCGGTGCTTTTACGGATGAAGAATCCATAAAAGTTATCCAGGAAAATGGTATATCCGTTTGGCTCAAAGCAGAGGCGGAAACACTCCTGCCGAGACTAGAAAGAAGAGATCACCGCCCTCAATTCCATCAGGGTGACATTGCTCAAGAATTGACCGAGCTTCTGGATAAATACACACCTTTTTACGAACGCGCTGTTATTCAAGTGGATTGTACAGGCAGCTCGCCGGAGGCGACCACCGATAAAATCTTGCTTGAGCTCAATCGCTTTTTATCAAAATTGCAAATGAAGAGCGGGCAGAAAATTAACCATGTCTAAAGCAGCTTGTCTTAAGTGGTTAAATTCCATTGGTGATGATATTTTAATAGCCTCTTGTCCCAGCGATCTGGTAGCGGAACCTGTACAAACTATTAAGCGTAAAAGACCAGTGGCTGTCCATTCAATGTCCGCTTCCAGTATTCAAATATCGTCTTCTGTGCGTGAACTTGTAAAACAAGTAAACTCCTTGGCTGAACTCAGGCAGTTAATGGAAAAATTCGATGGCTGCGAGTTGAAAAAAACCGCGAACAAGATGGTTTTTGGCGATGGTAACCCAGAATCAAAAATCATGCTCATAGGAGAAGCTCCTGGCGCAGATGAGGATAAGATAGGTCTGCCTTTTGTGGGGGCCAGTGGTAAATTGCTCGATCAGATGCTTTCGTGCATCGGCCTTACTCGTGCCAATTATTATATCACTAACATCATACCTTGGCGTCCACCAGGCAACCGGGATCCAACAGCTGAAGAACGGGAAATATGTTTGCCATTTGTTGAACGGCGCATTGAGCTCATAAGGCCCAAAGTGATCGTCATGGTGGGTGGTGTCGCAGCGAAATCCTTACTGAATATTGCGACTGGAATCACTGGGATTAGGGGGCAATGGCAGCCCTACAAGACACCTGCTATGAGTCATGCCATAGATGCATTTGCTATTTATCATCCATCATATTTACTGCGATCGCCTGGGCAAAAGAGGATTGCTTGGAAGGATTTGTTGGTTTTAAAGCAGAAGCTAAATGAACTGGGCTTGCTTTAAGATTATGATTCTAAGAGTTTCTTCATCATTAATGTTTGTCTGTGCCATTGTTTTATAGGGATAGCTGGAATACCTCCTACTTTTTGCCCAGATTCTATATTTTTTGCAATCCCAGATTTTCCGGCTATAAATACATTGCTTCCTATTTTCAAATGATCAGCAACACCCGCTTGCCCGCCGATAAACACGTTGTCACCTATAACTGTATTCCCTGCAATGCCTACTTGGCTGACAAGGGTACATCGTCTGCCGATCGCAACTCCGTGACCGATAGATACGTTGCTATAGATGCTTGTAAAATCTCCAATGACTGTGTCGCCAATGCTGCCCCTATCTATAACAGTATTGGCTCCTACGTCAACGTTCTGACCCACAAATACACGACCAACTTGCGGTAAGGAAAAAGTGCCAGTTTTATCAGAATAGGATTCTAACGTGGATTGACCTAGTTTGACACCCGTCGCAAGAGTTACCTTATCACTGATCAGGCAATGACTTAAATGGCAGTGCGCTCCGATACTACAGTATTGTCCAATTTGGACACCTTGCTCAATAATGCTATGGGGATGAATTTCTGTATTATCTTTGATAATAACATCTCGACCAATGATAACATAAGGAGCTATATGCACATTCTGGCCAATTTTGGCAGTTGGATGAATGCGGGCAGTCGGATCCTGATATTGAGGAAGTGTCTGTTTAGGATAGAATGCAGACAAAATTGTGGCATAATCCCTGAAGGGCGTGTCGGTAGGAATGCAGATAGTGTTTTGAGGAATACTCTTCATGAGGCCCTTGGGAATAATGCATATACCAGCCTTGGTATTACTAAGGAGCTCCTTATGCCGTGCCACATGAATCACTGCTATATGCTCTTGGGTTGCGAGCTCTATTTTTACTACATCCGTATATTTTTTTAAGGGATCATAGTTTGTAGGTAAAATGGACGGCACTTCCGAGCCTATGAGTTTGCATAGCTCCTCTAAAGTGAAAGGTCCTAAACGTTTATAAAATCTCGAATCTGCCATTTCTTATACCTTAGACCGGGTCATGTACGATGACTTGGACAATTGCTTCAACTTGAACAATTGCTCCATTGTCGTGGCTTATGTAAGTATGATAATCGCCGGCTTGAGATCCTGCAGGGGGTGGTGCTGCAGCATCATTTAATTCCCAGTTTCCAGTACTCAAATTGACAATGTCGCTAGAATCGCCATGGAATATGATCGTATTATTGGTTGCTCCAATATTCAGTACATCAGATGCAGTGATAGAAACTGTATTTGCCAAGCCGTTGCTCATATCAATAGTTTCTATATTATTAATATTGGAAAATGTGATCAGGCCGCTATCGTTCATCTGCAGGGTATCCATACCAGAGCCACCATCTATCAAAACATCCGTTGCATCGTAAACTATAGTGTCACTTCCTGAACCTGCACGAATAGTGTCGGCACCTGCCCCCCCATCAATGAAGTCATTGCCGCCGAGGCCATTGTCCGCACCTCCTGCATCACCATATATGGTGTCGTTTCCTGCACCACCATAAATGGTATCATTGCCGCCATGTGCAGAACCTGCTAGATTTCCAGCCGTATCGCCATATATAGTGTCATTACCTGCATCACCATAAATAGTATCGTTTCCTCCTTGAGAATTACCAGACATATTGCCTGCGGCATCGCCATAGATGATATCAGCTCCAGATCCGCCATGTATGTTGTCGTTGCCACCAACAGTGTTGTCAGCCATCGTGCCACCAGCATCTCCATAAATATTATCAGCAGCTGCACCACCATAAATCGTATCGTGACCGCCCAAAGCCGAACTGGACAAATTACCACCCACATCACCGTATAGATTATTACCGGCTTTACCTCCAGCTCCGTCACCACCATGGATAATATCTGACCCCATTGTACCATTTGATATATTTCCAGAGGCGTCGCCATATACTATATCTGTGCCGGCTAAAGTATAAAAAGCTTGGTTTGTCGTGTTTCCTGTCATTGTATCGTTGCCGGATGTGCCAGTAGCTACATCAAGGGTCTGCATGTTAAAGGTGTTCGAGACTTTTGCTCCCGAAGAATCGGTTGCAGTGACAGTTATATTAGCAGAGCTTGAATCTGAATATCCCGGCATTCCTGAAATAACACCTGTTTGAGAATCAATGGTGGCCCATGATGGTGCCCCGCTCATGGTATAAGTGAGAGAAGCACCCGCATCAACATCTGAGAAAAATGAAGAGACGTTATAGTTTACAGCCTGACCTTCTTCGCCAACAAATGCGGCAATCTGAGATACCGTTGGCGCGTCATTGGTATTGTTAACTGTGAGCTGGAAAGTATCTTGTACGGTTGAACCATGTGAGTCAGTAGCGACTACGGTGATGTTGGCAACTCCCACGTCGCCGTTGGCAGGCGTACCTGAAATGACGCCTGTGTTGGCATCAATGGTAACCCAAGCTGGAGTAACATTGGCCAAAGAATAGGTCAACGAATCGCCCACGTCTACATCCGCAAATTGCCCTGAGACATTGTAGTTCAATGCTGCATCTTCATTTACGGAAGTATCAGCAATGGGCGTGACCGTTGGGGCGTCATTGGTATTGTTCACTGTGATCTGGAAGGTATCTGTCACAGTTGAGCCATGTGAGTCTGTGGCGATTATTGTTATGTTGGCAGATCCCACATCGCCGTTGCCTGGAGTTCCTGTAATCACGCCTGTGTTAGCATCAATGGTGACCCAAGCTGGAGCACCATTAGCCAGGGAAAAGGTTAAATGATCGCCCGCGTCTATATCCGTAAAGTGTCCTGCCACATTGTAATGCAATGCTGCATCCTCATTTATGGAAGTGTCGTTTATAGGGATTGCCGTCGGGGCATGCTCTACAGCATTTACGCCTATACTTAGGGAGCTCGAAATGCTTTGTCCTTGGCTATCTGTAGCTATTATAGTTAAATGCAAAATCCCTATATCACCGTGCCCCGGAGAACCAGTAAGAACACCGGTGGTTGCGTTCATACTTACCCAGGATGGCAGTGGGCTGCCGTCTTGAAGGATAGCGCTAAAGGTCAGATGATCACCTGTGTCTATATCACTAAAATAGCTATTTAAGTTCACGTTCAGGCCAGCTCCCTCATTAACGAATGTATCTGAGATAGCGATTACGGTTGGTGTATGGTTAGTATTAACTGGTGTGTCAATGAGCGTTTCTAAGTTTAACTGTGATTGTGAAGGGATTGCTACTTTTGTGGCAGTGATATGAAGACTAGAAATCCCCGATGGTTCACTGAAGGTGAATGTTGGTGTAATTGTTGTTTGGGCAACATCAAGCGATTCATCATCCGTTTCAGTTAATAAGGCAGGATCTCCTGTTGTATGGTATTTACTTAGTACGGCGTTAAAGTCTTGTGATGTTTGCGTAGCAGCAGAATCCTGATTGCCCTCTGCATCAGCTGGATCCGTATGCGCATGGTTGGTTTCTTCAGATTGATTGTCATCACCTTCTTGGGTCTTTGCTTGTTCCGTATTACTCCTTATATCTGAAAATGCTAGCAAAGAAAGATTACTTACTGTTAGCTGAGAAATTGTGCTGTCCGCATTTATGACTGGATTGAGATTGTTTGCAGGGCCATTACCCATATCTCGCAAATTGCCATTTGAAGAATTGAAATTAAAACGAGCAATATCTAAAATGTGGCTTTGAATATGAGTCGTACTTAATAGCATAATAGCGGCAAGGGCAGAGTCAGCTGAAATGGAGACATTGTTTTCATTTATAGCTATTGAGATTAGATCGGAAGAATTGTTTTGTGTGATCAGGTTTGAGTTATGTTCTTTTGAAGAATGATTATTTAATGTTGAACCATCATAGCTCATTGAGGTATTTAAAGAGACTATGGCAAATGACGAACTATTTCCATTATTATTTTGTTGCTTGCTCATAAATCTACCTGACTCAAGTTTCCTCGACTTCATTAGATCATGATAGTGTTGACAAAAAGTTAAAGCTTCCTGATTTATGAATTTACAACAATAGGAATGTGGCCAGTCCTAAAAATATGGAGTAACCGAGAACATCCGTTGTGGTGGTAAGCAAGGGTCCTGCGCTGATAGCCGGATCCATACCTAGTCTTCGCACCATGATTGGGACAAAAGTTCCCGCAAAACCTGCCCACATCATATTGCAAATCAATGCAATTCCTAAAACGATGCCAATGTATAAGTCGCCCAGCCAAACAGCGGCCACCGATCCAAGAATGAAGGCGAACAAAGCGCTCGTATTCATAGCCACTAGAATTTCCTTCGCTATGGATTTACGTGTATTGTTGCTATCTAGCTCCTTGGTTGCAAGGGCACGAACCGTAACCGTTATAGTTTGCATACCTGCATTACCGCCCATGGCCGCAACGATAACCATAAGAAAGGACAAAGCTACTTTTTCCTCAATAGAATTTTGGAACTGCGAGATCACGCTTGAGGCAATGAGGGTGTTTATCAGGGTTACAAAAAGCCATCTAGACCTATGGTATGCCGTCTGAAATACGGGCGCGTGAAAGTCTGATTCAGACACACCAGCCAAGTGCATAATGTCGGCTTCCACTTCTTCTTCAATCACGTCAACGATGTCGTCCACCGTGATCATACCTACGATTCGGCCATTGGGGCTAACCACAGGCGCTGAGACCAGTGCATAGTGCTGGAATATCCTGGCAACCTCTTCTTGCTCCATGGATACGGGAATGGATTTGATTTGCGTATCCATGACTTCGGCTATAGGACTATTCGTTGGAAACCTTAACAACGTGTCCAGCGATACAACGCCAATGGGATGGTGCTTTGGGTCCACCACGTACACATCATAAAAGGATTCGGGTAGCTCTTGAGATTCTCTTATGAAATCGATCACTTCCTGGATTGTCCAGAAGGTGGGCACACATACGATTTCTCGTTGCATTAAACGGCCGGCACTGGATTCAGGGAAGGTTAAAACTTCTTCGAGCATTGCGCGATTCTTCGCGGGAATTGCTCGCAAAATTGCTCGCTGTTCTTGTCTGTCCAGATCCTCAAGCAGATGGATAGCATCGTCCGAGTCAAGCCCCGCTAAGGCAGCGGCAACGGCTCCTGGTCCTACCAACCTTAACACTTGTTCTTTAACTTGGTCTTCAAGATGTGCTAATACGTCAGGATCAATTTGCGTCTTTATGCTGTCGACAAATTTTTCTCTGATATCATAATCTAGGTTAGCAATAAGATCTGCTACGTCAGCCGCATGCAACGGCCCCGTGATTTCCTGAACACGTTCGATGTCGCCTTCTTCCAAAGCAATACGAATGTGTTCCACAAGTTCATTGGACACACCATAGGTGGGAGAAGTGTTATCCAGATCTAGCTTTTCTTGCTCATCCATTGTCATAGCAAATCCTTAAGCCAAAGCACTGTTATCAAGCAAAACATCCGTTTGCTTTATTTGAGCATCAACCACAGCCATGGCTGTCATATTCACAATCCGTCTAACGGTCGCGGATGGCGTCAGTATATGCGCTGGATGATCGAGTCCCAGCATAATGGGTCCGATAGACTGTCCTTCTGCAATTGATTTCACCAGGTTAAAAGCAATATTTGCTGAGTCCATATTGGGCATGACCAGCAAATTGGCTCGGCCCGTTAAAACGGAGTTTGGAAAGATCTTTTCTCTGATGATGGGATCGATAGCCGTATCTCCATGCATCTCCCCATCCACTTCAAGTTCTGGGGCCAGCTGCCTGATTATTCTTAAGGCTTCTTGCATCTTAAGAGCTGTTTCAGAGTCATTGGAACCAAAGTTAGAATGGGACAACAAGGCAACTTTTGGAATTATATTGAATTGACGTATTTGCTCCGCTGCCAAGATAGTATTTTCTGCAATTTGCTCGGCTGTAGGATTACTGTTAACATATGCATCGCAGAAGAAAAGTGTACCCATATGGGTAACTAGAGCTGATAGTGATGAGGTAATACTCACACCATCTTGCATACCTAAGATTGGCTTTATATTTTTCAAATGGTTCTGAAACAAACCAATGGGCCCCGCTAGCATAGCATCCGCCTCTTTTCGATGAACCATTAATGCTGCGATAACACTAGTATTGGTGCGCACCACTGTTTTTGCGGCATCGGGCGTTACCCCTTTGCGTTCTAACAGGTTTAAGTAACATTGGGTATAAGCTTTGTATCGCGGATCGTCTTGAGGATCTACCAGTATAAAATCCCTGTCCATCTTCAATCGCAGACCTAACTTACTTATGCGGTTGTTGATCACGTCTTTTCTGCCGATAAGAACTGGTTCGGCAAGCTTTTCATCTACAACCACTTGTACCGCGCGCAAGACTCTTTCGTCTTCAGCTTCAGCATAAGCTACGCGTTTAGGACTTGCCATGGCGCGGTTGAAGATTGGCTTCATCACCAAACCTGAACGAAAGACGAATTCGGATAGTTTCTGCCTATAGGCTACAAAATCTGTAATAGGTCTTGTGGCAACGCCCGTGTCCATAGCTGCTTTTGCAACGGCTGGCGGGATTTCAATGATAAGGCGCGGATCAAATGGTTTCGGGATAATGTAGTCAGGCCCAAATTGTAATTCTTGTCCGCCGTAGGCGACCGCCACGATATCAGAAGGTTCCGCTTGAGCAAGATCAGAGATAGCCTTTACGCAAGCCAACATCATTTCCATATTGATGCTGGTTGCGCCCACATCCAAAGCACCGCGGAAAATATAAGGGAAGCACAGTACATTGTTCACCTGGTTTGGATAATCCGAGCGGCCTGTAGCTATGATTGCATCCGGCCTTGCTTCTTTTGCTATGCGAGGATCAATTTCTGGATCTGGATTGGCAAGAGCTAAAATTATTGGATTTTCTGCCATTTTCTTGACCGATTCAGCTGTCATTACATTACCGGCTGAAACGCCTAAAAACAAATCGGCACCCTCAATGGCATCATCTAATGTGCGACATTTTGTTTTAGTTTGGTATTTAGCTTTGAAAGCATCGATTTCGCCTTCACGGCCTTCATAAATCACGCCCTTTAAATCAACCATGATGATATTGCTTTTTTTCAGGCCCAAGGCAACAAGCAAATCAAGGCATGCAATAGCTGCAGCGCCGGCGCCAGAACATACAAGACGGACTTGCGTGATGTCTTTTTTAACAAGCTTCAAGCCATTGAGCATGGCTGCTGCAGTAATAATGGCTGTGCCATGCTGGTCATCGTGAAATACTGGAATTTTGAGTCGTTCTTTTAATTTTTCTTCCACATAAAAACACTCAGGCGCCTTGATATCTTCCAGGTTCATAGCGCCAAAGGTGGGCTCTAAACTGGCGATGATATCGACCAGCTTATCGGGATCATTTTCATTGATTTCAATGTCAAAAACATCAATATTGGCAAATTTTTTAAATAGGACTGCTTTGCCTTCCATGACAGGCTTGGAAGCCAACGGACCAATAGCGCCCAATCCCAATACGGCTGTGCCGTTGGTTATAACGCCTACTAAATTGGCTCTGGATGTAAGACTGGCAACTTGCATCTCATCTTTTACGATTTCTTCGCAAGCAGCAGCAACCCCTGGTGAGTATGCCAAGGCCAGATCTCGCTGATTCGCAAGTGGTTTGGTCGCTATGACTTCCAGTTTTCCTGGCGTGGGAAAACGATGATAGTCTAGCGCGCTCTGATAAATTTTACTGACCATGCCACAATCCATTTTCTATTGTGTGCCAATTATAGCACGTTGTGTGTCAAGCTAAATCAAAATTGTTAAAGTAGGGGCAAAAACAATTTTACTTTCTTCGCACAGACTATTTACAAAATTGCTAGAAACAGCCATAACATGACAAGGCTGCTCATGAAGATGTCCTTGAGAACTTATCATTCTCCCGTGTCTTCCCGGCCTTGAGCCGGTATACAGTTTAACTAAGCTTTGCGCAGCAACTTCAGTATAGAACATATGGAGTCGCTATCGCTCCAATTATGGCGCTGGATCCCGGCTCTAGGCAGGTAAGACACGGGAGAACGTAGAGTTTTTGAATATAAATGATATTTCATGAGGTGCCCCTGCATAACATTCAAAACCACGGGAGTCTGTGAGATGCCGAATAATTTAACCCTCAGCTGGAAACAGTTTGAAGAAGATACCGATCAACTCACGCAAAAATTACTTGCATTGGATCAGAAGTGGACTGCCATTGTGGCCATCGCCAGAGGCGGTCTGGTGCCTGCAGCCATCGTTTCAAACAGGCTCGACATTCATTGGGTCGACACCATTTGTATGAGTAGCTATGACGATGAAACATTTCAGCAACATCACATGGAAGTTTTAAAAGAATTCAAAAGCGAGAGTCAAAATATCTTAGTGATCGATGACTTAGTAGATTCTGGCAACACTTTTAAGCTCGTGCGTGAAATGCTACCTAACGCTCACTTTGCCTGCGTTTATGCAAAACCCGCTGGCATCCCAGCAACAGACACGTATTTCCGTGAAGTTGCAGGTGACACCTGGCTCGTCTTCCCATGGGAAGAACAGATTGAAGATCAATCATCCGTGGATTTAAGCGCAGCCAAGAACGCGCTTTGAGGGATTTCCACGTTACCGATGTTCCTCATGCGTTTTTTACCTTTTTTCTGCTTGTCTAGCAGCTTCCTTTTGCGGGAGACGTCTCCGCCATAGCATTTGGCGAGCACGTCTTTGCGCATGGCGGAGACGGTTTCGCGGGCTACGATTTTTCCGCCGATGGCGGCTTGGATGGCTATTTTAAATAGTTGTCTTGGGATTAGGTCTTTAAGTTTTGCGCATAGGATACGACCGCGTTTTTCTGCTTGGGCGCGATTGACGATGATGGAGAGTGCGTCAACGGGCTCCGCATTGACCAAGATTGAAAGTTTAACCAATTCGCCTTCACGGTATTCATCCACATGGTAGTCAAAGCTAGCATAGCCGCGACTGATGGATTTCAGGCGGTCATAGAAATCAAATACGATTTCGTTGAGTGGTAGTTTGTATACAACCATGGCCCTACTGCCCACATAAGTGAGATCCACTTGCTCGCCACGTCGTTCCGTGCAGAGATTTAAAATGGGCCCTAGGTATTCGTCTGGTACCATGATGGTGGCTCGTATCCATGGCTCTTCGATGTGATCGATGCGCACTACGTCAGGCATATCGGCTGGATTATGCAGCTCCAATAAATCGCCGTTGGTCAGATGAATTTTGTACACAACGCTTGGGGCTGTGGTAATCAAATCTAGGTCAAATTCGCGTTCTAGGCGTTCTTGAATGATTTCCAAGTGCAGCAAACCTAAAAAACCGCAACGGAAGCCAAAGCCTAAGGCGGCTGAGGTTTCGGGTTCGTAATGGAAGCTGGCATCATTTAGATGTAAGCGTTCGAGACTTTGTCTTAAGTGTTCAAATTCACCGGCATCGATAGGGAACAAACCACAGAACACAACCGGGACGCTTGGCTTGAAGCCGGCAAGGGCTTCGGTTGCGGGATTGCGATCATCGGTGATGGTATCACCCACGTTACAATCGGCCACGTATTTAATGCTGGCGGTGATAAAGCCCACTTCGCCAGGGCCTAATTCATCGATGATTTCGCGCTTCGGTGTGAACACACCCACTTGCTCGATTTGGTAGCTAGCACCGGTGGACATCATGCGGATTTTCATGCCTTTGCGCATAATTCCGTCCTTAATTCGCACTAGAATGATAACGCCCAGATAAGCATCGTACCAGCTGTCAATCAGCAGTGCTTTTAATGTGGCATCTTCGACGCCTTGCGGCGGAGGAAGCAATGTGACGATGGCTTCCAGCACATCTTCGATACCAATACCTGTTTTGGCGGAGATCATCAGAGCCTGGCTGGCATCAAGGCCGATCACATCTTCAATCTGTTGCTTGATCCGATCAGGTTCCGCGGCGGGAAGATCGATCTTATTCAACACGGGGATAATTTCGTGATTGTTATCCAATGCCAGATACACGTTGGCAAGGGTTTGTGCTTCCACGCCTTGGCTGGCATCCACCACTAGCAAGGATCCTTCACATGCTGCTAAAGACCGGCTTACCTCGTAGGTAAAGTCCACGTGGCCAGGGGTGTCCATCAGGTTTAGCTGATAGGTTTGCCCGTCATGCGCTTTGTAATTGAGGCGAACGGTTTGCGCCTTGATGGTAATACCGCGCTCACGCTCAATATCCATGGTATCGAGCATCTGCGTTTGCAGTTCACGTTTTTCTATGGCACCACATTTCTCTATCAAGCGGTCGGCCAGCGTTGATTTTCCGTGATCGATATGAGCAATAATCGAGAAATTTCTTATGCGCTCTAAAGGCATTGTCATGAGCGTAATTCACCACCAGTTGATATTCGAACTTGTTCAATAATCTTATTCGAAAGGGTTGTTAACATGTCGTCAGTTAGTGTGCCCTCTTTGGGTTCAATACGAACGGAAAGGGCTAATGATTTTTTACCCGCTTCGATGGTTTTTCCTTCGAAGACATCAAAAAGGCGTACCTCAGAAATCAGGATTTTGTCAGCTCTTTTTACAGCTGATAAAACATCCTGTGCAGGAGTTTCTTTGTTTACAAGAAACGCGAAATCCCGTTCAACCGCTTGATACGGCGATAGCTCTAGCTGTCCTTTGTTATTCTTAGGTATCGGCAGATCTTGCACGTACACCTCAAAACCAACTATTTTTGGATCGATGTTCATATCCGCAAGAATCTTTGGATGAAGCTCACCAAAGGCCGCCAGTTTGTTTTTAGGACCTTGCATGAAATAACCAGAACGACCCGGATGAAAATACGCAGGACCTGGTGCAGCAACAGTCAAATTATCAACGGCTATGCCACAAGCTTGTAAAGTGGTTATTGCATCGGATTTGGCATCGAATAGATCCACATCTCGAGGCTGTGCTGCCCAGTTGCGAGGACCGGTTTTGCCTGAGCGAACACCGGCAGCCACCAGCTTTTCACCATCTTTCGTAATATCCGAAAACTGTTTGCCAACCTCAAAGAGATTAACATTATGCAGCCCACGATCATGGTTTCTCTGCACCGCGTTGATCAAGTTAGGAAGCAAAGACGGCCTCATATCAGACAATTCACTGCTGATTGGGTTGACGATCTTTAAGGCAGGATTGCCGCCGCCGAACATTTTCGTGGTTTCTTCATCGAGGAATGAAAGACTCATAGCCTCGTTGAGGCCTCTAGCGCACAAAGCCCTGCGAATCTGCCAGCCCCATTTTTGTCTGGCGCGAGCGCCTGGAGTGCTTTCAAAAGACTCTATGGTTGAGGCTGAAGGCAGTTCAGTGGTGGGAATATGATCATAGCCGTATATACGAATGACTTCTTCGATCAAGTCTGCTTCCAAAGTAATGTCATGCCGCCATGTGGGCGATGTGATTTGCCATTGCTCACCGTCGCCTTTGATGATCATGCCAAGCGATTCTAGTATCTGCCTACATTTATCACTGGGCACATCCACGCCAATGAGATCTTTAACGCGTTTTGGTCTGAAAGTCACAGTTGGCATTACCCTTGGAGGAAGGCCCACTGTAATCATTTCACTGGCTTCACCACCACAATGATCCAGGATAAACTGCGTCGCAATTTTTTGCGCCACAGGGATCATGTCTGCATCAACACCGCGCTCAAAACGATGGCGGGCATCGGTTAGGATGTTTAATTTACGGCCTGTTAGGGTAATGTTGATAGCATCAAATACTGCGCATTCCATGAACACATTTTGCGTCGTTTCTGTGCAACCGGAATCCATGCTACCGATAATGCCGCCGATAGCATGGGCTGTGGTTTTGTCTGCAACAACGGTGATGCTTTCATCTAATTCATATTCTTCAGCATTAAGGGCAAGAACCTTTTCACCCTTCTTGGCTTGTCGAATCAGCAGATCGCCATCCAGTTTGTCCGCATCAAATACGTGCATGGGACGACCAATGCCTTGAGACATATAATTTGTAATGTCAACCAAGGCTGAAATGGGGCGCAAGCCTACCGCACGGAGGCGCTTTTGCATCCATTCTGGGCTAGGGCTGTTTTTGAAGCCTTTGATATAAACACCCGTGAATAGCGTGCATACATTCTTTGATTCATCGGCAATAACAATGGTTTTAGGACTTTTAAAATTGGTCTTAATTTCCGGTACTTTTATCGGCTTTAAAGTCCCAATGCCTGTGGCCGCGAGATCCCTTGCAAGACCATAGGCCCCAAGGCAATCGCCTCTGTTTGGTGTAATCTCCACATCAAGAATGGGATCATTAAGCTCAGCATACTTTGCATAAACCGCGCCCACAGGCGCATCACTAGGCAAATCCAATATACCTTTTTCCACGCCTGGTTCAGCAAGGCCAAGTTCTTCTGCAGAGCAAAGCATTCCTTGACTTTCTACACCTCTGATAGTGCCTAATTTGATTTTCATACCGTTGGTAGGTATGACAGAGTTGATGGGCGCAAGGACGGTTTTCATGTCGGTGCGAGCATTGACACCCGCACAAACTATTTGAAGAATTTCGGAACCAGTATCAACTTTACAAACCTTCAATCTATCTGCTTCAGGGTGTTTTTCAGCAGATATTACATGGACGATTTTAAACTCTTCCATTCCCTTACTGCGATCGATAACATCATCGACCACCAAACCGAGCATGCTTAGCTGCTCGATGATGGCTTCATTAGAAGCCTTCGTGTCTAAATATTCCTTAATCCATGATAAAGTAATTTTCATGAGTCTAACCTTCTTGTGTGGTTAAGGCTTGAGTAAAGGGGAAACCGTGATGTTTCATCCAACGGGTATCGGAATCGTAAAACGACCGCAGGTCAGGTATACCGTATTTAAGCATGGCAGGACGTTCAATTCCCATGCCCCATGCAAAGCCCTGGTATTCATCTGGATCTATGCCGCAGTTCTTAAGAACCTGGGGATGGACCATGCCGCAGCCCAAGATCTCCAGCCAGTCATCATTGCCGCCAATGGTCATTTTATCCTTGGTGCGTGTGCAACCAATATCCATTTCAGCACCAGGTTCAGTAAAAGGAAAGAAACCCGGTCTGAATCGAGCAGAGAGGTTTTTCACTTCAAAGAATCGTTCGCAAAATTCAACCAAACAGCCTTTCAAGTGGCCCATGTTGATGTTTTTATCGATGAGCAACCCTTCAATCTGATGGAAGTTGGGGGTATGTGTCGCATCGGATTCATTACGATAAGTCCTGCCCGGCGCAATGATGCGTATGGGCGGCTTTGTGGTTTCCATGGTACGAATTTGGATGGGCGACGTTTGGGTGCGAAGCAGCATCTGCGTTCCATCGGGTGCCGGTGGCAGATAAAATGTATCTGCTTCTTGCCGGGATGGATGGGTCGGCGGAATGTTCAATGCTGTGAAGTTGTAATAGTCGTTTTCAATATCCGTACCATCCGCAACCGTAAAGCCCATGTCGCGGAAAATGGCGATGATTTCATAGAGAGCTTGCGTAAAAGGATGGATGCGCCCTTCGCTGATTTCACGAATGGGGAGACTTACGTCCACAGACTCGGTCTTCAATCGTTGGTTGATTTCCTCGTTTTCCAGCAACTGCTTACGCTCCTCTAGAGCTGTCACGATAGCTGTTCTGAGATCGTTATATTCTTGACCCTTAACACGGCGTTCTTCAGGATCCAAACTTCCCAAGGATTTCATTAGAACCGAAATGCGGCCCTGCTTACCAAGTTCAGCCACACGCAATTCTTCCAATGACCTTAGATCTTGCGAGCTTTCCAGATTACTGAGAATCTCTTTCCTCAGCCCAACCAAATTATCCATAGTTTCAAACTTTTTCTGTCAATGATATTTAACCCACTGAGACAGTTCTAGCAAAGAAAGGCAAAGGTTTCCACTAGAATTCGTTTTTAAGTGAGAAAACGCCAACAACTTCCGCATGCTTGGACCAAAGGAATTGATCGACTGGGATGACGGTAGATATATGATATCCGCCTTGAATAAGAATCTTGGCGTCCCTGGCAAAGGTGATTGGATCGCACGAGACCATGACTACCACTGGAAGCTTTGACTGGGCGAGATTGCGTGATTGCCTTATAGCACCTGCTCTTGGAGGATTTATGACAGCAAAGTCATAACGGTCAAGCTCTTTAGGACATAAAGGATTTTCAAAGAGATTTCGCATTGCTGTGTTAATGGGTTTGTTATGTTTATTTTTGGCTTTGTCTAAGGCGGATAAAGATTGAGAATCCAGTTCAAAAGCATCCACCTTAACATGTGCTGACAAAGGCAACGTGAATGTTCCCCGGCCACAGAACAGGTCCACGGCACGTTTGACGCCCTGAGGCAGGGCTTTTAATACGAAGCCTGTCAGGATTTCATCGGATAGCTTGCTGGCTTGCATGAATCCTGCGCCATCACATTCAACGGGCACATTCCCATAGGTAATAAAGGGGGTGCGAAAAGTAATCACCGGCTCCATGTCATCCTTGCTTTTTAAGCTAACGCGAGCTAAATCGTGGGTCCGCGCCAATTCCACCAAGCATTCTGTTTGTTCAAAGGTTAGCGATTTCAGTCCTTCAAGAACCAGGTCTATGCCTGCATCACTATGAACGATGAACAAATCCACTGTCTGCTTATGCTTCAAAATTTGCTTCAGGCATTGACGCAAAGGATTGAATAGCGCTTCAATTTCGGGAACAACTAGAGGGCAACAGCTGATATCCACAATGTTATGGCTTTTGCTTTCGTAATATCCTAAAAGACCCCTCCCCTGCACTAATTCTGCCTTTAAATTGCAACGCCGGCGATGATGAGCAGGTATTAAAATGGGATCAGCCACGTGAATATCGCCAAGGCCAGCTTGTTCTAGCGCATCAACAACCAAAGCTTTTTTAAATTCGGCATAAGCTACTGGCGCAAGGTGTTGCAGCATACAGCCACCACAAACTTCAAAGTGCGGACATAAGGGGCCTTCGAAAGGCATGTTATTACTAATCTAAAACCATCCAATTATTTGATTTTTTGCAAATGCAGATTTGGCGCACTATATCAAAAATCTAAATGACTGTGTACTCTTTTTAATTTAAATATAGGGCTTTGAAACATAAGGCATCAATTCCCCGGCTTTCAATTTGGTTAAGTCTTTAGCGACCTCATGGGCCACCTTAGACAATACATTGTGACTCAAGTATTTACGTAATTCACCCAGAGTTTGCGGCGGAGCGACCAGCACAAGGCTGTCCATATCTGATAGACCATTATTCAAGTGGTTCGAAATTTTTCTAACAAAGTGTTCCTTCTCGTTTCGATGGACGTCTGTGTGAGGAGCAAAAGAATGTGTGCCCGACATGACTTTTTTAATTCTACCAGGTTTTGCTGCACCCATGTCAAAATTATCTTTGGTTCCTCGTTCATAAACTTGACCTATCTGTTCAAGCTTTAATCCATCTTTTTCCATGATTCTTGCAGTCGAACCGTCCGCCACTAAAACTAAGTGTTTTCCCATCGCGACCTCCCATTACATAATAATTAAGACAAAAGTGCACACGCTTCCATAGATTAATACTACCACACAAATATTGCCAATTAGTTAATATTAGGAAAATTTAAACTTTTTTACAGATGCCTCTTGCGCAGGGCTTAAGCTTTTGATAGAAGAACCTTAGGTTTCTTAAATCAATGTGAATTATGCACCACGCACTGCATCAGTTTCTTATCGAGAAGATCGTTCCCATCGAAGTGATGGGCATAGACATTTCGTTTACGAACTCGTCTTTGTATATGCTGTTGGCCATTGGTTTGATTTTTTCCTTTCAAATGATAGGCACCCGCCAGCATGCGCTTGTCCCGGGGCGTTTTCAATCCATGGTGGAGGTCAGTTACGAATTCATTGCGGATATGATCAAAGATACTGTTGGGCGAGAAGGAATTCAGTATTTTCCGTTCATTTTCTCCCTATTCATGTTCATCCTCGTGACAAATCTTTTGGGTATGGTTCCTTTTACTTTTACGGTTACGAGCCACATTATCGTTACATTTGCTCTAGCTATGATGGTATTCACTATGGTTACTATTATTGGTTTTGCTAAGAACGGGTTGAAATTTTTCAGGATGTTTTTCCCTGAGGGGGCACCACTTGCCATTGCTCCTATATTGATACCCATTGAGATAATCTCTTATTTCATGAGGCCTATAACTTTATCCGTACGTTTGTTTGCTAACATGTTAGCCGGTCACATCATCTTAAAAGTTTTTGCGGGCTTTACCATTGCCTTAGGCTTTTATGGCGTCGCACCCATAGCTATCAATATAGCCGTAACTGGTTTTGAGTTTTTTGTGGCTTGTATACAAGCGTATATTTTCACGATTTTGAGTTGTTTGTATTTAAATGATGCACTAAACATGCACTAAGAATTTTATTAAACACTTTATAAACAAAAGAAGGAGAAAAAAAATGGAAGTTGCTGCAGCTAAGATGGTAGGTGCTGGCCTTGCGATGATCGCATTGCTGGGTGTGGGTATCGGTATTGGAAATATTTTTGGTAATTTGATCAGCTCCATTGCCCGCAATCCTTCGGCACAACCTGAGATGTTTAAAATGAGCTTGATCGGCGTTGCCTTTACTGAGGCGGTTGCTCTGTTCGCTCTGGTTATCGCATTCATCATTCTGTTCGTATAGGGTATCTATGCCTCAGCTAGATCTTAGTACATTTACGCCTCAACTTTTTTGGCTCGCCATTAGCTTTGCGACGCTCTACTTATTTACTGCACGCGTAACTATGCCGCGCATTCAGAAGATATTAGAGACTCGTCGCATGCATATTGAGAGCAGCCTACTCAAGGCAGATGAACTAGAAGCTCAAGCTCGTCTTATACGCCATGAATTCGAAGCGTTTTTGAGCACCACAAGAAATCAGGCCCATGACAATGTTATGCAAATGATTAATAAAGTTACTGTGACTAGTTCGCAACGAAAGAAAGATCTCAATAGTATGATGGTTGCAAGGATTCAGTCCTCGGAAGCACATATATTGAGGAGAAAAACCCAGGCCCTAGATGACATTAAAGACATAGCTCAGACTGTTGCCGCACAGGCTGTAGAAAAGCTAATTGATCAAAAGGTGGATCCCAAGGCTGTAGGGGTTGTGATGAATGAGTTATTCCGACAAAAGGTGGCCTAATGTTAACCAATCCCACATTCTGGTTTCTTGTATCTTTTGTCCTTTTTTTCGTTTTCTTCGGTAGAATTATCTGGACAAATATAGCACAGGGACTCGACACGCGATCTGCCCGCATTGAATCCGATATTCAAGAGGCAAGGGAGATGCATGATAAAGCACAGGAACTGCTGTCAGAAATAAAAATCAAGCAATTAGAAGCAGATAGGTACGCAGAGGCAATCCTGGAACACGCCAGATTAGAATCCGAAAGGTTACGCTCAGAGGCAGCAAATGAGTTGGACGAATACTTAAAAACAAGAGAAATCCTTGTTGAACAGCGTATAGACTTCGCTGAAAGAGAAGCTTTAAAGGATATAAGGGACACAGCCATCCGCATGGCCATTGAGGCTTCCGAAAAAATTCTGAATAAAGTTGTGACCGATAAAATAAATGATAGCATATCGGATAAAGCGATTGCAGAGCTTTCTAAAGTTGGTTAGAAGTCGCAAGTTTCCCATTTCTCAATATATTGCATGTGGAGCCCCCGTGTCTTCCCGACCTTGAGCCGGGAAGACACAGGGGCTGGCAGTTATTTCCTGAACTAACTACTGAGGACTGAATGTCGCGAACGTCCTGAGGACGGGTCTTCGTTAGTTATACTCCGAAACAGCATTATTAAAGCTTGCACATCTTTTGATAATATCCTAAAACAACGAAGAAAATAAAATGACTCTTTATGCGTTTTCGCGTATATTCGGGAATATTTTTGTAACGTATATAGATAAGGAATGATTTATGACCGCTCAGGCAACAGATACAAAGTACAAAGATTTTATAGCATCACTGGAAAATGATGAGTTTGTCCTCATCCTACAAGCGGAAGATGGCCTTGCCAGTTGCGCGTCAAACACATATGTAGACAAAGAAACAGAAGAGCCCATCACCGTGATCCCAGTTTGGTCATCTGCTTACGCAAAAGAAGCCGAAGGCAACTTGACAGACGAGTGGAGTGATTACGAAGCCGTTGAGCTCCCAATGGAAGTATTCTTAACTGAATTGCTACCTTACCTGGCACAAGAAGGCGTGTTTATTGGCATCAACTGGGGTACAGATTTAGAAGGTCTCGAGGCTGATCCAATCGACATCTTCCGCGACCTAGGTCTTCTAGAAGACGAAGAAGACGAAGAACTGAAACAACCTCAAAACGATGCTTAATAAATAAATTGTAATCTCTCACCAAATATCGTCATCCAGAGCAGCATAAGCGAAGCGTTGCTGCGTGGGATCCAGCGCAAGAGTGTGAGCGTTAGCGAACTCGATCGTAACTTAATACGGAGCTCGCATACGCTCGCGCACACACGCTGGATCCTTCACTTCCTCCGCAAGGCGGAGGCGCGCTCTGGATGACAGATTTTTGGTGAGTTGTTACAATAAATTTAAAACACCCCGCAGTTTCGTGCTGCGGGGTGTTTTTTTTGCCTACTTACAATGCTTATGAGCTGTTCCACAGACCCTTGCCTTAAGGTCTCTTTTGGCTTCTGTATTTATGTTCTCCAAAGCAGTAGAGTTCTCTTCCACTGGAATACCTCTGGCTTCAAAATTCTTCCGTATATAACTTGCCCATTGTAGACCACTCACAGGCTCGCTTGTTTTTGGTTGATGAATGGCCACATCATACATCTTGTAAGCAAAATCTGAAAACGTTGGCATTGGTTTTTTCACTTCTAGAACGGCCTGTACAACCATTCTGCGAAGATACCTACTAACGGAATAGATAAACTCGGCACCATTGCTCACGTGCCCTTTAGCCACATCCACTTCGCGATAGGCATCCGTTAGAATGCCGTAAACTGCGTTTGTAAACACCCTTGAGAGAGCATGTACTTCGTTATCAACGGTGGCAATGGTCACTGTATCCTGCAGATTACGCAAGCCCGTATCCGTTCCTATCCCTGTACCAAATTGCTCTGCAAGCTCGGTTATAAAGGATTGCTTGGTTAAATCACCTTTGGTATCAGCATATAAAGCTTCACATTGGTCAAGCTGATTTAATGCTGTAAATATAGCTGTCATATCACCAAATGATTCATGAAAACCGCCAAGCAAGGCGGTGCTGTTATCAAAATATTCTGGATGAAATATGTCTAGTATGGAGTGACCCGCTTCATGGGCGACGATATCCAGAGATTTGCAAGTATTGATCCTACCTTTAGCACCATCAAAGGAAAAGAATCGTAACTCGCGTACCAGCTTTCCATCTTCATCTATGAAACGTGAATAAAAGGCATTTTCTTCATCGGGCTCACTTTTAGGATAGATGGACAATTGCCCATATTCTCTGGCATCCCATTTTTTGATCGCCTCAAGATACACAGGATTTGCAGGAAATTTATTGGCTAGGTACTCTAGATCCTGCCTGTACATGAGCATGGTATTCCAGACAACAGCAAATGTGTGCACGGAATCAAATTCTGGGCTATCAACAGGATAGATAAAATCTCCATTTTTGTCAGGCCAGGCTACATCCTGTTCAACTACCGCGTAAAAATTCCCAGGACCCTCTACGATTTTTGTCGGTATAACAATTTTCCTAACACCCAATTCTTTAACCTCTGGATCTTGCTTATAGATCAGCATGATTGATCTATTGGATACGTGGGTCATAAATTCATTGGGCAAAACGCTAGAATATCCGTATGTAACCATTGATGACGCTATAATGATGACGACGATGACTTTTATGATATGTTTGTAATAAGTTCTCATTTGCTTCCTCCATCGTATGTTGGACAAGATACGATTAAATAATGGAGGATGAGTATTTAGGATGATTTAAGTTATGTTAGAATTTTATATAAATTGTTCTTATTCGTTACTTTCTATCCATCATCGCTTTCAAGTTGGATATACTCGTGCTGTTTCTTCTAAAAGCCATCAATTCTTCCATTCTTGGCGCGCTTGCCTCTGAATCAAAATCTGGTGCATTGGGTGCTTGGCCATATTGTAATTCTCGTCTGATTTCTTGGTTTTCCGTTTGTAGACGGGCAAGCTGCTCCCTAGTTTCTTCCAATTGCCTTGCCAACTCTGCTTCACGGCTTACTTGAGCGACTCGCCGCACTTGTTCAGCCATGTGGCGTTCTTGTGCCATTTGTCTCGCGTATTCTGCTTCTCGCCGCTCTTGAGCCAGCCGATCCACGCGCCGCTCTTCTTGATAGTAATTTTGCTTCATGGGGGCATATATTCGAGGTTTTTGGCTATAATATCCATCGAGAGGCATTATGGCGTTGGCTTCAAAGGTCGCAAATGTAAGTACGAGCGCAAAGATGGTTTGTTTGGATAAATTTTGCATGATATTTAGTCTATCTCTTATATCTGAATATCTGATCTGCTTATTAAAAGACATTTGTCTAAACTCGTCAACAATGTTTTAGCAGATCAGATCAGATGAGGAGCATACACCATCAGAAGATAACGGGTTGCCTTCCTTGGCTATTTCTAAGTGCTGCAGGTTGTTTAACCCTCTCAGGAGAAAGACCCATTATCGTTATATTGGTTTTAGCTGGAGTTGCATACTTAGATGCAGAAGGTGCCGTGGCAGCCGCAACTGGCTTTCCATCTTTTATTTGTTGTACAGCTTTTTGACACTCAGTCAGAGTTCCTATACATTGCTTTCTGGCTTGTTCTACAAGATCATCAATTTCTAGTTTCGGATTCTTTTGTAATTCTGTTTTCAGCTCGAATACATCCATCCGGACTACTACATTCTGCCATTGCTTCAGAACCAGCTAAAATCAACATCGCTGCAAAATTTAATACAAAACCTTCATTTTATAGACTCCATTTGTTTTATAAGCAAAATTTCAATCGCATACACATGATGCATAAAATTATGATACATATTTATTATTTATATTTAGTTATTTTGATACATTTTTAAGAATTTGCGATCTTGACATTCATCATTGCCACTCCTACCCTTAATAACAAAAACATTGGTAAACCCATCTTGGCACTTAATACATATACTTATCATACACATCAAACTCGCAAGTCTTCTCAAAACCTAAATTGGCATACAGCCTGGTGGAAGTATCAATACATTGAGCAATGACGAACTTGCGGCCTGCTTCCTTGGCTATCTTATGTCTTTCCATAACCATGGCTGAATTGATGCCTTGCATTTTAAATTCAGGCTTTACCCAATCCCAGTTGTTCAAGGCTACGTCGCCTTTTGGCATATAGAGAAATGAACATCCAGCAGGTATGTTGTTTATATACGCGATGAGGAGTTTAAAGGGTGCAGCTTTCAATCCTACAAAGTTATTGAAGTACTGTGTACCTACATTTTTATCAAGTTCTCCCGCTAGTGCCTGGGTTTCTGCGTACACAATAAAATCATCTTTTGTCTCGACCTGCTTTATGCGCAGATCAGGATTCTTCTTCAAAGTTGGCAAAGGTTTTGCAAGATCAAAGACCATGCCATCCATGCTGCCAATTGCTTCCGGGCCTGCTGCTAGAATCGTCTTTATGGATTCTTTTCCTTCTTCGTAGAGGCCGTTGTATAAATAGAATTGCGTTTCAGATGCTATAAATTGACCTATGACCTGTGAGAGATCCTGACCATTTACATTATTTGATGCAAGGTTACATATGCAATTATACCAGGTGCTGGGTAAATCAGATTTCGTCCACAACAGCTGGTTGCCTTCATGTACCGGAGATGATGTAAATAAGGTCATATCTCGCATACAACCTGCGAAAAAATGGTCGAATAGGTCAATGCTAAATTGGGCCATCAGATACCATCCTGTGTGAGATGAAATTTGATACTATCTCAATAATAATGCCAATGAAAGGGCACAATTTTAGCGGGATGGCAATTCTAGCTTGAATGCCAAGGCTCGATCAAATATGGTTCGAAAATGGAAATCTAAAATCTGGTTACAAAGATGACAATCATCGAACGGAAAATAAGTATCTGGCTCTTAGTTTGCGCATTTATGGTGCTCATTATGATAGGGCTGGGTGGATATACACGCCTTTCTGGAGCAGGACTTTCTATTGTGGATTGGAAACCCATCACGGGGATTATTCCGCCCCTCAGTGAAGTATCATGGCTTGAATTGTTCGGTCAGTATCAATTGTTTCCCGAGTTCCAAAAGTTGAACTCATCCATGACTTTATCTGAGTTCAAATTCATTTATCTTATAGAATTCTTTCATCGCCTATGGGGAAGGGCTATGGGTGTGGTTCTGCTTATTCCATCGCTTTATATCTTAAAGTATTACCGCTCTTTTCTTCCTCGTATTGTCTTCATATGGGTTCTTGCTGGCGCGCAAGGTTTTATGGGGTGGTACATGGTTAAAAGCGGCTTGATAGATGATCCGCAAGTCAGTCCTTTTCGATTAACGGCACACTTAATTTTGGCGATTACCATCCTGTGTTTGATCCTTCAAACAGTCTACAAATTGAGGGATTCTCAGCAGGGAAATATGGACTATTTGATGAAAAGTCGGTTCTTTTCCCTGGCTTGCATTTTGGGTGTGACTATTTGTTTTGGCGGCCTGACAGCGGGAAACCATGCAGGTTTCATTTATAACACATTTCCAGACATGAATGGCCATTTTTTGCCAGAGGAATTCCTCCATATGCAACCGTTTTGGAAGGACCTCCTTTATAACCCGGCAACCATACAATTCGTGCACAGAATGCTGGCCTATACGAGTCTTGTGTTTGGTTTTTATCTATTTCTTTCGGTTAGGAAGGCGGATGTTTCACCCAAGCTGAGACACGTCTCATTGATGATCGCCGGGGCCTTGAGTGTGCAGGTAATCCTGGGCGTTGCCACTATTGTGATGCAAGTTCCCATATGGCTGGGCGTGACACACCAGTTGTGGGCAACCATAACCTTTGCTGCTACATTTTGGGGATACTTACTTACCGGAAAAAGCAGGGTGTTTAACCAGGTCGCCCACGTGAAGGTCTAGTTTTTTGGCCTCACCCCCGGCAATTTCAATTACTGCAATGACAGGTTTGGTTGATTCAATGGTTTTCAGCGAGTGCGGCTCAGCATTTTCATGTATATGAACAATAGTTCCCTTTTGATCTACAAATAGCATGTCCAAAGGCACGTAAGTATTCTTCATCCACATGCGAACTTTTCTAGTGCTTGGATAAACAAAAAGCATACCTTCTTTAGGATCTAAGGATTTTCGAAACATGAGCCCCTTTTCACGGGTATCTTCTTTGTCTACAACTGTCACATTGAGTTCAGTTAGATGATCTTTTCCATGAATAAATAAAGGTTCGGCGCTGCACGAAACGCTGGTAAAAATGCTACATAGCAGAATGTGTTTTTTCAATCCAACCTCCACCTAGCACTTGGGTACCCTTATAGAAAACGCAAGCCTGGCCAGGTGCTACACCGTATTCGGGTGTTGGCAATTCAACTACGGCCGTGTGACCTGCAATCTTTATTCTAGCAGGAACCGGGGATTGAGTGGATCTTATTTTTACTTCAATGCCCTCTTCCGGGATTTCATTGACGAGCAAATTGAGATCTTTGAGCTCAATGGTCTTGCAAGCAAGCATTTCTTTGGGGCCCACGATAACTTTGTGCTCTGCCGCATCAATTTTAACCACGTATAGAGGATCCACGCTTGAAATTCCCAGACCTCGTCTCTGGCCAATGGTGTAATTGATAGTGCCTTTGTGATGTCCAAGAACATTACCTTGAGTATCGACAATTTCTCCTGCTTCCAAAGCACCTGGCCGCAATTTTGATACTACATCCACATAAGAGCCATTGGGCACAAAGCAGATATCCATGCTGTCAGGTTTATCTGCTACCTTCAGGCCAAGTCTTTCCGCATGAGCCCGCGTTTCAGATTTGGGCATATTCCCTAGCGGGAAACGCACATATTCTAGCTGCTCATTGGTGGTGGTAAATAAGAAGAAGCTTTGGTCTTTGCCCTCATCACCAGCCTGATGTAATTCAGCCCCGTTGAGTCCCATGGTGCGCTTGACGTAGTGTCCTGTAGCCAGGGCATCGCCGCCCAGGTCTTTTGCCATTTTGAGAAGGTCGCGGAACTTAACGGTTTGATTACAGCGCACGCATGGTAGAGGCGTGTATCCCTGCAGGTAACTATCAGCAAAATTATCAATCACTGACGTTTTGAATAAACTCTCATAGTCCAATACATAATGGGGAAAGCCTAATTTTTCTGCTACTTGTCGAGCATCATAGATATCCTGACCAGCACAACAAGCCCCCTTCTTCTGCAATGCTTGTCCATGGTCGTACAGCTGCATGGTCAGACCTACCACATCAAAACCTGCTTCATGCAAAAGAGCGGCCGTGACAGAGCTGTCAACGCCTCCTGACATGGCAACGATGATTCTGGTGTCCTTGCGGGCCTTTGGAAAATCTAGATCATTAAACATTAAGCAATTTCTCTTACAAACCAGCTTAGAATATAGTCTTAAGCAAAATTCTTCGCAATCTTTTATTGTTCTATTGATTTGGAGTAGAGGCATTCCTATAATGAAGCCTCAAAAGTAGGGGGCAACGTTGCGCGTTATCGTATTCATTTTGGGTTTGTTGGTTTATTCCGTGCCAGCGTTTGCTGATAGTACTCATGCTATGCCAGCTGCTGAAATGAGCATGCTCTGGGCGCTGCCTTTTGCAGGTATTCTTGGCTCTTTGGCGCTTTTTCCCATATTGGCGCCATCTGTTTGGCATCATCATTATGGCAAGATTTCTCTGTTTTGGGCCTTGGCAACAATCATTCCTATGACATTGCTTTACGGATTTGACACGGCTCTTTATTCTGTTTTGCACACTTACCTGCTGGAATTTGTCCCTTTTATACTGGTTGCCATGGCGCTTTTTACCATCTCAGGCGGCATTAAAATTCAGCTGTCTTATGCTGGGAATCCTTTGGTTAATACGGGCTTTCTATTGTTCGCCAGTCTTATTGCTAGTTTAATTGGAACAACCGGTGCAGCCATGTTATTTATCCGACCATTGCTTGCCATCAATAAGCATAGGCATAAAAAAGTTCATATTGTTGTATTCTTTATCCTGCTGGTTTGCAATTTGGGGGGCAGCCTGACGGCCCTGGGCGACCCTCCTTTGTTCCTAGGATTCTTAAAAGGCGTACCATTTTTCTGGCCATTGACGCATTTGTTTCTGCCCCTTGTTATTGTTGGCGTGCCAGTTCTTTTGATGTTTTTCATCATCGATACATATTTTTACTCGCAAGAACCAAAGCATTCCACAAAACGCGAGAAAACCCAGGAAACCCTGCTGGAAGGCAAATGGAACTTCCTTTTGCTCGGTCTGGTTATGCTTGCAGTTATAACCAGTGGCTCTTGGAAGTCGGGCATCTCATTTCATATCTATGATGTGGAAGTGGAACTCCAGAATCTCGTGCGGGATTTAGTGTTCATTTTGCTGACAATCCTGTCCATGAAAAACACAAAAAGGCATATCAGGGAGTATAACCTTTTTGGCTGGGAGCCCATCCTCGAGGTCGCTAAACTATTTGCCAGCATCTTCGTTACAGCCATGCCCGTAATTGCTATCTTAGGTGCAGGAGAACATGGTGCTTTAGGTCATATCGTACAGTTGGTAACAGTGGATGGGCAGCCCAATAATTTGATGTATTTTTGGCTTACGGGATTGTTGTCGTCGTTCTTGGATAACGCCCCCACCTATCTGGTTTTCTTTTATATGGCCGGCGGCAATGCACAAGTATTATCAGGCGAGCTGGCACAAACACTCACAGCCATTTCCGCAGGAGCGGTTTTCATGGGCGCCCTCACCTACATTGGTAATGCACCAAATTTCTTAGTTAAATCCATTGCAGAAATGAACCACATTAAAATGCCATCTTTTTTTGCATATGCGGCTGTTGCTGGCGTAATACTATTGCCATTGTTCGTGCTACTATCGTATTTACTGTTTTAGACCTGAATGATGCTAATCATGTTATTTTCATAGATATCTCGGGTTCTGTGCAGAACCATGAGATGAAACGTGCGTGTTAAGCCACCAACTTTGGCGCGGGGATTTCCTGCATAGCCGTCTCGATTTCTTGCATGGTAGGTAGGCTTGGTTGCGCACCCTCACGAAGGCATGTAAGACCGCTGGCAACACTGGCGCGATGCAAAGCAGCGGGCAGCCCTAATCCTTGGTCCATGGCAACGGCTAGCACGCCTACGAATGCGTCTCCAGCAGCAGTTGTATCGATGGCTTCTACTTTCATGGCTTCCACGTTGCAATTGCCTTTTAGGGAGCTGGCATAGGCGCCTTCTGCGCCCAGTGTGACGATAACCGTCAAACCATATAGTTCGGTGAGTCTTCTGGCCACAGCACGCGGATATGAGCCATCAAAACCAAGATACATGGCTAAAAGAGATGCTTCAATCTCATTGAGAACTAGGGCATCCACACATTTTAAAATATCTTCGGGAACATTATTTGCCGGCGCTAAGTTCAAGATAACTCTGCAGCCTTTGGCTTTGGCTCTGCGGATGAGCGCCCAGTTTTCTTCCGGATCAACTTCCATTTGTAATATCAACGTCGTTTGCGGTGTTAAAACTTTATCGGGAACATCGGATGCCTTTGCTAAACTGTTGGCGCCGCTTGCAACGGTGATCATGTTCTCACCTGCTTTGTCGACGCAGATCATGGCACAGCCTGTGGGTTTTTCACATGTGATGATTCCTGAACAATCCACATGGGCATCCTGCAGGGAAGTATGGACTTTTCGGCCAAAATCATCATCACCGATTTTACCAAACATGGATACTTTGCCAGCGGCTCTTACCGCTGCAACCGCTTGATTGGCGCCCTTACCGCCAGGATACAATTTATACTCAGGGCATAAAACCGTCTCGCCCGGACGAGGGATAACTGGAACCGATAGAACCATATCAATATTAAGCGAGCCGAAGACGACGATCATATTTTAAAATTCCCCCAATGCTTTTACCTAAGTTTTTAAAGAAAAAACCCGTTCAGGTCAATAGCGTTGAGTTTAGTTGTCATTTCCCCCTGTTTTTGTTTATACTGAGGTCGTCTTAAATAAGTGAGTTGTAATCCTGATGTTAGAGAAAACTTTTAATCCAAGTGCCGTTGAATCGAAGCTGTATCCTGAGTGGGAGCAATCTGGTGTGTTTACACCAGCGCTCAAGGGAGACAAGCCTAACTTTACCATTATGATGCCGCCGCCCAATGTGACGGGATCTTTGCATATGGGCCATGCGCTGAACCATACGCTGCAGGATATCATTGTGCGTTGGAAGCGCATGAAGGGTATGGATGTGCTTTGGCTGCCAGGCACCGATCATGCCAGCATTGCGACTCAAATGTTGGTGGAGCGGAAGCTGGAAAAAGAAGGGATTTTCCGTAAAAAAATCGGCCGTGATGAATTCTTGAAGCATGTTTGGAAATGGAAAGAGCTGCATGGCGGCGCAATCGTGCATCAGTTGCGACGTTTGGGTGTTTCACCTGATTGGAGCCGCGAGCGCTTTACTATGGATGATGGGCTCAGCGATGCGGTGAAAAAGGTTTTCATTGATCTTTACAAGAAGAAACTGGCTTTCAAAGACAAACGGCTGGTGAACTGGGATCCTATTTTGCTGACGGCTGTGTCGGATCTGGAAGTGAATAACGTGGAAACCAAAGGTACCATGTGGCAGATCCGTTATCCTATGGAAAACGGGGGTTATATTACGGTTGCTACCACACGTCCGGAAACCATGTTAGGAGATACGGGTATTGCAGTGCATCCTGAGGATGAGCGCTATAAAGACCTCATTGGCCAGTATGCCATCCTTCCTTTTGTGGGTCGTAAAATACCTATCGTTGCCGATGAGCACAGCGATCCTGAAAAAGGAACGGGTTGCGTTAAAATAACGCCTGCTCATGACTTTAATGACTTTGAAGTGGGTAAAAGACATAACTTGCCGGCCATTGATATCTTTGACGAGCGTGCTCGTTTAAATGAAAACACCCCCGAGCCTTTCCGCGGTATGGATCGATTTGCGGCACGGAAGCTTATTTTAGAACAACTAGAAGCTGATGGCTTGTTGGTGGGGGCTGAAGAAATCACACATGCCCTGCCCTACAGTGAGCGCTCTGAGGTTATCTTGGAGCCACGGTTGACAGAGCAATGGTACGTGGATGCGCATACGTTGGCGCAACCTGCTATCAAAGTGGTGGAAGATGGACGCATAAAGCTGGTGCCAGAAAATTGGGAGAACACCTACTTTCAATGGCTGCGCAATATTCAACCTTGGTGTATATCGCGCCAGTTGTGGTGGGGACATCGTATTCCTGCTTGGTATGGTCCGGACAAGCATGTATTTGTGGCCGATGACGAGCAGGAAGCGCAGGCGCAAGCTGAAAAGCATTATGGAAAAACGGTGACCTTGGTTCAGGACGAGGATGTGTTTGATACCTGGTTTTCAGCTGCTCTTTGGCCTTTTTCAACTTTGGGATGGCCAGAGAAAAGCGTTGAACTGGAAAAATGTTATCCGGGAGATCTTTTGATTACTGGCCATGACATTATCTTCTTCTGGGTAGTGCGTATGGTCATGATGGGTATGGAATTTATGGGAGATATCCCTTTCCGCACCGTCTATTTTACGGCTCTAGTTCGTGATGAAAAAGGTCAGAAAATGTCCAAAACCAAGGGCAACGTTATTGATCCCCTTGAGTTTATGGATCTTTATGGCACCGATGCTTTGCGTTTTTCATTGGCATCCTTGGCGGGTACCGGGCGGAATCTGAACTTTTCAAAATCGCAGGTGGAAGGTTATCGAAACTTTGCCACCAAGCTGTGGAATGCGGCGCGTTTTTGTGAGCATCATCAGTGCAAACTGGATCCAGATTTCAATCCCGAAAGCGCCCAACTGGCCATTAATAAATGGATTGTGGCCGAAGTGCAAAAACTGGGCCAGGATGTGGTCAAGCAGCTGGAAAACTACCGCTTTGATGAAGCTTGTGCTGCGCTTTACCAGTTCATCTGGGGGCAGTTCTGTGACTGGTATGTGGAATTTACCAAACCCATTTTCTTTGGCGAAAATACGATCGAACAAACAGAAACAAGAGCTGTCGCTGCGTGGACCCTTGGCCAAATCTTACATTTGCTGCACCCTTTTATGCCTTTTGTGACGGAAGAGCTGTGGCAAGATTTAAGTGGTGGGAAAAAATTGATTTCATCTGCGTGGCCAGCTTATGCTAGCACGGGAGAAAAACTTTATAAGGATAAGGACGCCCAAGAAGGCATCCAATGGCTTATAAAGGTGATCAGCGAGATCAGGGCTGTAAGGGCTGACATGAACGTGCCGGCCAGTGCGCAGTTGCCCCTGTATTATGCTGAAGGTAATGAGCTCGTTTCTAAACGTTTGACAGCGTATGGAGAAGTTCTTTGCAAGATGGCAAGGATTTCTACAATCGAAAATGCCGGCGCGCCTGAAGGCATGGTTCCTGTGCTTGTGGATCAGGACACATTCTTGCTGCAAATAGGCGAAGTGGTTGATCTCAAAGAGGAAAAGCAACGGCTCTCATCAAAGCTCAAAGACATCCAAAAGGAAATCCTGCAGCTGGATGGTAAACTCAAGCAGCCTGACTTTGTGAACAAAGCACCAGCCGATGTGGTTGAGAAAAATCAACTGCGCCTTGCAGAAGCGCAATTGCAGCAGCAAAAGTTGGAAACCGCTTTGGCGCGTTTGCAATCTGCTTAACTTATGGAATGGCAGGACAACGGTATTATCTTGAAGATGTCCCCCCACGGGGAAGGTAAAGCTGTTGTGGCTATTTTTACGGAAAACCATGGACGGCATTTGGGTTATATTCGGGGGACGAAAAAGCAAAGTGCCTTTTTGCAGCCAGGTAGTTTAATCAGCTGTCGCTGGCAAGCTCGTTTGGAAGAGCATTTGGGGTCATGGACTGTGGAGCCTCAGCGCTCTATTTATTCGCGCTTGATGGGCTCGCCCTCATTGTTGGCGGCACTCATGTCAGCTTGCACTTGGGTTGAGTTGACTCTGGCGGAACGGGAGGAGCATTTGGGGCTCTACTCCGCTTTCAAAGAGTGTCTGGATCAGATGGATGCAACCGATGGCTTGGTTCGTTACGTACATTTTGAGATCCGTCTTCTTAAGGAATTAGGCTTTGGCCTTGATTTCAGCCAATGCGCAGCCAGTGGCGATACCAACGATTTAACATACGTTTCACCACGCACCGGCAGAGCCGTTTGTCGGCGCGAAGGCGAGGCTTACAAAGAGCGTTTGCTGTCTTTACCGCATTTTTTAGTTGAAAACTATGCAAATGTCCCCATAAAGGATATAGTAGCGGGGTTAGAATTAACCAGTTACTTTTTAGAGCGGTTTGTCTTAACACAAATGAATAAGGCTATGCCTGAAGCCAGGTTGCGGTTGACCAAGATATTGAGAAGAAGTGCAAATGACTAAGATACTCGAACAAATCGAAGATGTGCAGCTAGAAGAAGCGCTTGGATCTAGATACCTGAACTATGCACTTTCCACCATTGTGGCGCGATCACTTCCCGATGTACGAGATGGCTTAAAACCCGTGCATAGGCGCATTCTTTATGCCATGTGGGAGTCTGGCAACTCTTCTTCCAAGCAATATCGTAAATCAGCTAGTGCGGTGGGTTATGTGATGATGAAGTATCACCCGCACGGTGATGCGGCCATCTATGATTCTTTGGTACGTATGGCGCAGGATTTCTCGCTGCGTTATCCGTTGGTAGATGGTCAAGGTAACTTTGGTAGCATCGACGGCGACAGGGCAGCGGCCATGCGTTATACCGAAGCGCGTCTAGCCACGGCTGCAGAATCTTTGCTGGCTGGCATTGACGAAAATGCCATTGATTTTGTCTCTACCTATAATGGCGAAGGCAAAGAACCTCAAGTTCTGCCATCCGCTTTCCCTAATCTATTAGCCAATGGCTCCACCGGTATTGCGGTGGGTATGGCGTCCAATATTCCGCCCCATAATATCAGCGAAATTTGTGATGCTCTACGTGAAATCATTAAGAAGCCAGATGTGAGCGTTGCCAGCTTGATGAAGCATATGCCTGGACCTGATTTTCCCACCGGCGGCATTATTATTGAATCACCACAAAACCTTTGCAAGATATATGAAACGGGCCGTGGCAGTATAACTGTGAGAGCTCGCTGGGAAGTTGAACAGCTCAAGGGCGGTCAGTACAATGTAATCGTGACAGAAATTCCCTATCAAATCGTCAAAGCCCGCTTGATCGAGCAAATTGCTGAGCTCATCAATGCTAAGAAATGCCCTTTACTAGCAGACATTCGGGACGAATCTTCTACCGATACACGTGTTGTTTTTATCCCTAAATCAAGAAGCGTTGAACCAAAGGTGCTTATGGAAGCGCTGTTCAAGCAGTGCGATCTGGAATCCAAATTCAGTGTGAACCTTAATGTGCTCGATGCGGATACGGTGCCACGGGTGATGAACCTGAAGGAAATACTGGTTGCCTTCTTGACTCACCGCCAAGACATCCTTGTGAGGCGCACGCAATTTAGACTGGACCAGATCAATAACCGCCTTGAGATTTTACAAGGGTTTATGATTGTTTATCTGAATATCGATGAAGTGATCCGGATCATCCGTTTTGAAGATCATCCCAAAACAAGTTTGATGGCTCGTTTTGAGCTCACTGAGTATCAGGCCGAAGCCATCCTTAACATGCGTCTTAAATCTTTGCGCAAGCTTGAGGAAATGGAAATTAAGAAGGAACTGGACTCTCTCACAGAAGAGAAAATAGGTCTCGAGACATTGTTGGGTGATGAAGGTTTACGTTGGACGAGGATTGGCGATGAGATAGCGGCAATCAAACAGCTTTACGGCGCAAAACACGCATTTGGCAAACGTCGCACCACATTTGAAGAAGCGCCAAAGGGTATCATGGTGCCTATCGAAGCCGTTATTGAGCGCGAGCCCATCACAATTATCTGTTCAGCCAAAGGCTGGATTCGTTCCCTTAAAGGCCATGTGGAACCGGGTGCCGACATTAAGTACAAAGATGGTGATGAAGAGCGCTATGTGCTGCACATGGAGACCACCGATAAGCTGTTGGTGCTTTCATCAAACGGACGATTTTATACCATTGCAGCTGACAAAATTCCTGGCGGCAGAGGACTTGGCGAGCCTATCCGCCTGCTGGTAGATTTGGGCGAGGACGAGATCGTCACCATGTTTACCTACAGACCCGGTCAAACAGAGCAAAAATACATAATCGTTGCAAGCGATGGCAGAGGCTTTATAGTGCGTGACATTGATTTGATTGCTCAGACTAAAACCGGCAAACAGATCCTGACGGTCAGCGCGCCAAATAAAGCGAAAAAATGTTTAGCCGTTGATGGCGATATGCTAGCCGTTGTGGGTGAAAACCGTAAAATCTTGATCTTTAAGGTAGACGAGCTGCCGGAAATGTCAAAAGGTCGTGGCGTCAAACTACAGTTCTATCGCGACGGCGGATTATCCGATATTACCACCTTCAAGCTAGAAAAAGGGCTCAGCTGGCAAGCTGGCACACGCACACGCACCGAAACGGATGTAATGCAATGGACAGGCAGACGGGGACAAAGCGGCCGATTTGCACCCATTGGTTTTCCCAGGACCAATCTGTTCCAAGTGGTTTCCAATCTGGATTTGACGGAAAAATCGTAACCCATATGTCATTTAGCTCAACTATGTCATTCATGAATTTATTGACATTTCCTGAAAAATATGCCATATTTATAATGTAAGTCATAAATTATGGTGAGTATTATGCAGGATTACCGAACACAACTTCGAGAGGGTGGCAGGATAATAATCCCAGCCCTGCTTAGAAAAGAATTGAATCTAGAAATCGGCGAAGAAGTCATCTTAAGGCTTGAAAAAGATGGTCTCCATTTAGTAACGCTGAAAGCAGCCGTGCTAAAGGCTCAAACATTGGTTCAGAAATATAACAAATCCCAACAGACGTTGACCGAAGAACTATTTAAAATGCGGCAAGAAGAACATGATTAAATACGCCCTAGATGCCTCCGCTCTGCTGGCCCTCATAAACAAGGAAGCGGGCTGGAAAAGAGTAATGGAAGTGCTACCAGAATCGGTCATGTCTGCGGTAAACTTATCGGAATCCGCAGCCGCGCTTCACATGCTGGGGATGCCTAAAGAAGAGATCACATCCATACTTAGCGAGCTCATAACCCAGGTGGCTGTCTTTGATGAAGAACAGGCTTTAATGGCCGCGGAACTCAGATCATGCACTAGGGCACAAGGAATCTCCTTAGGCGATAGGGCGTGCCTTGCTCTTTGTAAGATCCAAAAATTAACTGTCATCACAGCAGACAAAATTTGGCAGAACCTTAAATTAGGTTTAAAAATTGAGTGTATTAGATGAATATCAAATCATAGTCATACCTTAAATAATCTCAAATAAGTAACCCCATCCAACCCTTCGTCATAGTACTCAGGCATAATGTAAGCTTGGTCAAAACCAATGGCTTCGTAAAAAGCCCTGCCGCCCGTGTTGTCCACGGGTGTATCCACATGTATACCGCGATTGCATCGTTTCTGGCTTTCATTTTCCGCGTAGGAAACCAAAGCACTTGCTATGCCCTGCTTTCGGCTGTGAATTGAAACACATAAACCATGAATAAAACTGAGCCGGTTCCATTTGTGGTGTTGAACTTGGATGAATCCGACGAGTTTCCCAAATCCCTCAGCAACAAAAACTTGCCCTGTATCATCCTGAATGAGTTTCTGAATCGATGCTAACTGCCCTTCCACATAATGTTCCGCCCAACCAATGTCATGCAAGATAACTTGTACACTAGGCCTATCAGCATGCCTAAATTCCCTAATCTTTATCTGAACCATTTGCCCCATATTTCCTCGTATACCCCAATCAGACTATATGAGCAGATATAGTTTGGAAAGAGATGAAGGGCAATGGTATGATTAATAAAATATTAATTGCTAAGAAAATAGGCACATAATCAAGGAGCACGTTATGAGCAGAACCATTTCCATCGGATTTGGCGTATTCGCTTTGATACTTACATCATTGCTGGTGATTCCAAGGCTCGTCGACCTGAATAAATGGAAGCCAGAAATTCAAACTCTCGCATCTACTAAATTAGGTCGAGACGTGCGTGTTAATGGGGATGTTTCGCTCATCATATTGCCATATCCTGGGATTACTTTATCCAACGTTCATATTAGCAATGCTGACTGGTCACAAAACCCTGAAATGGTGCAAGTGGAAGAAGTGACAGTCACAGTAGCCCTGCTTCCACTCATTACCAAAACACTAGAATTCTCACAAATAAGCCTCATTAAGCCCCATATCATTTTAGAATCTGATAGCAAAGGTCGACAAAACTGGGATTTTTTAAATGTTATAGTCAGCAACCTGACTGAATCAGACCCCTCAGCAGTTAATAAGAATTTCTTTGATGGCTGGTCCTTAGAATCAATCATCCCCAGAATTAATGTTTTACAAGGCGAACTTACTTACTCGGAAGGATCGCAAGTATATGAAATCAGAGGATTTCGCACTGCTCTGAAATCCAACTCTGTCAAAGGACCATACGCCATTAAAGGCGGACTAATTTTTAATGATCAAAACTTTGAGTTTAAAGTCGATTCGGGCGAGTTTAAAAAAGACTTACCTCTAACAGTGGACACTAACATCCAGAGCGATAACCAGCGCATACAAGTTATTGGTAATTATAATTTAGAAAAGAAAGAATTTGTAGGGCAATTGGCTTCAAAGTTGTACCCAGACGATCTCACAGGCGACTTTGCAAATATTTTGGGCAATTGGACTGTGACAGCCGATCTTAAGGGAGTATCCAACGAAATTAAACTATCTAACCTAGTGCTCTCAACAGATAATATAAAAGTGGTCGGTGATGCAAATCTTAATTTAGGTAAGGTAACACTTTGCAGTCTAAGCCTGGATGGTTTTCCAGGTCAAACTAGATTTTCGTTGGGTGGCTCCATTACAAAATTAACGCAATGGCAGGGCAAGGCTGAGATATTCTCTGATAGTTTCCCCACTCTCCTCTCATGGTTACTTCCGCTTGTGGAAACTTATCCTGAATTAAAAATGATGAAGTTAAATGCAGACTATGCGTTTAACGATGGTAGCTTTAAGGTCTCTAACATTGATTTAGATTTCAATGAGCACACAATCACTGGTGCTGTTGATGTAAATCTACCCGAAATTAAATTAGAACTGGCCACACCCAAGCTAAGTTCATGGCTTAATTTGATCCAACCTGAAAATACCGGGTTTAAAATTTCCCAAGCCTCATTTAACGGTAGCATTCTCTTGGACGAACAAATAGCTGTAAACACAAAGCTATCCTTTGCCAATGGTTTTATTCATACGGAAGGCAATTTTTCACTTGCTGATAAGTCTTACCAGATGACTATTGAGACCAGTCACCCTGACTTTAGAGAGATATTGACCCTCTTAGGAGTCAAAATAGGAAAACTTAACCTCGGCAGCCTCAATGGCAAAGTTGATCTTTCTGGGGACACCAAAGGAATCAAATTCTCCGGTTTAGAAGGAAGCTTTAAACCAGCTAAAACAGATCTTACAATCAGCGGAAATGGATCCATTAATTTAGAGGGTGAAAAACCTTATGTGCTTGCGGAAATATCACTAGGTCGTGTTGGATTTTATGAAATACTGGCCGAGGCAAAAATAATACGTCCGCAAATAATGCTTGCGTCAACAAAAGCGTTGCAAGGCCAGACTCCAACAGAATGGTCAACGGAAGAAATTATCTGGTCTCCTTTAAAGAAATTTGATGCCGAACTTGATTTAAAAACGTCAAAGCTAGATATGAATAATCTTATCATTGATAATTGTCGTGTTCCCTTAAAATTAAAAAATGGTGATCTGATAGCAGAAACCATTGAAGGGAGCATAGCTGGTGGCACAATTAAAGGTACTGGATCACTAGAGAACGCTGAAATTCCTAGGGTAAAACTGAACTTAGAAGCCAAGAATGTTAGTTTAGACAAAGACATCAGCACAGCTGACGCGGACATAAAAATAACTTCTTTTGGGATTAGCACTCTCGAACTTGTGTCGAATCTGGAAGGGGAAATTAACTTCAGCGCAAAAGATGTTAAAGTTGGCGGCTTTGATGCAGGAGCTTTCGAAAAAGCCATTAAAGCCAAACAGTTTGTTGATATAAACAAAGCTTTCTCTCCCCAATCTATGGGGCGCACTAAGTTTGATAATATCAGTATGCGTGGCCTCATTGAAAAAGGCATTATGGCCATCGATCATATCCAGATCAAAGGCCCAAACCTAGAAGGACAGGGTGTAGGTACAATCAACTTGATTGAACAGACAGTGGATATTTCCAATATACTAACGTTCATTAATCTAGAAAACGCTCCGGCCTTTAAAGTCAGCCTCGTAGGGTCTATGTATCAACCACAAAAGGTTCTTGATGCAGCCAGTTTATCAAAGTATCTTCTTGGGATCACAGGGCGCAAGGCACTTGAAAAGGTCATCACTTCGAATGACAAAAATCTGGAAACAGAATCTGAATCAAAAGGTACGATAAAATCATTGATCAAGGGCTTGTATTGATAAAACCTTCCTGTCGCTGGCAAGAAGGTTTAACAATGAATGAAAATTATTGGTTACCAGCATTTTGTACACTGTCAGATGCAGCATCATTCTGCACTTCAGTGGGATGCGCGCGAAGGTCAACATTTTGAAGGAAGAACTTCTGAAACGTGTCAGCATGTTCGGTTGATAAACAACCATGTACCAACACTTCCAACATTTTCTGATTGAAAGTAGATCCAAAACTTACAAGAGCATCACTCAACATATGCCAAGAACGCGGTGTAGAAAAAGGTCTTTCATCCTTTCCCGGAACAACTGATAGATGTGAAGGATTTTGACGCAAGTATTGTATGATAAGAGGATGTATTTGATTCCTCTCAGCCCAGCGCATCCAGTCTGTAGGCGACACATCCATGACGATGTTGACCATACGATTGATCAGTGCAGAAGAAACACCTTTTACAATGGAAGCATCTGCTTTTCTGTTACCAGCAGCAATAACAATCGATCCTTCAGGCAACGAATATTCCCCCACACGTCTGTCATGAATAAGGCTGTAGAAAGCCTTCTGAACATCGTCAGAACATGCGTTCAATTCGTCAAGAAAGAGGCAGTAGGGTTTTTCTCTGGCAATGAGCCTCGGTGGACAAAATTGTATTCGACCATCCACAATCTGAGGCACACCCATAACATCCTCAGGCGCCAACTGACTTCCTAAAAGAGAGATACATTCTAATCCCATTTTGGCGGCATACTCTTCCACAAGTGAAGATTTACCCACCCCAGGAGGTCCCCATATAAATACCGGGCGCGTACCAGCGACTCCTAGTAAAAAATCTATCATATCCTTTTGTGTAATTACAGGAATGTTATCCATCATCTATCTCTTAGTTAAATTGTATGCACTCTAATTGTTACATAAGAAAACTAATGAATAGTTAATGTATATTTATCATTATATGGGCCTTCTTCCACTGTGGCTAGGGGGCCAGCCTCTTTAGAAAAGAGTTTTACTAAGCATTCCTTGTGTATATAATGACGGCTTGATTAATCTAGAGAACGAAGATGACGCGTATTTTTATATCTATGATAATTAGTTTTTATTGGCCTTACCTTTGTTTTGCAACCAACTCAACTACGATTGAATTTAATGAATCTTCACAAGCTATTATGGCACCCACGTTTAAAACTGATCAAGATAATGAAATCGATACCCCTTATGAAGCAACACCTTTTTTTGAGGATGAAAAATCATTTCTACAAAGAAAGATTTTTGATTTATCAAAAGAAAAAAAAATCTTTGAAGAGGAGTTGCATCACTACAAAGACCGCATAGCTGACACAGAAGAACGACTAGCCAGAGCAACCTACGATCTAAACCAAGAGAAAGACGAGAAGTCTAGACTGATCATTAACCGAGATGCGCTTGAAAAGGAGCTTGAATGGCTCAAACAATCCATCCTAGACTTAGACCTACCCAAACAAAAAGTGGACCTTGCTAAGTTAAAAGAGCGCAACGGAGAGCTGCTCAAAAGCCTTGTGGAAAATGTGCTGCAAAATAAGAAACTCATCACTAATTTGGAATTACTAGAAAGCAGTCTCTCTGCGATGACCGATAAAAACAAAGCGTTGAAGCAACGATTAAAACGAATGCAATTATCTTCCGCTAGTAAAAACAGATTTATTAAATCAGCTAAGGCAAATTATGAAGAAATTCAAAGTTACTGCCGCCTCCTAGAAGGATCCAACGCAGATATAAAGCAAAACTCCGAACAGATTTTTAAGTTTCTACACGAAAGAGCTCAAAATTTAGATGCTCAGTTAACTGTGGAAAAACAAAAAGTTGTGTTAGAGCAAAACAAGCTTAAATACGCTATAGAACTCTCGCAACAAATGTCTGTAAAAATGGAGCAACAAGCTGAGCTAGACTGTTGCAGGAAGGAACTGGATGATTTGCGTCACTGGAAACAAACTGTTATGAATAACCCGTGCCTCATTCCAGGCAGCTTTTGTTTTGACACAACCCTTGATGATGGGTCATCCGCACGCATCGAAATGACCACACAGGAGATGTACTACGCACTTTTAGAAAATAAAAACTTACAAAAAATTATAGAAGAGCGAAAAAAGTTTGAAAGAGATTCAGCAGATGAATAGCATTTTCAACGCTAAACCGTCCTCAGAGAATCTAAAGCAGAATAACGCTTAGCTAGTAGAAGAATGGCAATAATCCATACAATGAGCGCGATAACCACTTGATACATGAGAATAGGGGTAAGCTCGTCTGCATTCAACGCAACTAGACTGATGGTCACAAAAATACCGGAAATTGCTTGCCCTCCTAAAATGATGGCCAGAAAGGCATTTGCCCTAGCTTTTGTGGATGATGGTAACGGAATAAGTGCCATTTGTTTGGTTGTCATGACCAGAACTACTGAAAGGCCGGCAAAGACGGTGGTTGTGAAGCTCATAAGTAGGGTTTGAGATGAACCTTGAGGGTAACCTGTAAAATACTTGATTAAATGGTCATAGGACTCAGGACTTAGGCCTGCGTGCCAAATTAAACCTACCATCAATAATGTGAGAACCGGTGTTATAAGTGCGCTGACAAACCAGCCAAATGCCCATACCATCCAGCAAGTAGACAAAACCACTAGTAAACTCACCATACCAATTAAAACGTAGGAATTTGCGATGTAATCTCTGTAAGATAGCTCGTCAGTAAATACTGTCCTGGCAGTTTCTTTATACATCACTTCGAGACCATACTTAACCAAGTCTGCGCTCACAAAAATAAGAATGAGCAGCCCTATATAGATAGTTTTCTCGCTTAAGCTAATAGGTTTAGCTTGAGTGACTTCAGATTCAGTTTTGGTATTTTTAAAAAGAAAAGCGCACAAAACCATTATACTGATGATACTCATGAGTATGATGGTGTAAAGGTAAGAGCCCCGGAGATCTGTCAAAATAATACCTGCGGCAAACAAAGCTGTATATGCAGAGACTAGAATTATGGGATAAGAAATTGCCGCTTGCTTTGTGGAAAAAATTTGGTTAGCAGCCACCCACAAAAGTAGTGAATACATAACCACGGGCCACATATTCGACATATGATAGTGTAGGGTTATTAAAACGTAGTTTTGGCTGGCCGCTTCTGGATATATGAAATTAGAAAGGGCCATGACAAAAAAGAAACCTAAGAAAAGAGAACTACTAATATAGAAAAAGGTTTTGATGCGATCCTGGCGATAAAATACAATAAATAAGCCAAAAATGGCAAGTTTTGGAAAGAGAAGTTGAAGCTTGAGTGAGGGCATGGCGGCAGCTCCCAGTGAGCTGATCACCATTGCGACATTCAAGGAACGAAGTAATGTCTGTGTGAAGAGTATTAAAAAGGCTAAGCTGCTTATCAATAAAGTGGTTTTTACGGCATCACTTGCCATTGCTTTTGACATATTCATACTCAAACTACTCCGATTAATTATCTCTTACAAAGCTGCTTACGAAAGTACCGCTGTCATTGAGAAAGAGGGTTACTACCTTATCAAAAGCATGAACATAAGCTGTAGCAGTGTTAGCACAATCCATTCTATAAGTGAACGTCTTTGTTGCAAGAGTCTTTAACGATTTAGTTTCAGAGAGGGTAACGTTGAGCACAACCTCAATGGCGCCGGGGAAAAGGATTTGAAACTTTTGTATGTCTGTGGCCAGGCGAAAATCTGGGGCAACGGACTGGATCTCGCCGGAAACAGTTGGCCACTGCGGCGTTCTGAAATGATTTACCATCTGACGCTGCAGCATTTTTGGCAGCCGTTCCGTCCATTCTTGATCTTCCGCATGGGTGTAGTTGATCAAACCTGACGGACTGGTTTTTTGCATAATAATATTGGTGCCATTGTAATTAATCGGACCAGTGGGTTCTTCAATCACTAAGGTCTTTTTGGAAGAAATATGTGAAGGCTCAGGGTTGGAATTCAGACTAACCAATGTGGCTGGGGGACCTGCTTCGGGCAGCAAACTTATGCAGCCAGCAAGACTGAGGGTTGATAGTACCAAAACGAGGGGTTTTGCTAATCTGCTTAAGTTAATCATTCAGGAATTACCTCCCCTTTGTTTTGAGATTGTAGAATATATTGGATAGGGTTCTTGTCCAGCTTTTCAGCGATGCGTTCCAGGGTTTTGGACAGCTTATTCAAATGATTAATCAAGTCAACGCTGCTTTTCAAAGCTGTTGAAGTAAACTTCAGGATGTGCGGCCTATTTTCTACCAAGAAACGATCAAACTGATCCATCGCAACATCAAATTTACCGCTGGCGCCTTTGATGGTTTCCAGAGCTTCGTTGGCCTTTTTAAAGAACACCCCAGACTCGCGATTTTGTTTGGAAAGACTCGCTGTGAATTTATCTAGATTCACCAAAGTTTGAGACAGCGCTTGAATATTTTTCTCAGTAAAGATAGGTTTCACATCTTCAAGTAAACGCGCTATTTTTTCTAGTATTCTAGGTGTCTCATCAATCACAGCCTGCATGGATGAGGTTTGTGATTGTATGACAGGATGCTCTTCACCTGGCTTAGCCTTGAGTGAAGGGCTATCTCTGGTGCTGCCTAAAATACGTATTTGCAATGAACCTGTAATACCCTTTGATTCCAAGGTAGCATAACTATTTTCGCGTATGAGCTTAGGTTTTTGTATCTCAACCACCACATGAACTAGATCAACTTTCTTTGGATCGATATCGATTTTTTCCACTTTACCAATAGGAACGCCATTATAACTCACAACTTCATTTTGTCTTAAGCCTGTAACAGAGCCCGAAAAATAGATATCATATTTTTGGCCTTTGTTCCAATTTACCTGGCTGAGCCATAATAAAAACAGGATTAATCCGATGATGGTTGCAATGACAAATATGCCTGCGGCCAGATAACTAGCTTTTGTTTCCATTTTTACCTGCTAATGCTGCTCTACCCCTAACACCATGGAAGTATGATTGTATCCATGGATGCGGATTTTCGCGAATTTCATCTAAAGTCCCTATGACAACTTTTTTGTCAATCAATACGGCTACTCTATCACAAATTGTGTTGATTGTATCCAAATCGTGCGTGATGATCACAACCGTCAGTTTAAGGTTTTGTTGTAGAGATCGAATTAATTTATCGAAAGCCTCAGCTGCCAAGGGATCAAGCCCCGCGGTGGGTTCATCCAAAAAAAGTAACTCTGCATCTATAGCCAATGCCCTGGCAAGGGATACTCGCTTGACCATACCGCCTGACAACTCAGCAGGGAATTTCACGGCTGTATCGGTATCAAGACCAACCATCTGAAGTTTGAGCATAACGAGCTCATCGGCCAATTCTATGGGTAGGTGTGCTATTTCTTTCATGGGAATTTCAATGTTTTCCGCAACAGAAAGTGAGCTGAAAAGCGCACCTTGCTGATATAGCACACCCCATCTTGATTCAATAGCTCCACTGGATGAATGATCAGAAATATTCTGGCCAAAAACGTGGATTGTCCCTGAAGCAGCTTTGTTTAACCCAATGATCGTATTGAGCAAAACTGTTTTACCGGAGCCAGATCCCCCAACAATACCGAGAATCTCCCCTTGCCTCACATCCAGATCCAGATGATCATGGATAACTTGTTTGCCAAAACGGGTGACCAGATTTCGGATTTTAATCACATCATGGGACATCCTATAAATCCAGCTTGGTGAAAAGAATGGAAAATATGGCATCGACTACAAGTACCAAGAAGATAGACTCCACAACTGCTTTCGTGGTTTTGCGCCCAACACTCAGCGCACCTCCGTGCACTTGCAGACCTTCAAAACAACCAGTCATAGCTATAATAAAACCAAAAAACGGCGCCTTAATGATACCTACCCAAAAACTGGAAGGGCTAAACGATTGGTTCAATTGATGTAAATATTGATCGAAGGAAATATCAAGGGTCACATAAGACATAACTGCGCCACCTGCTAGGCCAATAATATCAGAGATAAAAGCCAGCAAGGGTAGCGCTATCACCAAAGCAATAACACGGGGGATAACGAGCACCTCCATGGGATCCAATCCGAATGTCTGCAGAGCATCAACTTCTTGGTTAAGTTTCATAGTACCTATTTGTGCAGCAAAAGCGCTCCCAGACCTGCCAGCAACCATTATTGCTGTGAGCAGAATGCCTATTTCACGCAATAAAGATATGGCCAACAAATCAACCGTGTAGATTTCGGCACCAAATTTTCTGAGTTGAAATGAGCCTTGATATACCAATACAACGCCTATCAAGAATGATATTAGGGAGACAATGGGAATAGCATTCAACCCCGCAAGATTAAAGGTAGAAACTATGGCCACAAATCTAAATTTACTTGGATGTCGAACGCACCGCATCAGGGTTAAAAATAGTTTTCCTAAAAACTCAAGCAGTCCGAGAGAATTAAAAAAAACTTTCTCGCTAGAGCGACCGACATCCTCGATCCATTTAATAATCTGTGGGCCATGGGAAAAGTCTGGGGCTTTTATATATTTAAAGCTATCCAGTTGTTCTAATATCTGCCCTAGGTTATGATTTTGCAAGGACAGCTCATACTTTATATTCAGAGATCGTAACGTGCGTATAAGCCGCTCAATAAGCCATGCGCCTGTTGTGTCTATATGGCTTATTTGCTCCAAATCTAATACGCAGGAATAAACCCCCTTAAACTGGATTTGCCTCATGGGCCCGTCAATTTCTCGCACCGTTGTTGCAAGCCAAGCTCCTCCACCAATTATGAGCAGAGACGAGCCTTCTTGCTGGACTTTTACCCAAGCGAGTGATGCGGGATTGTTCTTCATGAAATATATATTAACACTGAGACTAAATTTTTCATTGCAATTTTTTAAGAAATTCATAATATGTAGTCAATCACACCAAGCCGGCTTAGCTCAGTTGGTAGAGCAACTGATTTGTAATCAGTAGGTCGCGAGTTCGAATCTTGCAGCCGGCACCAATATCTACAAGGGTTTCAGAGGAAACCCAAAAATCATAAAAAACAGCGGGGGAGCACAGGGGGAGCAGATTGAAAAATCTGGGCAGCACGCCCTGCCTTAACTGTTCCACTATCGTTCCATCCATTTCCACTTAATGCCAGCATATATATCGCCTAAAAACCCTTCTCATTTGTTTTTGCAGAAAGTGCTTTCCATATTTATTTCAATGGGCTAGTCTCTTTTTTACAGGAAGGCAAAATAAAATATGGGGGATGCATGGGAAGGTATGTTCACGATAATTCGTGTAATGAAGTTACAGAAAAATCTGCTCGAGAGCAATTGCTTCGGGCGCGACAGTTAACGCTAAGGTCAATGAAAAACTTATATGGTGCCTTAAAGGAAACATATTTAGCTAAAGAACTTGGCTCTTATCTAACCAGAACGGGCATTTCTCGCATCCTTTCACTTCAAAGGTGCAAAAGATTTTTCACTCGACGCAGGACATCCTGGCTGGTTCTCTTATTTACCTCTAGCGCCTTTTATTTGATGTGCCTGGATTCTTACGAGATTTATAAATTTCAAGATAATGAAGCACAGAAAAAAGTCGTAGCGTCAACTCAGCAAGACGTTACGCAGGCCATAAAGGCTTTTGACGAATATCTGGATCTGGTAGAGCATCGCATTTCGGGTAACTTCAACGATGAAGCTAAAGTCCTAGAAATTCTTCGCCTAGACTACAATCAATATCTAACAGGACCCTTTCCTGCTATTTTAGCGCTCACATTCATGCCGGAATCAAAAAATCAGTCTAGGGTGTCGAGAATGGGGGTTCTAAAGTCAACAGACGATGCTCAACACCCGCTAATGGAATTGGATGGAAAGTTAAACCAGTTTTCCATTGCCAGAGTTATGCCTGGCATGGGTACAATTAAATCACAGATTTCGCTCGAAAAGCTTATCCCAAAATCATTCGTTAGAGCAAATTACGCTTCATACGATCCAGATTCTAAAGGATTTGGAGTGCAAATAAATGGAGCAGAGGCATTCTACGTTCTAGACAAACCCCGAGCGTCTGTTTCTCAATTTATCAACGAATATATTGGCTTCGTGATTTTACTTATCCTTTCTGCTATTGCATTTACAATAATTGGGATCGCACTGAATTACTATTTTATGAGGAAGCAGTACCTGAGGCTACGATATGAAAACTCAGGGCTCTTGCGCAAACAAATTGGAATTTCGAAAGCTTATGACGAACTCAAGATAACTTTAGATGATCAAATCCATGCCATACAGCAAGCTAAAGTTGAATCAGATAAGCGAGAAGAGTTGCTATTGTTTACAATCGGAAGATTCCAAAAAATGGCATCCCATGGACATGACGAGACTTCTTCGGCAACCAACATGGTTAGATCTGATGAGGAAGAAAACAATATATTTCCAGGCGTAGGGTCGAAGCTAGTCAGGGCCAATGTATTACTAAGAAAAATTGCATCGGGGCTACCCATCGCAGCCACAGAGCAGCTGGTGGATTTGAAAGAAGTGATAGATGAAACACTTACGGCCATAAACTCTAAAATTGAACGCCAGAAAGCCACTGTGAAAGTCGAAAATAATTTGGAGGACCAGGTGCCTCTAGACAAGGATATAATGCGAATCCTGCTTTATAATCTCTTGGGTTTACTATTCGAGCGATATTCTGGTGGCATCAATCTATCTATTAAAATTACTTATGAAAATGGGGTGCTAATCACATTCACTGACAATGGCGGACCAATGCCTTCTTTTGACAACCGAAAGGGTAGGTATAGCATACTGGAATTAAATAGGAGGGAGATTACCGAGCTGGCACAATCAGCAGCATGGACAATTCAGTTTCTTTCAACGAAGAGTCAGAATGTTGTAGCCCTTTTTATCCCGGATCCTGACATAACTCAAGACAATGTGGTTTCACTTATAGATCGTAGAAAACATGCGCAACTTAATCACTAAGCTCATTTTAGTCATTTTTGTGACTCAAGATGCTATGGCCACCAACATGGTTAAAGTCCCAGAACTTTGGAATGTGCCGGACAAAAAAGCTTCTTTTGTAAACAGGGTCAAACAATTAGAAGATCTAAGTATTTTCTTTGGGGCTAATCTACAAGGACAGATGGCCATTTATGGTCTTTCAGGGGCAGGCAAAACAGACGTAGGCATTCACTTTGTCCATAGTGTCTATAGCGATTACGATGTAGTTTGGTGGTTTGATGCGAAACTAGATCTTTCATCACAATATCAGCAGTTTGCGCTGGACTGGAATGCTACCTTTCCCGATTTAAAAGACCAGATTCCATTAGATAAAATTGCCGTTAATGGCGTGGTTAATTTCACCAAGAGTGTTCTTAGGAAGACCAATAAGAGTTGGCTGTTGATCTTCGACAGCGTAGAGTCGTTCGAGTCAATAAGCCCTTATCTTCCTACTATTCATTCAGGAGATGGCAAAAAAAGGCATATTTTAATTACCACCCAAAATAAGCATGGCTGGATTAATTCTATTTCTTTACCTGAATTTAGTGAAGCTGAGGCCATACAATTTGCCACAAATGAACTAATAGGAGAAAGACCAGAATCTATACGAAAGTTGGTTGATTTTTTAAGTCTACTGCCGATTCATATGACCACAGATATTAAATATATCCTTGAAGCAGATATTAGTGTAGATGATTATCTAAAGAAGTACAAGAAATCAGGATCTCGGTCTCATAGGGGGCAAGAGCATTTTGAAAGTACAATATATGAGATTAAATCTGCTCACCCCATTGCTTACGAACTGATGGTTCTTTTGTCCTTGAAGAAGGGCATTTCATTACCCAAATCAATTTTGGAAAGGTTTTTAAAAATGCAAAACTCGAAAAGCACTCTTGCTGAAGTTCTTAAAGCAATCGGCAAAGGTAACTTCATGCAGGAGCTCAGCGCGGCAAATAAAAACAAAGAATTGTACTCGATCCATGAATCCGTTCAAGAAGCCGTACGCGGACAAATCAGCGATGAAATGGCCGAAACGTACACAAACAAACTGGCAACCCTCCTTATATCTTTACTGGATACACAGTGGGAAGATTTGGTGAGCTTTACATCAAAAAACCCTGAAGTCATTGCTCTGGCTAACAATGTTTGGGAATTAGGGCTTGAACAAAATATTTCCACTCCTGAGTTTTTTAGGCTAGGACTTTCCCTGATGGAATACCACATGTTTAAAACACGTGATCATAATGCTTATGAAACCATCTTCAACCAACTTAGAAAAATGCAGCAAGACCTTGGTGATACGCAAATTCCTCAGGCTTCCTTGCAAAAATTTTATATCAACAGTGTATACGTACGAGGGATTTATCATGACAAGGCTTTGTCCGCTGAAGTTAAACAAAATCTGTTACTAGCCGTCAAAGCGCTAGAAGAATCAGGCGATGGGGATTTGTATTTGAGATCATTGTATAACTCAGCTCAATATTATTTCTTTTGTGCTGATCTGCAAACCGCAAAAGAATATCTCAAGGCTGCTGAACCTGTCCTGAAAGTAGCCAAAAGCATAAGCAACATAGATCTTTGTTGGTACGTAAGGTCTTGGGTATATTTGGAATCAGGAGATTATGCAGAATGTGATCGTTCTCTTGATATGATCTTTACTAATTTCGACCAAGAGCAAAATCATGCAATCAAACTATATGCGATGACCATGAGGGCCAATTCCTATTTAGCTGCTGGTCGCACGGAAGAGGCTCTAAAATGGGCACAAGAATCCTTAAGTGGTGCTGCGGATTTCTTTCAGAATGAAAACACCGAAATCACATCTGAAGCATTGATGGTCCAGGCAAAAGCTTATCTTTTTCTAAAAAACTATAAAGAGGCTCAGCACAGCCTATTTAGAAGCCTTGAGATCTACGAACAGTATTTTGGTGGGCCAAATAAGCATACGGACCAAGCCGTTTCTCTCCGACTTATGGGTGAGACCTACCTAGCTGAAGGAAATTATGATCAAGCCCTAAAATATTTCACCAAGTCCATGAGCATCTATACAACCTTATTTGGCGAAAGCTATGAAGACATGAATGAAGTGAGCTCCCTTTTGGTGGCATTAGCAACTCTGGGTGTAAAGACAGGACATGAGGAACTAGCGCAAAAATATCTGAGATTGCATATACAGAACTTTGGGGCCAATCACGCAGGGACCAAAAAGATTTTTAATATAATAGATGGACACTGATATTAGAGGATATCCATACGATCCAAGTACCACTTAGCGAACCCCTCATCGCAAGTAATTTTGTTGTTATTCTCACTAAAAGTGTATATTTCCTGTATCGCATCGAATAGGGCAAGCGAATTTATTTCTTTGCCTGCTTTGATTTGATCGCCAAGGTAGCTCATTGTACTTTGTAGAAGCTCCATGTTTGTGAACATAACAATTTTATCCTTTTGATTAGATAACTGATCCTCCGACTCACTGACTAAATCATTCACTGTACAGCCGAGGGCTTTGGCAACAGCAATCAATATATCGATATTTGGCTTCAGTGAATGGCCGGATAGAATGTTGCGAACAACATTAATCTTCAGCCCGGCTTTTTTCTCAAGGCCTTGGACGGACAGATTCTGCTCTTCAATCTTTTCAAGTATCTTTTCAGCGACCGCATGTTTCATAATTTTCTCTCACCACTCAACGTAGCGTATTGACATGCTCCACAGAGAGGGTATTATCTACCCTATGGAGCATATTGTTAATATTTTTCACTATAACACAGCTTATATGAACTTGCCCAGCATGATCGTATTGGAATTATTTGAGATGAAAAAAATACTTAAGGAGGCGAATTTGGCAAAGAAACACATGAGCCCTGAGGACTTAGCTGAGCGATGGGACCTGAATATCAAAACGTTAATGAATTGGCGCTGGCTAGGATGCGGGCCAGATTTTTTGAAAATAAATGGCAAGATTCTTTACCGCGAGAGAGAGGTAGAAGAATTTGAAGAACAACGGTTGAGCAAAAGCACAACTTCACATCAACATGAGCTACGGGCTCTAAAACTAATTTAGTGTCTGGAGGAATCATGACATCACGCCTACTAATCGATGAACCACCTATCCTTTTGTTGCCCTCGTTGGCAGTGGAACTTGGATCTAACGAAGCTATGGTTTTACAACAGATTCATTATTGGCTTACGAGTAAAGGTCATAAACATCTTATTGATGGGGATGTTTGGGTTAGAAACACCTATGATCAGTGGGGCAAGCAATTTCCTTTCATGGCCAATAAAACATTGAGACGGGCTATTAGCAGCCTTGAGGAACTTGAATTGGTTCAATCCTTCGTGGCGCATGAGGCATCCCGTAAAACAAAATTCTACACTATACAATATGATAATGTGGCCAAGCTAGAACTGCCATTTAGGACATGCATAAGAACATCTAAACCCACTGTTCATTCAGTCAGTGGGTTTAGACAAGGTGCGGTCTACCAAACTAGAGCAGATAACAAACTCACTGATCTTGCACTCAGTGGGTGTGCATCTGGTCAATCTGACCAGATCGATCTACCCAATTTGGACTTTGATGCTGATTTGGATGAGGTCAGTGGGTCACCATCTGGTCAGTTTGACCAGACGCACCTGGTCAAAATGACCAGATCATATACAGAAGCAGAGACTACCTTTAGAGATATTATTATTCCTCCTCCTAATCCTCCTCAGACTACGTCATCCGAGGATTGGTTGGATTTTGATCAAAGCGATGAAAAATCAATCTCGAGAATGACAAGGCAATATTCGGGGGAGGCTACTAGCCCTTCCCAGCTGAAACCTTCGGAAGATGAGGAGGATGATTTATCCAGCAGAATGATCAAGGTTTGGAATCGTTTGGTTCAGGGGCAAATCAAGGATGCTCCTCGGAAGGAATTGGTGTTGACGGATGCTCGACGCCAAGCGCTTGAGATTATTTTCAACGGTATTCTGGATGGGGATTTTGATGAGTGGGAGCGGTATTGTTCACGGATTGCAGGGACGCAGTTTTTGCTCGGGGATAATTCTAGCGGATTTAAGGTTAGTCTGGAATGGGCTTTGAGTGCGGCTAATGCTCTCAAGGTTCTGGAGGGGAGGATTTACGATAAGCCTCAGGGCACAGCTCAGCCTGTTAAGCAGCTTGAGCCTGGAGATTTCGTGGCTGAATTGCGGGAACATTTTGCTAGCAACGGCTATCCGTTGGAGTGGATGAAGGTTTATCAAATCCTTTGCCGGAACAAAGGGCAGGTCTTTTTTACGTCCTGGCTTAAGGCTTGCGTGCCTTTGCCGATTAGGGATAACCAGGCTTGTATTTTGGCGCCTACGCGCTTTCAGCGGGATCATATGACTACAAATCATCTTGGTGAGATTAAAGCTGCGGCCCAGGCTTGCTGGCCAGATTTGAAAGAACTTACAATCGAGGTGAAGGCATGAAAAATCGGATCCAACAACCATGGGACCATCCAATCCACAAAGCGCAACTGACACAAAAGCTGGAGTCTCACAGGCGTGATCTGAGAATGGCCGGTGATTACCTATGGCAAGAATCTTTTAATATCCGGTTTGATGTAGACGATCTTATCAGCGGTGCACTACAGCCTGCAGCTAGGGCCAGCTGGCCGAATTTGGAAAACTTAACAATCGAGGTGAAAATATGAATGATCAAACACAACAATTCTGCTGCGCACGACACGAAGCTATGCTGGCTAAGGAAGTTAGTTATCAGACGAACGAACAACTGTTTGATTCTTGGGTTGAACAACATTTTTTAAATAGCACTAAAAACGACGAGAACGAACGTAGAGACTCAGAGCCACGGCCCACCGGATATTATTATCATAACGATTGCTCAGGCGCTCATGAAGGCCCTATGCAAAAGGAGAACCCCGCGCCTCATGATGAAGAGCGATCTCATGAGCCGGCTTGCGACGACAAAGAAGCTGCACGAATGGGATCACAAGATAATTCCATAAATTGCCCACACTGCCTTTTGGAAACCGTCGTAACGTGGTCGCTGCAGTATTTTGGATTAGATGACAGGGCTCTTTGGAAACTAAATGAAGATAAAACTAAAACCTAAACATCGGTAATGATACCCGGGCGACGTCGCTAAACTTCAACCCGAGTATCTGCACCCCAATGCGGAGATTGAAATGCAACTATACTTATCCATGCCTTTGCTTGAAAAATCAAGAAATTTCGGCTGTCGTTTCAAATCAATTCTCCCATTTCATAAATTCAGTTTTACCGGCGTAAAACCCCGCGTCCGTCAATTTGCCGGTAAAAATCTGGGGGAAAGGTGCCTCTTTATAACTCAGATTGACGCAACGTCTATGGGAGTGGGCTTATGGAATGGATTCCTTGGCCCACTTTTAGGCGTTTTCGATTTTTCAAACGACAACAAAAAGGAAACTCTCATGGAAACTAAACGTTACATTCCCCTCGCAATTGCAATTGGAGCTTGCTTGTTAACATCTGACTCACATGCTGCGGGCACCAATGGCGATCTCTTCAATTCGGAAATCGGCCAAGTGGAAAAGCTTATTACTGGCGGTTATATGCGTATCGGATTGCTGGGTGTTTCCGGCGCTGCCGCTATTGGTGGGATTTTGAAACAAAACGGCTGGATGTTTGTTTCAGGCATTGCTGGCTGTGCGTTCGTGTACTTCATGAAAGGCTGGATTACGACCACCTTCGCCATGGTTGTTTGAGGAAACGACCCCATGAGTAACACTTATGATCTACACATCATATTGCATCACTTGGATGATCCTTTGCGGATTTTAAAATGGACTGTGGATGAGGCAGTGGTGCTCATATTGCCCATGTTCTTTGGGCTAGCCATTGATCATTTCATCATTGGATTGTTGATGTCAGCGGTTGGCTTTTGGGGATTGCGTAATCTTAAACGGCGGTTGGGTTTGATGGCGGTTAAACATGCTCTCTATTGGTATCTGCCGCATAACCGGCGGAAGCTGCCCACATCGCCGCCTTCATATATTCGGGAGTACTTAGGATGAAGTTTCAACTGCAGAGTAGCCGGTTAGGTGATTTGTTGCAGCAGCGTCATTTGTTGCTGGTTTTCACTAGCTTTCTGTTGATTACCAATTTGACGCAGGCAGTTTTGAGCTTGTTTAAGAATGAGCGCGTGATCGTTGTGCCGCCGGATTTGCATCAGGAATATTGGCTCGAGAAGAACAAGGTCTCGGCCAGTTATCTGGAGGAGATGGGGTTGTATTATGCTTCGTTATTGTTGGATAACAGCCCCGCCAATTTTGCTTTCAAGCGAGAGATAATCTTGCGTAAAGCGGTTGAACATGCTTATGGGCCTTTGAAACGTCGGCTGCTTGAGGATGAGGATCGCATCAAGAAAGAAAATGTAGCTACTAGCTTTCAGCCAAATTCGGTGAAGGTGGATCCTAACAATATGTCGGTGGAGATCACGGGGGATTTGCTGCGGTACGTGGGTGAGAAGCGCATATCGCAATCTCGGGATGTTTATAGCCTCGGTATGGTTTATCGCCATGGTCGGTTGCTGATTGAAACATTTAAACTGATAGGGAGTGATCAGCATGATTAAGAAGAATATTTTGGGAATAGGTCTGTTGGCCCTTGGAAGTGCTCAGGTTCAGGCGGTTCAGAACTTTAATCTTGTGGATCATCAACGGACTGAAATTCAGGTGTCCAATCGGCAGTTGAACCGTATCGCAGTTAAAGGTGATCGCATTCAGCAGATTTTTGGGAGCGATGAGCATTTTCATATGGAAACGGATGAACATGGCGGGCAGATCTTTTTTAAGTTTCTATCCGATCAGATGCTGGAGCCGGTGTCGATAACCATCGTTACCGAGGCTGGCCTTACCCAAGATCTGACGTTGATGCCAGACGATAGGGATGCTCAGACCGTGCTTTTTAAGCCAGGGGTTGGAACGGATGGAAGTGAACAGCCTGAAGCTGCAAAGTCGCGTCAGGATGAAATGGTTCAGTTGATTGGAGCCATGACAGTTGGTGCGGGCCTTGAGGGGTTTGAGATTAAAACCGTTGTCCCTGAGGAAAGCTCTGAAGAACTCTTGGGGTTTAAGCCCTGTAGAATTTATGAGGGAGTTCAGTTCAAAGGCATCGTCTTCGGTCTTCATAACAATGGTGAGGTTGCTCTTAATTTAGCCGAACAAGACTTGGTTCGGCCGGGCGATCTTGCTGCAAGCCTTTCCACAACAACTCTAGCACCTGGACAATCGGCTCAGCTTAATGTGATTCAAGCCGTCAAGGAGATGTCATGACTCTTCCCTCGTTTAAAATTAAGCATAAGCAGTATTTGTTGGCAGGCGTGGTTGGAGCCCTTGGGCTTGTGGTCATTGGGGCAGTTCTCTGGTCTGCCGATCCTACGCCAGCGGTGGCAACTGATGTGCCGGTGAAAGAGTCTCAGATTACCACTTCCGGGCAACGCATTAACCCCCAAGAAGTCTGGGTTGAGCGGGTGGAGACAGAAAGCAAGCTTACCCGCGATAAACTGGAAAATTTGGAAAAGCTGTTGATGGAGAGCGTCAAGCTTAAGGCTGACTCAGCGCCGCAGATGGAAGATGCGCAGGAAACAACAGAAGATGATCACGTGCAGGAAGCTCCATCTAATGAGCTACCTTCGCCTGAATCGTTGCTACAAATTGGAATGGGCCAGCAGCCTGGGAAGCCGGGAGCTATGGTGCGCAAGATTATATTGAATCTTGTAAAGGGTGATGGTAAGGGGCCTGGTGAGAGATCGACCATTGAGAATACTATTCCAGCCGGTGCTTTTGCTAAAGCGGTTTTGTTAGGCGGTGTGGATGCATCCACATCTGTGCAGTCTCAATCTGATCCTCGGCCGGTGTTATTGCGGGTGGTGGATCACGGTAATCTGCCGCGGCGCTTTCAATCGGATCTTAAGGCTTGTCACATCCTTGCCTCATCTTATGGGGATTTATCGTCTGAGCGCGTATTTATGCGGCTTGAAAAGCTTACCTGTACGGAGCGTTTGACGGGGGAAATATCTGAAACCCAAGTGGCCGGGTATGTAGTTGGTGAGGATGGACGTGCTGGTATTCGCGGTGTTGTAGCTGACCGTGCTGGTCCGGTTCTTAGGGATAGTATGGTGGGTGGATTTTTAAGTGGCGTGGGACAGTTTTTTAGTCTGCAGCAGCAAAAGACTGACTTTCCGGCATCTCCTTTTGCAGCTCCGCAAGCGATTGCTCCTGGACAGTTGTTGACAGCTGGTGCGGCTTCTGGGGTTTCGAAAGCTCTGGATAAGTATGCGGATTTTTATATCAAGCGGTTGGAGCAGCTTCAGCCGGTGTTGCAAGTGGCAGCGGGTCGGTTGGTGGATATCGTCTTTACGGAAGGGACGCAGTTTGGGGATACATCTGTTCGTCAGACTATTAATAAGATCCGGAATCAATCTCGGCAGAAGACTATACAGAGTTTGGAGGAAAGTCAGGACAACAGTGATTGGCTTCCTTCGGTTAATAA
>JBGSQK010000021.1:0-7670 GCA_041738135.1 Alphaproteobacteria bacterium
CATGCGTTAGAAAATATTCATACGACGAAAGATTTAAGCCAGCTGCTGCCGTTCAACTTCAAACCCGCCCTGAATAAGGGGTCTGCAGCGGTAGCAAGCTAAATTTATACCGCAGGGGTGGGGTTGTTTTACCGCTTACAGATCAAGGACGTATTTTACGCCCGCATTATGGATGATTGGGTGGTGTTGACTAAAACTAAAACCGCTTTGCGGAAGGTAATCAAGATCACTCATGAGATTGTCAATGGCTTACAGCTTCAACTGCACCCATCGAAAACTTATATTGGAAAGATTGCCCATGGCTTTAACTTCTTAGGTTATTACATGGATGATCAAAAGATTCTACCGTCTAAAGAAACACTCAGACGCTTACATGAACGAGGCACCGCGCTTTATGAGCCGTCGCAAGGCAACGGAAATAGATCCCATAGTTTCCAGAGAAACCCTCATGGTCGGGATATCTCCGAGTATCATGTTAACGAGCCAGCACCAACGGAAGGGTATTTTCAAGAGATTTTCGCCCATCTGCTGTCTTCGGCTGGTCGTAAACCTGGCACCCTTGCGACCATGCAGCGATACGTTCAAAAATGGGCGTCCTGGCTCGCCTCAGGAATTTCGACGATTAAGGCGTTTGAGCAATCAGTTCAAACTCTTCTGCCCAGCCTCTTTTCATGTTTGAGGCCGGACGCCATGGCAGCAGCCATGGGCAATTGTCAATAATCCCTAGGCGGGTTTAAAAACGAAACATGAAACCGACGAAGCACGCACCGCACCGCCGCCCGCCACGCCGCCGCTCGCACCCCCCACACGCTTTTTTCGTCCAAATAAATGACGCGCAAATTATTTACCGACAACGCGCCCGTACCCGCCCACGTACAATATACGTAATGTTCGTTGCCATCCGCCCACCAGTGATAGAATATTCCTAAAGGAGCAACTTCCCCATTCCATGCTGCCATGATTGGCTTTAGATAAGATCCTCTCGGCGTATCACAGAACCGCTTCGCCATAAAATAGGGGATAATAAATATCTCCGCTTTGCCTGCATTTGCTTGGTTTATTCCAGGACGAAGTCCAGTACGAATGCTCAGATATTTTCCGGCATCTCCACATTGTGACAAATCAAAGGTGCCTTCTGATGGATTCAGTAGACGACGTATAGGAAAAGATGTGCCGTTGGTATAATCTCCCTCAGTTTGGTTGGGTTTATAAACCAACGCCCCATTCAAAAAGGAATTCCAAATAGCATCGTGGCCCAGCCCACCGTAAGATACCATTATAATTTTTTGCCAAATAGGGTGTTGATCAGCATACTTACGATCTTTATCATTTTTGTCAATAAGGCCATCTATAATGTTCTTCAACTCTTTACAAACATGTCGGAAATTACCTGGATTGGTAGCAGGATCAGCAGCAGCAAGTGTAAATATATACTTCAGAATGTTCTTATCATGGGCCACCATGGCTGTTTCTTTAAAATCGAGCCTACACTGGTTTGCCTGAATATCCGTATATAGTGGATCTGGATTGGACCCGAACGCAACAAACTGTCCAGAACAAAGAGCCAAAAGACCGGCTGTAATTGCTAGTTTCTTAGTAAACTTAATCATTTCTAATAATCTCCATATCTTCAAAAGACCGTTCTGCACGGACTTACTATCATAGATATAAGACGGAATTTTATTTATGCAAGTTTTTTTGACAAAAAATGGTTTAGCCCTCGCATTAGTGTCAATAACTGGTGCTTTTGGAATAGGTGTGACAGGAGATCAAGGCTACGCCTGGGTTTCAGAAAACACGCCTCGTCATTTGTTCCGAAACTAATTCCGATTGCTTTTGTGCCAAAAGCCTATGGGCTAAAGGGTTATAGGGACGGTTTTCGTAATTGAATTTAATCACTCCTTGCGGGATCCTTATAACGACGGACGGATAACAGGTGTTAATTTTAATTATCGTCAGACATGAATTTTTTAAATGATCCGATTTTTGACTTTTGTCGGATCCAGCCCGGGCGTTATCAAAGTGAAAAAATCAGAAAATATATTTCCTGGCACTTACCGAAAAACCCAACATTACAGCTTAATGTCGGTTTTGTCGGTAACGTCGGGTTCCTTTTGGGTTTTTTCACGGAAAAAAAATCGGTCAAAATGCCCGGGGGTACCTACCGACATTACCGACACCTAGATCAGAACTTGCCTAATGTCGGTAATGTCGGGTGCCACCCAGGGGCTTTTGGAAGGAAAATTTTAGAGGCCATTTTCCGAATTTCTTACCGACATAACCGACATAACCGACAATTAGATTAAATTGAGGTATTTTCTGGAGCTGTCGAGGGTGCATTTTTTTGACGTCGAAGTCGTGAAAAGCAGGATCACGAATGAGGAGGATGGATTAGGTCGATTATGACGCTTTTTTTAGTAGTCAATGATTCAAGTTATTTACAACAAGACGCTTTCTGGTGGCTCGTCTCAGACGATTCTCCTCCTCGCTTTTTCCTATACTTTTTTCCACGCCTGTGGCCATCAAGCGCTAGCCAAATTAATTTGGCGCATAAGTGCGCACCCTGTTCGGATGAAAATGGATGATGTTTTTTTTAGTCGCTTAAACTTACCTGTTTTCGATTTCTATCAGCCTAACCGGCGTATGAGATGATAGCGCGAAGTCGATTCAATTGCTGGATGCCCTCTGCTTCGCAAGAGCAAGTTTTTCTAAACGCTTTTGTTCTCGCTTCAGCTCATACTTTTCCCGCCTAGCGCGCATTTCTTCTGCTCCGACATAGACAATGCTTGCATCAATTTCACGGACCTTTTCCTCAATGGGCGGAATGGGTATGTCTATATCGCCAGGATTAACCCACTCGGGAAGACTGATCAAATGCCTTTCTGGAAATAGCTCTGGTTCCTTGACGTTTGTCCTAATGGGTTTTCTCAGCTCTGCTCGGAACCAATGGGATAGGCTCAAAAATCGTGCTACTTGATCATTAGGGGTGAACGAAAAAGCTTCCCCTCCGTACCATCCGCCGGCATACTCTCCCCGCATGTGCTCATGTGCCAAGATAAAATGGCAAACGGACATATAGCGCTTGAGCATTCTGCCATAGACCTTTTCGCTGCATAGGTGCTCCATTTTCATTATAGTATTCTTGGACTTGAGAGGCATTTTTCCCATGATCAAGTCTACTGCGTCCTTAATGCTGGCTTGAGGCTGGAAACCAAGATGTGTGTATGATTTGGATGAACGCAATAATATCCAACACAACCTGCTCACGATCCTGAAGTGCTTTTGCTCTTCTTGTTTTTTAAGCTCATCCTTGATTAACCAGAGTGGATAGCATTCTTCGTAATGGCTTTTGAAATAAGAGTCATCAGGCAAATTAAAAATCTTTTTCATAGCATCGATGTGATCCGGATGAGCTTGATTCACAATAGCCTGTTATAAAAGCCCATGTTCATCGACAAAATAGCCTTCTGCCTGTTTTCATCACTGTTAAAGCTCAAAGGCAATAACAGGTGCGCTTGAATGTGATGAAATACATCTTGCAGCACGATATCATGGTGTTTTTGCAAAAATTCCGGCGAAAATTGGCTGAATGTATCACGATAGATCATCAGAACCTCCCGTTCCTAACTTTACTAGCGTTTATAAATTAACTTTTTGAGAGGCACGTTCATCTGTTTACTCGATGATTAGCCTTTCAGTTAGGTTCATAACCTTAACCAAGTTTTACTAAACTTTACAAGCATTTATTACTTTCATCCTCCTCCGAATAATTTTTGAGAATGCGCAATTTTCCTGTTTTTAAACGCTTCCAGTGGGGTAAATTAATTCAACCCTGTTTGATAGCAAATATCTGCAAATGATAGTCTAGAAGCTTAAAAAATAGCCTTAGCGTGCATATTAAAGAAACAAATGCCAGGCCACCTAATCCTTCTGAGCTAGGTCACTGGCCCTCCGATATATCATCTACATCTCCTAAGCCCTACCCGAGTATGCCTGAGGCGCCTAAAATTGCCTAAGGCTGCCAGTATGGTTTATGGTTATTCTTCAGAGATCGCATTCCCTGCCAACATCATGGCTTGAGCGGCTTCTCTGCATATTCCCGACTGGATCTATGTTCGGCCTCGCATAGACAACCGTCGAAGCCTGGTTCTTACGGCCAGGCTTTTTGGGGGCCTAACATAAAGCTGCTGACGTCTGTAGCTGCTTACCAGCTTCTCAAGGTGTCTCTCAGACCATTAAGCTATTGGACTATCAAGCAGATGTTTTTACAACCTCATCTTCGTCTGATTGAATGGTATGGAAGAAATGCTTAAACTGTTCCTGTGTAGGTAATGCGCCCTCCATGCCCTTAGGAAGATCTTGAGTCATCGTGCGATATTTAGAGACACCCATCGGTTGTTGATTTTCGGACAATGCATACTCTACCACAATTTCATTGGCTGACTGGCATAAGACTAACCCAATAGTTGGGTTGTCATCTGGTAGCTTGACTTGACGGTCGATGGCCGTAAGATAAAAGCTCAATTTACCAGCATGTTCAGGTATAAACTTGCCAGTTTTCAGCTCAAAAACTACATAACAACGCAAACGCGCATGGTAAAAGAGCATGTCTATAAAAAAATCATCACCACCTACAACCAGTTTGTATTGCGTGCCGAGGAATGCAAAACCAGTGCCCAGTTCTAACAAAAAGTCTCGCAAATGTAGGATGAGTGATTTTTCGAGCCGGCTCTCATGGATGTTCTGCCCCAAGCTTAAAAAATCGAAGTTATAATCACTCTTGAAAATTTCCTGAACCAGATCTGATGTTTCTTTAGGTAAGGTCTGCTTAAAATTAGTCAGGGCTCTACCCTGCCTTTCGTATAGCTTGCTATCTATTTGGAGTATCAGGACATTGCGTGACCATCCATTCTCAATGGTTTTTTGCATATAGAAGACGCGTTCTTCGGGAGTTTTCACCCGCTCCATGAGAACAACATGATGGTACCAGGGTAATTCTCCAGCAACCTGCTGGAGAAATCCGTCGGAGTAAAGTGTTGCTAATCGACGCATATTATGCAGATTTGCCGTGCTAAATCCTTTCATATCTGGAAATTCATGCTTGAGATCACAGGACAGCTGCTCAATAATCTTACTACCCCAACCAAATTTGTCCTGACGTTCCAGAATCTCATTGCCAATCCGCCAGTAAAGGAGAATCAACTCCTTATTGACTGCTAAATGCGCACGTAATCTTGCATTTTTGATCTCAGTCTTGAGCGTCTTGAGAACTTCAAAATAATCTTTATTGTTAATGAGGCTTGACATCGTGATTACCTTGTTTAAATCGATTTTAGTCTTTTAGCAGCTTTTATAGGTGTTTGCAGCAACTTCTTATGATGTCTCTACAAGACAGAAACCTGATAGAAAATCCGAAGCGTTCACTATTGATCATCTGTCCCTTTTGCCGCCAGCATCATAGCCTGGGTTGCTTTCTCAACAGACTCACGCACTGGGTCAATATTTAGCCGTGCATAAACAGCCGTAGATGCCTGGTTCTTATGACCAAGGCTTTGACCAATCATAAAGCTGTTGGCACCAGTGGCCGCTTGCCAGCTACCCAAAGTGCGTCTTAGATCGTGCAGACGGAGATCTTTTATGCCGGCGCGCTCTAAAATGCGTTTCCAGCCTTTTTTAGGCTCCATTAGGTGGCCCGTAGCACCTGAGCCCTCAAAAACCCATTCTCGCTTGCCATGGGTCGCTTTGCGAACCTTTAGGATTTCGATGACTCGCTCAATAAGGTGGATACGCAATGCTTCTCCGTTTTTAGTTTCTGGTATCAGCCATTCTTTGCGCTCAAAATTGAGCTCCTCCCAACGCATTTCCAGCACGTTAGAGCGCCTGGCGCCTGTAAACAACGATACGTAAATATAGTCGCGGATAGTATCGTTGATTTCTGCGTCCAGGCTCTCAAAGAAACGAGGCAGCTCATCCGGATGCAAGAACCGCTCACGGGACTTTTCCTTGAATTTCTTGACGCCTTGGGAAGGGTTAATGCCGATCCAACCCCATTCGATGGCCTTGTTGAAGATAATATGAATACGAGCCAACAAGCGATTGGCCTGATAGAGACCGTTTTCCTGACGGATTTTTTCATGCAGGTTGAGGATTTCTTGTTTGGTGATTACCGAGAGCTTTCGTTGAAACCAGCGGCCTAAGAACCGAGGAACATCCTTCTCATCGGACTGCCAGGTCTTCTTGTGATGCTTTGCGTAGTTTTCGATGAACAAATTAAACATTTCTCCGAACGTAGTCTCTGCACGAAGTTTTTTCTTCTCCTCATTAGGGTTTTTACCCCTAATCATTTCAGTAATAACTTTCTGCGCTTCAGCGCGTGCTTGCTCAATACTCATCTCCGGATACTTACCCAAAGAAACCCTCACAGGCTTTTCATTGAGCTTCCGGTATACTTTGAAACTACGTGAACCGTGTCCAGTGACCATTAATTCCAATCCACGAACCTTGGTGTCATAAACATACAACCGCTTTCCCACCTCAGGCAGGGGAAGCACATCTATGCTACGTTTGGTGAAGTTAAAAGTGGTTTCCATATGTCTCATTTTCCCTCTCATTCAGCTCAATCCACTGATCATTTATCAGTCGATTTCCGGTATACCCGGGTATACGCCGGGTATACTCCGTGCATGTATTTCGAGCTATTTTCGTTAATCTCTATAAAACGACCATACGCCGAAACCCCAATTTTTGTAAAGGTTTTTAAACTTTTGTGAACGTAGATAAATGATGGACTCAGTCATTCGTAATCAGTAGGCCGGGTGTTCGAGTCACCTCTTCGGCACCAGTGTTTATAAGGGTTTTGCGGTAAGCCAGACAGTCGCATATAGTAGCGGGGTAGCACATGGGGAGCAAATTGAATAATCTTACCTGAACCCCTTGTTTTTGCTATTTCACGATAACCATCCTTTTCCACTTACTTAGCCCCGGCTGTGGGGCCTCGGGATTTGTCGTTCCAGTCTTTGTAGCTTTCATAGATGTTTTTGAAGGTTACGTCTTCGCGGTCCATGAGGACATTGGCGTAGGAATGCAAAGGATTGTTCAGGAAGTCATCCCGAGATGTATGCTTTTTTTGGTTGGTGGGCAGGTCGAGTTCAACACCCTTGGCGCCTTCAACCTGAAACCCACCGCCAGCACTCACTTGCACGCCATCGAAAGTGCTGTGGTTATGACCAACAGATTTGTTCGAAACCCAAGCCTTAGACTTACTGGATTTGGTTTTACTCTCCACATCCTGAGCCATGCTATGGGTCAAGGATGTCTTCTCCTCCAACGACCGCACAATGGTCTCCGCCCCACTAATAAAACGCGTGGCTTGCTGCTCGTTTTCAAGACGGGAAGTGAGTTGGTTTTTGAAGGGTGAAGACGATGCTTGGTTCAGCAAACAGCCAGCAGCAATCGCATCGCTGGCGATTCCTGTGGCGAAGAACCATGCGATAAAGGATAGGGTGGTGGCTAGGTTGCGGAGCATGAACAATAAAGACGAATCATTGATAAAAATCGTCTTCTCTGTAAATTCTGGTGTAATTCTCGAACTCTGTGTCTAGCAAATCCTTAGCAACCACCTTTTTTGCTAAATCAAAATCTACGACAATACAGCATACTTCCATTGTTCC
>JBGSQK010000025.1:0-30684 GCA_041738135.1 Alphaproteobacteria bacterium
AGGTCAGGCAACAGCTCTCATGCGCTCAATTGAAATACAATTCCTATAGACCACACCAACGTTTAGGTGGACTAACTCCATACGAATATGTTAGCAACCTAAAAGAGGCCTCTTCAGTCCCACATGTTATGAACTAGTACACTCAAAATATTTTCTCTTGACAACAGCTAGTTACGACCCCATATTTTAAGTATTATGATATATTCTTTCTCTACAAACAATACGTCCTGGATGGGGTGGCGATGGTGTTGGCATCAGCTCAATACTACACGCACGCTCAATCAATTAATTAAAGGACGTTATCATGCAAGACTTATTTCAAACTAAACTTATCTCGATCGCTAAGATCGCAACTATATCTGTGGCCACAGTAGCCTTTATTGTGGCATTTGTCTTATATCAAACAAGCAGCGCTTCAGAACAACGAATCGTTGCCATTACGCAAATTGCCCAGCATCCTTCCTTGGATCAAATTCGACAAGGGATTATAGATGAGCTTAAAGATCAAGGCCTTACGAAAGAAAAAAAGATCAAAATCGTCTATGAGAATGCACACGGCAATATAGCAACTGCCGTCCAAATAGCGCAAAAGTATGCTAACATGGAACCAGAAGTCATAGTCGGCATCACAACCCCTTCTGCACAAGCGCTTCATTCGGCCATCAGAGGCAAAGACATTCCTCTCGTCTTTAGCGCCGTCACGGATCCCATGGGAGCCAATCTAGTTAAGGATATGTATCAAACATCCGAGAATGTAACAGGCACAGTAGACCTCCCGCCCATCAAACAACAGTTGAGTTTGCTCAAAAAACTTGTCCCGGGTCTTAAGAAAATTGGTGTCATCTATAACCCAGGTGAGATTAATTCGGTTAAACAGATTGATAAACTAGAAAACCTTGCTCGCAAAGAAGGCATAGAGATCGTGAAGTCCCCAGCTACCAAATCCAGTGAAGTTTACGGCGCTACAGCTAAACTAGTGGGAAATGTTGGCGCCATATACCTTCCCAATGACAACACAGTGGTAGCGGCTTTGGACGGTATTGTTCGTGCTGCCGATGAAAATCATATACCTACTTTGGCCAGTGACGACCAATCCACAAAAAACGGTATTTTAGTTAGCCTTGCTAACAACCAATACCAAGTGGGACGTGACACAGGCAAGATTGTTGCCCGCATATTACAGGGGGAAGCTGCAAGCAAAATCCCGGTTCATATTTCCGAAAAGCCGGAATTATCATTCAATGAATTAAAAGCAAAAACACTCAATCTGGATTTATCTGCTATTAAGTTAGAAGACTTAAGTTCTCAAGACACAAAGCCTAAACTTTAGTTTAACTCAAATAGAGCTTGGCCTAAACCAAGCTCTACCTTTCAGTCAGAGCGTTATCCTTAGCCTTCAAAATAGGCTTCATGATATACTGCCATACGGTCTTTTTACCAGTCAGGATATCCACCTGCGCCGTCATACCTGGCGATATGGGGAGCCTATGTGTTTCCGTACCAAGATAGTTTTTATCCGTCTTCAATCGTATGCGGAAAAACTTTTTTTGTTCCCTTGTTTTCTCGTCAATGATTGTGTCCGCGCTGATATCCAAAAGTGTGGCATCTAGGCCTCCATAAACACCATAATCGTAGGCTGTTATCTTTATAACAGCCTTCATGCCAGGCCTTAAGAATGCCACATCTGCTGGCTGAACCATAGCCTCCACAAGCAACTGATCTTCCAACGGCACTATGGCAATAAGGTCCTTACCTGGTTGTATAACACCACCTATTGTATTAATCTTAAGTTCTTTGATGGTACCACGAACAGGTGAACGAATTTCTGTCCGTGTCAAGCGATCAAGATCCTTAACTGTATTATCTTTGATGTCCGCCCAACGCAATTGTGCTTCTCTGAGCTCTCTATTTTCTTCGGTTCGGATATTTATTTCTACCTGCTCTAATTTTTGCTTTGCTTCACCGATAGCAGCCTGGGCCTTAGGAACTGCCACACGAGCTCCTGCTAGCTCACCTTTGGTATCGCTCACATCTCTCTGAACTTTGATCCAGTCCATCTTAGGCGCAATCCCGCTACGCACAAGAGGAGCCATCATTTTCATCTCTTCTTGAGAGAGCTTCAAGCGATCTTCCAGCTGAACAACTTTAGTCTTTGCCTGTTCAAATTCCTGATTACGTTGTTCTAATTCATTTTTAGCAATATTACGTTCATTTTCAATGCGCTTTAAGGCTTCATGATACAACGCCATTTCTTTCTCTGCTATCTCGGGTGCATTTTTTTTCACCTCTTCAGGAACAACAAATGGCTTTCCCTCACTTTGAGCTCTAAGGCGTGCAATTTGGGCTTGAGTTCGGTAGTAAACAGTCAATCCTTCCGCATATTTGTCTTTTGCCACAGTTGCGTCCACCAACAAAAGGATCTGCCCTTGCTCAACAACATCCCCCTCTTTAACCTTTATTTCCTTAATAATTCCACCTTCCAAATGGTCTATTATCTTAGTTTGGCCGGAAGGAATAATTGTGCCTTCTCCACGGGTAATTTGATCCAACTGAGCAACAAATGACCATAATATAGCCAGAACAAAAAAACCACCAATGGCATAAAGCAATATACCGCCCCAACCTTTTGGTTTATGCTTGTAAGCACCTGTGACAGGTGACATATACTCAACGTCCTCCTGTTCTTCTTTATCAGGGATGCCAAAGCTAAATTTGCTAACACCTTCCACTTGCGTGTCTAAAGCAGGCTTTGACTCTTCAACTGAGTTTGCTGGAACCTTCTTTGTTTCTACCTTGCCAATAGATTGCCTCTTTTCGTCTAAGGAATCGTGCTCATCTGCATAATCGCCTTTAGCTTTTTTACCTTCAGGAACTTTGGTTTCCTTAGTCAAACCAAGAGCATCCGTATTCAAATCGTCATTGTTATAGGGAGGCTGTTCTTTAAAATCGGTTGGAGGATTCTTGTTCTTCATTTATTTACCTGCACTATGAAGTTGAGTTCCACTAAGAGCCTTCAAGACGTCGTCTCTAGGTCCGTCTGCAACTAGCTTGCCGTTGTCCATCACCAGCAAACGATCAACAATTGTCAGCAATGACATTCTGTGCGTCACCAAGATCAAGGATTTATTGCCAAGACCTTCATTGAGACGACTAATAAATCGTGCTTCGGCCGTGTGATCCATCATGGCCGTAGGTTCATCGAAAATAAGTATAGGAGGATCGCGCATTAAAGCACGAGCCACGGCAATAGACTGCCTCTGACCACCTGATACGTTCGACCCACCTTCACCCACAGGCATATCATAGCCCAAAGGGTGCCTGCGCACGAAATCGTCCACACCAGAAATGCGTGCAGCCCTTAACATATCACCATCGGTTGCATCATCTGCACCCATCAGCAGATTTTCGCGGACGGAGCCATAAAAGAGGAAAATATCCTGCGCAATATAGCCAATATTTGTGCGCAAATCCGCAGGATCCAGTTGACGCGTATCGGTGCTATCGATCAAAACCGAACCTTCAAGCGGCGTAAACAACCCCAATATCAGTTTTTCAATAGTGGATTTTCCTGAGCCAATTTTACCGATCAAACCAATTTTTTCGCCTGGTTTGATGCTAAAGGATACGTGATCAAGAGCGTTCATATCCTGGCCCGGGTAGCGGAAAACCACGTCTTTGAATTCAATTTCACCATCAAAACGAGGTCTATGCAAGAAGATCTTATTCTTTGGCCGTTCTACAGGGGTCTTAACGATCTGGTCAAGCGCATGAAGTGCCGTCATGGATTGGTTAAAGCGAGTCAGCAATCCCACCACTTGAGCCAAAGGCGCAAGAGCTCGACCGGCCAAAATGCTACAAGCAATCAAACCACCCATAGTTAACATACCTTCTGAGATCAAGTACACACCCACAATAATAACGGCTACACTACTCAGATTTTGAGCAAATGCCGAAAAGTTAATGGCATTTGAAGAAAGAAAACGCGCCGCGTTTGCTGAGCCTGAGGATTGCTGAACAAAGCTTTCCCAATTGCGCTGCACTCTACCTTCTATGCCCAAACTCTTAATAGTTTCAAGACCATTTATGGCCTCCACGAGCAATGAGTGTTTTTGTGCTGCTTCACGGAACATACGCTTTACCCAAGAACGCAATGGAACTTGCAAGGCAATGGAAACGATGATCACTAAGGGTACAATGGTTAAGGGAACAAAGGCGATCGGCCCACCTATCAAATAAATGATAAAGATAAAGAGGAAGATAAACGGCAAATCAATCAAAGCTACTAGAGTCACCGATGAGAAGAACTCTCGTAAGGTTTCAAACTCTCTCAATTGATTGGCAAAACCCCCAGAAGAAGCTGGCTTTGCTGATAGCTTCATGCCCATCACATGCTCAAACAAGCGACTGGCCAAGATAATATCTGCATTTTTACCAGCCTCATCTACAAAATAGCCACGAAGTGTTCGGAGTAGTAAATCAAAGAGGTAAATTATAGCAATACCACTGGCAAGCACCCACAAAGTATCGGTTGCATTGTTGGGAACCACGCGGTCATAAACGTTCATGGTAAACAAGGGTGATGCGATTGCAAACACGTTAATAAGCAGGGCTGCTATAGCCACTTGCGAATAAATCGGCCAGAATTCGGCCAAAGTTCCCCAAAACCAAGACCTGGGGTTTTCCGTTTCCAATTCAGCCGAACGACTGTCATAGCGGTATTGTGGACGGACAAATATGGCCAGACCCACATAAATTTTTTCAAGTTCAGCAATTTTAATAAACTGAGACCCCCTACCCATTTCAGGTAGAATAATCTCTGCCTCATCATCCTTAAGAGCCACCAAGATACAAGCTTTACTTCCTTGCAGCAAAATTACACAAGGTAGAGTTAAAGCGGATATCTTATCAAAGGTTTTACGCACAATTTTTGAGCTTAGCCCGACGCGACTTGCCGCGCGAATAAATAATTCAGGCGTCAGCCGGCCATTGACTAAGGGTAGTCCAGCCTTAAATGCCGTCCCTGAAAATGGCCTATCATAGAGTGATGTTATTGTCACAAGACATCCCAACAACGGATCATCTAAATCCGCTGGGGTTGTTTGCCACTGATCATCCATGAATTGCTGGGAAAATTCAGGACTTGAGAGATTTGCACCCTCATTTATTTCTTTATCATCATGCATGTTTTGCTCTGGCTTTTCGGTCATGTTTTCTTTTTTCTTCTCTGAAGATGACTTTACCTATTTACATCATCAACCATAATTGGTTAATATTTCCATAAAATATAATAAAAATATCAGCTAAATGTGAAAAAGTTTTAAAACACGCGCTGAGCCTAATTTTAGGCGAGATAATAATACAGGGAAGGAAGCCATATAATGAAGATTAATAGAAAAATTCTATATGCTGCTAGTTTATTATCAGCTGCACACGCAACCCTAACTTCGGATGTGCATGCGGATATGAATCTTAGCAAAGCAATGGATTTAACCATAACCACTAACCCGCAAGTGCTAGGTGATATGTCATCTGCTAAGGCACGTGAAAATGTGATTCGTCAAAAGGAAGCTGGCTACCTTCCCAAATTGGATGCCAGCGTTAGCGCCGGTTACGAGCACACAAGAAATAAATTCTGGACCAGCCAATGTAGCACTGGACAAAGATGCCATGCGGAAAGATTTCGTAGTAACCCTTCCATAACACTTATACAAAATGTATTTGATGGATTCAGAACAACCTCTGATGTAGGAAAGGCAACTTCCGACTACATTCAGGGCGAGAAAAAAGTTGATGAAACCATCGAACAGCTTTCTTTCCGTGCGGCCAATGCTTATATCGATGTGCGTCGTTTCCAACGTTTGCTTCGTGAAGCTAAAAGGAATCTTGAAGCTCACAGGAGTATTTCTGGCAAAGTAGATCAACTCATTAAGGGTGGTAGAGCATCCACAGCGGATCGCTATACAGTTAATGCCAGGTTAGCAACAGCTGCTGCTGCTGTTGTAGACATTCAAGGAGACCTAGATGCAGCAACGGCCGACTTCAAAGCCCTTGTAGGTGTTGAACCCGACAGACTACTTAACGCAAAAATTCCAAATGATTTCTTACCTACTTGCGCTTCAAATGCCATCCAAATAGCACGTGAAAATAATAAATCAGTTATTTTGGCGCGCGCATCATTGGATGTAGCTGTGGCTGAATTAAATGGGACTTATGCTTCCTTCTGGCCTACATTCAATATTGAAGCTGGCGCCAACAGAGCTCAAAACAACACTGGAGAAAAAGGTCACACAGATGTCTATAACGTATTAGGTGTTGTACGTTATAACCTCTATAACGGCGGAGCAGACGTTGCACGAGTGAGTGAAGTAACAGAACGAGTATCAGAACTGCGTTATCGCCTAGATACGGAGTTGCGTACTGCAGAAGAAGAAACTCGTAAATCCTGGGCTCAGAAAGTAAGTTCTGAAGCGAGCGCTGTGCAGCTGCGTAGATCTGTAACCGCTTTGAGACTAGAGCGTGACGCTTTCATGAAGCAATACGAAATTGGCACACGTACTCTGATCGACGTTCTGGGCGCCATCAACGAATACTTCCTGGCACGCGGCTCACTTATTACCACGGATGCTGCGCTTGACACCTCAGAAGCAAGATTGCTTGCATCTATGGGTGTATTGACCAAAAGATTCGGCTTCGGTCGCACATCACCTAAATTGCTTTCAGACACTGGCAAAAATGAGCCCATGGCAATACCTTCCACAGATGCAAACTGCAAGGATGGAAACGGGTTGTATGAGGCACCAGTGCTGAAGCAGCCAGAAACAGAAGCGGTATTAAAGAATATTGCCGCTGAAGTTCCAGCCGAAAAAGAGGGAAGCTTCATTGACGATTTCATGCAGAATCTGACAAGTAGTTTTCCTAGTGAAACTGAAGCAAAAGCAGCTCCTGCTGAGGTTAAGAAATCAACAACAGCAACAGCAACAGCAAAAACAGCACAGAAGGCCGACACCAAAAGCCAACCTGTATCTACAAAGGCTGCGGCTACAGAAACTGCTGATTCTGGAACGATTTTTGCACCATGGTTGGCAGCAGCTCTGTATGGGGACGAGTCAGGTAAAACAACTGTGGAAAAAGTGGTGGTAACGCCTGCTGCAAATATCTCTACCCAAGCAAACAAAGCGTCAGCCCCCGCAAGCGAAACGCAAGCACAAGAAGCAGTTACTGACCAATCACAATCACCCGTCAGTAGCTGGTTCTCAGCGGTTTTCTCAGGCGATGAAGCAGAATATAAAGCACCTGATAACAATCCTAAGACCAGCACAAAAAACGCTCTAAATGACAGAGTTGTGATGGGTTCAGGCGTTACTGTACCCGCTGAAATTAAAAGCGGACAAGCAATTAAATAAGCATCGCTCTACAAAAAAATAAAGAGACCGGTTTAAAAGCCGGTCTTTTTTTTATGCAGAAAATTGGTACCCTTAATACGCGCCCTTACTCTCATATGGAATTGAACAGATTGAAAAAAACAGACAAAAAATTTTGCCAATTTAGATTATAAATGTTATGAGTGAGACTTACGATGGATAATTCGTATAATGAATTGTCTATATTTTGTTAAAAGACAAAAGTTTAGTAAGGTGATAGATGTGGACATGGGTCTGAAACCGTTTTATTTCATCCGTCATGGAGAAACCGATTGGAATAATAACAACATTTATATGGGCTCTCGCGATATACCCATAAACCAGTACGGTATGAAGCAAGCAGCGTATGCCGCCTCTTTGCTTCGTGGAAAAAATATTCAAACCATTGTTACTGGCCCCTTGTCACGTGCCGTTACTACCGCAGAAATCGTCGCCAAGAAATTTAATCTAAACCACATAATCATGGATGAGTTTAAGCAATGCTGCTGGGGCAGCATGGAAGGCAAGCCTTTGGATAATGGCTCAATGATTCAAAAATGGCTTAAGGGCGAAACACCCCCAGGCGCAGAAACAGCACAAGAGTTTGACGAACGTGTACTGCGGGGGTTGCATATGGCCCTAGAGCTACAAGGCCCCATCCTCATTGTTTCCCACGGAGGCGTATATAGGTCGCTGCGAAGAAGCATAGGCATGCCAATAAATATTGTCAGGCATTGTACACCTTATCATCATATGCCCCCAAAAACGTCAGATAAGCCATGGCAAATAAGTATTCTGGAAGACGGCAAAAATTCAGGAGATAATAAGAATTTGACACAATCAGCGTTTTGCCCTGCAGATTTAACAGGGCAATCCTTGCGAATTGCTAGCTAGCATTGAAACTTAGGAATGCACCTGAAGTATAATGTGAGACATGAAGATTGAGAAATCTAGAGATACATGGCCCGGACGCTTGCGCTCAGGCCACGACAGGACATTTGCTATTACATCTTCAACTCCACTTTCAGCCTCTCTATAAGAGCCGCTTTTGCTACAATACCACCGGCTCCCGCCGACCTTTTCACGTTGTTGAGTTGATAGACAAACGCATACTTATTGTCTCCATTTTCTACCCAACCAATAAACCAGCCTCTCCATAAATCAAGGTCTTTGCTGCCATCTTCTTTATGATGAAGGCCGGTGCCGGTTTTGCCATAAAGGGTCCATCCCTGCCCTATTGGTCCTAAGCATATGATCTGCTTGGTCAATTGCTGGCTTTTCTCTGAGAAGCCTTTTACTTCTTGTTTTGCCAGTTTTGTAATAAAAGACAGTTGTTCTAGGGGCGTTATCTTCAGGGACGAACTTAGCCAGCTTTGCGTTAGGCCATTATTCTGACCATGATCTCCTGAAAGATCCTTGTTTCCGTAATTCAATAGGTCCACATACATTTGAAATGCTTCTGCCCCAAGCTTCTTAGTGAGTTCTTGCGAGTACCAAACACAGCTATATTTCATCCAAGTGGTCGGAGTCTGTGCTTGCTTATGAGTCTCTAAGGTTGCCGACTTTTCATGCTCGGGTTTACATTCCAAAAGGGGTGCATTTTCGCTTTCAAGCAGTCCAGAGTGAAAACCCATAAGACTGAGGGGGATTTTAAATGTAGAGCAAGGACTAATGGGTTCATCGGGTGCGCCCTCTGATACCAAAGTACGTTGGCTATTTATATGGTACAGCAACAACGTATGATCAGAACATTTCACAGGTACGCAATACCATGCACAAAAAAATGTGGCAATGAGTGACGTCTTCAAAAATGTGGGCATGATGGCTTCCTTTAACTAATGAATTGATTCAGGAATTTGATATCATGCGCTCGAATAAATAGCTAGGCAATTAAGGGGTAAATGACCTCATTCACCCATTAATTTAAACGTCACGGTAATTTTATGATCATTGGAGACCAATGCTTTGAACTGGCAGGTGTGCGGGTCAAGTTGCGTGGCAAATGTTATGTCTTTGGCATTCATCACGTCTTCGATGGTGAGGTCTAGGGGAACATGGTTTCCCAACGTGTCGGGTAAATAAAACATACCATTTAAATACCATTTATGGCCACCCACCTCTAAAATGTGCTCACCCTTGAGCCGCTTTAAATCCTCCACCTTCAACCCAGGACAGCTGTTTTCGGCAGATAATGAAGTCTCATTGATTATGACGCTCATGAATATTAGAGTTAGCAGTTTTAATGATTTATGCATTTTACCCCCATGCTTCATAGTCATTATAGCATACATGATTTTCAGTTACACTTTAATATGACTAATGGTATCAGTAACCTGCCTAAGTTCATTTGCCTATGCTTTTTTCTTGTGAGATGATTAAAATAAAAGGGAGGCTGATCATGAAACATTTTCTTTCCATCCTCACAATATTAGCTTTTGAACCCTGCTTTGCTAGCAATAACTCCATGCCATATGACCAGCAGCCCAAAAGAACCTGGGTCAAGGAGGCTCAAGAAGAGTTTAAACTATCTGGCATAGAAATCCAAAGCCTTCGCTCATTAATAAAGACGCCTCAAGATTGGGAAAAATTTAAAGAAGAGAATCTGATAGTCAGCCTCACATGGCATACCCGAAGAGATGCAGAAATCGCGATCAAAGAGCAGCAGCAACTTATTCAAACAGAAATCGATGATTGCTTACAAAATTGCAGCAGACTTCGGGTATTGGATGAGGTTTTGTTTGAGGACTCTGCCAAGCACCCATCTGGCCTTAATTTTGAGAACTTCGAAAACGCCGTTAGTACTGTAGTCAATTCTCAAATGACCGTGGACCTGAATGTGTCCGAGCTAGTAAACGAGATCTATGTGCTGCCTTTTTCTAAACTGAGCAGCGAACGCACTTGGCGGGCAAAAATTGCTTATAGCGTAAAGCAATTCAGAGACAATCTGCCCACAACCATGCTTAAAATGTTACGACTGGAAGATAAGTACACTGGATTGGCTAGATTAACTTTGAATGAATTAGCAGCAGGTCTCATATCGGAAGGGCTTTCAGGTCCTTACTTGATGAGATGCGACAGTGTCTGGGAAAAGTATTCCGCGAGAATGCTTAAGTTTAAGGATCGTTGTCAGTTCTTATTTCGCATGGAAAATGAACTGGTGCGGTGGCTTTATAATGCCAATGTGACGGGCAGCGGCATCAACTTTGAAGAGTACAAGCAATTGACCATCTATTGGGAAGAAAAAATAAACAAGGAACAGTTTGCAAGCCAATTGCTTCAAACCTTTTGGCTCGCGCAAAAGGCCCTAATGCGTGAGCTATATTTGAAGGGTTTCATGCCTGAAGATTTTACTCAAATGCTCCAGGGCGAAACAACTCCACAAGACATATCGTGGCTCAACATTCTTGCAATCACAAGAAATTACATGTCCCGAGGTCAACGAAATGGCACCTATAGTTTCCACCACCCCGATCACATCAAAATGGCCATACAAGGGTGCCTCAACATTTATTTTCCGGCAAGATTTCAAGACGAAGCAGACCGACTTTTTCAAGATCTTTCAGAAGAGGAAGAACAACCTATCGCTTTGCTAAAGACACCTTCCAAGCATGATGATGAGGAATTAAAACCTGAGTTTATTATTGCTATGAGAACGATGATGGTTAAACTCACGGACAGATGCTTGGAAGTCAAAGAGCTGATGGGGCAGGAAAGTGCAAGTCTGCTAGCAAACCTGATTAGCGTTGAGCAAGTGCTTGGGGATACTCTACTGCGATGTTATAAAGAGGACAATGATAATTACCTCAAAAACGTTGATGAGGAAGACAAGGAACTTTATTTTCAAGTGCTGGATGTGATGGAGACCTATTTGCCTATGTTTTCCAAATATTTGCTCAAGCTAGAGGATAAGTTGCATGTTAAGTAAGTTAAGAAAGAAGAAAAACCCATGACCATAGTAGGCACAGACGGAAAACATCGCTGCTTCGGCGGACAACCGGGCAAGGAGCTTTATGCCCGATATCATGATGAAGAATGGGGGCGGCCTTTTCATGAGGATCGGCATTTGTTTGAGATGTTGGTGCTGGAGGGCGCACAGGCTGGGTTGAGCTGGGAGACTATTTTGAAAAGGCGTCAGGGTTATGTGGAGGCTTTTCATGACTTTGATGTGGCACGTGTGGCGGCCATGACCGATGAGGAGTTGGTGGATTTGATGGAAAACCCCGCCATCATCAGAAATCGTCTGAAGATTCATAGTGCACGTAAAAATGCACGGGTGTTTATGCAGATTCAAACAGAGTTTGGGTCTTTTGATGCTTATTTGTGGGGATTTGTGAACCATGAGCCCATTGTAAATCAATGGCAACAGTTCAAGGAAGTGCCTACATCAACACCTGAAAGCGATGCTCTGTCTAAAGATCTTAAAAAACGGGGCATGTCGTTTGTGGGCACGACCATAATGTATGCCTATATGCAGGCGGTGGGGCTTGTGAATGATCATCTGGAAGGCTGCTGGCTAAATAAGTAGAGGTAGCATTAAATTAATCTTCTTGGTTTATAATAACGTTAGATGAAAACTAATTAGGATGCACCCTATGTTAGAAGACGCAAAACTTTTAGCCTCAGGCTTGGAATTTCCAGAAGGTCCAATCGCAATGCCCGACGGCAGTGTGATCCTTGTGGAGATTAAACGTCGCACCCTTACTAGAGTTTCTGCAGATGGCGAAGTAAGCATCATAGCCGATTGCGGGGGAGGCCCCAATGGGGCAGCCATTGGGCCTGATGGTCGTGTCTACATTTGCAACGACGGCGGCTTTTCATGGGTGCACCCTATGCCTGGTCTTACCTTCCCTGGCAACCCATCACAACCTGATGATTATGTGGGTGGCAGCATCCAAGTGGTGGATCTTAAAACGGGTGCTATTGAGACACTTTTCACAGAATGCGACGGAAATCCTTTAAGAGGGCCAAATGATATTGTCTTTGATAAGCATGGTAATTTCTGGTTTACAGATTTTGGTAAATCGCGAGAACGTGAAGAAGACAGAGGCTTTATTTACTATGCGTCACCAGATGGCAAGATGATTCGTGAGATGATTAAGTGCAGTTGTCCGCCTAATGGGATTGGGCTTTCTCCTGATGGGAACACGCTTTATTATGCGGAAACAATGTCGGCAAGAATATTTGGAAGAAAAATTGTTGGACCAGGTGAATTAGCCCCTGCAACTATTTTCGATCCAGGATTCTTAGCGGGTTTTTCTAACCTCAGATACTTCGACTCACTGGCTGTTGATGGAGATGGTAATGTTTGTGTGGCAACAATCGGGGCGATGAATAACGGCATCACCGTTGTTTCTACTGACGGCTCCAAGAAAGAACTTCTACGATTGCCCACAGAGTTTCAAGACATCTGCACCACCAACATCTGTTTCGGCGGACCAGACTTCAGAACCGCATTCATAACTTGCTCAAGCACGGGACGTCTTGTTTCCTGCAAGTGGCCGTATCCGGGACTGAAGTTGAATTACTAACAATCCCGGGGCATGGGGACCTAGTGTAGCTTTTGTCCATTGGGTACTTTGGGATCAACGCTTGCAAGGCAGATGGCGCCACTTTCATCTGAAAACCCCACCAGCAGAAACTGTGATAAGAACCCAGCGATGTTCTTCTCGCCTAAGTTCACGCAGCCCACTATTTGGCGCCCTGTCAATGTTTCTGGGGTATAATGTACAGTGACCTGCGCAGACGTTTGCAACACCCCAATCTCTGGCCCAAAATCCGCCCAAACCTTATAAGCTGGTTTCTTGGCCCGGGGAAATTCCTCAACCTTTACGATCGTTCCTGAGAGCAACTTTACTTGTTCAAAATCATCATATGTGATCATAGTCATTTCAACACCTTAACCTTTCAACGAAGCTTAGCACAGTTCGAAATCAGCCGTCTATTTTTTGATACCTATATAAATATCAAGAATGGTATTTGTGGGATCAGCGGCTCTTTCATCATAGATCTCAAAGTCCGCATGGAAAAGCCTCTCTCCACCCAACTTCTCAGTACCCCCTTGCCAGATATGCCACCACATATTCTTAACCACGTCAGGCATGGGTCCTGGATCGCTAGTGAATTTAACGTATGTTTGTGGTTTAATTGTGTGCTTGGCATAGCCATCTGGAATACCGTCAAAGTCTGTCACTTCTTCCCCCACCAGAAAAGTGTACTCACCTTTGTGGTCGCTTTCATAATCATAGTACGCACAAAACATCCGCCCCGGATTATTTCTATGGGGAATTTGCTCGGCAACCGAATCTATAAAATAACGTTGTATGAGCCCCGGTATTTTTCCGCCCTCAGGACTCCATTCAATATCATTGGATGTTCTTACGGTAATTCCAACCAATTTTATTTCAGGCAATTGTGTAATGATTTTTTGCATCGTTCAGACTCCCTTCATATGTGAGTAATCTAGACTCACCTCGCTCTAAAGACAAGGGAGGTTTTTCGCGGAGAATTAAGTCCAATTTAAACAAAAATCATATGCGCTTCCTTGGCACGCGGAAGCTATCACTGACTTCTAGAAAGAATTAATTCTATAATTAGAGCACAACATTAAATATTATACGCATTAAAACTTATTTGTATAAATGTAGTAATTTAGCCTTTAATTAACTATTTATTATCTAGTTTATTGTTATGATTAATGTGCATGCATAGTGCATAAAAATGTTTATGAGGATGAAAAGGAGTTATCAGTCATGATTAAATTAAGAATACTATTAGCCCTACCTATTGCGGCTAGTTTAATTTCGGCGTCACACGCCACTGAACAAGCTGACGAAGGAGCGAGAGGAAGGCCTAATGTGTCGATGGTTTTCGACCCAACTCTGGTTGATCAAAGTGTTACATCTAAAAATGCCGAAAATCATCTTGATAATCTGGCAGTCGCTTTAATGGAAGGTCGTGAAGATCTCCTGGCAGAGCTGGACAGTAAGGATAATAAAATGGATAAAAAAGAGATTGAAGCTGCCAAAAATTATGCTGCGACTATGAATAATTACGAGAAGGCTGCTTTAAAGGCGGCTCTGAAAGAGAGAAAGAATCAATATGCCTTAAAGCAAGTGCTTCAAATTCTGCAAGGCAAGATTTAGTTGTATTTTTATAAGCACACAAACAACACATTTTGGGTTTTGTTTGTGTGCTTAGGTTAACTTCAGTTTGGATATTCTCTTGATCCTGCGGAGGTTAGACAGGCTATAGTTTGAGAGATCGGTGGACGCTTGTTGCGTCCACCGATCTCAGGCTGTGGAACTTCATCATCACGTCATTCAATTCGAGGTTTTCAGGACAGAGTAGCTGTATACCTTATATTTTTATGGCCTATATTATAAATAGAGTTTATAAGAGTAACTATGTTATTAGCTTTCTCGCATAGGTTTTTGTGATTCTAAAAGTGATCACAAATTTATGATCAACTGACGTAGACAAAGGAAACAAAATGACTCCAATAGCGATTAACGTTTTTCAAATGGAACATGCACAAGGTTTACCTTTGCCGGCCTATGCCACTAAAGGCAGCTCGGGTTTGGACTTGACAGCGGCTATTGATGAGGATGTTTGTATAAAACCAGGCTTCCGGGCTATTGTCCCCACAGGACTTACCATTGCTTTGCCAGAGCAGTTTGAAGCACAAATTCGGCCTCGTTCTGGGCTTGCGGCTAAGAATGGGGTGACGGTGTTGAATACGCCGGGAACCATTGATGACGATTATCGTGGCGAAATTAAAATCATTTTGATAAATTTAGGTCAGGACGATTTTATTGTTTCTCGCGGGATGCGTATTGCACAGATGGTGATTGCACCCGTGACGAAGGCAGAGCTTGTGGTTCAAGTGCAGCCGCTTAACGATGATACGGAACGTGCTGCAGGCGGATTTGGGTCTACTGGGCTATTTTCCAAAGGGTAATCTAAAAGTATGAGCGATTTATTTACACGGAACACGGCGGTTGCGAGCAACTATACGGCTGATGATATTGAGGTTTTAGAGGGTCTAGAACCTGTACGACATCGTCCGGGCATGTATATTGGCGGCACCGATCAAACAGCCTTGCACCATCTGGTGGTGGAGCTGATTGATAATGCCATGGACGAAGCGGTTGCTGGACATGCCTCGCGTATTGAGGTTGAACTGCACGCGAATGGCTCACTTTCTGTGGTGGATAACGGTCGCGGTATTCCTGTGGATGCGCACCCCAAGTACCCTGGCAAATCGGCTCTGGAAGTGATTCTGACCACGCTCCACTCGGGGGGTAAATTCCGCAACAACGTGTATGAAACCGCCGGCGGATTGCATGGTGTGGGGTTGTCGGTTGTGAATGCGCTGTCGGAGTCGCTGGTTATTGAGGTGGCACGCGACAAGGTTTTGTGGCGCCAGACCTATAAGCAAGGTGTGCCTGTCACGCCGCTGGAAAATGTGGGTAATACACCTAATAGGCGCGGCACCACCATTACCTTCTCGCCGGATCCAGAAATATTTACGGAAACGATCGTGTTCTCGCCCAAAGTTTTGTATAGGCTAGTGCGTTCGAAGGCATACCTGCATCGGGGCGTTGAGGTGCGTTGGGCTTGTGACACCTCTTTGCTCAAGGACGGAGATACCGTGCCAACCGAAGAGCGACTATGTTTTCCGGGCGGTCTTGATGATTTCTTGCGGGATGAACTAGCCGGCAAAGATACGGTGGTTCCCGAAGCTTTTATTGGACGGGCTGATTTGGCCGACAATGAAGGGCGTGTGGAATGGGCCATTGCATGGCTGGATGAGGATACGGAAGGCGTTCGGTCTTATTGTAACACAGTGCCAACCCCGCAAGGTGGAACGCACGAAAATGGCCTGCGTCAGGGTTTGACCCGCAGCTTGAAGTCTTATGCGGAAATGATCGGCCATAAAAAAGCCAGTCAGATCACTGCTGATGATGCGGTGACTGATACTATTGGTGTGCTGTCCTTGTTCATCCGTAATCCGCAATTCCAAGGGCAAACTAAAGAAAAATTGGTAAATCAAAATGTCACACGCCTTGTGGAAAATGCTATCAAGGACCATTTTGACCACTGGCTGAGCGGCAACAAACAGCAAGCAGAAACACTGCTGGAGTATGTAGTTGAGCGTTCCGAGGAACGTTTGAAGCGTAAAAATTCCCGCGAGACTGCCCGTAAAACAGCAACGCAGCGCATGCGCTTGCCAGGCAAGCTTGCCGACTGCATTTCATCAAATATTGCCGAGACTGAATTGTTCTTGGTGGAAGGCGAGTCTGCTGGTGGTTCTGCCAAGCAGGCCCGTGATCGTCATACGCAAGCCATCTTACCCCTGCGCGGTAAGATCCTCAATGTGGCCAACGCAACCATTGATAAGATGGTCGGCAACCAGATTATGCAGGATATCTCCATTGCGTTAGGTTGCAAGGTGGGTAAAGGGTCCAATCTGGAGACTTTGCGCTATGGCAAGATCATCATCATGACCGACGCGGACGTGGATGGCGCTCACATTGCGGCGCTATTGATGACATTCTTCTTCCAACAAATGCTGCCTTTGATCGAACGTGGACATTTATATCTGGCGCAACCACCATTGTTCCGTTTAACCCATGGCAATACCTCCGTGTATGCCCGGGATGAAGAACACAGGCAAGAATTATTGAAGACCGTATTCAAAGGCAAAACCGCCGTGGATACCAGCCGCTTTAAAGGTCTAGGCGAAATGCCATGGACCCACCTGCGCGATACCACCATGGCGCCAAAAAGCCGTAAACTGCTGAGGGTGTGCCTGCCAGGACAAAGTGATGAGAACTCAGTGGATATCACCAAATTCGTCGATGATCTGATGGGGAAAAAGGCAGAAAAAAGATTCGCGTTTATCACGGAAAATGCCAAGTTTATTAAAGATTTGGATATTTGAGGTCTGAGTTCCCTGCCCCATTTTATGTGTACACTTACATACAAAAAATTTGTGTGTAAGTTTACACATAGATTTTGCTAGAAACCCCCTCGAGCCAATGTCTTACTTTTCTTCGCCAGTTAATGGGACTCATTGATTAATCAGCAAAGCTATATTGTTACCGGTTTTATGCTGCCAAATGATTTCTTAGGCCAAAAATCCTAAAAAATCAGGCAAATAGGCCGTTTTCTGCATAAAAACCTGGGTTTTGTGCAATTATTTACTGGATTTTCTTTTAAAAAGTGTTCAATATCTAGAGGTCTTTTAATCATATTAAAGAAAGGTAACTCTCATGAATAAATCAGATCTAGTAAATGCTATTGCTTCAGATGCAAATCTAAGCAAGGCAGACGCAACTAAGGCTCTTGACTCTGTAGTCAGCAGCATCCAAAAGGAACTAAAGAAGGGAAGCGAAGTGCGTCTCGTAGGTTTTGGTACTTTCAAAGTAACAAAGCGTGCAGCTCGTACAGGTAGAAACCCAAGAACTGGTGCGTCAATCAACATTCCAGCTTCTAGCTCACCTGCTTTCCGTCCAGGTAAAGAATTCAAAGACATCCTAAACGCATAAGGATTTCTTTTCTTTATTTTAAAAGGCCGGGGGTTATTGCCCCCGGCCTTTTTTGTGTTCTATAAACATTTTTTTTATGCAAATCCAATATTTGACGTTGAGATTGCATGAATGTCTCGTATGTTATTGGATTAACTGCAATTTAATAAGTCCATGCAAAATCGATATTAAATGTCGAATTTGCATGGACTCTCTTAACTATGCCTTCAGAATCAATAGCAGCAGACCACCCATAATGGTTAGATTGGCAGTGAATTGATTCAATTTCATATCCCTCTCGTTGCCTTCGAACTGCCAGAAATCTGCAAAATAGTAGCTGATGATGCCCATGTAGACGAACAAACAAAACGCTGAAAAAGCAGTAAGCATATTAAAAATAATGGCGATACTTGCCAACAGCATCAACACATTGGCTGCGGGAAAGAGGATGTCTATATAAGGAATATTTTTTGATTGCATCATCGCTTTCAACTGTTCGGCCTTAAAAGGATTGACGATGGAGGCGTATAAAAACATAGATACGATGAGAAGGCGTGCGATAAATTCCATTTTTGTTTTCCTTTATTATGGTTTGCAAACTTCGTAAGCCCAGTCTATCCAGGGCAAAAGAAGTTTAATATCACTCGCTTCAACGGTGGGACCGCACCATATGCGAAGGCCTGGAAACGCGAAGCGGTGATTATTGATATCATATGCAACGCCCTCACCAGCTAGCATCTCACAGATTTTATCTATAACGCCCCATTGGATGTTGGTGTTAGAGAAAGTGAACCATTCTTCCATAAATTGTAGGCAGACGGTGGTATGGGAGGCATTTGCAGATTCTAAAGGTGTAAACTTAATCCAATCTCTTTCACTTACCCAAGATTCTAGCACGGCTCTGTTCTCGAGGCATTTGCGCCGTAGACTATCCACTCCTCCCATTTTCTCGGCCCAATCTAGCCCCAGGAGATAATCTTCAATACACAACATAGACGGCGTATTTAGTGTGAAGCCATCGAACATGTTCATGATGATTTCGTGCTTTTGTTTCAGGCGCAGAAGAAATGGCACTGGCCAAGCTGGTGTATACGTTTTCAAGTGGTCCATAGCGCGAGGGCCTAGCACGAGCATGCCATGTGCAGCTTCGCCGCCCAAGGCTTTTTGCCAAGAAAATGCCGTTACATCCAATTTATCCCATGGAAGGTCATAGGCAAAAGCTGCGGACGTAGCATCGCAGAACGTGAGGCCTTCCCTGTTATCAGGTATCCAATCACCGTTGGGCACACATACGCCCCCGGTGGAACCATTCCAAGTAAAAACCACGTCTCGGTTGCAATCAACAGCGGAAAGGTCGGGAAGATGGCCGATACCTACTTCTGGCACACGGATGTCAGGGAGATCTAATCGGTCTTGCAGATCGTTGACCCATACTCTGCCAAAAACATCCCAAGCAAGAACGTCAACGCCTCTGGAACCGATCAAATTCCACAAACCCATCTCGAATGCGCCTGTTGCTGACCCAGGTGTGATGGCTACTTGATAGTCATCCGGAATTCCCAAAATTTTACGAGTCTTTGTTACAGCAAAACGAATGCGTTCAAGACTGGCTTTGGCGCGGTGTGATCTGCCGACCAATGCGGAAGACAATTTTTCAAGAGACCAGCCAGGATATTTGGCACAAGGCCCTGAAGCAAAATAAGGACGGGCTGGTTTTAATGTGGGTTTATTGGTCATTATATTTGAGCTTCCATCATGAGTTCTTTTTTCAGAATTCGCCTGGATACCTTAAATTGGCCAGGGTATTTTGATTCTGCCTCAGCACGCAGCTTGCTTGCCTGATGTGTTGAGTAGTGATCCAAAGCATCCATGTTTTTTAAATGGTATTGAACGGATAGATGGGTAGGCTCTTCGTGATTTTTATACACCACTGCTTTTTCAAATCCCGGCAAAGCAATAAGTTCGGCCATGTGGGCTTGATGCCATATGATAAAATCATTGTATATGCTTGGATTGATTTCCAGATTCACTTCATATATGACCATCTCATAAACCTTTTTTTAATATGGACTTTTTAATCTCGGTTCCCCACCTATAGCCGCCCAGTCTGCCATCGGTGCGAACCACCAAATGGCATGGAATGACGATGGAAATAGGGTTTGCCCCCACCGCATTGGCGACCGCTCTTACAGCTTTAGGATGACCTATATTATTTGCCAAATCTTGATAGGTTACAAGCTGATTTTGTGGAAGATCCAAAAGAGCTTGCCAAACCTTTTGTTGAAAGTCTGTTCCCAATAAGATTGCTTTGATGGAATTTTTGGATTCGATGGTTTTCCAAAGATCTTCAGCCTGCTGATGATTCTCTTGCCATGAAGTTATGGGCCATGAGGGCCTGCGCAGATCATTGATTTCGGTCGTAAAGCCAAAGGCCAGCAAATAGCCAGAATGACTGATCAGCAGGCCTTTTCCATATGCCGTTTCGGCAAAGCCGTAAGTGTACGGTTTAGAGAGATCTAAATCGTGAACCTGGTATAATTGTATAAACGTGCGATGAGTCATCATGTACAAACGGATGTATGGTGTGGGCCAAATTTAAGTTTTGGTATGTTTCATCCGAATTAAATGATGTTCCGATGGCTTTGTCAACAAATTGTCGTGCACGATTGATAGAATTCTTCAGATCGAATCCTTGGGCCAGACTTGTGGCAATGGCAGTGGCCAACGCCCAACCCCCTCCAAAGCGGTAAGTTTCAGCTTTGTGGATATGATTTTTCTTAACGGTTAAGACTTCTTCACCTTCATCAGTGACCAACACATCATGCAAATCATCACCACTGAGCAGACCACCCGTAATGAGCACGGAGTGGCAACCAAATCCGTGAATTTGTTTGGCCACATCGCACATGGAATTCACATCTATGATGTCGCAACCCGTAAGCAGTTCCGCATCACGGATGTTTACCACTAAGGTATGAGTATATTTCAGAATCTGGTTTTTGTATTCCTCTATGGCTTCCACATTGATAAGATATTCCCCCATTTCGGAAGTAAGCACTGGGTTGACTACCACAGAGATGTCTTTGAATCGTGTCTTCAAAATATCCCCGAGGACTCGTACCACTTCCACATTATTAATGGCCCCTATTTTCATGGCATCTACACCTGGGGTTTCCAGGCAGGTTAAAATTTCTTGTTTGATGAAATCTGGATCAACGTTGAAACATTTCCGCTTACTTGGAGCAATAGAGGTGGATAAAAAAGTGGGTACGCTTAAAGCGTATCCTCCCAAAGATGTGGTAGTAATCATATCGCCATGAAGTCCCAAACCACCATTTGCGATGTGTTCTCCAACTAGTAAAATACGTCCCTTCATCACTTGCCTCCATCTGTTTCTATAAGAATCAGTTTATCTGATCTCTCTAACCGAAAGGTTAATATTCATTTCAGTTTAAGGTATTTTCTTAATGATGCCATCGATTATATCATCGAGGAATTTTTTGTCTTTACCCTCGGCCATAATACGGATCAGGGGCTCAGTACCGGATTTGCGAACTAAAATGCGTGCTTCGTTGGCAATTTTGTTTTCCACATCTTTCAAATACGCCTGAAAATCTGTATCATCTAAAGGATTTACGCCCTTAAGTTCTACATTTCTTAGGACTTGAGGGTAAGGGTCAAACAGTTTACATACCTGGCTGGCGGGTTTACCGCTTTCGACAATGACCGCTAACACTTGTAATGCTGCAATGAGGCCGTCTCCAGATGTGGAGTAATCGGTCAGGATAATGTGCCCGGATTGCTCACCACCTACATTCAAATTCTTTTCGCGCATAAAAGCCGATACATAACGATCTCCAACGGGTGTACGATATAGATTCAAGCCTAAAGTTTCCAAGTATTTCTCTAATCCCATATTGGACATGACAGTCCCTACGACACCATCACCCGTAAGGTAGCCAGAGGCCTGCCAAGACTTCGCTATCAAAGCTAAAATATTATCGCCATCAATAACGCGACCTATTTCATCCACCATAACAACACGGTCTGCGTCACCGTCCAATGAGATGCCCAAATCCGCGCCATGCTCGAGAACGGTTTGACGCATCATCTCTATATCTGTAGCTCCACACTTTAGGTTGATATTGCAACCATTGGGTGATACGGCAACGGGGATAATTTCTGCACCCAGCTCCCAAAATACCGGGGGGGCAATGTGATAGGCTGCACCATTGGCGCAATCAATAACTATTTTGAGGCCATTCAAACGAATGTGTTTGGGGCAGATACTTTTTACAAACTCTATGTATCGTCCTGGTGCATCCTCAAGACGGCGTGCTCGTCCCAAATCTTTAGGAGCTGCAAGTCCGGTCATTTTGCCCTCGAGAACTTCATTTTCAATCTGATTCTCAACTTCATCGGAAAGCTTATTGCCATCGGGGCCAAAAAACTTGATACCATTGTCTTCGTAAGGGTTATGAGAGGCGGAGATCATCACGCCCATATCGGCTCGCAAGGAGCCTGTCAACATTGCAATGGCAGGTGTAGGCATGGGGCCCACTAACATGACGTCCATACCTACTGAAACAAAGCCCGATGCAAGCGCTGGCTCGATCATGTAACCGGAAAGCCTTGTGTCTTTACCAATGACAACCATATGACGGTGTTCACCGCGGATGAAATGCTTTCCAGCGGCTACCGCAAGGCGCATAAGAATGTCTGGAGTCATAGGATAAATGTTGGCTTTACCCCGAACGCCATCCGTTCCAAATATTTTCTTACGCTTTACACCTGACATGGGATCTCCTGTATTTAAAAATTTAATATGCGGCAATATGCCATCTTCTTCAATGTAAATCATTCCTCGAAAGAATTTGTAATCTTTTCTGAGCTCTCAGAGAAAGCTTTTGCCGGTTAAGGAGTTCTTAAATCTTAATTAAGAATCAACCGAGATAATGAACATGATCATAGTTCGTTTAGTTAATGCAAAACAATTCAAACAGAGGGGAATCACATGAAAATCTACAAAGCAGTATTCTTGGCGACCGTATTCTTGGGGGCAAGTTCTCTTAGCTGGGCAAGTCACACAGGTGATGATGCAGACATTCAACCCGTCAAACAAAAACGAGCCATGGGATTTAAACCAACCAGTGAAAAAACCATGACAGAAATCAAAAGTCATAAAAAATTGATGGGACTGCGCGCGCCCGCTCCCAGCACAACCCCTTTGCCTAAGGAAGTTGATTTGAGTCGCTATTGTAAAATTATGAATCAAGGCGGCTTGGGATCATGTACTTCCTTTGCGTTGGCTGGACAAATGTTCATGAGGCAGGCCATGCAATTGGAAGAAAAAGGTAAAACGTTGCCAAAAATCATGGCGAAGCAAGAACCCGTTTCTCATTTGTTCATCTATTGGGAAGAAAGAAATCTGGAAGGTTCCGTCAATGAAGATGCCGGCGCCAGTATTGGAGATGGTATTTTAACCCTCTATAAAAAAGGTGCTCCTCGGGAGAAATTCTGGACATATGATGATCGTACAGAATCAGATGATCCAAAAGTGCTGCCGAAATTTATCCAAAGGCCTTCTGCCGAGGCTTATGCCAATGCTAAGGAAAACAGGGACTTGGATGGCATCGCAACAGATCTCATCAAGCCCAATGGACGTAAATATGATCTAAGCCAAATCAAAAGGGCAATTTTTGACAAGCAGCCCCTTTCTTTGGGTATCATGCTATATGACTCGTTTCAATCAGAAGTTGTTGCTCGCACAGGCATAGTTCCTATGCCAAAGAGGGGTGAAAACGTAATCGGTGGTCATGCGGTCTTAGCTGTGGGGTATAGCGATGCGAAAAAATGGGTTAAATTTGCAAACTCATGGGACGTAACTTGGGGTGATAAGGGGTACTTTTACCTGCCATACGATTACTTCACTACGGATCTAGTCAGTGAAGTTTGGAAGATGGGAACTGTATCCGTTCAGAACATTCCTTTGAGGCTGAATCCTTCACATGCAAATGACAATCAAGTAGCAGCTATTAACAATGGAGATAAGGGCAAAGAAGAAGACGATAAAATCGCGTAATTTCTGAGTCTCAACAAATCCGCACGGTCTAGTCCCGTGCGGATTTTTTATGCACTATTTTCAAAGCTTTACCAAACTGCCAAAATACGGTAACTATGATGACAGCATTGGAATGCATATGTATTAGCACATTTAACAGATGAGTCTTTTTATGTTTAAGAAATATTGGGCAATTTTAATTCTACTAGTTGTTTCAGCACAAAGCATGGCAACAGACAAGCCTGTAGAAATGGGTCCACCTCGGTTCACTGGACGTATGGTTGAGCTCTCAGATGAAGTGTTGTCATTTATTCCCAGGGGTGTCGCTGATACTCAGAGCATAATACGACCTGAAGCGAGTCGCTTAGGTTTGCTGGGTCTGTCCCTTCAATACTACGATAAATGCTTAGAACAATTAGCTCTAAAAGAACAATTTATCCCACAGCAAATTAGATTTACTGAGCAACAAGCTAATTCTTTTATCGTATTGTATTATCCTGATGGAAAAGAAAAAGGACGCATTTCTATAAACAATTTGCAAAATGAAATTTATTTAAACAACGCACTTGATATAAATGTTCTTCGGCAAATAACATTATATATGGTATTTCATTATTTCAGATTACTCTTAGAAGTTCACTATCTCAACTTCGGGAAACAACACATTGTTGGATTTTTAGATATGAAGGAAGTGGACAAGCAATTTGTCATTTACAATATTGCTCAAAAAATCAGCCAAGACGCCTTTCCTACAGAAGAAATTGGCGAGCTGGCTCATAAAAAAATAATATTAGACAACTTGTATGCAGATTATAGACATACGGCTAACCATCATATGAAAATTTATTTCGGCATACTTTTTGGCTTATCACCTTTACATTTTATGGAGCTGAGCAAGGGCGATAACAATTACTTATTTACTGAACTAGACTTTTTAATGCCTTCGCTTGAATGCAATAGGTTGCAAATATTAATAAACAGCCACTATGTATGTATTGCCAAGGAACTCATGAGTTTTATTCCTAGAATTAACGTTAATGAGTTAAAAATATTAGCGCCCCTGCCAGTTATAAATCATCGAAATGAATTCGTCAGACGGCTGCATGAAGCTCGTACCATCAGTGAGCAAGAGGCCGTATCCATGCTTTCAAACACACCCATGACAGAGCAAATTCAATCGTTCATACCAGGCCGTGAGTTGATAAGACAGAGTGTCGATTTCAGCCATAAGCAAGCAGAAAAAATGACCAAAGAAAGATTGGCACCATTTGAGCAGCAAATCAGGGGTTTGGAAGAAGAACAGCAAAAACTCATCACTCAGATCAAAAAACTTGAAGCAGATAGTGCTAAGGATAGTTTAGAGAATGATGAAAAAACAAAGAGATCAGCAAGGGTAAGTAAAAAAAGTGCCTCTGTGGATAGAGAGCAAGTGGAGAAGCTGAAGAAACAACTGAATTCTGCTCGTAAAGCTCGAGATGATTTTTCAGCGAAGCTAAAAACTGCTCAAGCTTCCCTTGAGGAGAAGGAGGCTTTTGTCGCAAGAATGCAGCAAACCGTGAAAGAGATGGCAGAGGCTCACAAAACTATGATGGCGGAAAAAGTAGCATTAGCTCAAAAACTTGCCGCACATGAAAACAGCTCTAAGGAATTAGCTCAAAAGATCAAGGCACTGGACGTTTTAATAGACAGTCATAAAATGATTATCCAACAGATAGACGAGGAAAAAGCAACCATTGAGGTTTTGTCTCTGGCTGTTGAGGAAGCTGAAAAGGATTGTCAAGCAACTGGCTCCATGCTGGATATTATTTATGACCTGCAGGGGGAAAAGGAAGTCCCACAGGAAAAGTCTTCAGGGAATAAGAGATATGATATGGATGACATTCATGCACTTGCTGCAGATTTAAAGATGGCTAGGGACGCAAATGATACCCTTAAGTTTCAAAACGGAATCATAGAAGAGCGCTCAAACTTTTTTAAAGGAGAGCTCGTAAAGCTCCAGAATAACATCATGTTCCTGCAAGGCCAGTTGTCTCATTGTTATGGACAGTTGGTTGTAACGACTCAGAATCTCGAGGCAGAAAAGACTTTACGTTTGAATGCCGAAGCGGAGCTAAAGAAAATAAGAGAACAAGCAGTTCCCCCCAGAGCTGAAGGCGGTGCTCTTTAAGACTAAAACTGCACGCGTATATTCTTAGCGCCCGCAACAGTTGTGTGAGGTTCCGTTTCAAACGCAATTCGCTCCCCCGGCAGTAAGCGCGACTCGGAAAAGGTATGTTGCCATTCTTTAATAACACATTGGTTGTTGGCATCGCCTTCACAGGGACCCATTAATTGTATACGGATGGGGGGGATGACTTGTACATGCGCAGAAGTGTTTACAACTTCCCCGCGCACCACTAATATATTCTTGCCGTCATCTTCCAAATGGGCAGGTTGAACGTTTTCAACCTTTAAACCTTTTCCGGGGATACTCACTTCCAATCCCAAAGTTTCGTAGATTGGTGCAAATACAGGCCATGATTGGGTGATGAAGTGTCGACCGAAATAACCGCTACCCAGCAAGATAATGAGGAATGAGCAGAACAACAGCCAGCCTAAGGGTATTCTGGGCGGGTTTGAATTTGCTGCAGGCTGGTGCTCTGGAATCTCAGCGGGATCAATTTTAAGCGGCATCATAGATTCAACGGCAGGTTGTACCCACGTGTGTTCACAGCCAACACAACGGACTTTACGACCTTCTGGACCTATTTCCTCGTCTTTGACCAAATATCGTTTGTTACACTTTTCGCAAGTTAAAATCATACTTCATACCTAATGGGTTCTATTATAGTTATAATTGGACGTAAGCCAAAATGCAAGTTTGAACGTTGCATTATTTACAAACAGGCAAATGATATTTTTTGTTTTACAATTTGCAAAATCCCCCTGGAAAAATTCCTGCCAAGCAGTATTATGTGTGCAAGACAATTCAAGAGGATATTATGGCTGGACATTCGCAGTTTAAGAACATCATGCATCGTAAGGGTGCGCAAGACAAAAAGCGTGCAAAAGTATTTACTAAGATCATTCGCGAGCTAACCGCAGCTGCAAAGCAAGGGGGCGACGCTGATGCCAACCCGAGACTTCGCGCAGCCATAACCACAGCTCGTACGGCGAATATGCCCAAAGATACTATGGAGCGCGCCATTAGCCGAGGTGCCGGTGGCGAGGATGATAGCGTTTACGAAGAGATTCGTTATGAAGGTTATGGACCGGGCGGCGTCGCAGTGATCGTTGAGGCGTTGACTGATAACCGTAATCGTACCGCATCTGATGTGCGCTCTACTTTTACCAAGTTGGGCGGTAACTTGGGTGAGACCAACAGTGTTTCGTTTATGTTTGAACGCATTGGCTTGATCGAGTACCCAGCGAAAGCCGCTACAGCTGACCAAATGTTTGAGGCAGCACTTGAGGCTGGTGCACATAACGTGGAATCTGACGAGGAATACCACGAAATTGTAACAGACCCCAATGATCTGAGCGATGTAAGGGATGCTTTGGCTGCCAAATATGGTGACCCTCAGACGGCGAAGCTAGCATGGCTGCCTAAAACCACGTCGCCATTGGATAAGGAACAGGCGACAACCTTGTTTAAAATGATTGATGTGCTTGAAGATTTTGACGACGTGCAAACTGTTTCCACAAACATGGAAGTTTCCGATGACGTCATGAAGGAACTTGACGTATAATGTGGCATGAATAAATGTCGCATCTTAGGTTTAGACCCCGGACTCCGCACAACGGGCTGGGGTGTGATCCAAACGGAAAATAACAGGCTGCAATACGTTGCCCATGGGCTGATTAAGCCTGATGTGACATTGTGTTTGGCCGAGCGGCTTTCACATTTGTTTGTTGAGATTAAAAAGCTGATAGATTCGTATAGTCCCGATGAAGCGGCGGTGGAGGAAACATTTATGAATGTGAATCCGGCATCCGCATTAAAACTGGGGCAAGCTCGCGGTGTGGTTTTGGTGACGCCTGCCGTCTGCGGGCTACCGGTGGCAGAATACACGGCTAACCAGGTGAAAAAATCAGTGGTTGGTGCAGGCCACGCGGATAAAGAGCAAGTGATGGCCATGATTCAAATTTTGTTGCCTGGTGGCGGCAAAATGACATCCGATTCTGCAGATGCATTGGCAGTAGCCATATGTCATGCGCATTTTCGCATAACAAGAAAACGGTGGGAGGTCGCATGATCGCTAAATTAAAAGGTTTGATCGATACCATTCTAGAAACCTCGGTTATTCTAGATGTGCAAGGCGTCGGCTACCTGGTTTCCTGTTCGCGAAAAACCATCGCACAATTGCCCGAGGCGGGTCTTGCCACAACACTTCACATCGAGACAGTTGTTAGGCAGGACATGATCCAATTGTTCGGTTTTGCCGACGCGGCGGAAAAAGATTGGTTCACGCTGCTCACCACTGTTCAGGGGGTGGGCATGAAGGTGGCGTTAGCGATTCTTTCTGTTTTAAGCCCTAACGAGCTCCATCACGCTTTGGCCACTCAAGATAAAGCCATGTTTTCGAGAGCTGATGGTGTAGGCCCAAAACTAGCTGCCAGAATTACCAATGAGCTCAAGGACAAGCGTCCCAGCGGATATTTGGCGGGCAATATTCATGTGCTACCTACACGTCAGTTGCCAGCTCAGGAAGAAGCTATATCAGCACTGGTGAATTTGGGCTATCGCCGACAAGAAGCAGCGGAAGCTGTGGCGCAAGCTTGTAAGAATCATGATAGTATACCATCTGTGGAAGACATCATAAGAATAGGATTAAGTAAACTTGCCCGAGCATAACACGATGGAACAGCGCCTGGTCACGGCTGAGCATTTAACCGAAGACGAGACAGAAAAGTCTTTGCGGCCCTTAAACTTGCGCGAGTTCATCGGGCAGGAGCAAGCGCGCGCCAATCTCAATGTATTTATCTCAGCGGCACGTCAACGATCAGAAGCGCTGGACCACGTATTGCTGCATGGCCCGCCAGGATTGGGTAAAACCACGTTGGCACAAATTGTGGCCCGAGAGATGGGTGTGGGATTTAGAGCAACGTCCGGGCCAGTGCTGGCAAAAGCAGGCGATTTGGCTGCCATATTGACCAACCTGCAACCAAAGGATGTGCTCTTCATCGATGAGATTCACAGACTGAGCCCCGTAGTAGAAGAAATTCTTTACCCCGCCATGGAGGATTTCCGACTGGACCTCATCATTGGTGAGGGACCATCGGCTCGTTCCGTACAAATCGATTTGCCTCCCTTTACGCTGGTGGCTGCCACCACCCGTGCGGGATTGATCTCGTCTCCTTTGCGTGATCGTTTTGGCATTCCCGTTCGCTTGAACTTTTATACGGTTGATGAACTTCAGCTGATCGTAAAAAGAGCGGCCAGCCTTTATGATATGGACTTGGATGAGTCTGGGGCAGCAGAAATCGCTAAGCGTTGCCGAGGAACCCCTCGTATTGCCGGCCGGCTATTGCGTCGCATCCGTGATTATTCCCAATATGCGGGCAATCCAATTATCGATAGAAAGGCTGCGGACGAATCATTGCGGCGATTAGAAGTCGATGAGAATGGCTTAGATCCAATAGATCGTCGCTATCTTCATCGCATTGCTCATGATTATAGCGGTGGCCCTGTAGGTGTAGAAACGTTAGCGGCAGCTCTTTCGGAGCAAAAAGACGTTATTGAAGAAGTGATTGAGCCCTATCTCATACAGCTTGGCTTAATCCAAAGAACGCCGCGCGGCAGAATGCTCACAGCCAATGGCTTTAGGTATTTAGGGTTAGAGCCGCTACCAACACTGGAAAGACAAGCCAATGACCTATAAACATGAATTGAAGATCCGGGTATATTATCAGGATACGGACGCCCATGGCATCGTTTACCATGCCAACTACCTGCCCTTTGCAGAACGTAGCAGGCAAGAATATTTTCGCGCGCGGGGAATCGAATTGGGTCGCCTTTTTGATGATCATAATTTAAGGGTTGTCATGAGGCACTGCGAGATAGATTTCTTAGCATCCGCCCGCATTGATAATGAATTAACCACTCAAACTTGGATTTGCGAGATTAACCGTACAAGTTTGGTTATGCAAACGGATACGTATTTAAAGGATAAGCTGATTAATAGCGTAAAGGTGGTGCTGGTCATCATAAACGCCGATAGCAAAGCGACACGCATACCAGAACATTTTCTTAAGGCTGTTTCTTGAAGGAACAACTAATTCCGAATAGAACACGGATACAGAAAGTTTTCATCCCCGCGAAGGCGGGGATCCAGCAAAAAATGTGCTCCAACGGCGCTCTCTATAGCTATATTGAATTGCTTCGCGATGCTTATTGCGCTGGATCCCCGCCTTCGCGGGGATGACAATGGTACTGAATTGAGAAAAAAGGGTGCTGGTGCCCGCAGCCAGACTCGAACTGGCACGACCTTACGATCGACAGATTTTAAGTCTGTTGTGTCTACCGATTCCACCATGCGGGCAAAGCAGCTGCATCTTAGCAGATTTTTGTGAGTACGCAAGGGCAGAATTCAGCTTTGTACTAGTTCATAACATGTGGGACTGAAGAGGCCTCTTTTAGGTTGCTAACATATTCGTATGGAGTTAGTCCACCTAAACGTTGGTGTGGTCTATAGGAATTGTATTTCAATTGAGC
>JBGSQK010000027.1:0-15014 GCA_041738135.1 Alphaproteobacteria bacterium
TGATTTATGATCATATTAATATGCTGGGGCGTTATTCATTTTATGTTTCTGAAGCTGTTGCCAGGGGAGAATTGAGACCTCTGCGCAACCCGGATAAGGATGCTTAAGTGCTTTTACTGTTCCATTGCTCCCTATACCCCAACTTGCTGTAAAGAATTTCCAATGCCGTCCGTCTCGTTAGCGCTATCGGAAGCAATGGCAACAAACTGTCCCGAATAAATAACCACAAGACTGACTGCAATTGCCAACTTCTTTGTAAAATTAATCATCTGTAATAATCTCCATTTATCTCAAAGCCGCTCATCGCGGATTTACTACTTTACATATAAGACTGAATTTGATTTATTCAAGCTTTTTTGACAACATAGGGTTTAATTGGTCATCATGATTTCGCAAACTGGCAGATGTGGGACTGGATAACAGGGGGTAAAATGACTCCCTTTTGTCATCCTTCAAAAATTGGTTAAAACCGCCTCGAGTCTCCAAAAGACAAGGTTAAGGGATGGAAAAATAGATAACATCTTGTTCTATCGCGTCACCTATTTGTTGACCACGTAATTCCTCTAACTATTTGACATATTGATTAGCAAAGTTTCGCAAGTTATGCATGTCGTCATAATCGTATTCAAATGTAGTTGAGCCCTTTTTGCCCTCTAGGATAAATCTGGCACGTTTTGCGTTAACTACATCAACAAAATCCTGCTTCATCATAAGATACTGATAACCAGTATGGTACGCATAATTTGAACTAAACAGGCCGGTGGCGAACTTGATTTTTTCCTCATCTAGGGTGCTGTATGAATCGGTTATGCCTGTAATGGTCTTTTGATTACCTCTACTATCAACAAGATCAATTTTCATCCGCCGGTCAAATAGCTTAATGTCAGTTCCTGCGGGTACACTAAACATGACTACCACATGGTCGCCAGCAGTTGCAGCATCAAGCACGACGTTTCCATCCAAGCCATGAGACATGACATTGTTATTTAGAACATTGGCGTTGATGCCAGAAAATTCATTAGTGTGCGTAGCAGTTTTAGGGCCACAGCCTGCTGTCAAAACTGCCGCCAAAAGCGTGGCTAGCTTATAGTTTCTATTACAAAAATTCATAAACTTGTCTCCTATCAAAACATTTAACTTATTAGAGGTTAATTGCCCCCATACTCTTTATCCAGTATGTCCTTTTATAACGAAGTTTTCTATCCGTAAAAAATACTTATAAACATTACTTGACGATCCCCGATATCAGGCAGTTGTGGAATTGTGAAAAAGGGGTTCCTTTCAAATCCACTAAAAATAGGCCAAACCCACCCACATGCGTCAGAAACGCATGCTTAAGGAACACGTGTGGGGAACTAAAATTTTACAAAGGCATACGTATTTTTTACGGATGTAAAAACAAAACAACCCACTTATAATTGGATATTTGAAACCATATCGTAAAGCTCAACTTCTAGCCCGACCGAATAGTAAAAATCACAACTAAGACGAGGGATCTTATAGAGCGATGAAAGAAAGGAAACTTATTATGTATACCAAATGGCTGGCCGCAATCGGCGTCGCCCTCACTTTTACTCAAACGTGCTATTCATCTAAAACGGAAGAACCCGTAACCGATGCTTTCCTGGTAACTAATTACCGTGATGCGGGCTGTACAAAAAATGAATTTTCATCCCCTGAAGATGTTGAAAATTACCTAAAAGAACACCCCCAGCTCGAGAGATTAGGATTGGCTCACCATGGGTGTTTCCCAGAAGATTTCTCGCTCACTTTTTTAAATAAATTCCCTCGCGTTACCAGCCTGACGCTCAATGGTGGCGCTATTGAAACCGCAGGATTTAATCTCGACAAACTCGATCACATTACCACCTTATATATTGGCCTAGGAAATCCTGTTCATAGATTTTCAATGGCCGCCCCTAGGCATGGCAAAACAGACTGGTTAGAATTGGGAACCTTACATAACCTCCGCCGCCTGATGACGACTTCCTATCATCTCCCATATTTGAGCGAAATGCCTCATCTGGAAAGCTTAACCATAACGACCGACTCTTGTGACAGAGTTGAATCCTATGACCTCTCGCCAATTACGCAATTTCCAAGCTTAACAGAGCTGTCCATAAATATCAAAAAGGCGCAAAACACATCGCCCCTGGCTCAGCTGACCAACTTGAAAAAACTAACTTTATATAGTCTCAATTGCCAATCTGGGGACTATGCGTTTTTGAACAGTCTCAATCAGCTCGTGAAGCTGGATGTTCAGTATCCCGATGAATTGCTTCCTCAAATTCTAAAGGGCCTTTCTTCTCTGCAAAAACTTTCGCTCGGCAATCTCAAGCAAGCATGCATTGAAGAAACCTTGCAATCCATAGGAACCCTACAACAGCTGCGGGCTCTTAAACTTGGGTATCACATTCGGGATCTTGGTCCTCTTGCTAATTGCAAAAATTTGCAGGAATTTGAGTGTCATTTTAGCGCAATTGAATCCTTGGAGCCCTTGGCAGGTCTTCCCCTTAAATCTTTGGAGTTAAGCTGCTGTAAAGTCAAGGACCTGACGCCTATCGGCACAATGACACAGCTTGAGGCTTTGGATGTTTATGGTAACTATCCGCATCAATGGGCGGGATTGAAAAACCACCCTTCCTTAAAACGGATCAAGGCCACCAAGAATGACTTAATCGATCCTAAACGCATTGTTGGCGCGGAATACTTAGGTAAGATCAGGTGGGATGAAGATGGAGAATTACACCCTGATAGCAAAGCTTACATGGAAAATTATGATAAAAAGCTTGCTGAGCTGAATTACATACCTCCCTTAGAGGTGCTCGTTACCATACCTCACCTAGAACTCGTTAATACACAGCCAGAGGAAATGCCCAATGATGAGCTTCAAGCCTTCCAAAAAGCCCGTCCTGATGTTACTGTGGCCAATTATGGTTCCTGGAAACATGTTACGCTAACAAAATAACCCACCACAAGGCGCGCCACTTAGGTCTTAAGTGTTGCGCGCCTAACTTTATGGGACATGGCAGGCTAGAGGCGCCATTAACCATTACAGTTTGCAGGTAGCATCATGTGTATCGTAAAGACATGAATGTGAGCTGATTACAGATTTTGAAGCATTAATATATTAAGAAGAATCGAACCCGCATAAGTGTTTGATACGTGTGTTTGATACGTATTGTACTAAAACGATTGGCATGCTAATTTCTGAATCTTTCTGTCTAATGGCTTAATCCCTGCTTCTAAGAGAAGCTGAAAGGCGTGTCGATTAGCAGGAAGATACAAACGATAGCTTATTTTTTAAGGAGACTAATTTTTGAAACGTACTATATTAATTTTGGCTGGCTTGTTAACCCTTAACAAATCCGCTACTCATAATATGGTGAGCCGTTCCAGATTTGGCAAGGGTTTTTAGTAATTAAGCAAATTCTAGTTCTCTATGGGTGGTGCTTGGAGGAGGCAAGATAAATTGCAAGAGCGGTCGGTGTTAATGCTGCTGTTATACCGGAGCCAATAGCAACCCCTGACGTGAAACCTGCCTTTATGAAAAGCCCGTAATAGATGAATCCCAGGGGGATACCTGCAGGAAGTATATATACCAGTCCAGCGGCTGTAACCGCCAAGCAAGGAATTCCATTTTTAACTAAGGGAATTAACATACAGTCCACAATTGCATGCCAATAGCTGTTCAAGTATATGTGCCTGTCCATGCTAGGAACTTTTAAGTAGTTCACGAAGTGGTAATATAGAGGGTCTTGGATGCATGATTCGTTGCGCATGCCCACATTTCTTATCACATCAAAGATCTGTGATCGGGCCTCCCCAAATAGCCAAGTGAGGTGTTCGTAATATCTTTTCGAGTTCCCTAGGTTGGATGCCGAATCCTCTAAAACAGTAATCCTGGCCCTATTTGTTTCATCTTCATTTATGACGTACCAGGCAGGCTCTAAACCGGTAATGACACCCTCGATAAGTTCTATAGCTTTATTGTAGCTCTGGGTTATTTCATCAAGACAATGGATAGCTTGACCAAAAGAATCTATCCCCAGAGTTTCACAGATTGGCTCAGTTATATTCACTAAGCCTCTCGCATGAAGATACCCTTGTGGAAACAGATTTAGCTGTTCTGACTTGCAAATCTCATTCCAGATAGCTTGATGGGCGAGATATCTGGCCACATCAAGTTTGTTAGCTTCATCGGCAAAGATGGACCCTAACCCTGCGGTCTTCCAAACGAGGTGATCAAGTCCTCTGGCAATGCTTTCAACGTGTTCTTGTCCAATAGAAAGATATGGTTTTTCATATAAGGTATGTACGCTAACAAATGTGCCTCCATTATCGTCGTTGAGCTTTTTAATTGCTTTCTGATCTAAGTTTAGACGAAAACAAGAGGTAAGAACCGGAGGGCATACTAGCAAGTAAGCCCAGAAACTTGAAAGATTTGTGGAGTAAGCCTTAAGAGCGAGCGAAGGGGATTTAAAGACCTCCAAAAATGGGGAGGAATTAGCATCTACATCTTCATAAATCCCAAGCTTGTCGATCTCATAGCAAAGCTTAACAATCGGCATTTTGGAGGGTTTTTTATATTTTATTGCTTGGTTAGATGTCACTCGTCGAGCCTCACTCACCTGATAACTAGTGTGATCTCGTAGCTTGGCAAAAATCACGCCGGCCTCATCATTATGAGAGGCAATTACAGAAATTGTCGTACATACAAAAGCCAAGGCTAAAGCAAAAGGTCTTAAAATTATGATCAAGTTATTATTCCTCATACGTATAACTAATTTTGGGTCCGGTCTTTTATAAACTAGAAAGCATGATTAGGGAATACGTATCAAATACGTAGAACTAACCGCAGCTATAAGCTAAACCGCCAATAATGCAGAATCGCAAGATGGATTGCACTTATCTACGTATTTTCTACGTATTGCGGATATTCCGGCTCAGTGCTACATAAGGAATAGAGATTATTACGTGACGAGAAATTAATACTGTAATTAGGAGATTAATGATGAAAAGGATTTTGAGCAAATTGTCTTATTTGGCTGTGGTCGTTACTCTACAACAGTCGCATGCGTCGGATATAACTAAGGTTGATTCCTTTAACGACATACCCTTTGGTTCTTTCACGCCGCAAGAATGTATAGGGTATGATCTGGATGATACAACATTCGTCCCGGCTAACAGGATTATGCGCAATGCAAATCTAGCTGCCCGCAATGAATTTATTGAATCTATTAGGAAAGAAAAGGGCAACGAGCGCGTAACGTTCGCTTATGACCATTCACCCTATGAGCTGGTAGAGTATTGTTTTTTGGAACATTTAAGTAAACTCGCTGCACGCAAGGTCGATACCATAGGGTTTACTGTTCGTCGCACTGGTATTCCTACACATGATGCTAAAACAACCGTACAAGGTGACACCCTTAAAATTCTGTCACATCTGGGCGTGAAGTTCTCATCCAATCACCTGAAGGACATTGTGCTGGAAGGAATGAATCCTCTTAATCCGGAATATTCAAATTACGTTGTTGATCGTAAACTGAAGCCTTTTGAGACAACACAAGATGCGATGATAAAAAATCAGGTAATCTTTACAAACAATCTGGATAAGGGACTCGTTCTGGGTCGCCTGTTTGCATTAGCGGACTTCTTCCCTGTAACGTTCATCTTCATTGACGATAAAACGCAAAATCTCGAGTCAGTCCGGGATGCTATCACCACTGTAAACGCAACCTACAAGAAGGATATTAAGTTTAGAGGGTACCATTATGTGGGCGCATCTAAGCTGAATAACCAGTTAATTCCTGAAGTTGTGGGATATCAGAAGAAAAGCCTTTTAACCGATAACCCCGAATTCTATACGGATGATCAGGCAGCGGATCTCGTGACGGTAGGAGAAATTGACTGGATTGGTTGGGACAAGTCAGAATAATACGTGATAAGGAGTAGAGATTATTACGTTATGGAAAATGAATCAGTATTATATTTAGGAGAATTGTTATGAAACGCACGATATTAATTCTGGCAGGCTTAGTTGGAAGCATGCCTACTACGACAGCTCAAGCAAGTAGATCTCTTGTTGAGGTCAGTACAAAAAGATGTTTAATAAACACAACGCCCATATTGTATCATGGCCGTCACGCCATCAATAATTATAGCCCGAAGGCTGTCCATGATAATATTTTGCGTGTGCGCCCATTATCTAAACAGCAAAACACCCTGTCATCTCCTAGATATGACTTGCAATCATATATCTTTAAGAAGAGTTCAGGAAGTGAAAGAAAAGGAAACGACTGTGACTTTAGTTTCCTCTACGGCTCAGTCGCAGCTTTTGCAGCATTTTCTGTATTCAATAGTTACACCATGGCGGACGAAGGAGACCAATGTGAAAAAACAACATTTGTTATGCCATCTGAAGAAAATCTTTATCGCTCGTTGTTAGAAAGTGGGTTTGATGCTTTCTTTCTCGATAAATCTAACATATGTAAAAAGCTGTCTAACAAAAGCTTGGTTGAGAGCGAGTTACACTTTGAAATCAAGTGCGCTGTAGAGGATTATCTTAACTATTTCAATTCTTTCGACGGGAGTTTTGCAACTAATTCAGAAATACAAGCTAATCAGATGCTAGGGCCTAGACTGTATTATGCTCTGAAGATCTTCAGAGGAGGAAATGTATATAGATTGCCCAAAGGTTTCGACATTGCAAAGCTTTTAAATGAATGGGAGTTCGAGGAATTTATATACAGAACAACTCTTGTGAATACGCTGGCAGGCAAAAGACTAACCAAATATGAACTAGAACGGATAATTGATAACGCTGCGTTTGAGTGTGGTTTCTGCTCAAGTCGCGTAAAATTCAAGGCTGGACAACAACTTTTGTTAGATAAACTCATCACTGCTTCAAGAAATGAAGGCGAGCTGAAAAAAAGAGTATAGAGATTGAGAAAGAATGACAGCAGGAGCTGGGTTCAGTTAGGAAATGATCAGTGACTACAATTATTAATATACTAAATAGGAGAAATACGATGATGAATAAAGCTTTAATATTAACTACATGTCTTGGCCTAGCGATGGCTGGGGGTTCTTTGGCCTCAGACTGTAACAACATGGATGATCAAAATATCTCGCAAACTTCGGCGAGCAATCTATTTACGAACCAAAGTTTTGCATCTTCCCAGACGACTGCTTGGATGGATCTTGAATGGTCTGATGAGGTCTCGGTTTACCGGCCAGACTTTCGGAGTTTAAGGGTTTTTTCCATGACCTTTAGCGTACCAACGATTCAGAAGGAACCTGCTGTGGCTTCCAAAGCTGCGAACATCGTAATGGCTCAATCCCCCGATTATGTGATGGTTCGGGGTAATGTACAGGCTGTAGAGCAATTTCGTGCGCTTATAACGAAACAGGGGTATGAAAGCAACTTATTCATTGCAACGGCACATACTGGCTCAGCGCCTTTCTGGGCACAGGCCGTTTGGGGTTCAAAGGCTCAACTAGAAAGAGAAAAAGAGTTAGAAAGTCGGTACGTGTGGTGCGAACGAACCATAGGATGTGCACGATCTGTGTTACCTAACTTTGTATACTCCTTAGCCTCAATGACGCATAACCTTGAAAAACTCAAAGCTAATGTGCAGCTTGAAGAAATCTCCGAAAGTCCCTGCATAGTTCATGTTGCTGCTTCTGAAAGACAGTGTTTGATTTCCTTGTCTGGGTTTGATTTGGGTACTAAAACGCTTTATGGTGAGGCAGCAGCACAAAATCTTATGTATTGGCGTAAGGACGAAATAACGAAAAGCACACGATATCAAAATTCTGCTGACATCATTTTTATGGGCAGGTTTAATCATACCTACGAGCAGCTTGATCAAATTGATGTTCAACAGCTTGCTCATTATTCAGCCCTAATCCATCTTGAGGATGAAGAATCTGAGCCTCTTCGTCATGATTATTTTACTTCATGCCTCGGTTGGGAGTATGATGATGTTTTTGCGAGCCCTACGTTCGATCAAGTTCGAGTGACCCTATATCCTATTAGTCGAGTGGAACGCATAATCAATCAAGATATAGGGAAGCTTAAAGAGCTGAAGGCTATGGCTTCTAACAAACGAAACGCCCTTATCCATCAACCAGTAATTGCGGCATTTGTGTATGATTATAATAAATCCAAATCACATTGGTAAAAGCCTCTTCTTGACTGGACTGGTTGCGATAAGTTGGAATAATACGTGACTATATTAAGATGATTTCGTAATTATTAACATGCTACCCAATAGGAGAAATACGATGATGAACAAAGCTTTAACACTAACTACATGTCTGGGCCTAACGCTGGCTGGGGCTTCCTTGGCATCAAACTCTAACAACATGGATGATCAAGATAGATCGCAAACCTCAGCTAGCCAAAATGCGACAGGTACAAACCAAGCTTGCGAATGGCCAAAAAATGAACATGCTGTTGAGGAATTTGTGAATTCTTATCTCCATGTCCATAATCTAACCTCTGTTGCTGAACATGTTCAGGAACAAGCTGTTTTAAAGACTTTGCAATCCCTTGATTACCCGAAAAGTCAATTAGATACAAGCACTTTGCACCTCATCTTACAGTATTATTTCCCGAAGGAATCTATACAGATTCTCAATAAAAAGCTGTTTGATTTTCGCATTGATGATCTTTGCGATGCTTTACTCTCTTGCCCGCCCAATTTGGATATAACGCATGTAGCTAGAGCGCCAACACCATTAAATGCGGCAAGGGCTACATCTAACGAAACGGTTAACTATTATGGAATCCTAAAATTCATAGGACAATACACTGATGACAAGTCTGTTTATGATAAGTGTGTTGCAACCATCACAAAATTGTATGGCAAAGTCGAAGGTCCAATCATGGATGCAGATGAAGTCCTTTTTCTCATGGGGCAAAACAAAAATTTCTCCGGACAGAAAGGTTTCCAACAATTCAAACGCCCTAAGAATGCTTGTTTCCATAAGAAAAAAGACCTCCTGCGTTCAATTTACAGGCCAGATCCAGTGCAGAGTCGTCAATATGAGCAAACTAAACATGTATACGGTAGCTCACTGATAAGCATTATCACTGGAGATAATAATGACTTATCAGAAGTCGCAAAAGTATTGCTCGTCAAACATTTTATGTGCAGCCATTTTTATATCCCCAAAAATACTGGTGAATTACTGGATTCTCGTCAAGTGGAAAGAGCATTAGGTGCCAAGGGAGCCATGTACTTTAAAATTGATTTGCGTGATACAGCATTACGTATTTTTACAAAGGAAACGGAGTTAAATCTTGCAGCAACTCAGATTGATCCAAAGCAATCAAACATTATAAAAGCGCAATCTATCGTTGAAGGCCTTACTCTTGATGATGCTTATGAGTTAATGGATGTTCTCGATAGGGACGTCAGATGTTGGGGAAAGGATCCAGATAACCTGGCTTTTGAGCTTCTGTTTTCCTTAAATATTGTCCCAGTGGATTCAGATATGGCTCACTATGCCATAAGACGAGCAGCACAATACGGCAATCTCGGGCGTGTAAAATATCTCGTTGACCTGGGAGTAAGCGTCAACCCTCCCTCCTATAAGCCTTTTAGACGGTGGATTTTTGAAGAAGATCAAACGTCTCCGTTAGCTCTTGCAACGTCTAAACGTTTTTCTCATGAAGGACCTCATCCGGAAGTTGAACAATTCCTAAAGGACGCCGGGGCAGAATAGGCCCCTTATGATGAATAGGGAGAATACGATGATGGCTCAATGACTACCAGCTGAAGCTGCTAGTCGTTGAGTATTTGAAATTTAATCTATTTTTGAAATCCTCCCAGAAAATTGGTTAAAAACAGTCGCAGGTGGCAAAATGACATGAAGTTGGTATGGTTAATGCATGTCGCTCAGCGGCGCCTGTTATAATTAATAACAGAGTTATGAAAACGACTGATGGACCATACACCTATATCATTTTTTGTGTTAATTGATTTGGACCTACCTTAGCCAAAGCCCCTCTAACGAAGCCATTCATTTGGAGTGAGCAGTCAGGTGAGATTTTTATGAGGAAACTACTTGTTCTTGTGATGTTTTTCTTTGTAGGTGAAACCCTTGCCTCTGCACCTTCTAGCGAATTGTCTATGGGCTTAGAGCGACCAGTCAGCACTACTCCTCATACTGATCCACAACAGCCACTTACTCAAGCAAGAGTCATTGTAGATAGTTTAATGGGTTTTGATGACAGGTTTCTCTCCGATTTAATAAATAGAAACATCTACGTAGGCGATATGCGGGCATTAGCGCTGACATGTCGCAGAGCAAATAGAATACTTAATCAGTTATGGGACTACCTCAAGAGAAATCATCTAAATGTCGATCATAGTCAAACCATCATGGAGGCGGTAAAAGGAAGGCGTGCTTACGAACGCTTCTGTTATTTAGAATCCCAATGGGAATTTATGGCATATTTAGAACAAGGTTGGATGCCTTGCATAAACTCTTTCCCCATAGAAGTTAATAGGGACATGGGTATTTGTTCGTTGTGTGGAGATGATTCTGATCCTGCCGTGTTGAGAGCAAAATCCCGACTGATAAAATCCCGAGATGCGGTTGAAACTGAAATGCTTAAGGAAAAAAAGTTAGCTATAGCCTGTGGCGAGACTCAAGCAATTCTAAAGCAAGTAAGTGTTTTCGGCCTCAATGAGAAAGACCAAGATAGCCCGGAACTAGTTTCTGCTCGACGTAATTTGGATTATTGGGCTGCTAAGAAGCATCTTATGGCAATGTGGTTAAAAGCAAAGAATCTTCGCTCTAACAAATGGTACCGTGATGCACATTTTTATAACTATCAACCAGATCTTCCTGCAGCTCGCTCTCTTTATGAGAATCTCATAGGGCTAGGATCTGTCTCAGCCATGGCTTTTAAGCGCAAGCGTGTGGACCCCTTACGTAAACGAATTAAAAGATACAGTAACCGAGCCTGCTATGAGCAAGATGAAGAATCATATAGAAATCTCACTGATATTTTATGCGATTTAGGGCACAAAGAAGCATTTATTGATAAAGCACTCAACCTGCTTTATGGCCTTCGTGGCTACCCTTGTGATCTATACGCCGCAAGGGAATTATTGTGGGATGATGTCGCATGGAAGAAATTCTCTCCTGAAGATCGTGTCGGAATCTCATCAACTTTCAGGGATAAGTATTGCTCAAGGTATCAGGAATACATATGTGGCGTACGCGTTAAGGCAGAATTCTACTTGGGGCTTTTTGGAAGTAAATATAGGCCAAATTTAGCTGATTCTGAGAGCGAAGATCAAGTTGATCAAGATGATAAAACCGAGGAGATGGAGCCTAAATATATCACGCAAGATCAGGTCGATTATGCCTATTGGCTCCTCATGTATTGGCTTTCTGACAAAATAGATTGCTCACAAACAAAGGGGCTTCTCACCTACGAATTACTAAAAATTAATGGAAGATCATTTGCGTTGACCAATGAAATATCTCAAAGACTCATCGCGCTAGATAAATGTACACTCCAATATTTGATACAGGGCTTAAATCATAAAATCGTTGAACAGAACGACGTTCCAGAAGAGAAATATAAACTTGATATCATGCGAGAGGCACTGGAATGGGTCGAACAAATCACCCCACCTGATGAGGAGTTATCTTCAGTTGTATTTTATGAGAATAATACACTTGAAAGAAATGATACTACTGCTAGACAGCCAGGCGTGTCTCAGCCATTCGTCAACCTAATCCTGAATAGCACCGCCGATGGTAAGCAGTCTTTGCTCGAAGATGCCTACAACTTATTGCCTGCTATCACCAACATGGCCTTACTTTTTGACGCATGGCTTTTTGTTGGCAATGAGATTGGGTCAGCGGAACAAAGGCCAATCAAAATGAGATTCGATGAAATTCAGCTCACCTGGGAAGAAACAGGAAAATATTATGACATAATAAAGAATCAGACAAGGTCTCAGTTTTATAATGACGAATATCTGTCTTTTAAAAGTGTGGCGCAGCTATTTGCCATCATGCGTGACTATGTACCAATGAAAGAGTAACTGATCATTGACACCTTACTCTGCACCCGCAAAAAAAAGACAGGTGAATAAGAGATTTTTTCAGTCATGATAGAGGCGTGCACCGAAAACGCACATATATGGCATTGGATCATGCTACAGAAATACTTTGCTGATTTGATCTAGATAGTGTAGTCACGAGATAGCCATTTGGGCGGCTATGTCGTGACTACACTATCTAGGATTTCCTTTAAGGTTTAGATTAAAACAACAAGCTTGCGGCACTGACTCAAGCTTGTGGGGAATGCTTCCGAGAGGGCATAAGGGGCGTAAGAAGATGACAAAAAACAAATACAGCTAAAAATCAAGGTATGCTTAGCCAGCTATGCCTGCCAAATCTGATGAAATAATAGCTTAGTTGGCTAATCTTACTTAGTGTTTTGACATAAAATACAAACATCCATCAAAGTCATGCTTGCTCTCCATTTTGCTTCTACCTGCTCGCGAAGCTTTGCCAGTAGATCGGGAGATTTTTGTTGCAGAAGAGTCATCAACTCACTAAAATCCCTTGAATCTCGATTTCCCTTCGCCAATCTCGGCGCTAACTGCTGCCACAGCTTTGCCAGCTCCTTTAACTGACCCAATGAGCATTTGAAATGATCGGTCATGATATGGCATGTAGGCAAGCTTTTTTCATGACCATACGCATATACTGCATCATTAACAGCTTGAGCAAATGCCAGGCAATGCTCGCGGTCTTTGAGTTGTGCGAGCAGCGGAATAGCTCTTTCTATGAGAAATCTTAAGTCAACGAAGTCTGCACCTCGCATGCACACAGTGGCTAAAAGCTGCGGCATTACCTCAACTATAATTGACAACTGCTTTGGATCGGTATGTTTCACCAGAGACTGCAGAATTTGTTCATTATAATACGCATCTGGCAGATTTTTATCCTTAATATTTTTTTCCCCATGGTAGTTGATAAAGGTTAAAATATTCGTTGTTACCAGCAAGTTTTTTATGTCTGCGAGATCCTTGTAATTCCCAGACAAAATCGTTTGCATTATGGGTACCCATGGTTGTTCTACTTTATTGCGAACCTCAAATACCCAATCGCACCTACTGAGCAATTGACCTGTGCAAGTTTTTTCCCAATTGGAAGATAGTGCGTTGATTATATCGGCTGCTCTATCTTGTTGTTCAGCTGTCAGTCCTCTTAAATAATTCAGGGCGGTATATAACTGATGCGGCACAAACGGTATTCGCGTGCCATTTTTTTTCTGGAACCAGACGCCTAGCTCGTCCACAACACTCTTATTCAAATAGAAGCAATTTCGTGCTAGATCATAAAAAGCTCCTTTTATCTCTCTTACGCTCCCCGATGAAGCCAAAGGTGTCCCGGCGAATAAGTGAGTACGCATTAATGGTTGGCCCAAATTGGGTTGTCCAGCCATTTCTTGCTGGGCCTCAAAACGATTTTTCGCATCTAACCCGAGTTCGGCAATGGCTAGTAAAATTTCTAGCCTTTCATCACGTACAGTATCTTTATAAATAATATTATTGGCTAAGACTATCACGTCACCCCATGCGGAAGGATCTTGCTTTGTAATTGCTCGGTAATATGGGTACAATATAGGAATCCATTGCGACAAATAACGTGAAAAGCTGCCCTTTCCATTTACACATTCCTCAAGGTGGACAAAAATTCTAGCGAACAGATCATAGTTAGCTCTTTCGGTAAATGCCTCGGCGAGAAGGTCTGTTAGGTCGAGCGCTTCAAGAGCATTATATAAGCTAAGCCCTCGCTTCCCTTTATTTTCTTCTGTCACCTTAGCTTGGCGCACAGCAACAAGGTCCTTACAGAGTAATTCAGGATTTCGGGCTAGGTTGTTCTTTATGACAGAATGATCCTTGTCTAAAAGCCATGCCAATCTCTTATCCGCGCGAAGGATGACACTGATTGCTTCCTTCGAATGGCGTGACTTTGCGCTGAACCTATAAATTAGTTCAAAAGGAACACTCCATCTGGCGCTAAGGAGTGGTCTGACACAACCGTCAAATTTACCAAAATAAAATATTCTACTTGGCGATTTACCCATATCAGCAAGTTTTTGTTGTATGGTTTTGATGTCCTTTTCACTAGCTCCGAAACCTCCGCCTTGTGAATAAAACACACCATCATTAACCCAAGTCTTGTAGCTGTCTATACCATTGCCTGGTTGCATCCCGTCTAGGAGGAGGCACAATTTCATCTCACTGCTTTCGATAGCAGCCTTTGTTTGCTCATGATAGCTTTGATAGTTAGGCGCCCAGAACATAACTGCTGGGTTATGTTCCTTGAGGGCCGCAAAAAAGGCTGAAACCCCTTCGTCTTTAGGTACCACCTTGCCTCGATATGGCTTGAGAACGACACTATCCAGCTCAATCACAAGGAGATCCCTGTCGTCAAAGCGTTGAGGATTTATGTCGGTAATATTCTGAAATAAGGAACAGGTAGTTGTGTGCAGCTCTGGCAAATTAGTTGCCTTTGCCGTTGTTCCCAGTACGGCAACCAGTGACGATGCAAACAAAAGACGAGAAAACATATAAAACTCCTTAAATATATCTAATATAGTAGGCTACTCTAGGTTTTTTATAAAAAGTTGTCTATACGTATAAAATACTTAGATCGTGGGCTCTGGGTGCTTCTATTACATCGGATTTAAGTCCACAGTAGGAAGAACTACCTTAGGACGTCTCGCATACATAAAAGCTAGAATTGCCTATAGCTGTCATGCTTGGTTCCAGAAACGTGGCTAAGCAGAACACCCCCCCACAGGTTGCTTAATTTCACCATTAGGGGGTCTAAGCGCAAACCTCAGAAATTTTTGACTGTTCAATTTCGATCCATTTCTCAACGTTTCCAGGTGTGGCATTTAAAAGCAGCTCTTGAATAATCTGATCTAAATCAATGGCGTTGACATTGGAAAACACAAAATG
>JBGSQK010000069.1:0-1817 GCA_041738135.1 Alphaproteobacteria bacterium
ATTTGGATGGAGTTCACACAACTTTTGGCCAAACAGATGATATGTCTGTCGTGAATGCGATCCGCCAAGGCGACAAGATTATTTCGCTCAAAATCGAGCATTGATCCTCATTAATTACTTTCGTTTGTAATAAGGACTAAAGTCCTTATTACAACAAATTAAATACTAAATATATATATCTAATATAGCCTTTACCAGAAAGATGAGGTACGCGAACGGCATAGGGCATAGGGCATACCTCACTTTTTTGAGAACCGCTATAAGTTATAATTTGGGATTCAAGAGAATTCTGCTATCAATTGGCGATCGACCTTATTTGCTTGCATGACTTTTTTTGTAAACTTTTGTGATCGATATATTGCTCCTGAGATAAGTAATGATATAAAAGAAATATATTTCAGATCAGCAATTGAAAAAGTGAAATTAGTATGCTAAACAGAGGTTTGAGGAAAATAAAAAGAGAAGCTTCTCTGCTTCAATCTAGCTTATCTTATAAGTGGAGACTTTTTCAACACATCAAAAAATTACCTGCACTGAATCCGACGAATCAGTATATTGTCGAGGCTCTTAGAAAGGAAGGGGCTTTTATTACTTCTCTACAAGCTTTGTCATTGCCAATGAATGAACAACTTTTGGATGCAGTGAAGGCGATATTACCTAATAATCCAAAATCTCCGGCTTTTGAAGATCAATACGTTTATCATGTTAATTCAGCAGAAATTATCAAAAATTCAGATATCTTTTTATGGGGTCTTCAAGAGCGGTTGTTTGACATTGCTGAAAATTATCTTGGGGTTCCCGTTGCTTACCGGGGTTTGTTTTTTCAGAAAGATTTTGCGAACGAACAGCAGGTACATACAAGATTGTGGCATAAAGACCCTGAAGATCATAGACTTCTCAAAATAGCTGTTTACTTGAATGATGTGAATCCTGAAAGTGGCCCGTTTGAATATATTCCAAAGCATTTCAATTCTCAGTTAAGCCCTCTCAAACGAAAACTTTTATTTTCTGATGCAGAAGTAGCGCAACATTTAGACCAATCAAATTGGGTTTCATGTACAGGGCTAGCAGGTACTGTTGTTTTTTTCGACTCTCACCATGTTTTTCATCGCGGTAAGATGCCTATCAAGTCACACCGCGACGCAATATTTTTTAATTATCACTCCAGACAACCGATTAAAGTGTTTTCCGATCATTGGAAAGCTCCTTTTTCACCAGATGAGTTACTCGTGCTTTCAAAAACTCTTTCTCCACGCCAGAAAGAATCAGTTTTTTGGTGGGAAAATGGTGCGGAGTCATTCCAGCCAAAGTTGATGGCTAGGTGAAACATTTAATCAAGGAAAGGGGAAGTGAATAGTATCCGCCAAACCGACAATATTATTTCATTAATCGAGCATTGATTCTCAGTAATTGAGTTGCGTTTGTAGTAAGGATTAAAGTTCTTATTATAAACTTAACTCGGTTAAATTGAATCATTCATCTTCAAGGGAAATGTCTAACTGTTCAATCTCTAAATTTTCTTCCTCATCCTCATAATTAAATTCCAATCTGCTCTGCTTAATAATTTCGTTCAACATATTATTTAAATATCCTTTGGCAACAGCCTCTTCAAATCTTTCGATAAGAATAGCAACATTAATTATTTCTTCTATACATTCCATGTAACGTGAAACTATTGCATTTATTGAATACTGTTTTCGAGCTTGCGCTTCAATCTTAGATTTAATTTCAATATTAGAATCTGAAGATTTAACGACAAATGTTATCGGATACTTTTCAATTTTATCAATGTCTAGGAAATATTTATTCATATCTAC
>JBGSQK010000024.1:2500-34176 GCA_041738135.1 Alphaproteobacteria bacterium
CACGAGTAGGGCGGAACACGTGAAATTCTGTCTGAAGATGGGGGGACCACCCTCCAAGCCTAAGTACTCCCTAGAGACCGATAGTGAACAAGTACCGTGAGGGAAAGGTGAAAAGAACCCCGACGAGGGGAGTGAAATAGACTCTGAAACAATATGCTTACAATCAGTAGGAGCAGACAAGATCTGTGACTGCGTACCTTTTGTATAATGGGTCAGCGAGTTAGTCTGTGTAGCAAGCTTAAGCCGATAGGTGGAGGCGTAGCGAAAGCGAGTCTGAATAGGGCGTCAAGTTACATGGATTAGACCCGAAACCTAGTGATCTAGCCATGGGCAGGTTGAAGGTGCGGTAACACGTACTGGAGGACCGAACCAACTGATGTTGCAATATCAGTGGATGACCTGTGGCTAGGGGTGAAAGGCCAATCAAACTAGGTTATAGCTGGTTCTCCGCGAAAACTATTTAGGTAGTGCGTCGTATCTATCCATCGGGGGTAGAGCACTGGATGGGCTAGGGGGGCTCGCGCCTTACCAAACCCAACCAAACTCCGAATACCGATGAGATCAATTACGGCAGACAGTCCTCGGGTGCTAAGGTCCGGGGACGAGAGGGAAACAGCCCTGATCGCCAGCTAAGGTCCCTAAGTTGTGGTTAAGTGTGAAAGGATGTGGGAAGGCCAAGACAGCCAGGAGGTTGGCTTAGAAGCAGCCATCCTTTAAAGAAAGCGTAATAGCTCACTGGTCTAGTTAAGCTAGCCTGCGCCTAAAATGTAACGGGGCTTAAACCACACACCGAAGCTGCGGGCTCGAAAGAGCGGTAGCGGAGCGTTCTGTAGGCCGATGAAGCGGGACACGTGAGTGACCGTGGAGGTATCAGAAGTGAGAATGCTGACATAAGTAGCGTAAATGAATGTGAGAGACATTCACGCCGAAAGTCCAAGGGTTCCTGTGCAAGGTTAATCCGCGCAGGGTTAGTCGGCCCCTAAGGCGAGGCCGAAAGGCGTAGTCGATGGGAATCAGGTTAATATTCCTGAACCTGTTAGAAGTGACGGAGGCCGGAAGCTGTGCATCCTTATTGGATTGAGTGTGCAGCCTAGGACTCCCAGGAAATAGCTCTAACATTAAAGACCGTACCCTAAACCGACACTGGTGGACTGGTAGAGTATACCAAGGCGCTTGAGAGAATGATGTTGAAGGAACTCGGCAAATTGCTCCTGTAACTTCGGAAGAAGGGAGACCCATATAAGGGCAACCTCTTATGGGTGACACAAGCCAGGGGGTAACGACTGTTTATCAAAAACACAGGACTATGCAAAATCGTAAGATGAAGTATATGGTCTGACGCCTGCCCGGTGCTGGAAGGTTAAGAGGAGGGGTGCAAGCTCTGAATTGAAGCCCCAGTAAACGGCGGCCGTAACTATAACGGTCCTAAGGTAGCGAAATTCCTTGTCGGGTAAGTTCCGACCCGCACGAATGGCGTAACGATTTCCCCGCTGTCTCCAACATCAACTCAGCGAAATTGAACTCTCCGTGAAGATGCGGAGTTCCTGCGGCTAGACGAGAAGACCCCGTGAACCTTTACTATAACTTTGCAGTGAAGTTAGGGGTGACATGTGTAGGATAGGTGGGAGACTTTGAAGCACTGGCGCCAGTCGGTGTGGAGTCATCCTTGAAATACCACCCTTGTCACTTTTGATTTCTAACCGAGCCCTGTGAAACCAGGGCCGGGACCCTGCATGGTGGGTAGTTTGACTGGGGCGGTCGCCTCCTAAAGAGTAACGGAGGCGCGCGAAGGTAGGCTCAAGCTGGTCGGAAATCAGCTGTTGAGTGCAATGGCAAAAGCCTGCCTGACTGCGAGAGTGACACCTCGAGCAGAGACGAAAGTCGGTCATAGTGATCCGGTGGTTCCAAGTGGACGGGCCATCGCTCAACGGATAAAAGGTACTCCGGGGATAACAGGCTGATCTCCCCCAAGAGTTCATATCGACGGGGAGGTTTGGCACCTCGATGTCGACTCATCACATCCTGGGGCTGAAGCAGGTCCCAAGGGTTCGGCTGTTCGCCGATTAAAGTGGTACGTGAGTTGGGTTCAGAACGTCGTGAGACAGTTCGGTTTCTATCTACCGTAGGTGTTGGAATATTGAGAGGACCTGTCCCTAGTACGAGAGGACCGGGATGGACATACCTCTGGTGTACCAGTTGTGTTGCCAAATGCAGCGCTGGGTAGCTAAGTATGGAATAGATAACTGCTGAAAGCATCTAAGCGGGAAGCTAGCCTCAAAACAAGTATTCCCTGAGAATCGTGGAAGACCACCACGTTGATAGGTCAGGTGTGGAAGCACGGTAACGTGTGTAGCTAACTGATACTAATAATTCGATCGGCTTGATTCGCATTAGATATCTTAATGTGTTTTAGAATACGTAACCTTCTTCGGAAGAGTTTCAATTAGAACAATGGTTTGATCTTTAATGGCCTGGTTGTTATGGCGAGGGGGAAACACTCGATCCCATCCCGAACTCGGCAGTGAAGACCCTCAGCGCTGATGGTACTACGTCTTAAGGCGTGGGAGAGTAAGTCGTGGCCAGGCCTTTAAAGTTCAAACCAAGTTAGGCTATCTATTTACAGTGTTATTGAGCATATGCACCGTATCATTTATAATCCCAATCAACTCAATTATTTTCTTATAATTAATCTCTAAATCACTCTTTAACCTGTTCTTTTTCGCGATAAAATACCATTTCCAAAAAATAATTTACAACAGCAAACCTCCCGTGTCTCCGAGGCCTTGAACCACGGGCCAATGCAGAAATTTGCTGCTTTAAGCTCTGTATAGTAAACTCAGAGTCGCTAGCGCTTGCTTATTGCGCTGGACCCCGGCGCAAGGGTGAGAAGGCACAGGGGTGCATTTTTAGTACAGATATTTCAAGGAATTGATACTAGAGCAATGGTTATGGTTGTTATGCGAGGGGGAATTACTTGATCTCATCCCGAACTCGGCACAGCAAACCCCCCGTGTCTCCGAGGCCTTGAACCACCGGCCAATGCTGAAATTTGCTGCTTTAAGCTCTGTATAGTACATTCAGAGCCGCTAGCGTTGCTTATTGCGCTGGATCCCGGCTCAGGCAGAGGAGGCACAGGGGTGCATTTTTAGTACCGATATTTCAAGGAATTGATATTAGAGCAATGGTTATGGTTGTTATGCGAGGGGGAATTACCTGATCCCATCCCGAACTCGGCAGTGAAGTTTTTCTCATAGGTTTAAACAATAAAAGGGGATATGCTATAGCGATTAATCCTCTATAACTATAAGCCTCATCCATTTATCACTCTTGTTTGGCGGTAACTATTATGCTATTTCCATATGGACAACTAAATGCTCGTGGTTGGTTTGTAACAATAATAAAAGGAATTGGAATATGAAGAGAATTATCACTTCTGCGCTTCTTGCTATGCTCCTGAATCAGGAATCTAGTGCTTCAAACAATAACAGTAATAATGATTCGGTTCCAGGAGGGGATGAAAATCGATTGCGATCGGTTCTTGCTGAAATTCTACCGAACGTGCACGTGGGTATTCTCGGTCATGAGGTCAAATTGACAGGAACAGAACGAGCCATTGACGAAGCTATTGCCAAGTTAAGAGATTTTCAGGCTCTGCGAGAGGTGTTGTTGCCAATGAACAATTCAAAGTCGTTGGCGGTGGCTAAAGCCAAGGATGTTAAGAACTGGGATGATTTCTTGGATGCTGCAGGGGTTGATCTTTCTTTAAACCAGTTGTTTAACACCAAAGCCAATTGTGTATCAGATGTAAATGGCTCATTGATCGTAGAAACAATTACCAAACCCAATCAACGTATGTTCCAAGCATACTTGGACAGCCTGCAAGAAAGTTCCCAGTTCTTTGCATGGGCTCGTACAAATGTGCCAAACTTCGTGGTACAACATGCCGATCGTACTACCATACATTATGGCATCCTCAGTGATTTCCTTTATCTGCACACAGACGCATTGCCTTTAGAAGATCGTGATGAAGCTATTGCGACGTTTTCTACCCAAAATGTGGTTAAATCATTGGTAGCAGCAGTTAGTGGAAACATGGCTTTGAAAGCGGTGGCCAATGGGCAATACCGTGTTCAAGCGATTTCGCTGGGGGAGAGGTATGATGTCCGAGTTGGTACTCTGGAAATCATGGTGGATAGAAGTACAAGTATGGCAAATGCACCTATCAGCTTTGTCAACCGGCAACTGCCTATTTTGTTGGACAACGCAAAGAAAGCTTTATCCGATGGGGAGTCTCTAAAAATCCGTCTAAAAGCATTTGACCATCAGGTAGAGGACATTGGTACTTATTTTTTGCGTAAAAATGAAATGCTTCCTAGAATTCCGGAGATTCCTGTACGTGGCGAAACAGACCTTACTCTCATTGAACCCTTGCTGAATGAACTGGACAACGAACGAAAGCTTGTAATTGCGTTTACCGACGGGGAGCACACAATGCAATCTAAGAACCTGCCTGATAGCATAGCACGTATGCGTAAACTTGTAGCGACTGGCAAATTTGCTCAAGTTCGCCTATGCAAAGTGGGTCAACTTAAGAGTACGTACTTTGACCAAGTTGCTGCTATCTTCGGTGGACAATACTCAACGGAGGACAATGTACAACAATTCTTTACGACCATCACAGAAGAACTCAAGTCACTCATGAGGGCCAAATCCCCATTAGTGGTGCAATTGGCTGGTCAGGATGTGACTGTTGTGGAATGGATCCCCGACGATGAGCCCGGAGTTTATCAATCTAAGCAAGTGGTCAGTGAGGGTGCGTCTGTTAAGTTTAAGGGAGTGCAACAAAAGGTTGAGAAGCCTGCTGTTGATCAAACAGCACTGATTAAAAAGCTTGAGACGACCTTGGCAGAACTTAAGGAAGCCCAACGAAATCAATAGTCAGTAAATTTGGTGGAGGGTTCGTACTGCAGTAGGTATGCATGAACAGGAAATCTTATAGGGGCACCTGAAATCCAGGTGCCCTGTTCGTTTATTGTTAAGTCTTAGCCTAGTTAACTAGGGCGTTTTTCAATACTTCCCGTATGTGTGCCACAGGAATGATTTCCATGCTTTGTTTTACCTCAGCAGGTACGTCTTCCAAATCAGCTTCGTTGTCTTTTGGAATAAGTACTCGGGTGATTCCTGCGCTGTGGGCTGCGATCAACTTTTCTTTTAAGCCGCCGATAGCCATCACTTCGCCATTGAGGTTAATCTCACCTGTCATAGCTACGTTTTTACTAACAGGAATGCCGGTTATGGCTGAAATCAGGCACGTTGTAATGGTAACACCTGCAGACGGACCGTCTTTCGGAGTTGCCGCTTCTGGCGCATGAACATGGATATCCTTGTCCTTTAATGCGTCATCAGCAATATTGTACTCCTTCATGAGCCACTTCATTACAACTTTGGCGGCAGTCGCTGATTCTTTCATCACATCACCCAGGTTACCGGTGGTAACGATCTGACCGCTGCCTGGAACGATCTTAGCCTCGATGGGTAAGAGGGTTCCGCCTACTGAAGTCCATGCAAGACCTTGTGTTGCGCCAACCTTATGCTGAGTAAATGCGGCGGTGGGTTTGATTTTTGGTCTACCCAGAAATGCGCGTACATTTTCTTCATCAAAAGCAACATTGGTGAGTTCTCCGCTGCTTATTTTAGCCACAGTTTTGCGGCACAGTTTGCCTAAGCATCTCTCCAGACTGCGAACGCCTGCTTCTGCTGTATAGCTACTGATAAGGAATTTCAGGCCGTTGTCTGAAAACAGAACTTCATCCCCAGATAATCCATTTTCCCGCAAGACTTTTGGGACAAGATTAGATTTTGCTATATTCAATTTTTCTTTTTGCGTATAGCTACTCAGGTCAATGAGCTCTAGTCTATCTAGCAACGGTCCTGGTATGTTGTAACTATTTGCGGTAGCGATAAATAATATGTTGGATAAATCAAATGGCACATCAATGAAATGATCGATGAAATTGCTGTTTTGTGCCCGATCCAAAACTTCCAGCAAGGCCGCCGCAGGATCGCCCTGGTGAGATTCAGTGCCCATCTTATCGATTTCATCAAGCAGCATGACAGGGTTGTTGGTATCAATGTCAGCTAAGGTTTTTATAATCTGGCCCGGTTTTGCGCCTATGTAGGTCCTCAAGAATCCTCGAATTTTAGCTTCATCACGAATACCACCCAGTGGAATCCTTACAAATTTGCGTCCGGTTGCATCTGCGATGGCTTTTCCGAGAGTGGTTTTACCCACACCTGGAGGGCCAACAAAGCACAGTATGGGTGGATTTCCATTAGGAACACGTTTCCTTACTGCTAGCTCTTCTATGATGCGTTCTTTTATCTTGTCCAGGCCAGAGTGATCTCTGTCGAGTATTTGTTTGGCTTTTACGATATCTACGTTTACATTGTCTGATTGGTTCCAGGGTAGGCGAACGAGCCAATCCAAATACTTTCGGATATCGGCAGCCTCTGAGGAATTCTTTGGCAACTGTTTTAAGTCCTCCAATTCCCGTAAGGCCCGTTGATAAGCCTCAGGGGACTTCCGTAATTTTTGTATTTTGATAAAGTATCCGCTTGTGACGGGATCTAAATCGTGTAGTTGGTGGTTGGCAAAGACAATAAGTTTCTCGATATCATTTCTCAAACCCTTTATTTTGTCGTCCATATCGTTTAGTTCTTCCAATGCTGGAAGCTGAATTTCACTGGGATTCACCTCGTTTTTTTGATCAATTATGGTGATTGCCCCACTTTCATCTTTCTCGTCTTCCGCGCAATTGCCGTCTCTGGCTGTGGTTAGGTCTTCTTGAACCTCCTCATCCAAAAGTAGATCCCACAATAGATTGTCGCCCACCTTTGCATTCGGGTCATCAAAAGCTGTTTTGTCTGTTACAACCACGGGAGTCTTAACCGTTGTATCATCCTCTGGAATGTCATCTGACGCTCTAGATTCATTGCTTACAAACAGCAAATTGATCAGCAAGAGATACGGTAGGAATTTTTTATAGCTGCTCATTATATGGTCTCCCTTTGGTTATTGAGATGGTGGATAAGAAACGAAGTTTAAAATTAACTATAACCAAAGTATTAAAGTAGAAAATAATCATGATGTAACAGAATGAAATGATAGCCATGAGTCTTGTAAAAGAAAAAAAGATAAATGGAAGCGATGGAAAAATGAATTTGCGTGATTCATTATTCATGATTACATTTTGTTTGTAGTTCATTCCATATCTTTCATTTCTTCCCTATACAGGCTTATTATGTTCTTTGAAATATTGAATGTTCCCTAATGCATAGTGAAGAATCTGTTATTATTTCTTTGTAATTTAGTTACTGGAGATGGAATCAGGTGGTCTTTGATAAACTGGCTATGCCTATTTCCAAGCAGCCAGAATATGAAAAAAACGAGAGGCGCCGTCGAGCATTTTAGGAAAGGTGGTGGAAGCCAATTCCCGGATTCGTGGGAGGTCTTGTGTTAAAAACCCTGGAGTCCCTTGCTTTCCAAATGTACTTCACTTAAGATTTTTTAGCTTTAACACTCTCAATCATATACGGAGAATACAGATGTCCCCATACTACATAGGTTTAGCATTGTTTGGCGGAGCAATGTTGACGCTTCAAATTGGTATTAATGCTATCCTTGCCAAACAGCTTAACAGCCCCAATGGGGCCGCAGCCTTATCCTTTGCTATAGGAACCATAGCCTTGGTCGCTTTCTTATTGCTATCCAGATCAGCGCTTCCTGCACTGGCAACCATACGTGCTGTCCCTTTGTGGGTCTTCACAGGAGGTGTTTTAGGCGCCATCTACGTGGCCATAACCATTTTCTGTGCACCGCAATTAGGTTCAACTCTCCTGATCGTTCTCGTGGTAACAGGTCAGATGGCCATTGCGCTTTTGTTAGATCATTATGGATTAATTGGATTTCCGGTGCGTGCTATGAATCTCTGGCGTATATTAGGTGTAGGATTTGTTTTAGGTGGTGTTGTGCTCATCGTCAAAAACTAGAGATAACTAATGAATGACAATCTGATAAGTTGTGTTAAAATTGTAAAAATCAACAAACAGGGAGTGCCTAATGAACAATACATTCAATACTATTCTATTAACGTCTGCTTCTTTATTTTTTCTATCTAAAGTAGCTGTTGCGAGTGAACCAGTTGGCAAGCCAGCGGATGCTGCTGAATCTAAATCAACCGAGATGAGTTCCAATTCCAACGAAGTCAAGGATGGCAAGGAAACTAAAGACGGTGATGCTAGCAAGAAGGATGCTGGTGAGAAATTGCATTCTAAGAATAATCTTAAAAAAGATCGTAAGCAAAATAAAAAAAGACAACAGTGCCCTGAAGATAATGGTGGATTTGCAAAGCCCGAAAAGGAAAAGGCTGATCACAAAACGGATGAGAAATCTGGCAATGATGGGGCTGCCAATAAGTCTGAAAAGCATGAGTCAGCGGTAAAATCGGTAGACTCTAAGGCTTCTGATAAATCTGCTGATGACAAAGCTTCTGACTTGGATAACTAAAGAGAAATAAAATAAGTCATACCCTCTCCACCTTCTAGCTTGAGGGATGGGGAGGGTTAAAGTTTAATAGAATTACTTATACTTAGCATCGGCCTTCAAATTAGCTGCCAGTGCTTTTTCCCAACGCTCACCATTTTCCAGCAATTTAGCTTTATTATACAAAAGTTCCTCATGGGTTTCCGTTGCGAATTCGTAGTTTGGTCCCATTACAATGGCATCCACCGGACATGCTTCTTGACATAGGCCGCAATAGATACATTTAGTCATATCAATATCATAACGTGTTGTCCGTCGTGAATCATCCTCACGCGGTTCAGCTTCGATGGTTATGGCTAAAGCAGGGCAAATGGCCTCACAGAGTTTACAAGCAATGCAGCGTTCTTCTCCATTGGGGTAGCGACGTAAAGCATGCTCCATACGAAAACGCGGGCTCAATGGTCCTTTTTCGTAAGGATAATTGAGAGTGACTTTATGCTTGAATGCATATTTAAGAGTCAACCACATGCCACGGGCAATATCCAGCAGTAGAAATCTTTTGAGTCCTTGAAATGCACGCGTTACCATTTACGAAATCTCCCCATAGCTCGGTAGCCAATCAAAGTACATGAGCACCCCTGAAGTCAACACCACATAAGCCAAAGATACGGGCAAAAAGACTTTCCAACCCAACCTCATCAGCTGGTCATATCTGTAGCGTGGCAGGCTGGCGCGCACCCAGATAAAGACAAACAGGAAGAAGGAAATTTTCAGAGCAAACCAAATGGGTCCTGGAATCCAGTTCAACGGCGCAATATCCATAGGTGGCAACCATCCACCCAAAAAGAGGATACTGGTAAGGGCGCTCATCAAGATCATATTGGCATATTCGCCCAAGAAAAAGAGGGCAAACGGCATGGAAGAGTACTCCACGTGATAGCCAGCCACAATTTCTGCTTCCGCTTCTGGTAGGTCAAAGGGTGTACGATTTGTTTCAGCCAATACGGATATGAAAAACATAATAAACATGGGGAATAATGGAATGGCGAACCACATATGTTGTTGCGCATTCACGATGTCTTTTAAATTCATAGAGCCGACGCACAGAAGCACGGAAACAATGATAAGGCCCATGGAAACTTCATAAGACACCATTTGCGCTGCTGAGCGTAATGCGCCTAAAAATGCATATTTGGAGTTACTAGCCCAGCCAGCCATGATAATGCCGTATACACCCAAAGATGAAATGGCAAAAAGGTACAAAATCCCCACATTAATATCGGCCAGAACAAACTCCGATCCTATGGGCATGACGGCCCACGCGGACAAGCTTAAGGTAAAGGTCACCACTGGCGCTGCAATAAAAATAATGCGATTGGACATGGTGGGAAAAATAATTTCCTTATGGATCAGCTTAACCGCATCTGCTATGGGCTGCAATAAACCAAACCAACCCACATAGTTGGGCCCCTTTCGAAGTTGCATGACACCAATTAATCGGCGCTCTGCCAACGTGGTATAAGCAATGGCGACGATCAAAGGCACCAAAATGACAACTATTTTAAACAATATCCAAGCCAGATCGATGCCATACAGAATCCATAAATCATGCAGCATGAGTATCTCCCTGTTGGGTACCTGAAAATCCTAGTTCTTGAGTACATTTGGCCATGGTAACCGAATGGCGGCTGATGGGGTCGGTCATATAAAAATTCCCAGACCAGGCTTCAATTGCAGTGTTATGCACTTTGCCAGTTCCGCCAATGCTTTTCCAGCCTGCGGCTTCCGTTTGATCTAAGGTAGCAAAAACTTTGTTGGCTTTGATCATACCTTGTCGCACTTCGTAGATGGTATTATAAGGGAGGGTTTTTCCGCAACGTTCAGATAGCGCCCGAATAATCCGCCAGTCTTCTTTTGCTTCACCTGGGGGGGAGGTGGCAGTTTGTGTTTGCTGTACTCTTCCTTCGGTGCTCACATACGTTGCGTTCTTTTCTGTATAGGTTGCACCTGGTAAAATAACGGATGCATGATGGGCACCTTGATCGCCGTGATGTCCTTGGTAAATGATGAATGTCTTTTTAAGATTAGTAAAATCAATTTCATCTGCGCCCAGTAGGTACAGCACTTCCAATTCAGCCTTTTTAAGCATATCTGATGTGTTAGAACCACCCTTGCCTGGCACAAACCCTACATCCAATCCGCCTACGCGGGAGGCGGCTGTATGGAGGACGTTAAAGCCGTTCCAATCCTCTTGGATAAATGCATAGGTTTCCGCAAGCTTGCTAGCTAATGCGAGCAAACCCTCACCATCTGTCCGCGTTAGAGCTTGTTGCCCAATAATAAGAATGGGTTTTTTAGCTTTTTTGAGTTCTTTGCTGAAGGGATGTTTGCCGCTGATTAGTTCTTCCAAGATACTTGGTTCATCACCCAGATTGTTGACATCATAGGTCAGCTCAAAGCGTTTGGAATAGGTACCTCCAATGCGAGCCACATTCATTCGACCTGTTAAGAACCTTTTGCGAATTCTGGCATTTATGAGAGGCGCCTCAAAGCGTGGATGTGTGCCTATCAAAAGACACAAGTCAGCTTCCTCGATGCCTGCAATGGTTGTGTTAAATAAATAATGGCTGCGATGCTTTGAACCATGAGCAGCTCCATCCTGCCGGCAATCCAAATTGGTCGAACCCAAACTGGACATAAACTCTTTTAACAGGAACATGGATTCCACGTCTGCTTGATCACCTGCAATTGCACCCATTTTCTCCGGTGCAGTCTTTTTCAACTTATCCTTGATAAGGTCAAATGCCTGATCCCAAGTTGCTTTTTCCAGCTTGCCCTTCACACGGATATAAGGTGAATCCAGTCTTTGAACTTGCAGTCCATCACAAGCAAAACGGGTCTTGTCGGAAATCCATTCCTCATTCACATCTTCGTGCAAACGAGGTAGAATCCGTCTAATCCTTTGGCCATAGCTATCCACTCGTATATTGCTGCCAACCGCATCCATCACATCGATAGATTCGGTTTTTGTCAGTTCCCAAGGCCGAGCTAAGTAAGCATAAGGTTTAGACGTCAATGCGCCCACAGGGCAAAGATCAATCACGTTTCCAGAAAGCTCAGAAGTGAGCGGGCCATTCATATAGCTCACAATTTCCATATGCTCGCCACGATTCACAGCTCCTAGTTCGGGGACGCCGGCGACTTCATCAACGAATCTGACGCAACGGGTACAATGAATGCATCTGGTCATGTATGTTTTGACCAGTGGCCCCATGTATTTTTCTTTGACCGATCGTTTGTGTTGCTCGTACCGACTAGAATCCCTACCATACGCCATGGCTTGATCTTGTAAATCGCATTCGCCGCCTTGGTCACAAATGGGACAATCCAACGGATGGTTGATTAGAAGAAATTCCATCACGCCTTCGCGCGCCTTTTGCACCATAGGTGTGTCCGTGCGGATCACCATATTTTCGGCCACAGGATAGCCACAGCTGGCAACGGGTTTTGGTACTTTTTCCACTTCCACCAAACACATGCGGCAATTGCCCGCAATATTCAAGCGATTGTGGTAGCAAAAATGGGGAATTTCCTTACCCAACAGTTCTGCTGCTTGGATAATAGTGGTTCCCGCTGGGACTTCTAACTCATGACCGTCTATGGTTATCTTAGGCATGTTTTCACCTTATGCCGCTTTACGTGTTGTAACACGCGCGACCAGTTCGTCTCTAAAATGTCTGATTAATCCTTGGACAGGCCATGCGGCCGCATCGCCCAAGGCGCAAATAGTATGACCTTCAATTTGATAGGTCAGCAATTCCAGCTTATCGATATCCGTTACGGTACCTTCACCACGTCCAATTTTTTCCAACAATCGCCACAACCACCCTGTGCCTTCTCTGCAAGGTGTGCATTGTCCGCAGCTTTCATGCATGTAAAATTTCGATAGTCTTGCGATGGCTTTCACAATATCCGTGGATTTATCCATGACGATAACCGCAGCCGTACCAAGCCCGCTTTTTACAGCTTGTAAGCTTTCATAGTCCATGGTCACCGTATCGCACGTTTCGGGTAAGATCAGGGGAACAGAAGAACCACCTGGAATGATGGCCAATAAATTATCCCAACCACCACGAACGCCGCCCGCATGTTTTTCAATGAGAGTCTTTAAGGGTATGCCCAGTTCTTCTTCCACGTTGCACGGCTCGTTCACATGTCCAGAGATACAGAAGATCTTTGTGCCCGTGCTTTTTTCCGTACCCAGTCCCGCAAACCATTTGGCGCCTCGTCGTAGAATTGTAGGTACAACAGCCAAAGATTCCACATTGTTTACTGTGGTCGGACATCCGTACAATCCGCACATGGCAGGGAAGGGTGGTTTCATGCGAGGGAAACCTTTGCCGCCTTCAAGACTTGAAAGCATGGCGGACTCTTCACCACAAATGTAGGCGCCGGCTCCGCGATGCAGATACAGATCAAAATCATAGCCAGAGCCCGCTGCATTTTTGCCTAAGAAGCCAGCCTTATAAGCTTCATCAATAGCCACTTGCAAGCATTCGGCTTCACGATAATATTCGCCACGAATATAGATATAACCCGCGTTCGCGCCAATGGCAAAGCCGGCGATGAGCGAGCCTTCTACTAGTTTATGAGGTTCGTGCCGCATGATATCCCGGTCCTTACAGGTCCCGGGTTCACTCTCGTCTGCATTTATGACTAAGTAGTGTGGTTTGCCGCTTTCTTTTGGCATAAAAGACCATTTGCGGCCCGTAGGAAATCCTGCGCCACCACGACCGCGTAAGCCGGAGTCCAAGGTTTCTTGAATGACCCAGTCACGCCCTTTGGCTAAAATCTCTTTTGTATCTGCCCAGTCACCACGAGCTTGTGCCCCCTTCAGGTGCCAATCTTGTGTGCCATAGAGGTTTTGAAAAATACGGTCTTTATCAGAGAGCACGAGTCTTCTCCTTTGATTTGCTTAAGCAGGTTTTCGGGCCGCTAAAAGGCGCCGAAGTTTGTCTTTCCACTTGGGGGCCAGCTTTTGGTGTGATGTCTTTGGCCAGATCTGCCAACAATTTTTTCATGGATTCGGGTGTGAGGTCTTCATAATAATCATCGTTGATCTGAACCATGGGGGCATTCACGCAAGCACCCAAACACTCCACTTCCAATAAGCTGAACTGTCCATCTTTGGTGACTTCGCCATTTTCAATTTTTAGGGTTTTCCTGCAAGTTTCCATGATGCCATCGCTACCGCGAAGCCAACATGGGGTTGTTGTGCAAACTTGTACGTGGTGTTTTCCCACGGGTTCTAGATTCAACATGGTATAGAAACTCGCGACTTCTAAAACGCGCATGGGCTGCATATCTAAGAGTCCGGCCACATATTCGACTGCCGCTTGGTTTAGCCATCCACCAAGCTGGCGCTGGGCCAAATCCAGCAACGGAATCACAGCACTGGCCTGTCTGTCCGAAGGATACTTGGCTAAATGCTTTTTAACTTTTGGGAGGTTTTCTTTGTTAAATTCAAAGCCTGCTTTTACGTCCGATGTCATCTATCCACCTCTCCAAACACTAAATCCATTGCACCAATAATAGTAACCACGTCAGCGAGCATATGGCCCTTGGACATGAATTCGGTGGCCTGTAAGAACATATAACTGGGAGCCCTGATCTTGCAGCGATAAGGCATGTTTGATCCGTCTGCTACCAAATACACGCCGAACTCGCCTTTAGGGGCTTCCGTTGCAGCGTAAACCTCGCCCTTAGGCACGTGGAAGCCTTCCGTATACAGTTTGAAATGGTGAATCATGGCTTCCATGGAGCTCTTCATAACGTCTCTTCTGGGTGGTACTATTTTTTGATTGTCCACAATAAAATCACCTTGCGGCATTTTTTCGATGGCTTGACGAATAATCCCGATACTTTGCCGCATTTCTTCTACGCGAACCAGATAGCGCGCATAGCAGTCGCCTGTCTTGCCCACAGGAATATCAAAATCCATGTCCGCATAGGCATCATAGGGTTGGGATTTGCGTAAGTCCCATGCAATGCCTGATGCTCTGAGCATAGGTCCCGTAAAGCCTAGGTCAAGAGCATCCTGCGGTTTAACAATGCCGATATCCACGGTCCTTTGTTTGAATATGCGGTTGTCTGTCAGCATGGTTTCAAAATCAACGATGAACTTTTCGCATGTGTCCATGTATGCGTGGATTTCCTCATCAAGACCATCGGGCATGTCCTGATGGACGCCGCCAGGTCGGAAGTATGCCGCATGCATGCGTGCGCCAGAAACTTTTTCATAATAGCTCAACAGCACTTCGCGAACTTCAAAGCCCCAAAGCAAAGGTGTTATGGCACCTACGTCAAAAGCGTAAGTGGTCAAGTTTAAAAGGTGATTTAAAAGACGCGTGATTTCAGCAAACAAAACACGGATGTACTGTCCTCGAGGTGGCACTTCAACGCCGAGGAGTCGTTCGATAGCAATGGCAAAAGAATGTTCTTGGCACATGGGCGACACATAGTCCAGCCGGTCAAAGTAGGGCAGGGCTTGCAAATACGTTTTGTACTCAATCAACTTTTCCGTGCCGCGGTGAAGCAGTCCAATATGCGGATCTGCCCGTTGCACCACCTCACCGTCCATTTCCAACACGAGACGTAAAACGCCGTGAGCAGCAGGATGCTGAGGGCCAAAGTTAATGGTAAAGTTGCTTTTATCTAGTGCCGGCATTGTTTTTCTCTATCTGTGCATCTTTTTCTTCTGATGCTTTTTCATCGCCAGGTAATTTTGGAACCATACCTTCCCAAGGGCTTACGAAATCAAAGGTTCGGAAGTCTTGTTGCAGTTTGACCGGCTCATACAAAACGCGCTTTTGTTCCGTATCATACCTTACCTCCACGTATCCCGTTAGCGGAAAATCTTTACGCAAGGGATGACCCTCAAAGCCATAATCCGTCAATAGGCGCCTTAAATCCGGATGGCCCGTAAACTGGATACCAAACATATCCCAGACTTCCCGCTCCAACCAATTGGCGCAAGTAAACACCCCGGTGATGGAAGGCAAAGTTTCGTCGGCTTCCACGCCTACTTTTACCCGCAAGCGTTGGTTGTTTTCAAGGCTGAGTAAGTGATAAACCACCTCAAAGCGCGGCGTGCGTCCTGGATAATCCACAGCTGTAAGATCGGATAGTTGCTGAAAATGCAAATCAGCCGCATCACGCAAAAAGGTGAATACCTTTACCAGCACATCTTTTGAGATGGTTATGGAGAGCTCACCCAAAGAGATTTCAGAACATAAGAGATCCTGTTGCAGCGCCTTTTGAATTCGTTTGGTTATCTCTTTTAACGTTTGTGTCATTTAAGCTTTTATCCTGCATTATTCAAACGGATTATAAAGAAAAACAGATCAGCCCGCAATGGTGGATGAGTTAAAAAACATCTAAAGCCGAGCTTCTTGTGTTGACGGCATTCATGAATATACTTTAAATATAGATCTATTAATGATATTATAGAATTAATAAATAATATTACAAAAGTATTTATAGATCCAAAATAGACTAAATTAATTTCAAAATTTAATGATATTTTTAAGGTTTTGGGAGGATTAAATGGATAAGGTAGAGCATAAAAATTTCAAAGCAGCTGACGAAACCAGAGAATTTGAAAAAGGTAAAATTGAGCTGTTAAATATGGGTGGCGGCGTCGTAGGTCTCATAAGGCTGGAACCGGGGTGGCGATGGTCAGATCATGTCAAACCCATAGCAAAAACTGAACTTTGTGAAGCGCCCCATTTCCAATATCTACTATCAGGCCGATTGCGTTTTAAGATGGCTAATGGCGAAGAATTTGAATCAGCCAAGGGCGATGTGATCAGCGTACCAAGCGGCCACGACGCATGGGTAGTGGGAGATGAGCCAGTGCTGGCCATAGATTGGGCCGGCGCGGCCCACTATGCGGAGGAGTAATGTTGGGTAGGACTAAATATCGCTGGGACTCGGATGTAGAAGCACTTTATTTTTTCTTTTTCGCTTCTGCTGCCTTTATGGATTTTAGTTCCTTTATTTGGATTGTGGTGACCGCCGTAGCTATTCTTCCTCCAGCTCCTACTTCAGGGCCTAGGTTAACGCCAGCTTTTGCTGTTATAACGGTGTTTAACGCAGCCGTTCTAACAGCGTTAGCCACTTCAGCGGCAAAAACCCTGGGGTTTCTGAGGGCTTCTTGATAAGCTGCTTCATCACTACTTTTGTTTGCCATTTTAATTACTGCTTCTTTTATTAGCCCCTTGGTATCGTTTGCTAAGTATTCCTTTAATTTAGCATCCACTTTGTCCTCTGTTTTATAACCACTAGCTGTGCCAACAATGTCCTTCTCAAAAGTGTCCATTATGCCGAGCATGATAGCTTTCTTAAATTCAAAAATGCTATTAACATCTAGTTTGTTGGCGCCTATCACATTTTGCAGTAATTCAGGTTTAGATCTTAGTGCTCCCCATGCTTCGCCAGCACATTTGCTAGTCTCAAATTCAGCCACTTTTAGTGGATTGCGATCACTCAACATGCCGCATTTGCCTTCCACAATTAAAGCAACTCCAGCGTCCAGACCACATATTTTTCCTCCGCATGAACGGATTGTAGCGCCTCCAGCTATCAGGTCTTTACAGCCTTGAACTCCTTCGCTACCAGGGGCGCAAAAGCTGTCTATCTTCTGACTCTCGCCCTCTACACCTTTAATTTCACCGACTTCGCTTACAAAAGTGTCTTCATCGGAGTTGCTAAATGCAGCCCTAGCCACAGCAGCTTTTAAGGCAGCTCTGGCTACTTTTTCTCCATTTTCGATTATCCATTGTCTAACCAACTTTATTGCTTCATCTGTAAATGCGAAGGAAGGACTTGAATGTGTGAGTAATGTTGCAATTAAGATACTTGAAATGACGGTCTTAAATAATTTCATAATTATTCCCCTTTTTCTTTTAATTGGCTTATTTATCTGAAGCTGATTTTCTTATCGTGTCCTGCAGCTTGACAGATGTAAGCTCGTTAAAAGATTTTCATTGAACCCTGATATTAATATATAGGAGAATTATTAAGGATGTCTAAACGCAATAAATTTTTTTTGGCAACTTTGAGCTGTGAACTTTTTCCACATCGTGATGTGTACTGCCGCACTTCACACCTAGGTGTAAGGATGGACAGTTATCAATTGATTTTTCTGTTCAGCTCTTTATACTTTAGTCTTTCTAATCAGAACCAAGCTTGTGTCAAAGACTGCTGTCCCAATCCTTCCGCCATATCCTTCAGTTCCTAGGCTAAGGCCGCCCTTGGCAGTGAAAACAGTCGATAAGGTAGTTGCTTTTACAATCCTAGCAACGCTTTCAGCGAAATCTCGAGGCAGCGCAATAGCTTTTCTGTCACATTCAGCTTCAGACATTTGTCGCATAGCCTCTTGAATCAGCCCTCTTCTGTCATTTACCAAGTATTTCTTTAGAATTTCTGCCACTTTTGTTTCGTTAAAGTTTGTGGCGACTCCCTTAATTTCTGGTGCAAAAACCCTCATAAAGCCAACCATGATATCTCTTTTAAATTCAAACACAGTATTCACATTCCACTTGTTGAGTAATATTTCCTGCGGTTCCTTTGCTACAAAAATAGCCTCAAAAAGTTCTGCGTGATCGTCACTGAGGCGACATTTTTTAATTGGTTCAACTCCATCGCCAACAAGACTTGCCTGTGCTTGGCAGACAAAAATGCTTAGTATAAGTAGAGCTGTGTATCCAAAAAATCTCATAATATTACCTCATCTTCATGGTTAGATAATTTACATATAGGGATGAAATATATATTTGTCAAATAATTCTACAAAATAATTCAGCATAATCAACTGGGCTTTTGTGAAAAGTGACTGGGTAAGCTATGTGTTAGGAGAATTATAAACTGGTTGTCGCATGGGTCAACAAAGATGATTTGTAAGAAGTAAGTTTCAAATGCTTTAATCTGAGCCAACAAGTCACAGTTTCAAGATATAATTCACAACCTTAACATAAAGATCTTGCCACATTCTAATAAATGCATTACTACTTAACATCAGTAACCCGTTAATTTTCTGGGTAATTACTTAACAAATATTGCGGGATTTCAATTGTGTCAAGCGTTTGGGTCCACAATAAGATACAACGGATGGTATGATGCGGATAGATTCTATGCAAGATTTCTTTATAGGTCGCCAATTGATGAAGATAAATCGTTGGAATTTCCTGAACATTGGTCGGGGGTATTCGATGTGTTTTATAATCAATGATGATGATTTCATGATCGATTGTAACGAGCCGATCAACCTGCCCTGACACCACTTTTCCGTTGATGGTTCCCGTAATGGGAACCTCAGAACGGCCATGGGGGCCAAAGAATGCCCCTAGTTTCTCGCTTCTAAACACACGCACCACATCCCAAACCAATTCCTGCCGCATATGTTCGGGAACTGTTGGTATGGTTTTCAACAGCTGCACACCTGCAATTTCACGTTTATGATCGGGCACATCAACCAAATACTGCAACAGCTTATGGATTATGGTGCCGCGGTTATAAGTCTCAGGCTCAAGCCTGACTTCCCTTACCCCTGAAGGCCTTGGACCCTGGTTAATATCTTCAGCCACAGACTTCACTCTAAGCCATGCTGGCTCACCAAATGAAAGCTCAACCTTAACATCCTCTACCTTTTCTACAAACTCCACCAACTGCGGGCATGTATACCGATATCCAGCCCCTTGCCAGCCATAGATGGACATGGATGAAAAGTCAAATTCCATACCCTGACCAATATCCCTCACAGATTCCGCTATCAGGTTATACCAGCAAGCTTCAGCCGGTTCCTGCTGCGTTTGCCAACCACACACATACAAGCGATCCTCAGCCCTGGTCATGGCCACGTACATCAGTCGGCGATATTCTTGGTCAATCTGCTGCTGCGTCATTTGCTTCAGCTGGTCGGTCACATCGCAACCCTTTTGATTGGGCGGTGAGAGAATGGGCAGCCTCGCCTGATTCCCGCAAGTGGCCCACAATATACGATCTGTATTTCGCGGCAGCTGAACCGTATCGGGCAAGAACACAATAGGCGCCTGCAGACCCTTGGAGCCATGCACTGTCATAATGCGTACTTCATCCTGCTCGCCGTGTTCTAGGTCGCGTTTGACCTCCAGATCGCCTTCAGCTAGCCATTGCAGCAAACCCAATAAACTGGGTACGTTGTTAAACTGGTAAGTCTGTACCACATTTAGGAATTCCTCTATGGGGTCCAAGGCCTCAAATCCCAACCGTGCGACAATGGCTTTTCGTCCACCCCTTGCGCCTAGCATGTGCGCGTAAAAGTCAAAGGGCGTCATCGTTTGCGCCAATGAGCGTATATCTTCAAGGAGGGTAGAGCGTCCTAAATCTTGCACACGCTGCCAGACAGATTTTTCGCCTCGGTCGTAGCAGATCTCAAAAAGATCATCTTCTGTTAGATTCATAAACGGGCCCTTAAGGACACATGCCAGATTCAGATCGTCCAAAGGCTGTATGGCAAACTTTCCTAATGCAATCAGATCTTGCACCGCCAAATGCGCCAACAAATTCATACGGTCTGCCCCAGCAACCGGCACACCTTCTTTCTTTAAAGCTCGCACCAGATCCTCCACAAAGGAAGAACGTCGCCGCACCAAAACCATGATGTCACCGGCCCTAATGGGCCTGCCCTTGGCGGGCAATAATTCCTTCGTATCCAACCACAGCTTAATCTGCGCCGCCATCACATGGGCAAGCCTGACCTGAGGTGCAATGTCCTGGCTCTCCACCGTAATAGGAGGGGCCCAAGACTCAATCTCTTCCTCGTCCTCAGCCGCTACCAATGGCCACACCTCAACGGTTCCGCCTTGGCCTTTACGAAAGCTGTGATGTTCGATCAGTTCTTCTTGAATGGCTACCCCATCGCGGGCCACCAGATGCTCAAAGACCCTATCCACTACCGCCAACACCGCTTGGGTCGACCTAAAGGATATGTTCAGCTGCACCTCTCGCCAGTTACCATTGGCCGCCTGCACAGCCTTAGTGAAATACTGCCGCATGCCATCAAACACATAAGGATTGGCGCCCTGAAAACTATAGATAGACTGCTTAGCGTCACCCACCACGAAGAGTGTTCGCTGATCCTCTCTCGCGCCTTTGCCGGAAAAGAATTCCTCCGCCAGCGCCGAAATCACTGTCCACTGGTGCAGGTTGGTATCCTGCGCCTCATCCACCAAAATATGGTCCAAGCCACCGTCCAGCTTATAAAGCACCCAAGGCGCCACATCGGGCAGCCTCAATAGCTGCGCTGTCCGCTCAATCAGATCGTTATAATCGAGCAAACCTCGCCGCTGTTTTTCTTCCGTATAGCTTTTAAGAATCGCCACGCCCAAATTAACCACAGCCCAAGTACGCTGGGCACAATCCAGCCCCCGTAAACGGTTTTGCAGAGCCTGCATGCGCTCGGCCTCTTGGTTCAAAATAGTCAATATCTCTGGATGCGATTCCACGACCTTCTTGGTGGCCAAACGCTTCCGCACCTCGCCCTCAGCCGTTAAAAACAATAAGGCATAAGCATCAATCTGCGGATTTGCCAGCATAGCCTTTAGCGACTCTCCTCGCTGAATATCCGTCACAGAGCCCCTCAGTAGCCATTCAGCCGCCTTTAACAACCCGGCCCTGTCAAACGAAACATCCCGAAACGCCTGCGCCACATAAGCGTCCGCAGAATCATCCAGGGACACCCCCAGCAATCTTTCAATCTCAATGCGCGCCCGCTCTGGTGGCTCATGCAGTAACCACGACCATTTATGCCGCTCACCCATCAAGTGCGCCAGCATCTCAGAAAAACTCACGTCATCAAATATATCCGTCAGCTTAGCCAAAAAAGGCCGCAGCACACTTTCGGTCCGCAGCAAATCATTCTGCACCTTTTGCAGCAAATGATCTGAGAGCGTCTCATCTAGTACTTGGAAATGAGGCGTAAGTTTTGCCTCCAATGGAAATCGTTTTAATATAGACTGACAGAACCCGTGGATGGTCTGAATCTTCATGCCACCTGGGCTGTCTAACACCAGAGGAAACAATGTCCGTGCCCGTAAAGTTTGCTCAGGCGTAGGTACGGCTCCTAAAAACGTGGTCAGCAGTTCTTGTAATTTCTCCGGCGAGCAAGTCACCCACTCACTCAAGCGCTGATGCAAGCGGTTCTGCATCTCACCGGCCGCAGCCCGCGTAAAGGTCAAGCACAAAACCCGCTGGGGCTGAGCCCCCTCCAGCAATAGATTAAGCACCCGGTCCGTCAAGACCTTCGTCTTCCCCGTCCCAGCCGAAGCCGCCACCCACACACAAGATTGCGGATCCGCAGCCAGTCGCTGTAAATGGTCAGCCGTTTTCGTCATTGAGGTCTTTCAAGGTTTAACATTATGAAAAAACATAGATGCATACGATGGCGATTGCAACCGTTGCTTTCGGCGAGTCTTTAAATTGAACTATAATAGTATATATCCTGCGCCCCGACCTTGGCCTATAGCCTTTAGATAATTAAGATCTGTAAGTTTTTTTAAGTGCGATTTTATTGTATTCCTGTTTGCGCCTGTACTATCTTCAATTTCCTTTATACTAATTTCGCCTCGGGATTTTGCTAGTTCGATAATTTGTCTAGATAATGCAGGAAGGGCGTCTCTAAGCGCTTTCTCCTCTTTGACTTTGTTTGCCAGAATGTTCTTTTGTTTGACCATCGTTTTCAGGAAAAAGATAATCCATGGCTCCCACTTTTGATCCATACTTCGAATAGATTGTTGGGTTCTGCGCAATGCAAGGTAATAAGTGTCTTTATTCGCTTCAATAATGCTTTCCATCGAACTGTAAGGAATATAGTCATAGCGTGCTCGTAACAACAACAATGAGGTCAAAATTCTCGACAGCCTTCCGTTACCATCTTTAAAGGGATGGATAGCCAGAAAAACAACAATAAAAATAGCTATAAGCAATAAAGGATGTTGGAATTCTTCAGCTACACAATTATTGTACCATTCGATGAGCTCTTTCATCTTTAGCGGCGTTTCAAATGGGCTTGCTGTTTGAAATACAATCCCTAAGCTACTCCCATCGGGTCCAAATGCTTCAACACTGTTATTTGTCGTTTTATACTTTCCGCGATGATCATCATCTTTAGAGCTGTATTTCAGCAAAATTCCTTGTAGCTGTTTAATATGGTTCTCGGTGATGGACAACCTATTATGGTTTTCAAACAGTGTTTTCATTGCATCTATATAGCCGGCCACTTCTTGTTCATCGCGTGTAGAGAAAGATGTTGTTTCTAATCTGGATAGAAGACTCTCAACCTCATTATCAGTTAGCTTAGAGCCTTCTATACGTGTTGAGGAGCCTACACTTTCTATGGTTGCAATTTTTTTTAAAGTACTAAGACGCTCAGGAGCCAAATTTTCTATAGCCTGCCAACGACCTTTAAATTCATCAATCTCTGCTATCAGTTTTAAGGTTTCGGGTGTTATAATAATATTTCTTATCTCTAACATGCCTCTTGACTTTCCTCTCAATCGACTCGACACCCATTTATACCCAATTATATCCAATTAGAACCTAAAAACAAGATGATTCTTCCAAAGTTCTGTAATATGAGGCATGAAATATTTGACTCTAGCCTGCTGTAAGCATAGATTCCCTAGTGTTTCGAACGATTTTATATTCAACTATGCCCTAAAAAACATTCTATACCTACCTCATGAGCAAATAATAATAGAGCCAAGTAATGTTAACAATAATGAGGGGCAGGCTAGCCATCACGCGAGCCAAGCCCTGATAGGCAACCTCACGCACGTTGTATGTGCCCACTTCTTTCGCCGCATCGAGGGCCCAGGGTGCATAACAACCTGGCTGAACATAACTACCTACCATCATACAGCACGTTTTCATCCATGAGGGATTCGTCCCGTTGGTCATCAGCAACTGCGTAAAATTACCAACATTTATGGGTGATTCTTTGAAAGGGGCAGCAAGTGGAATGGCCCAGCTAATCAATAATGGGTGGAGAAAGATACACATACTAGTAGTAAAAGCCAGGATTGCAAACTCATCCTTCTGCAAGCTAAGAGGTAAAGCCTCGCGCTTCCATAAGGGCCAACGATTTGTCAAATCTAGAATTTTATGCTTATCGCCAAGCTTAAAATTCCTCTCCGTTATCATCATATATGTATCTTTCAGAAATAATGCCATAAATGGCAAGAGAAGCGTGAGGTTGCGATAACCTAACGTCCAACTGAATGACTGATCAAGGGCATACATCGAAGGTGTGAAAGAGCCTGCAGGAAATGAATAGATCTGTTGACAAATTTGAGGAACAACCGCAGGGCGGTTTGCAAAAAAAATGAAATTGATGGAAAACACGCACGAGTTGATGAATATCTTCGAGCAATGATATCCTATGTTGCCAATTGAATCAGCGCCATGAGTCGCTAGAATAATTTTTCTCGACCAACTTTCGGGATCTAAATTCGAGCAACCAGAAGATGATCTTTCTAACCTATGGCTCTTTATGACAAATGGATCTTGAGATACGCGCGGGCAGCACTCATAATCATCGTCATGCCCTCTGAAACGACCCGGTTTTTTTGCAACATAAGCCCGCTTCATGCGCCAGTATCCCAGATCAAAAAATACCCGAGGGCACCACTCATAGTCCTCCAAAAACTCAAACCGTGATTCCAGATCCATATGAGGATGTTGCTCTTTGAACCATTGAAGCGCCTTGAGTTGAGGCACCACTTCTTCCAGGGTTATATTATTCCAATGATCAAAAATACTTGGTGATTGGTAAAGAGCAACAGGACGGGGGCCAGTGCGTGTTAGTGCTAGTTTATAGAAATAACCGTGTGTGGCCTTATGTTTTTGTAATGTGATGTATAAACTTTTACAGCATTGACGCAGAGTGTAAGCGGTGTCTCTGTCTACGTAAAACAAAAACAAACCAAGCCAATAGTCTTTGGGGAGCTTGAGCTGCTCTGGGACGCCAGGAAAATCAGACATTCCCTCTGGATCTAACGGTGGAAACTTGTTCCGTTCATCTTCGTAATGGAGCTTTAACTCTTCTGCTCTTTGCAGCTGCCTCAGCTTCTTAGCTTGCTCGACACTATCAGGCGCATATATATGCGCAATACCGTGATTCACTGACAAAGTAAGCTCAGGAGACCAAGAGCTGCCTAAGGGTGTGACCTCCAAACCACTAGAAGTGCATTGTCTGTATAGCTGAGTAACGCACTGAGGATTTTCTTGACAGGCAAGCAGCTCAAGCCTTGTTTTCTTTTTTTCATCATCTTCCTCATCAGATCCCATTTCTATGATGTGAGATTGAGAAAGATTTGAGGCCAAATGTCCGGCCACCGTTCGACGCCTTAATTCACTATCCGTGGCCGCAACCTGTTCAAACACGCAGCATAACACCAGTACCATCAAAAAGAGAATTTTCCTCATATCTACCCCATTACCAGATTATATTTGAGGGCACATTAAACCAAATCGTACAGCGAAACAAGAAGTTTGACATTTCAAGGATTTGAGCAGGTATTGATATGTATAACCATAATTATTATACTCAAGGGTATATATAATTAACAACAGGGACATAAGAAATGAAAATAGGATTTAAAGGTTTGGCTACAGGTTTATGTTTGGTAACAATTTCAGTTACTTATGCATCTGACCAGGCATCCCCATGTAAAGGGGAGACTTGCTTATATCTAGCAGAAGCTTTAAAAGCGCAGAATAAAGACATGAGCAAGGTCGTTGAAAGCTGCAGCACAATGCTAGGTCTTGATACAGGGCCAGAAAAATGTCAGAAAGTTTTTATGGGTGAATTTACGAAAGCTACAATTGCTGATGATGATCTCACAAAGGCTGCAGAGAGCATAACAGTTCAGTTCATGGGAAATGCAATACAAGAGACAGTTGAATCCTATTTAAAGGAAAAAAAAGGTAATACTTCACAAAAGTCGCCTACATAAGTTATGTCTCGACTTTGTCGAGGTGCGCTCTGGATGAGGGAAATGGGACAATTTCATTGCCTGAGTAATATTGAATTAAAGTCCACCTTCCCTAATCCATTCTTGTGTTCGTGTCAAATGCGCGTAAGCATTATAAGTCAAGGCATGCTTCGGGCGGGGCTGTGCAAGATAGGGCACGTTGGCATCTAGATAGCTTTCTACCAGATTTTGCAGCCCTTCTAAGGCTTCAGCTTGCAGCCGGTCATCGTGCAGGTCTACCACGCGAATTTCACCCGCTGGGTTGCTGCCCCGAAGGCGCCAGTATTGGGATGAGTTCACCACTCTTGAATTTATTTCTTTGAAGCCTCCGGCTTGTAATATTACCGCTTCCAGGGTGAGTTGTGGCGCGAGGCCTTGTTCGATTTCCTGCTTGGATGGAAGTCCACCTGTTTTGTAGTCAATAATATCTACTGTACCATCTCGGTTTAGGTCTATGCGATCAGCTTTGGCTGTGATGGTGAAATCACCTGTGCTGGTCTCGAACGTGAATTTGCCTGTAATTTCCGTAAAACTCTTTAGTACATCCGGTTTGCGTTTGTTTTCATTTTCAATAAACCATTGTGCAATGCGCTTAAAACGTGGCCACCAGAAATTAACTACTTCGGGTTGTTCTCCATAGGAAGCAAAAACTTGCTTGCCTAAAGCTAGTAATGAATTTAAATGCCGGGTCTCCGACTGAACAAACGCTTCCAATATGGCATGTATGAGTGTCCCTTTTTCCGCAACACTTATGGGGTTTTCCAGTTCATCCAATTCGCGCAATTTCAAAACTTGACGGGCATAAAGGGCGTAAGGATCGCGCATCCATGTTTCTATCTGTGTCACGGAAAGCTGGCGCGGTCTAGCGGCTAAAGGAGGGCAGGGGGCTGGCCTAGCATGAGGCTTCACCACGTCAGGGTGATCCAGCCCAGTATACCAAGTAAGCCAAGGTTCGGCTGATTTCTTAATCTCTACCCCGCTTGCCTTCAACACCGTTTCCAGTCGCAACAGCCAGCGGGACGCCACCGTCGGTGCGCCGCCCACTCGTAAGGCTCGGGTGCACACGACTTTTTTTGCGCAAAATGCCTGCGCAAAGTCGTGGGCTGACAGTCCGATGCGTCGTTCAGGTAAGGGCAATCCATATTCGGAACGCATGGGCCTGTTGAGCCAGGGATCCGATTCCTTCAAAGAAGGCCAGGCCCCCTCGTTTAGTCCACCCAAAATCATCAAATCCGTCTTAAGTGTACGTGCCTCTAGCGGGCCCAACACAAATAGGCGTGGATGATATCCATATGGCTCGCGCACGGTGCCCGAAGACATGAGCTGCTGAATCAAAGCGGGATAATCAGTGGCCGAAATATCAGGAAAATCACCTGCCGATTGATTCAGGCTGGACCAAAAATCCGCAAAAGCTTGCGCATATGGGCCCGACCACAAGGAGTCACCAATCAAGAAATTGGCAGCCGCAAAATGTGATTCAATCAAATCGCTTAACGGTACTAAAGATTTCTCAGCCAGCGTCACAAACCCAGACATGGCATTTTGATACGGTTGGTAAAAATCATTGAAGGCTTCAGAATGCTTGCAAAGATCACTCACTTTACGATGCTTCCGGCATTCGTCCCGATCAATTTTCAAAATAAATTCTTGCCATTGGCCCTGGGCCATCAGCGGATGATGCAGCACTTTCAGCAATGCCACAATACTGTCCGTATCCAACAATGATTCCGCCAGCAATAACATGAATGTAGCTTCAGGGATCTCACTCAAGCCACAACCGGCCGTATCATCGGCCCTTAAGTCCCAGCGTTCCAGCTCCCGATGCACGCGCGCCGCCAAGCCTCGATCAGGCGTGACCAAAGCTACCGTTTGCTCCGGATCCTCCAAAGCTTGCCGCATCATCAGGGCAATAACGCCAGCCTCTTGCGAAGAGCTAGCGCATTCCAGCAGCTGAAAATCCTCACAAGCCTTCTGCGCCACAGGCTCTTCTACAGTCCAACAACCACCGATGCTCGGCTGCATAGCGCGCGATAGCACTTCAAAACGCGCAGTGGCACAAGCAGGCGCGTTTGTGCCAGCGCATACCTCTACTTGATTGCGAGCCATACCAAAAGAAGAGAGCAGCTTAGACATACCATACTGCGGATGGGTAATATCCAACTGATCCCACTCATCCTCAGGCATCATGTGATCGAGCCCTGGTAACACCACCTTGCCATGAGGCAGACCTGCCACCACCTTCATCAGCTCTGCCGTACAAGGAATGGAGCCTGTAGAGCCAGCAGCAATCACCGGATAAGAAGGCGGTTCTTCCCGCCATTTTTGCGCATAACCCAAGATCAAATCCCGCCGCCAAGCCGCCGGATCAGAAACCCCACGCGCTGCCATGATAGCGGGCCAGTGTTCCGTAATAATCTTCAGAAAATCCAATGTTATCTGCCAGTGCTGGGCATAGTCTTCGGGCACCAAATGTGCAATCTGGTCAAAGCATAAGCCTTCCCAATGGATCTGATCAATCAGTCGCGCCAACTCCCCAGCCAACTGCACCGCATGCCCAGCCTGCCCATAACCACTCTCACCGATGGCTTGGCCATACTTAATGATCAACTGCATCAAGATGCCCTGCCGTGATGAAGGCGAAATAGGCGGCAGCACATCCTCATGAATCCACTGCGTCGACAAAACCGCATCCTCTGGATCCAAATCCGCAAAAGGCATCATGCGCGGCAAAATCATAGCCCGCCCTTGGTTATGTTTCACCAAAGACTCCCGCAAAACCCTACAAGCCCGCCGATTAGGCAGCAAGATTAAGGTTTCTCCCAATGCATCGCCATCACGCAGTAAAGACTGCGCCAGCACATCCGTAAAAGAAAACCAGGCCGGGATTGTATGTACATTCATGCCCCCAATGTAGAATATTTATGAGGCAAGCTCTAGGGGGAATGTGGTGATCGGGAAATTTGTTTTAGATGTGCGTTAGGGGCCTCATTGCCGGCCCCTAAGACCCCGCTAGGATATTTGCTCAAGAAAATGATTGCCAGCCACAATCGGCGAGCAACTCTTAGAGCCCTCAGCCGTCGGGCTGGCAACACATTTTCTTGACGGTCATCGGCATCCCTGCCTGTACCGCAGGCCCATAATATGAAAATTGAGTGACCAAAGCTACAAAATTTTCTTGGATAAATATCCTAGCAGGGTTTTAGGGGCCGGCAATGAGGCCCCTAATTTATGTGCCCAATCTTACTAGCCATGTATCACTCGGCTTGAGTTCCACTTTGCGGATTTCAGTTTTAGCATCCACCTCTATCACAATCTCCAGTAAATGTGGTAAAGAGTAGGTCCCAAGCCTTTCAGGCCATTCGATCAGTGTTACGCCCGACTGCAACGCTTCCTCAAAACCTATTTCAGCAAGTTCTTCGGGACTTTCCAGGCGATACAAATCAAAATGCGATACCATAAACGATGGCGTTTCATATTGTTCTAAAATGGTAAACGTAGGGCTGGGCACAACTGTGTGTGTACCCGCCAAATGTTTGATAAAAGCCCGAGCAAACTCTGATTTTCCCGCTCCAAGCGTGCCTTTCAAAGTTATCACATCACCTGGCCGCACCAGATTTGCAATCCGCACAGCCAACGCTTTCGTTTCATCCAAAGTTCGGCAAATTTCTATAATGGGAAGCCTCGCATTCATATCATCAGACCTTGGCATAACAAAAACTAGCGATTAAGTAAAGATGTTGGTATAGTCGGCGGTAATTGGTCTAGTGTAAGTTCGAGATCAAAGAGCACACACCTTATTGTCATCCCCCGCCTTCGCGGGGATGACATAGAATGCTATTTGGATATTTGACTAATAAATTATAGGAGAAAATGCCCCATGGGATACAACGTTGCAGTCGTAGGCGCCACCGGCAATGTGGGTCGTGAAATATTGAAGATTCTTGCGGACCGCAAATTTCCCATCAAAACCATGACAGCCGTTGCATCACGCCAATCGCAAGGCACGGAAATATCCTTTGGTGAAGACCACACGGTCAAATGCATTGCCCTTGATAGTTACGACTTTAAGGGAATCGACATTGTTCTCTCCTCCATTGGCGCCAAGACTTCTCTAGAATTTGCACCTCGCGCTACTGCGGCTGGTGCTGTGGTCATCGACAATTCCTCGGCTTACCGCATGGACAGAGACGTGCCATTAATAATCCCTGAGGTCAACGACAATGAACTGGTACATTACAAAAAGAAGAACATCGTCGCCAACGGCAACTGCGTGGCCTTGCCCCTTTGTGTGGTGCTGAAGCCCCTAGATATGGCCGCTAAAATTAAGCGTGTCGTTATTTCAACATACCAATCCACCTCCGGTGCTGGCAAAGAAGCTATGGACGAGCTCTACCGCCAAACTCGTGATATTTTCATGAACAACTCGGTGGACACAGAAATCTTCACCAAGCAAATCGCTTTCAACGTCATTCCTCACATCGACGAGTTCCGTCAAAATGGTCAGACTGGCGAAGAAGAAAAAGTCGCCATTGAATCGCAAAAGATATTAGGCCGCGAAATACCCATATTTGCCACATGCGTACGTGTTCCCACTTTTATTGGGCACGCTATCTCCGCCACTATCGAATTTGAGAGTCCTCTGTCCGATCAAGAAGCCAGGGAAATTTTAAAAAAATCTCCAGGCATCACACTATTCGACAAACGCGAAGACGGCGGATACATCACGCCGTTGGATGCAGCTCACGAAGACGCCGTTTATGTTAGCCGCGTCCGTCAAGATCCATCTGTTAAACACGGCCTGGGTCTATGGATCGTCGCCGACAATATCCGTAAAGGCGCAGCTCTCAACGCGGTGCAAATTGCTGAGTCCTTGATCAAGAATTATTTGAAGAAGTAATGCACTATTAACGTTCTGATAACATTCTCTTGCTAGACTATAATCACACACCAATGAGAGAATGTTTGATGAAATATCTTATGATGTTAACCAGCCTTGCGGTCATTTGTGCAACGGCAAATGCCGAAAGCAAAGGTATGAATTGCACGCTCGCAGAAAAAGAACTGAATCTCATTAGGTCGCAACTGGATATGATTGAAGAAAAGTACAAAATATTCGTCAAGCAAAGTGTCGGTCCACAAATTCAAAGTCAAACTGGAAAACCATTGAACATTAACATTGATGGTAACAATGAATATGTGAAAGCTATCGCGAAGCTTAGCGTTGCAGAAGCCACTTTTGAAGCCGTTTTAGATATGTGCAAAGAAGGCAGTTTTAAGAATTCTGGCAATGCACCAATCGACAAAAATCAAGATAATTACACCGCGACATTAATCCCCAAGCAATAGAGTAATTGACGAAACCACAAATCAACGGCAATGTAGAGGTTATAACCACTAGAGGCCGTTGATGAAACTTTTTACGTACCTACTTTTATCGCTCGCAATCTTGTGCCCACCCGTGCAGGCCAAATCCGGCTTGCCCGTGCCACGTTTTGTGTCCTTACGTTCCCCACAAATTAACGTGCGCGTCGGGCCCGGCAAAGACTATCCCATCGAATGGGTCTATGTGCGAGCCAACCTACCCGTAGAAATCATCGCGGAATTTGAAAACTGGCGTAAAATTAAAGATGTGGAAGGCTCGGAAGGCTGGGTGCACCAAAGCATGCTCACAGGCACACGTCACGCCCTCATCCAAAAACAACCCCGTGACATCAAAGAAAAACCCGCCATAGACTCACACGTGATCGCCCAAATCGAACCCGACGTCATGGTCCGCGTCCAAAAATGCCAAGGCGAATGGTGCAGAATCCAAATCGATTCCATCAAAGGCTGGCTTCCCAAAGAGGCGCTCTGGGGGGTTTATCCTAATGAGACTATAAATTGATAGGGTGAGAAACTCTTCGAGAATAACGGGATTAAGCTGTACTAGTTCACATACATGTGACACTGAAGGATGCATGAAATGTCGCACAAGGCAGTGTTGTCCATAAGTCCACATTCAGGTCAGATCAGCTGCCCCTTGGTAGCTGAGCTGATCTGAGCTGATTGTGGGCTCTGTGGGG
>JBGSQK010000060.1:0-2832 GCA_041738135.1 Alphaproteobacteria bacterium
AGCCACCAACGCCACAAAGAACGCCGTCTCCACCGGCTTCGCCCTAGCCCAAGGCGCAGACTTCAAACAAACAATCCTTCAAAGCGGGCTTACCATTGCTGGTAATACGCTACAAGATATGGTGGCGGGAGAATTGAGTCAGTCCAATACAGACCGTGGATATGAACTAAGTTATGGCGAGCATAAAATAGGGCACTTTATCTCCGGAACCGTTGCAGGAGCCATAGCCAATGCAGGTTCCAAAGACTGGCTAGAAAAAGCCCTCTCCAGCGGCGCCGGAGCCGCAGCAGGCGAGGCCTTTGCCGAAAGCATGCTCGGTTATGCGCGCGAATCAATCAATGATCGTGTAAATAAAGAACGCGATTCAGACGGCAACATCAGTGATGAACGCTACAACCAAATCCGCGACGAAGAGGCATCAAAGATAGTGGATTACGCGAAAATCCTCACCGCCACCACAGCTTTAGGAACAGGTCTAAATGTGGATGCCGCAGCTCATTCGGCAGACCATGCTCTGGAAAATAATTTGGGCCCGGCAATACCTATACTGCTGGGAGCCGCCGCAGTCTTAGGTGAAGCCTATGATTTGACCAAGGATACCGAAGTCGTCAGCCAAGCAAAAGACGATTTCGCAGATTGGGCAGAAGACAAAACCGGCTTTTCAGCAGAAACAGTCTCCAATAGCGTCGACGCCAGCATGATGGTGGCTGCCAACATTAATCCGCTTAAATCAGCTACTAAAAAGGCCATCGTAACCACAGTTAACGGCACTAGAAAGCTCGCAGGAGCATTCAAACCAGCAGGGGGTAACGGGGGGAAGAAAGGCACGAATGAGAGTTCTGTGTCCAATGGGAAAACTGAATCATCTAAAACCACAAAGGTTAATTCTGAAGCACCTAAAATTGAACTAGTTAGCCCTCCAGGAGTAGCTGCACATTTTAAACCCACGAAAGAACAGCCCTGGACAATCCGTACAGGACAAGAGTATAAGTTGAAAATAGTTGGAAAGGCACAAAAGACAGGCACGCCAGGACATGCTTTTAGGTCGTATAGGGAGGGCATACGTGCAGCTAAGTCTAACGATGTTGAAGCAGTATTCCTTAACCGTGGCTATAAAAAAGCTACTGACTGTTTTGTGTATCCCAATCGTCGTCCAGATGTGACCATCGTGAAAAGAGATAAAACAGTTCATGGGATTGAAGTGCAGTCTAGAACTGATAATGAAACATTATTATTCACTAGAAACAATAAGGCAATGGAGCAACTGCCATTAGACAGAAGGGGAGAGATAGATGTCATTAAGCCTACAAAAAGTAAAAAATGAGTTTAAGGATCTTACGAAATGATCAATAAAAGAATATGCACATCGATAACTTTCTATGATGTTGAAAAAAATAGTGTGGATATGAAGGGACTTTTTACTTTTTGCGAAGAATGGATGCTTAAATTAGCTTTTAAGCCGCTTCGAGGAAGCATCCAGGGAAGCAGTATATCTATGAGCAAAACCAAAACATTTAATTATATTAAAAAAATTCTTTTTGAAAATGATAATAGTAATATATCCAATTTTTGGTTTGCGGCCTACCTCGATGAATGGGATTATGATATGACTGATGGTTTGTTATCAATCTCAGTTGATTTGGATAAAAGAGGGGTTATAAACTTATACTTTGATAATAGTATTGTGCAATTTAAAAGAATATACGTTACCAATTTAATTAGAGAGATTGCACAATATTTTAAAGCTAATTACGGTATAATTTATGGCAGAGAGCTGGCTAAGGGGCCTGGCTTATATGCATTTGGAATAATCTCAGGTTTAGAAACATTTTCTCAGTCTCCAGAGATTCAAAAAGAACGCAAAAATATAGGTGAATGGTTCAGGCGCTATGGCTTCTTAGACGGAGGATATGTGCAAGGCCAACTACGCGACATATACCCCATGAATTTGCTCTCAGAAGTTCACTTAAACCAGCCTGTTTTCAATACAACACTTAAACACTGGATTGAAACTTCTCCGAGTCATGGTGAGCTCAGCCCTCTAACCGAAGTTTTATGGCAGTGGTGGGTTCCCGAAGAAAATATAAATACTGTTAGAGAATCTTTAAGAGAAACAGGAATTATTATATGCATTTAGTTATGAAATAAATCTATTTTCATGCTCCGCAACCTAGCTACCACCCTCTCCTTCATCGGATGGTTCTTCACCACAGGAATAGCGGGTGAAGTAATTGCTGCCGATTGTTTGTCGGTTCAATCTATCGTTGCACCCTTCAAAAACCAACTCACCTCTCGTCTTGAAAACGAGCAGCAAGCCACGCGTTTTGTTAGTGGGGCGGAGACCATTGTGCGGTCGTTGGAGGAGAAGACATCCTTGACCCATAGCATGGCTCAGGATGTGGAGAGTAAAACCAAATCCAGTAAGTCTAAGGCTTGGGTATCGAACAAATCTGTTGGTCATAACCACAGCACTTTCGATGGCGTGCAAGTGAGTGCAGGCGGTGGGTTTCAGGTTGAAGGCCCCAAGGGTGTTGAACTCGACCTGCCCACCAACCAAAAAAAGCATACATCTCGGGATGACTTCCTGAACAATTCTTTGCATTCCTACGCCAATGTCCTCATGGACCGCGAAGATGTAACCGTCAACGACATCTATGAGAGCTACAAAAAATGGGATGAAAAATCCCGAGGCCCCACAGCAGCGGCTAAGGTTGTTATCGCATTAATTATGGCTGCGGTTACAGCCGGGGCTGGAGCCGCCATTGCCGGTGGCATGGCCACAGCCGCAGGCGCCACAGGTGCCGGAGCTGCTGGCGCTGCGACGGGAGCCGC
>JBGSQK010000080.1:0-3803 GCA_041738135.1 Alphaproteobacteria bacterium
CAAAGCCACAAATTGGCTATGGCATTATAACAACGAAAGACCTAATATGGGGTTAGGTGGAATTACACCAAAACAAAAGCTGCATGGGGCAGCTAAAGAACTTTCTACTTTATAAACCCATTAAAAATGGGGGGATTACCCTACCTCATATCTTGTTAAGTCATTTTCATCTTCTTCATCCCTATCGATAAAAACATACGACTTTGGATCTACTTTATCTATGATCTGATCCAAGCCAGGCAGAGCCTGCATCTTCTGCTTGATGCATTGGAAAGGGGCCAGACAAACTAATCTTTTTCCTTTGTTTATATTCGTGTTGCAAAAAACCGACAGATCGGTCGTTAGGACCAAAACAGTTATAAACTCTGGTAACGGTAATGTACTCTTAAACGGATTAGGAGAACTTGATAAACACACGTCTTGCGCCCTGACATCGTTGTCAACTTCATTTATACAATTCACAGTCATGTTTAAAAATTGCTCATAAAAAACTTCTTGGCCCAGCCCGCCATGTATTGCAATTAATAATTTTTTATGAAGAGAAGAGAGCTCGGAAAAAGGTTTGCTTCTGGAAATTATTATTTCCGGACGGATGATGTCTCTGAAAGTCTTACAAACTTGACTTAATTCAAGAGGGTTTTTTGTGCTCACTGCAATAAGCAACACAATATATTTTTGCATATCATAACCTATGCTTCCGAACCATGTTTGATCTAAGTTTTCTACAGATACTTCATTACGCACTAAAGGCGCCACTCGAAGTTTATTGCTAGAATCCTCTGCGCCGTCAGCGGTTTCATTGCTATTTAAGTCACTCGCACTAACTTGCCCAGAACAAAAAGCCAGCATGCCAATGACCATCGCGAATTTCTTTGTAATACCAAGCATTTTTAATAATCTCCATACATCTATAAATCCATATAATAATGGCCTCTCTAGATGACACATAAGGTTGTTATTACTATTTTGTCAAGTATTCTAATCAGCTATGAACTAGTACAGGTTAAAAAGAACCCTTTTTCGGATCCATAAAGAAATTGGTCTAAAACTGCCTTATGTATCTCAAAGACAAGTTTTAGGGTCATTTTTCCTACCCTTCAAACAGCAAAGCCATGCTGATAACGTTTATGTAAACGCCATCGATTAAGGCGTCTTTCTGTTTGATGCCTTCCACTTCAAATCCAAACTTTTTATAAAACTCGAGAGCACGGGTATTGCCCTCATACACAGTTAGAGCAACTCGGGTCATCCCAAAGGCTCGGGCCGCATCAAGGGCAGTTTGTATTAATGTGGATCCAATGCCCTGATCTCTATAGCCTGCCAATAACCCCATACCCAGTTCGCCACTATGGGCGTGTACAGGTCTGTCAGAAGGTTTAATGTCGCACCAGCCCACTACTTTGCCATCTGCAAGCGCCAAGAACTGAGGGATGTTTTTTTCGATATTTCCAATTACAAATCTTCGAAACCGTTCCATAGGAGGTCCCTCGAAGAAAGATATGTATTTGCGTTCTTTGGCTATGCTATCAAGGACTGTCCAGAATCCTTCTAGGTGAGCTTCAGCTGTTGGGACGATTCTATAATTCATTTTTCTATTTCCTTAATAAAGCACCAAAGCCATGTGGTGGCTTTTCATTTCAAACCCGTTTTTTAAGTATACTCTGTGAGCTGCATGCCTTGTTATAGCCCGTATCCAATCTGTGAAAGACTTTTTGTCTTTCAGGTGCGGTCGCAGTTCGCAGAAGCGTCGAAGCACATTTCGATATCATTGTGATCGTTAAGAATCTTGATATTCATGTCTGTACTCTAAATGCTATAATTTCACTTGTAAAACTGACCCTTCTGGTTTCGAACATATTGGCCAAATCAGCATAACTGTAAATCAACAGAAATTGCAATCTCGTAAGATTTCGGGGGCCTTTGTTTATCATCTAACTACCATAATCTCAGGAATAAAATCCCCCTCCAAAGCACCCTCAGCCTCCAAACGCATGAACCAGCGATGAAAACTAGAAGTCGGCAACCCTTGGGACTGGCAAAACTTCTTAAAGCTCAGGCCGCTTTGTTTGTAAGCCTGACTTTTCTGAACCCAGTATTTCCTGGACTTATGTTTCTTAAAAGCTTTTCTCAGCTTTTCACGACACACCAGGTTTGTAACAAACAGCCTTGACCTCACGACATCCTCCAAATGAGTTGAAAAAACAAAGGTCAGTCTGGACTATTTTAAAAACTAAAAAAAGATGGGGTTAAATTGACGGTTACCCTTGCAGTTTTGCGGAAGTATGTCGATCAATTAGTAATGTTCAAATGCTGCTGCACAGCATCCTTTCATTATAGATGCTGTGCAGCGTAATAACAGTCTCATTCTACTGGTAAATAGTTTTGGTATATGCGAGTAGTCTTGGTTCATAAATAAACTTGAAATTTATCATGTTATGGACGATTCTACTGCTTCGGCTGGGGCCCATCGAATTTAAACTTGCTTCCATAACCTTACTGTTTTTTTCCAAGTTTTGGTGTATCGTCGCACGGGAGATGGAGGCTGGAGAATCGTTTAAAAGATAATCAAAAGAATTCACATCCTTATTGCTGCCCATTCTCGAGAACATGGCTACGGGGCCTTTTATTGGATTCCACTCCTTAATGATAGAAGCAAAAGGCTTGCCTGATGTCTGAAGTGTTTGTGCTACCATTTGATATGTAGCAAAAAGTATTACTAGCCTATTCTCGTTCTCGCCATCGACCTCAAAAAATTCGTCTACACTAAGTGTTATGCGAAGATCTTCGCCTGCATTTTCACATTGCGAAAGGTTGAAAGCACGTTTTGCGTTTTTTTGATCGTATAGGCAATCAGAGACATTCATAATACACACTGTATCGGTAATTGGCTTAGAATTAGAATCTTTATCGAGTTTTGTATGTGAGTCACAATAATTAAACAACAGAATTCCGTTTTTAAATCTCGCCTCCGACCATTTATTAATGCATTTTTGCATAAAAGGGTTTGATAAATCAGCTTTCAGGCTAGGCTGAGCAGTTGGTATGTTATTCATGTGGCTTAGCCTAACACCTATTTTCTTAAAAAGACTTCCAAAAAAGTTCTGTTTTCCAGCGCGTTGGTCTGGCTGAGCAGTATTTAACTCGAGCATAGCGTTACGCCAGGACTTGCAAACTAACATTAAATCTAGTGGAAAACTTTCTTCACTTGCGTACTCAATAATTATCTGCACCACTGGTTTTGGTGCACCTCCCATATTAGCTGATAAGCCAAAACGTGGCTCTTGAGTAACAGTAGACATTGAAATAAGCCCTCTGGCATTATGGTCAGTCTGATCCAAATGCAAATTATTGTTATTAGATCCATAACACGCAAATTGCACTGAATATAATGTCACAAGACTCGCGACAATCGCTAGCTTCTTTGTAAATTTAATCATTTCTAATAATCTCCTTATATATCAAAAAAAAACCGTCATGAAAGGCTTACTACCTTACATATAAGTCTGAATTTTATTTATGCAAGTTTTTTTTGACAAGGACAGGGTTACTATCGCCTCAGTTCCCATATCAGGCAGTTGCGGCATATAACAAAAAGGGAGAATACGACACCCTTTTCTCATCCTTCGAAAAATGCTCAAAACCCGCCTTGAGTTCCTTTAAGACATGTATTTGGCACACCTTAAACTTAAACGCCCCATCTTGTTAATTTAAAAATTCAGCAAATATATTTATTTTCAAAATAGCTTGTTTTATGAATCAGTTAACACTATTTAATAGTTGCAAGGTTGCTATTAAATAGCCGC
>JBGSQK010000081.1:0-5978 GCA_041738135.1 Alphaproteobacteria bacterium
CCTTCATATCCTCATCATATTTGTTTTGTGAGATATAAACCGCAAACCCTTGCTTCTTCATGATAGATTGTTGTTTGATATTCATCTGCATAGCAAAGCTCATCAATTCTTTAACATCATGAGCGAACGCATCATCAAAAATGCCTTTTTCGTTTAAAACTTGAATAATATCAAGGGTGTTTTGAGCGCCAACATTATAATAGAAGCCTAAGTTAGTTAGAATTTGCTCAGGAATGCGATACAGTTCACGCTTTAGATCGATCATATTCCCAAGTTTTCCCTCACAAACATTAAAGCTTGGCTCTGTGACATACTTTACACCATCATCCACCAAAAGCTCCTTGGCTATTTCTTGGCGTCGGCTTACATTTTTATCCGGGTTCTCGTTGGGAGCGCCATCCAGAATTTGTTCTCGTTTGGTCCAATATTGAGCAAACATCCCGCCCTTATCATATAATGGCGCAACGTTGCGCATTAAACGAGTGCCGAGATCTTCAGCGTGTTTTGCTTCTTTTGGGCTTGGCCTTTTGTAAAGATGTTGCGCATATAGATCGATTTGCTTGTGCAATTCAGCATCTGATTTATGATCATTTTCGCTATCCGCGCGAAGAACACTGAATGCTTCCCAAAAAGCTTGTCGACGCTGTTTCTTCAATGCGAGTTTTTCTTCAGCTGTCTGCTGATCTAGAAGTTGTTTGGTATATTTTGTATCGTGGTAATTTGATAGCTCTTCTGGCGTCACTAACATCATGCGGCATCCTTCAAAAGGTATGGCCTTAAAATCGCGATTGGCAATCGCTGCTCGCATAACCTTACCTTGCTGATCTGGATCCATTTGACGACCGGCGAAACGTAAGTGAAAAGGAGCATTCCCTGCCTCATCGATACGTAAGCCTTTTCCGCCCACATCCGGATGTTCACCAAGACGGAAAAAACGATCTGAAAGGCGCTGAGCCAATTTCTCCATAGCATATTGCGTAAGAATAGTCTTTTCCTTCACAACAAAGAATATTTCCAGGTCCGTATATAAACCACTTTCGCCACGAGCCATCGAGCCCATGGTGAAGACTGAGAATGTGTTGGCATCAATACCCATCGCCTTAACTTCTTCATCAATAATTGCGCTTACGAATTCCTTGTTTTGGGCATCTACGGTTTTTAAGAACACCCGCATATCAACTTCACCCTCTTTCGAAAGCTGCTGAAACTTATCTGAGTTATCTTTGCGAATGTTATTTAATTTGGCTCGATCGTCCGTAATTTGACCAAAAAGATTCTTTACCATATCTAATTGCGGCCCCCACTCTCGTGTTTTAATCTTAGGCAATTCCTCAATCGTTTGCGGTTGATTAACTAGATTTCTAGCGGAAGGTAGGTCATCCTCAAGCTGAAAAGCCAAGGCAGATGTTGATATTAACATAAAGGAAAAACTTGTGATAATTTTTGTATTCATAATAAACTCCAATCATATAAAAGTAATAAACATATGTGTTGTATATTATATAAAAAACAAATCGTCAATAAAAAATAATATCTAATTATTGTATTATTTTCAATACACGGTGAAAGCAGCCGTTCGTATTGTTACTTAATTTCAGATCCCGCCATCTGTAGCCTCGGGCATTGCCAAATCCAGTTAATTCAACAACAGTGATGCGGGTAGGATCATCCGGAGATTGATCGACAATGATCATAACATGTCCTTCGCTGCCATTTACACTACGCTCCACCAAAATATCCCCTGGCCTCATGTTTTGTAGAGGATTAAGCACCGGTTCATAAACAGGTTTGAGTTGGGCAATGGTTTGGCTATATTGCGTTACCTTACCTGCCTCATAAGCATTTAGGACTCGACGATTACTGCCATTTAAGTCATAGAGTCTATCGCTCGTGCCTTTCCTCTCATTAGCCAAGGCATCGTAAACAGCTGCCAATTGGTAGGAAAGGACGCGTTTTTGTAGCCGAGCGTTTTGGGGGTGAAATTGCTTGGCAATCTGCTAAGCAAAGCCAGAGCAATCAGAAAAGACCATTTGTGGATTATCTAAGCTGCGCCCGTTCTCTACGACCAAATCCAACCCTTGAAAATCGCTAGGAACATTTTTTCTGCTATCAGAATTTTTCACATAACCATTATCCGGCGTCCAGAAGCATCCCTCTTGGTAGAAGCTAGTCTGGCTTAACAAGTCTTTGACTGTTGGATTACTGCCAAAATAGTCGCCCTTGAAGAAGGTAGATAAATGGGCAGGACCAAAAGTTTCACCGGCCTCACGCTTCTTTGCCAGTGCAATATAAAACAAGGCGATTCTCAAATTGATGGTGTCTGTGCCGCTCAGACGCTTGAGCTCTTCAGCAACCTCGCCTCTTAGTAGTTCATGATGATTACGAATTAAGACAATCGCCCCATCAATTCCTTTGCGGCCCTTATAAGTGTGCCCCAAAAGTGGGCCCTGATTTCCCAAGGCATGAAGCTGATCCAAAAATGGAAGGTAGCTAGTTTCTAACTTCAACCTCAAAATTATAAGGTGGATGAGGCTTGGCGAAACTGGATCCCCTTTCATCTCTGCTGAAATTTGGACAAACAACCGATAGCCCTATAACGCGTGGATTTGGAGCAACAATAGCCTGAAAGTTTATCATTTAGGGTACGTCGGCGTCTGGGTCGTTTTCTGGCCAAGTTGCGCGTACCCACCTCTCTAATTCATCCTCTTTAGCTATATATCCATAGGAATGAAGCAGTGCGGCCCTTAACTTCATATCATCCCTTTGACGAAGGCTAAGCTCTTGCTTTCGTTTAAAAGGAATAGCCGGAACAGCTTCTCCTATACTTGAGAGTATGGCGTCCAGCGTGTCGCTATCTATGTGAAACCTACCCATTGATTTCACATCAGGAGCATCTTCCATGCAGAAGGAAGCTTGAGCAGGACACATTGCCACCAACATAGAACATAGTATTAAGTAAGATGATATTTTCACTGGGGGTCTCCTGCTGATCAAATATGTTGGATTTTTCACTCAAAATTTATCAGATCGCATTGCTTCTTCCTAGGTGATTTTTGATACAATAGCTAGAAGAATCCCCCAATCCCATTAACAGGCAGCTCCGGGAGATTACAAAAAGAGGGGAAAACACCCTCATTTTTGATTCTTCAAAAATTAGTCAAAACCAGCCCCAAGTTCCTAAAAGACATGAATTTGGTGCTCTTTGCAAAACACTTGTGACTCCCTTACCGCAATCTATACTAACAGTTCAATTCCTCAAAATTTTTCCTGTATTGACGTAATGAAGAAATCTGTCTCGCGTTAGTTGGTTTTCTGAGAGTTGTCGGTTAGCTTCAATCTCAAGGTCAAAAAGTTGTTGTTCACTTACCGTTCTAAAGACATTTGTTGGGCCTCCGGTCACAACATAAGCTAGTTTACCAGCAACTACCATATCATAGTCAGAAATCTTACTCGAAGATCGTAAGGATTTAATGGCTATATTTAGGGCAATCATACCCAATTTTCCGGGCAGCCTAATGTGTTGTTCTACAGGGGGAACGTAACCCTCAACAAGACTCAAAGCCTTCTGTTTCGCCCTATAAAGAACCCGATCCTTATTCATAACGATCTCATCTGATTGATGTAAAAACAATAAATGTTTGGCATGATAGGCAGAGGTGGCAACTTTTGCTGACCCAATGGTTTCAAATATATGTCTGAATGCCAAAAGTGTGCCGCCAGGATAAAATTCTTGTGCGCGTAAAAGCATTTCCTTACATCCGCCCCATCCAGGCACTATGCCAAGCCCAATCTCCACAAGCCCAATATAAAGTTCTGCGTGCGCAACGACTGCGTTACAATGAAGGAGTAATTCACAGCCGCCACCAACAGCCAGGCCTGCAGGAGCACCTACCACAGGAAATGGAGCTAATTTCAGACTCATCAGGGCTTCTTGGCCCTGTCGCTGAAATTCCAACGCTGTTTGATCATAGTTCCCTTCAGAAGACATCTTGACCGCTAAATCTAAGTTCATGCCTAAGCTAAAATTATCCGTTTCATTATAAATGACCAAAGCTTTATATTCCTTCTGAACCAACTCAATTGTTTGTTTGATCATTTCAAAAACATCTGGGGTAAAAGTATTTTCTTTGGTCTTAAATTCAAAGCAAACAACCTCATCGCCAATGTCCCAAAGACGAGCCCCGGGATTATCAAGAAGTGGTTTTTGATTATCTTTTAAATCTTTCAGTCGTAAAACTCCTTCTGGCCTTATAATAGGTTTATAGCTTCCAGAAGTGGTTAGCATATTCCTTTGACCTTTAATGAGTTTATAGAATGCTCCATCACCCACCAACTCTAAAAGCCTTGGTACATCGCGTCCTTCTGCTTTGAATTGCTCGCGCAACCAGGATGGTCCAATTTTATCCATCATTTCAAATGGACCCAACTTCCAGCCAAAGCCCAGTCTGATGGCTCGATCAATATTGATTATGTCATCGGTGATTTCTGGCACCAGGTATGCCGAATAATAAAACGCATCAAAAATTATTTTTCGTGCGAGGAACGCTGGCTCATCGTCTTGAGATAAAAAGGCTTTAAGATTATCTGCTGCTGAAACAAGGCTAGGGATGATAATTTTATCAGACGTGGACTCAAACTCTCCAGTCTTAAGGTTGATTTGTTCTTTGACTCTCTTGCCATTTTCTTCATTCATCCTGTAGAATCCACCTAATCCTTTTCTTCCTGTGTATCCCTTATGGATAAGATTATTTAGGAAAGCTGAAATACCTTTCGTATCCAATTTATGTATAGGATCCGATAAAGGGAGGGTTCCTATGAGTTGTCTCCCCACAGAGGATAAAATGTCGAGACCAACCAGATCAAATAGAGCAAAGATTCCAGTTTTAGGTACATCAAAGGCTTTACTAAATATGTTATCTATTTCATCTAATTTCAGATTAGACTTTTTAGCTTCATCAAGCGCGCATAAAGCTACATATGTCCCAATTCTGTTGCCTATGAAAGCAGGCGTATCATGGGAATAAACAACTGTTTTGCCCAGGCGCTCGTCAGCGAATAGTTTTAGTTTATCAACAATCTCTGGATTGGTTTTGGCGCTCGTAATAAACTCCAAAAGACGCATATATCGTGGGGGATTAAAGAAGTGGGTAATTATAAAGTTCTTCTGAAATTCTTCGCTGCGGCCTTGAATCAAATCGCTTAATCGGATAGAGGATGTATTGGACGTGACGATAATTCTTCCATCCAACAAGCTATCTATTCTGCGATAAAGATCTTGCTTGACCTCCAGTTTTTCGAAAATGGCTTCGATTACCCAATCATAATCTTTTATTTTGTCGAGATCGTCTTCTGTGTTTCCTGTAACAATAAGATTTGCAAATTTGTTGTCCATAAAAGGCGCAGGTTTTTGTTTCTTCATGCGTTCTATAGCATCATTAGCAAGCTTATTACGATCGCTCTCGTGCGGGATATCGAGTAATAACACAGAACACTGTGCATTGGCGAGTTGAGCGGCGATACCAGCACCCATTTCACCAGCCCCTATAACAACAACTTTTTGTATGTAGTTCATAACTATCTCTGCCTGTTCGTTATATAAATCAGATTTATTATAAGCCTACAAATATTTATAATGAATTAATTATTTATATTCACGACGTTTAATACATGTCTTAGTGAATGAATTAGTTCAGATAAATGTGAGCTTTATGGCAACTTAATGTAGAAATCGTCCCTGACCTAAACCAGGCAGATAAGGAATCTAGAGAATAGGGTAAAAAGATCCCTTTTCAAATTCACAGAAATTTGATCAAAAACAACCTCCAAGCCCAATAACGCATGTATTTGGCACACCTTAAACTTAAACGCCCCATCTTGTTAATTTAAAAATTCAGCAAATATATTTATTTTCAAAATAGCTTGTTTTATGAATCAGTTAACACTATTTAATAGTTGCAAGGTTGCTATTAAATAGCCGC